>NZ_CP117460.1:6062940-6669235 GCF_030687145.1 Pseudomonas sp. FP1742 | reverse complement strand
GCACTGCTGCCAAAGTTCCACTGACACGGATATCCCCTAAGTTGAAAGCCGGTGAGGCAAAAACAAGCGGTCATTGTAGCGGCCAGACGCCCACTTATCCACATGCAGGTTGCGCACAGGGCATGATTTATCAATGCGTTAACCCTCGAAAAGAAGACCGACGGTATGTGCATAAGCTCTGTGGATAACCGCCCATGAGGGCACTGGACAAGTGGGAGGGAAACCCGGTGGATAACCTGCCTGTGGATAACTACCCTTTCCACACACAGCTTATCCGACAGCGCAGCACAGGCTGACCACCGTTTTCCAGCGTAGTTGTCATTCTCTGTACATCACGGTTTATATGGCCTAAAGGCAGTTATCCACAGATGATGGCGTCCCTAGCTTTTATAAGCTTTACAGAAAAGCTTTAAATAATTCCCTTCTTTATTTCTATATCTGGCGCAGGACCTTCGGACGAGCAAAACCTCTGGAGATCTATTTATAAGGAAACGTTGGTTGGAAATTGACCTAGAGGCTTGCTTTCTCTAGAATCCCCGGTCTCTTAAAACGGGGGCCATTCCGGCCCGTTGTGGACGAACCAGGTAACACGACAATGAAACGTACTTTCCAACCAAGCACTATCAAACGCGCTCGTACCCACGGTTTCCGTGCTCGCATGGCTACCAAGAACGGTCGTGCCGTCCTGTCGCGTCGTCGCGCCAAAGGTCGTGCGCGTCTGGCAGTTTGATAATCCGGCACTGGAGGTGAGTCAGGACTTCAGTCGGGATAAGCGTCTGCTTACTCCCCGGCATTTCAAGGCAGTCTTTGACTCCCCTACCGGCAAGGTTCCGGGGAAAAACCTCCTGCTCCTTGCGCGCAACAACGATCTTGATCACCCCCGTCTCGGGCTGGTTATCGGGAAAAAGAGCGTAAAGCTCTCCGTCGAGCGCAATCGCCTCAAACGTCTGATGCGCGAATCGTTTCGCCTGAACCAGGACTCACTGGTCGGTTGGGACATTGTTATCGTCGCGCGCAAAGGTTTGGGTGACGTAGAAAACCCCGAATTGATTCAGCATTTCAGCAAACTCTGGAAGCGTCTGGCACGCAGCCAGCCGGTACCAGCAGTCAAAGCCGAAACTGTAGGGGTAGACAGTCCCGATGCGTAAACTGGCACTCGTTCCGATCCAGTTTTATCGCTATGCCATTAGTCCCCTGATGGCCAATCACTGTCGTTTCTACCCCAGTTGTTCCTGCTACGCGTTAGAAGCCATAGAAAATCATGGCCTTCTGCGCGGTGGCTGGCTGACCTTTCGTCGTTTAGGTCGCTGTCATCCGTGGAATCCCGGTGGTTATGACCCGGTTCCATCTATCCCTACCTCCCGTTCTTCTTCGATGGCCGAGTAATCATGGATATCAAACGCACGATCCTGATCGTCGCCCTGGCAATCGTGTCCTACGTTATGGTTCTTAAATGGAACCAGGACTATGGCCAGGCTGCCCTGCCGACTCAGAATGTTGCTTCCAGTACTACCGCACCGGGCCTACCGGATACGGCGACTGGCAATAATGCGTCCGCCAGCGACGACATTCCACGCGCCGCAAGCGATACCAGTGCAACTGCACCTGCTGAAACACCAGTAGCTGCAGGCAAAGACCTCATCCAGATCAAAACGGATGTGCTCAATCTGGCTATCGATCCACAAGGTGGCGATGTTGCCCAATTGACGCTGCCGCTGTATCCACGCCGCCAGGACCATCCGGAAATTCCATTCCAGCTGTTCGATAACGGCAACGAGCGGACTTATCTGGCTCAGAGCGGTTTGATCGGCACCAACGGCCCGGACGCAAGTCCAGCCGGTCGTCCGGTTTACTCCTCCGAGAAGAAGATTTATCAACTGGCTGACGGTCAGGACCAATTGGTCGTGGACCTGAAGTTCAGCAAGGACGGCGTCAACTACATCAAGCGTTTCACCCTGAAACGTGGCCTGTATGACGTAACCGTTTCCTACCTGGTCGACAACCAGAGCGCTCAGCCCTGGTCCGGTGCAATGTTCGCGCAATTGAAGCGTGACGCCAGCGCCGATCCTTCTTCCAGCACTGCCACCGGCACCGCGACTTACCTGGGCGCCGCCCTGTGGACAAGTAACGAGCCGTACAAGAAAGTGTCGATGAAGGACATGGACAAGGCTCAGCTGAAAGAAACCGTCACCGGTGGCTGGGTTGCCTGGTTGCAGCACTACTTCGTGACCGCGTGGATTCCGGCCAAGGGCGAAAACAACGTCGTCCAGACCCGTAAAGACAGCAAAGGCAATTACATTATCGGTTACACCGCCCCGGCAATGACTGTCGCGCCAGGTGCGAAAGCTGAAACCAGCGCCGTGCTGTATGCAGGTCCGAAAAGCCAGGCTGTTCTGAAAGAGTTATCCCCAGGTCTGGAACTGACCGTCGACTACGGCATTCTGTGGTTCATTGCCCAACCAATCTTCTGGTTGCTGCAACATATCCACGCGCTGGTTGGTAACTGGGGCTTCTCGATCATCTTCCTGACCATGCTGATCAAGGGGATTTTCTTCCCGTTGTCGGCTGCCAGCTACAAATCCATGGCTCGCATGCGCGCAGTGGCACCGAAACTGGCCGCGCTGAAAGAGCAACATGGCGACGACCGGCAGAAAATGTCGCAAGCCATGATGGAGCTGTACAAGAAAGAGAAGATCAATCCACTGGGTGGCTGCTTGCCAATCCTGGTGCAGATGCCGGTTTTCCTTTCGCTGTACTGGGTTCTGCTGGAAAGCGTGGAAATGCGCCAGGCGCCATTCATGCTGTGGATTACTGACCTGTCGATCAAGGATCCGTTCTTCATTCTGCCGATCATCATGGGCGCAACCATGTTCATCCAGCAGCAGTTGAACCCGACACCTCCGGATCCGATGCAGGCCAAGGTGATGAAGCTGATGCCAATCATCTTCACCTTCTTCTTCCTGTGGTTCCCGGCCGGTCTGGTACTGTACTGGGTAGTGAACAACTGCCTGTCGATCGCCCAACAGTGGTACATCACTCGTAAGATCGAAGCGGCTACCAAAGCAGCTGCCTGATTTACACTGTGGATAACCACTCAAAACGCCCCCTAGTGGGGCGTTTTGCTATCTGTCACTTTTGTCTGGATACCGGTTTATGAGCGTTCCTCGTGAAACCATCGCTGCCGTCGCCACCGCTCAAGGTCGCGGCGGCGTGGGCATCGTCCGTATTTCCGGGCCGCTGGCGAGTGTGGCGGCCAAAGCCATCAGCGGTCGCGAACTGAAACCACGGTTTGCCCATTACGGCCCGTTCCTCAGCGAAAACGAAGAGGTGCTGGACGAAGGCATCGCGCTGTATTTCCCGGGACCAAACTCGTTCACCGGCGAAGATGTGCTGGAACTGCAGGGCCACGGCGGGCCAATTGTCCTGGATATGTTGCTCAAACGTTGCCTGGAACTGGGCTGCCGTCTGGCCCGGCCGGGTGAGTTCAGCGAGCGCGCGTTCCTCAACGACAAACTCGACCTGGCTCAAGCCGAAGCCATTGCCGACCTGATCGAGGCAAGTTCTGCACAGGCGGCGCGAAATGCCCTGCGCTCGTTGCAAGGAGCGTTTTCCCAGCGTGTGCATAACCTGACCGAGCAACTGATAGGCCTGCGCATTTACGTAGAAGCGGCCATCGACTTTCCTGAAGAAGAAATCGACTTCCTCGCCGATGGCCACGTGCTGAGCATGCTGGATAAAGTGCGTGACGAATTATCCACAGTGCTCCGTGAAGCCGGGCAAGGGGCCTTGCTGCGTGACGGTATGACAGTGGTAATCGCTGGCCGGCCGAATGCCGGCAAGTCCAGCCTTCTGAATGCCCTGGCCGGACGTGAAGCCGCGATCGTGACCGAGATTGCCGGTACGACCCGGGACATCCTTCGCGAACATATCCACATCGATGGCATGCCGTTGCACGTGGTCGACACTGCCGGTCTGCGAGATACCGACGATCAGGTGGAAAAAATTGGCGTCGAACGGGCGTTGAAAGCCATCGGCGAAGCGGATCGGGTATTGCTGGTCGTCGATGCCACGGCTCCTGAAGCCCTCGATCCATTTGCCCTGTGGCCTGAATTCCTCGAAATCCGCCCGGATCCGGCAAAAGTGACACTCATCCGCAACAAAGCCGACCTGACCGGGGAAGCGGTTGCCCTGGAAGTCAGTGACGATGGCCACGTCACCATCAGCCTCAGTGCCAAATCCGCCGGCATGGGACTGGAACTGCTACGCGAACATCTCAAGGCTTGCATGGGTTACGAGCAGACCTCTGAAAGCAGCTTCAGTGCCCGCAGGCGTCATCTGGAGGCACTGCGTCATGCGAGTGCGTCCCTCGAACACGGCCGTGCACAGCTGACGTTAGCAGGTGCCGGTGAACTGCTGGCCGAAGATTTACGCCAGGCTCAGCAGTCGTTGGGCGAAATCACCGGTGCATTCAGCTCCGATGATCTGCTGGGAAGGATCTTTTCCAGCTTCTGCATCGGTAAATAGTCCGCTTCGTTATCCACAGACAGGCCGTTCGGGCCTGTCTGTTCTCTCTTTTCTGAAATTGTCCTCCAGTGCCGAGCGGATTTTTCTGTCTGGGCGGATTTTCCGTGCCCGGGATTTGCTCGGTCGGTCCTTTTCTGTGGATTAAGCCCTGTGAATAACTGCCGCTAAGGGCGGTTGATAACAAGGCCTCAAAACTGAAGATAACCGCCTCTGTGGATAACCACCCCTTTCATCCACAGGCTTACACCGGTTATCCAAGGGCCTCCTTGGCACATGACCACAGGGTTTTGAATCTCTGTACACATTGAAAATAAAGGCGTGTATGAATCTATCCACAGAAAGGTAGGTCAGTAGAAATAAACATAAAAACAAAGATTTAATAAATTTCTCTCTTTTTAATTTCTATAACCTCGACTTCTCCACAGCTGGTTAAATTTTGTGCAAAGGGTTCTTTAGGAAGGGCGAAGTCCCTATACTTGCCGACCAGGTCCAAGAACCTGAGCTCAAACTATTCCGGATTACCTGACTAAAGCAGGCACGAGGTGCGTGGTGGATTTCCCTTCCCGTTTTGAAGTGATCGTCATCGGCGGCGGTCATGCCGGTACCGAGGCAGCACTTGCATCAGCACGTATGGGGGCAAAGACCCTATTGCTGACGCATAACGTGGAAACCCTCGGTGCCATGAGTTGCAACCCCGCCATTGGTGGGATCGGCAAAAGCCATCTGGTCAAGGAAATCGATGCCCTGGGCGGCGCGATGGCCATGGCTACCGATAAAGGTGGTATTCAGTTTCGCGTATTGAACAGCCGCAAAGGCCCCGCCGTGCGTGCAACCCGCGCTCAGGCAGACCGGATTCTGTACAAGGCCGCTGTCCGCGAAACTCTGGAGAACCAGCCGAACCTGTGGATATTTCAACAGGCCGCCGATGACCTGATCGTCGAGCAGGAACAAGTGCGTGGTGTCGTCACCCAAATGGGCCTGCGTTTCTTCGCCGATTCCGTGGTGCTGACCACCGGCACCTTCCTTGGCGGACTTATCCACATCGGTATGCAGAATTATTCCGGCGGCCGCGCCGGTGATCCGCCGTCGATTGCCCTGGCACATCGTCTGCGTGAATTGCCGTTGCGCGTCGGTCGCCTGAAAACCGGTACACCGCCGCGTATCGACGGTCGCTCTGTGGATTTCTCGGTGATGACCGAGCAAGCAGGGGATACGCCTATTCCGGTGATGTCGTTCATGGGCTCCAAAGAGCAGCATCCGAAGCAGGTCAGCTGCTGGATTACCCACACCAACGCCCGGACCCACGAAATCATTGCTGCCAACCTCGACCGTTCGCCGATGTATTCCGACGCCGGGTTGATCGAAGGCATCGGCCCACGTTATTGCCCATCGATCGAAGACAAGATCCACCGCTTTGCCGACAAGGAAAGCCATCAGGTCTTCATCGAGCCGGAAGGTCTGACCACTCACGAGTTGTACCCGAACGGGATATCCACATCCTTGCCGTTCGACGTGCAATTGCAGATCGTGCAATCGATCCGTGGCATGGAAAACGCGCACATCGTTCGTCCGGGTTACGCCATCGAGTACGACTACTTCGACCCGCGTGACCTGAAGTACAGCCTGGAAACCAAAGTCATTGCCGGTTTGTTCTTCGCCGGACAGATCAACGGCACCACCGGTTACGAAGAAGCCGGCGCCCAGGGTTTGCTGGCCGGAGCCAACGCCGCACTGCGTGCCCAGGGCAAAGATGCCTGGTGCCCGCGTCGCGACGAGGCGTACATCGGTGTTCTGGTCGACGACCTGATTACTCTCGGTACCCAGGAACCGTATCGGATGTTCACCTCCCGTGCCGAATACCGCTTGATTCTGCGCGAAGACAACGCCGACCTGCGCTTGACCGAAAAAGGTCGCGAACTGGGTCTGGTGGATGACGTGCGTTGGGCGGCGTTCTGCAAAAAACGCGAAAGCATCGATCTGGAAGAGCAACGCCTGAAAAGTACCTGGGTTCGCCCGGGCACCGAGCAGGGCGATGCGATTGCCGAGAAATTCGGTACGCCACTGACCCATGAATACAATTTGCTCAACCTGCTGAGCCGTCCGGAAATCGACTACGCTGGTCTGATTGCCGTGACGGGTGGCGGCGCAGAAGATCCACAGGTCGCCGAACAGGTTGAAATCAAGACCAAATACGCTGGTTACATCGACCGTCAACAGGATGAAATCGCCCGCCTGCGGGCCAGCGAAGACACCAAACTGCCTGTGGATATCGATTACACGAACATCTCCGGTCTCTCCAAAGAGATCCAGAGCAAGCTCGGAGCGACCCGTCCGGAGACGCTGGGCCAGGCGTCGCGCATTCCGGGAGTGACCCCGGCAGCGATTTCGCTGTTGATGATTCATTTGAAAAAACGCGGCGCGGGCCGTCAGTTGGAGCAAAGCGCTTGAGTTCGTTGGTTACCTCGCAACACGCAGAAGAGTTATCCACAGGTGCTCGCCAGCTCGGCGTCACACTGACAGACACCCAGCACGCTCAGCTGTTGGGTTATCTGGCGTTGTTGATCAAATGGAACAAGGCTTACAACCTGACCGCCGTGCGTGATCCTGACGAAATGGTTTCCCGTCACCTGCTCGATAGCTTGAGCGTGATGTCGTTCATCGAAAACGGCCGCTGGCTGGACGTCGGCAGCGGCGGCGGCATGCCAGGGATTCCGTTGGCCATCCTGTTCCCCGAGTCCCAGGTGACCTGTCTGGACAGTAACGGCAAGAAAACCCGCTTCCTGACCCAGGTCAAACTCGAACTCAAACTGGATAACCTGCAAGTTATCCACAGTCGCGTCGAAGCCTTCCAGCCTGAACTGCCATTCAACGGGATTATTTCCCGGGCGTTCAGCAGCATGGAAAACTTCAGCAACTGGACTCGCCATTTGGGCGACGCCGATACACGCTGGCTGGCAATGAAGGGCGTTCATCCCGCCGATGAGCTGGTAGCATTGCCGGCAGACTTCCACCTCGATAGCGAACACGCCCTGGCCGTACCCGGTTGCCAAGGCCAACGCCATCTGCTGATACTGCGCCGCACGGCATGATTGGGAACAAAAGCAAGAATGGCTAAGGTATTCGCGATAGCGAACCAAAAGGGTGGTGTGGGCAAGACCACCACCTGCATCAACCTCGCAGCTTCCCTGGTCGCTACCAAGCGTCGGGTGCTGTTGATCGATCTTGATCCACAGGGCAACGCCACCATGGGTAGCGGTGTGGATAAACACGGCCTGGAAAACTCGGTCTACGACCTGCTGATCGGCGAATGCGATCTGGCCCAGGCCATGCACTACTCCGAGCATGGTGGTTACCAGTTGCTGCCGGCCAACCGTGACCTGACCGCGGCCGAAGTCGTTCTGCTGGAAATGCAGATGAAGGAAAGCCGCCTGCGCAGTGCGTTGGCGCCGATCCGTGAAAACTACGATTACATTTTGATCGACTGCCCGCCGTCGCTGTCGATGCTCACGCTCAATGCGCTGGTTGCCGCCGACGGGGTCATTATCCCCATGCAGTGCGAGTACTTCGCGCTCGAAGGGTTGAGCGACCTTGTGGATAACATCAAGCGCATTGCCGAACTGCTGAACCCGAACCTGAAAGTCGAAGGCCTGTTGCGGACCATGTACGACCCGCGCCTGAGCCTGATGAACGACGTCTCGGCGCAACTCAAGGAACACTTCGGCGATCAGCTCTACGACACCGTGATTCCACGCAATATCCGCCTGGCCGAAGCGCCAAGCTATGGCATGCCGGCGCTGGCGTACGACAAATCATCGCGGGGCGCGATTGCCTATCTGGCATTGGCCGGAGAGATGGTTCGCCGTCAACGCAAAAATTCACGCATTGCCGCTGCTCAGGCAACTTAAGGAATCCCCATGGCCGTCAAGAAACGAGGTCTCGGACGTGGACTGGATGCACTGCTGAGTGGTCCGACTGTCAGCTCGCTGGAAGAGCAAGCGGTGCAAGCCGATCAGCGTGAGCTGCAGCACCTGCCCCTGGACCTGATCCAGCGTGGCAAGTACCAGCCGCGTCGCGACATGGATCCCCAGGCGCTGGAAGAGCTGGCGCAGTCGATCAAGGCCCAGGGCGTGATGCAGCCGATCGTGGTTCGTCCGATCGGCAGCGGTCGTTTCGAAATCATCGCCGGCGAGCGCCGCTGGCGCGCCAGCCAGCAGGCTGGCCAGGAAACCATCCCGGCGATGGTGCGCGATGTGCCGGATGAAACCGCCATCGCCATGGCGCTGATCGAGAATATCCAGCGTGAAGACCTCAATCCGATCGAAGAAGCGGTGGCCTTGCAGCGTTTGCAGCAGGAATTCCAGCTGACTCAGCAACAAGTGGCCGAGGCTGTGGGTAAGTCCCGCGTCACCGTGGCCAACCTGTTGCGTCTGATTGCGCTGCCGGAAGTCATCAAGACCATGCTGTCTCACGGCGACCTGGAAATGGGTCATGCCCGTGCCTTGCTGGGTCTACCGGAAAACCAACAGGTTGAAGGGGCGCGACATGTTGTCGCACGGGGGCTGACTGTGCGCCAGACTGAAGCACTGGTTCGCCAGTGGTTGAGTGGCAAACCGGAGCCTGTGGAACCGGCAAAACCGGACCCGGATATCGCCCGGCTCGAACAGCGCCTGGCCGAACGCCTAGGCTCTGCGGTGCAGATCCGCCACGGAAAGAAGGGTAAGGGGCAGCTGGTCATCGGCTACAACTCTCTTGATGAACTTCAAGGTGTGCTTGCACACATCCGCTGAAACAATTCCTCTTGTAGCGTGAAGTCGGAAATCACTACCTGACAGTTGAATAGGGGCAGAACCGCCCCTATACTCTGCGCGCATTTTGTCGGCACAAATTATGCCAAGTTATTGAATTTCGGCAGCCGACCATTGGGGAGTAAAAGTGATGGAAAACCGCACGCCAGACCGCTTGCCGTTCCATCGCCTGGCTGTTTTTCCGGTGTTAATGGCTCAACTCGTCGTTTTGCTGATCGCCGCTTTGGCGCTCTGGCAATGGTATGGAGTCGTTGCCGGGTACTCAGGACTTTGCGGAGGCCTGATAGCCTTGCTTCCCAATATTTATTTCGCTCACAGGGCATTTCGGTTTTCCGGCGCCCGAGCAGCTCAAGCCATTGTCCGGTCTTTTTATGCCGGCGAGGCGGGCAAACTGATTTTGACGGCAGTGCTGTTTGCATTGACGTTTGCAGGTGTGAAGCCATTGGCGCCGTTAGCAGTATTCGGCGTCTTCGTGCTGACCCAACTGGTCAGCTGGTTCGCTCCCCTGCTTATGAGAACAAGACTTTCGAGACCTTAGGGCGTTTGAGGCAACCATGGCAGAGACAACCGCTTCGGGCTATATCCAGCACCACTTGCAGAACCTGACCTTCGGTCAGCATCCAACTGGCGGGTGGGGTTTTGCCCACACCGCAGCAGAAGCCAAGGAAATGGGCTTCTGGGCTTTCCACGTCGATACTCTCGGCTGGTCGGTCGCGTTGGGTCTGATTTTCGTTCTTCTTTTCCGCATGGCGGCAAAGAAGGCGACTTCCGGTCAGCCTGGTGCTTTGCAGAACTTCGTTGAAGTATTGGTCGAATTCGTCGATGGCAGCGTGAAAGACAGCTTCCATGGCCGTAGCCCGGTGATCGCACCGCTGGCACTGACCATCTTCGTCTGGGTCTTCCTGATGAACGCCGTCGACCTGGTACCGGTCGACTGGATTCCTCAACTGGCCATCCTGATCTCCGGTGACCACCACATCCCATTCCGCGCCGTGTCGACCACCGACCCGAACGCGACCCTGGGCATGGCGTTCTCGGTTTTCGCACTGATCATCTTCTACAGCATCAAGATCAAGGGCCTCGGCGGTTTTATCGGCGAACTGACCCTGCACCCGTTCGGCAGCAAGAACATCCTCGTTCAGGCGCTGCTGATTCCGGTGAACTTCCTGCTGGAATTCGTGACCCTGATCGCCAAGCCGATCTCCCTGGCTCTGCGTCTGTTCGGCAACATGTATGCCGGCGAGCTGGTGTTCATTCTGATCGCTGTGATGTTCGGCAGCGGTCTGCTCTGGCTTAGCGGCCTGGGCGTAGTTCTGCAGTGGGCGTGGGCTGTGTTCCACATCCTGATCATTACCCTGCAGGCGTTTATCTTCATGATGCTGACCATCGTTTACCTGTCGATGGCGCACGAAGAGAACCATTAAGACCAGTCTCGACTGGTCTGATGTCCCGCCCGGTCAAACGGGTGGGTGCCCTGAACGGGCTATGAAACGATTTGTTTTACCGCTTTAAAATCTAAAAAACCTAAACCATACGACGTAAAAGTCGGGAGGAAAGATGGAAACTGTAGTTGGTCTAACCGCTATCGCTGTTGCACTGTTGATCGGCCTGGGCGCACTGGGTACCGCAATTGGTTTTGGCCTGTTGGGTGGCAAATTCCTGGAAGGCGCTGCGCGTCAGCCGGAAATGGTTCCAATGCTGCAGGTTAAAATGTTCATCGTTGCCGGTCTGCTCGACGCCGTAACCATGATCGGTGTTGGTATCGCTCTGTTCTTCACCTTCGCGAACCCATTCGTTGGTCAACTCGCTGGCTAATCACTCGAATCGTCGAGTGATTGGTGTGTTGTGCAACGAACGAGCGAGGTGTTGGCGTGAACATTAATGCAACCCTGATTGGCCAGTCCGTTGCGTTCTTAATTTTTGTACTTTTTTGCATGAAGTTCGTATGGCCTCCGGTCATCGCGGCTTTGCACGAACGTCAGAAGAAGATCGCGGATGGACTGGACGCTGCCGCCCGAGCAGCTCGCGACCTGGAGTTGGCCCAAGATAAAGCGGGTCAACAACTGCGCGAAGCGAAAGCTCAGGCAGCCGAAATCATTGAGCAAGCCAAGAAACGCGGTAACCAGATCGTTGAAGAGGCTGTTGAAAAAGCCCGTATCGACGCTGACCGTGTGAAGGTTCAGGCTCAGGCCGAGATCGAGCAGGAACTGAACAGTGTCAAAGACGCGCTGCGTGCCCAACTGGGTGCGCTGGCTGTCGGCGGCGCCGAGAAGATCCTGGGTGCCACAATCGATCAAAACGCGCACGCGGAGCTGGTAAACAAACTGGCTGCTGAAATTTAAGCGAGGGCGATCATGGCAGAATTGACCACGTTGGCCCGACCTTACGCTAAGGCAGCCTTCGAGCACGCCCAGGCCCACCAGCAACTGGCCTCTTGGTCAGCCATGCTCGGCCTGGCTGCAGCAGTGTCGCAAGACGACACCATGCAGCGCGTGCTCAAGGCCCCGCGACTGACGAGCGCAGACAAGGCCGCCACGTTTATTGACGTGTGCGGCGACAAGTTTGATGCCAAGGCACAGAACTTCATTAACGTCGTTGCCGAAAACGACCGTCTCCCGCTGTTGCCGGAGATCGCCGCTCTGTTTGACCTGTACAAGGCTGAACAAGAGAAGTCGGTAGACGTTGAAGTCACCAGTGCTTTTGCATTGAACCAAGAACAGCAAGACAAACTCGCCAAGGTTCTCAGTGCACGACTCAACCGGGAAGTGCGCCTGCAAGTCGAGGAAGACAAATCCCTGATTGGGGGCATTGTCATTCGCGCCGGCGACCTGGTTATCGATGGCTCGGTTCGCGGGAAACTCGCAAACCTTGCCGAAGCATTGAAATCTTGAGTTTGAAGGGGCAGCAGAGCAATGCAGCAACTCAATCCTTCCGAAATAAGTGAAATTATCAAGGGCCGCATCGACAAGCTCGATGTGACCTCCCAAGCCCGTAACGAAGGCACAGTCGTCAGCGTATCTGACGGTATCGTGCGGATTCACGGTCTGGCCGACGTTATGTACGGCGAGATGATCGAGTTTCCGGGCGGCGTCTTCGGCATGGCTCTCAACCTTGAGCAAGACTCTGTAGGTGCCGTTGTATTGGGCTCTTACCAGACTCTGGCTGAAGGCATGAGCGCCAAGTGCACCGGCCGCATCCTCGAAGTTCCGGTTGGTAAGGAACTGCTGGGTCGCGTTGTCGACGCACTGGGTAACCCAGTTGACGGCAAAGGTCCGCTGAACAACACCGAGACCGATGCGGTCGAGAAAGTTGCTCCAGGCGTGATCTGGCGTAAGTCGGTAGACCAGCCTGTACAGACTGGCTACAAGGCTGTCGATGCCATGATCCCTGTCGGCCGTGGCCAGCGTGAGCTGATCATCGGTGACCGTCAGATCGGTAAAACCGCTCTGGCGATCGACGCGATCATCAACCAGAAAGACAGCGGCATTTTCTGCGTCTACGTAGCGATCGGTCAGAAGCAATCGACCATCGCCAACGTGGTTCGCAAGCTGGAAGAAAACGGCGCACTGGCCAACACCATCGTCGTGGCGGCGAGCGCTTCGGAATCTGCAGCACTGCAGTTCCTGGCACCGTACTCCGGTTGCACCATGGGCGAATACTTCCGCGACCGCGGTGAAGACGCGCTGATCGTTTATGACGATCTGTCCAAGCAAGCAGTGGCTTACCGCCAGATTTCCCTGCTGCTGCGCCGTCCACCAGGCCGTGAAGCTTACCCAGGCGACGTGTTCTATCTCCACTCCCGTCTGCTGGAGCGCGCATCCCGCGTTTCGGAAGAATACGTAGAGAAGTTCACCAACGGCGCAGTGACCGGCAAAACCGGTTCCCTGACCGCACTGCCGATCATCGAAACCCAGGCTGGCGACGTTTCCGCGTTCGTTCCGACCAACGTGATTTCCATCACCGACGGTCAGATCTTCCTGGAATCGGCCATGTTCAACTCCGGGATCCGTCCTGCTGTGAACGCCGGTGTTTCGGTATCCCGTGTGGGTGGTGCCGCTCAGACCAAGATCATCAAGAAGCTGTCCGGTGGTATCCGTACCGCTCTGGCTCAGTACCGTGAACTGGCGGCATTCGCCCAGTTCGCTTCTGACCTGGACGAAGCGACCCGTAAGCAACTTGAGCATGGTCAGCGCGTTACCGAGCTGATGAAGCAGAAGCAATACGCACCAATGTCGATCGCTGACATGGCGCTGTCGCTGTATGCCGCTGAGCGTGGGTTCCTGACTGACGTCGAAATCGCCAAGATCGGCAGCTTTGAACAAGCGCTGATTGCTTTCTTCAACCGCGATCACGCCGATTTGATGGCGAAGATCAACGTGAAGGGTGACTTCAATGACGAAATCGATGCTGGCATGAAAGCCGGTATCGAGAAGTTCAAGGCCACCCAAACCTGGTAAGCCGCAGCGGGAGCCGCAAGGCTCCCGCTTGCTAACCTGATAGGTGTTACATGGCAGGCGCAAAAGAGATTCGCAGTAAGATTGCGAGCATCAAAAGCACGCAAAAGATTACCAGCGCCATGGAAAAAGTGGCGGTCAGCAAAATGCGCAAGGCACAAATGCGCATGGCTGCTAGCCGTCCTTATGCGGAGCGCATCCGCCAGGTTATTGGCCATCTGGCCAACGCCAACCCGGAATATCACCACCCGTTCATGATCGACCGTGAAGTAAAGCGTGTCGGTTACGTCGTGGTGAGCAGTGACCGTGGTCTGTGCGGTGGTTTGAACACCAACCTGTTCAAGGCCCTGGTCAAGGACATGGCGGTAAACCGCGAAAACGGCGTCGAGATCGATCTGTGTGTTGTTGGTAGCAAGGGTGCGGCTTTCTTCCGCAACTTCGGCGGTAACGTCGTTGCAGCTATCAGCCACTTGGGTGAAGAGCCGTCGATCAATGATTTGATCGGCAGCGTCAAGGTGATGCTGGATGCCTACTTGGACGGCCGTATTGACCGCCTGTCCGTGGTGTCCAACAAGTTCATCAACACCATGACACAACAGCCTACCGTGGAGCAGTTGATTCCACTGGTGGCAACCCCGGATCAGGAACTCAAGCACCACTGGGATTATCTGTACGAACCGGACGCCAAAGAGCTGCTTGACGGCTTGATGGTCCGTTACGTGGAGTCGCAGGTCTACCAGGCGGTGGTCGAGAACAACGCGGCTGAACAGGCTGCGCGGATGATCGCGATGAAGAACGCTACCGACAACGCCGGTGATTTGATCAGCGATTTGCAGCTGGTCTACAACAAGGCGCGTCAGGCTGCGATCACCCAAGAGATCTCGGAAATCGTCGGCGGCGCTGCCGCGGTTTAACGGTTCAAATATTCAGAGGATCCAGCTATGAGTAGCGGACGTATCGTTCAAATCATCGGCGCCGTTATCGACGTGGAATTTCCACGCGACAGCGTACCGAGCATCTACAACGCGCTGAAAGTACAAAGCGCGGCCGAAACCACCCTGGAAGTTCAGCAACAGCTGGGCGATGGCGTGGTTCGTACCATTGCGATGGGTTCCACCGAGGGCTTGAAGCGCGGTCTGGAAGTCACTGACTCTGGCGCAGCCATCTCCGTACCGGTCGGTAAAGCGACTCTGGGCCGGATCATGGACGTACTGGGCAACCCGATCGACGAAGCTGGTCCGATCGACACCGAAGAGCGCTGGGGCATTCACCGTCCTGCGCCAACCTTCGCTGAACAAGCGGGCGGCAACGACCTGCTGGAAACCGGCATCAAGGTTATCGACCTGGTTTGCCCGTTCGCCAAGGGCGGTAAAGTCGGTCTGTTCGGTGGTGCCGGTGTAGGCAAAACCGTAAACATGATGGAACTGATCCGTAACATCGCCATCGAGCACAGCGGTTATTCCGTGTTCGCCGGTGTGGGTGAGCGTACTCGTGAGGGTAACGACTTCTACCACGAGATGAAGGATTCCAACGTTCTGGACAAAGTGGCACTGGTTTACGGTCAGATGAACGAGCCGCCGGGAAACCGTCTGCGCGTAGCTCTGACCGGCCTGACCATGGCCGAGAAGTTCCGTGACGAAGGTAACGACGTTCTGCTGTTCGTCGACAACATCTATCGTTACACCCTGGCCGGTACTGAAGTATCCGCACTGCTGGGCCGTATGCCTTCGGCAGTAGGTTACCAGCCGACCCTGGCCGAAGAGATGGGTACTCTGCAAGAGCGTATCACTTCGACCAAGAACGGCTCGATCACCTCGATCCAGGCGGTATACGTACCAGCGGACGACTTGACTGACCCGTCGCCAGCGACCACCTTCGCCCACTTGGACGCCACCGTCGTTCTGTCCCGTGACATCGCTTCCCTGGGTATCTACCCGGCGGTAGACCCACTGGACTCGACTTCGCGTCAGCTGGACCCGAACGTGATCGGTCAGGACCACTACGACACCGCTCGCGGCGTTCAGTATGTTCTGCAGCGTTACAAAGAACTGAAGGACATCATTGCGATCCTGGGTATGGACGAGCTGTCGGAAGCCGACAAACAGTTGGTAAACCGTGCTCGTAAGATCCAGCGCTTCCTGTCGCAGCCGTTCTTCGTGGCTGAAGTCTTCACCGGTGCTTCGGGTAAATACGTTTCCCTGAAAGACACCATTGCTGGCTTCAAAGGCATCCTCAACGGTGACTACGACCACCTGCCAGAACAAGCGTTCTACATGGTCGGCGGCATCGAAGAAGCGATCGAGAAAGCCAAGAAACTGTAATCCCGGCGCCCGGCAACGGGCGCTAATTTAGGTTGAGGCAATCAGATGGCTATGACAGTCCATTGCGATATCGTCAGCGCGGAAGGGGAAATCTTCTCCGGCCTGGTCGAGATGGTGGTTGCACACGGTGCTCTGGGTGATCTTGGTATCGCCCTGGGTCACGCGCCGCTGATCACCAATCTCAAGCCGGGCCCGATCCGCCTGATCAAGCAGGGCGGGGAAGAGGAGGTGTATTACATCTCCGGTGGTTTCCTCGAGGTTCAGCCGAACATGGTCAAGGTTCTTGCCGACACCGTGCAACGTGCTGCCGACCTGGACGAAGCCGCAGCTTTGGAAGCCGTTAAGGCTGCCGAGAAAGCCTTGCATGAGCGAGGCGCGGAATTCGATTACGGTTCTGCTGCCGCACGTCTGGCCGAGGCCGCAGCTCAGCTGCGCACCGTCCAGCAGATCCGCAAGAAGTTCGGCCACTAATCGGCCATCGACTTGTTGTGCGATTATTAAAAAGGGTAGCCTCGGCTACCCTTTTTCTTTTCCGATTTTCATCACCTGGTCGCAGTTGCTGACCACCCAGGATTGGTAGCCAGTCATGTCCCTTGAAATTGTTATCCTCGCTGCCGGGCAAGGCACCCGCATGCGTTCGGCCTTGCCGAAAGTCCTGCATCCGATTGCCGGTAACTCAATGCTTGGCCATGTTATCCACAGCGCCCGGCAACTTGATCCACAGCGCATCCATGTTGTGATCGGTCATGGTGCCGAAGTGGTGCGCGAGCGTCTGGCCGCCGATGACCTGAATTTTGTCCTGCAGGACCAACAGCTGGGGACCGGTCATGCCGTGGCCCAAGCGGTGCCGTTCATCGAATCCGACACGGTGCTGATTCTCTACGGCGATGTGCCGTTGATTGAAGTCGAAACCCTCCAACGTCTGCTCAAGCGGGCGGCACCACAGCAATTGGGGTTGCTGACCGTTGAACTGGATGACCCGACTGGCTATGGCCGCATCGTCCGGGATGCCGCCGGCAAGGTGACCGCCATCGTCGAGCAGAAAGATGCCAATGAAGCCGAACGCGCGATCACCGAAGGCAATACCGGCATTATGGCGGTGCCTTTCGAGCGCCTGGGCGACTGGATGAGCCGGCTCTCCAACAACAACGCCCAAGGCGAGTATTACCTGACCGACGTGATCGCCATGGCAGTCAGCGATGGTCTGGTGGTGGCTACCGAACACCCCCATGACGCCACGGAAGTGCAGGGCGCCAACGACCGCAAACAACTGGCCGAGCTGGAGCGTCATTATCAACTGCGCGCCGCTCGTCGATTGATGGCTCAGGGCGTGACCCTGCGCGACCCGGCCCGTTTCGATGTACGCGGCGAAGTCATCGTCGGCCGCGACGTCCTGATCGACATCAACGTGATCCTCGAAGGCAAAGTGGTCATCGAGGACGACGTGGTGATCGGCCCGAACTGCGTGATCAAGGACAGCACCTTGCGTAAAGGCGTGGTGATCAAGGCCAACAGCCATATCGAAGGCGCGATTCTCGGCGAAGGCAGCGATGCCGGCCCGTTTGCTCGTTTGCGTCCCGGCACGGTGCTGGAAGCTCGCGCGCATGTGGGTAACTTCGTTGAACTGAAGAACGCTCACATGGGTGAAGGCGCCAAGGCCGGTCACTTGACGTATCTGGGCGACGCCGAGGTCGGGGCACGTACCAACATCGGCGCGGGTACCATCACCTGTAACTACGATGGTGCGAACAAGTGGAAAACCGTGCTGGGCGAAGATGTGTTTATCGGCTCCAACAACTCGTTGGTGGCGCCTGTGGATATCTCGTCGGGTGCGACCACGGCGGCCGGTTCGACCATTACTCAGAATGTGGATAACGCTCAGTTGGCCGTGGGCCGGGCTCGGCAGAAGAACATCGACGGCTGGAAGCGGCCGGAGAAGATCAAGAAGCGTTAAGTTATCCACAGCGCATGATGCGGCGTCTATGAGATTGCTTTCGCGGGCAAGCCTCGCTCCTACGAGATATCACTGTCCGTAGGAGCGAGGCTTGCCCGCGATGCGTTTATCCACAGATCTTTTTTGTCATCTCTCGCTTGACGAAGTTTCGTTGATAGGTTTTGATTGCTTACGTTATCTTTCGAATCGAAACTTACTAGACCATGTCGAAACGCAACACACCCCAACGTCGCCACAACATCCTCGCCTTGCTCAATGAGCAGGGGGAAGTCAGTGTGGATGAATTGGCCAAGCGTTTCGAAACCTCGGAAGTTACGATTCGCAAGGACCTGGCAGCGCTTGAAAGCAACGGTCTGTTGCTGCGTCGTTATGGCGGGGCGGTCACCATGCCTCAGGAGCTGGTTGCCGACATTGGCCAACCGGTTTCCAAATACAAGCAGGCCATTGCCCGAGCCGCGGTCACGCGGATTCGCGAGCATGCGCGCATCATCATCGACAGCGGCAGCACCACCGCCGCGATGATCCCGGAACTCGGTCAACAACCGGGTCTGGTGGTGATGACCAACTCCCTGCATGTCGCCAATGCCTTGAGTGAACTCGAGCATGAACCGGTGCTGTTGATGACCGGTGGTACCTGGGACCCGCATTCCGAGTCCTTCCAGGGCCAGGTGGCAGAGCAGGTACTACGCTCATATGACTTCGATCAATTGTTCATCGGTGCCGATGGCATCGATCTGGTGCGCGGGACTACCACCTTCAATGAGTTGCTGGGCCTGAGCCGTGTCATGGCCGAGGTCGCCCGCGAAGTGATCGTGATGGTCGAGGCCGACAAGATCGGCCGCAAGATTCCCAATCTGGAGCTGCCATGGAGCAGCGTCCATACCCTCATTACCGATGATCGCCTGCCGCTTGCGGCCCGCGATCAGATTCAGGCCCGCGGCATCAATGTGATTTGCGCCGCTGTCAGTCAGGAGAACTAGCATGTGTGGAATTGTTGGTGCAGTCGCAGAACGGAACATTACCGCCATCCTGCTCGAAGGCCTCAAGCGTCTGGAATACCGTGGTTATGACAGCGCCGGCGTGGCGGTGTACACCAACGATGAAAAACTCTTGCGCCTGCGTCGGCCGGGCAAGGTCAGCGAACTGGAACAGGCGCTGATCGAAGAGCCTCTGGTCGGTCGTCTGGGCATTGCCCACACCCGTTGGGCAACCCATGGCGCGCCCTGCGAACGCAACGCTCACCCGCATTTTTCAGGCGATCTGGCGGTGGTGCACAACGGCATCATCGAGAACCACGAAGCCCTGCGCGAGCAGCTCAAGGCCCTGGGCCACGTGTTTACATCGGACACGGACACTGAAGTCATTGCGCATTTGCTCAACGAAAAGCTCAAAGAGCTGCCCGACCTGACCCTGGCCCTGAAAGCGACTGTCAAAGAGCTGCACGGCGCTTATGGTCTGGCGGTGATCAGCGCTCGGCAACCGGATCGTCTGGTGGCGGCCCGCAGTGGCAGCCCATTGGTGATCGGTCTGGGCCTGGGTGAAAACTTTCTCGCCTCCGACCAATTGGCCCTGCGTCAGGTCACTGACCGCTTCATGTACCTGGAAGAAGGCGATATCGCCGAAATTCGCCGCGACAGCGTGCAGATCTGGGACGTCAACGGCGCACTCGTCGAACGTGAATGCGTTCAGTACCGTGACGGGGCCGAAGCCGCCGACAAAGGCGAGTTCCGGCATTACATGCTCAAGGAAATTCACGAGCAACCGGCCGTTGTGCAGCGCACCCTTGAAGGTCGCCTGAGTCAGAATCAGGTGCTGGTCCAGGCATTCGGTCCACAAGCGGCCGAGCTGTTCGCCAAGGTGCGCAATGTACAAATCGTCGCCTGCGGCACCAGCTATCACGCTGGTATGGTTGCCCGTTACTGGCTCGAAGAACTGGCCGGCATCCCGTGCCAGGTCGAAGTCGCCAGCGAATTCCGCTATCGCAAAGTAGTGGTGCAGCCGAACACCCTGTTCGTGAGCATCTCTCAGTCCGGTGAAACCGCCGACACCCTGGCCGCCCTGCGCAATGCCAAAGAGCTGGGTTTCCTCGCCAGCCTGGCAATCTGCAACGTCGGCATCAGCTCTTTGGTGCGTGAATCGGACCTGACCCTGCTGACCCAGGCCGGTCGCGAAATCGGCGTGGCCTCGACCAAAGCCTTCACCACTCAACTGGTGGGTCTGCTGTTGCTGACCCTGTCCCTGGGTCAGGTTCGCGGTACGTTGGCCGCAGGCGTCGAAGCCACACTGGTCGAAGAACTGCGTCGCCTGCCGACCCGTTTGGGCGAAGCCCTGGCCATGGACAGCACCGTGGAGAAAATCGCCGAGCTGTTCGCCGAGAAAAACCACACGCTGTTCCTCGGTCGCGGCGCACAATTCCCGGTGGCGATGGAAGGGGCTCTCAAGCTCAAGGAAATCTCCTATATCCACGCTGAAGCCTATCCGGCGGGCGAGCTGAAACATGGCCCGCTGGCGCTTGTGGATAACGATATGCCGGTGGTCACCGTGGCGCCGAACAACGAGTTGCTGGAGAAGTTGAAGTCCAACCTCCAGGAAGTCCGCGCCCGCGGCGGTGAACTGATCGTCTTCGCCGACGAGCAGGCCGGCATGACCAACGGTGAAGGCACTCATGTTGTGCACATGCCGCACATCCACGACATCCTGTCGCCGATCCTCTACACGATTCCGTTGCAGCTTCTTTCGTACTATGTGGCGGTGTTGAAAGGCACTGACGTTGACCAGCCACGAAATCTGGCGAAGTCGGTGACGGTGGAATAAGTTATCCACAGGTGATCGAAACAACAAAAATCGCAGCCTACGGTTGCGATTTTTTTTACCTGAACGAAGGACATATCCGATGGACCGATTCCAGGAAATGCAGGTCTTCGCCGCTGTCGCCCAGGACCAAGGTTTCTCGGCGGCGGCGCGGCGTTTGGGGATGTCGGCGGCCAGCGTTACCCGGGCAGTGGCGGCGCTTGAGCAGCGCATCGGCACTCAGTTGCTGACGCGCACCACCCGCAGCGTGCATTTGAGCGAGGCGGGTCAGCGTTATCTGGAGGATTGTCGGAGAATTCTCGCCGAAGTGCAGGAAGCCGAGGATTCGGCCGCCGGGAGCCATGCCCAGCCCCGTGGGCAACTGACGATCACCGCGCCGGTATTGTTCGGTGATTTGTTCGTCACGCCGCTCATGGTCGGCTACCTGACTCAATTCCCAGAAGTCAGCATCAACGCTGTGCTGGTCGACCGGGTGGTGAGCATGGTCGAGGAGGGCATTGATGTGGCTGTGCGCATCGGTGAGTTGCCTGACAGTAATCAGCATGCCATTCGAGTGGGCGAAGTGCGGCGGGTGATCTGCGCTTCCCCGGGTTTCCTGACTGACCATGGCCGGCCTCGGCATCCTGCGGATTTGAGCAGTGCCCCGATCATCGCTACCTCATCCATCGGGCAGCCCAGGAGCTGGCCGTTCCTTGAAGCGGGAGAACCGATCAGCGTTCGCCCGGAACCGCGTCTTGTGGTCTCCGCCAATCAAGCGGCTATCACTGCCGCCGCCATGGGATTGGGCCTGACCCGGGTTCTGTCCTATCAAGTGGCGAGCAAGATCGCCGCCGGTGAGCTGGAAATCGTCCTGGCTGACTTCGAACTGCCGCCATTGCCCATTCACGTGGTCTACCAGGGTGGGCGCAAGGCCCCGGCGCGGGTTCGCAGTTTTGTGGACTTCGTGGTGAAGGTGCTGCGCGAACACCCGGCCTTGCATGGCTGAGGGTTTATTGCGCTGGCTGAAATAATGGATTGCATTTGCTGGTCATTCTGTTGTTTTGGCTGCGGGTGGAAGATAGGCCCCCATCGGCGCTGATCGTTCCTGAACGGCGCCACTACCCAGCGGAGCCAACCATGCAAGCCATCAAACTCTACAATTTCCCACGTTCTGGCCATGCTCACCGTGTGGAGCTGATGCTGTCTTTGTTGCAACTGCCGACCGAGCTGATTTTCGTCGATCTGGCCAAGGGCGCGCACAAGCAAGCGGACTTTCTAGCGCTCAACCCGTTTGGCCAGGTTCCGGTGATTGAGGATCAAGGCATGGTGCTGGCCGACTCCAACGCGATCCTGGTCTACCTTGCGCAAAAATATGGCAACGGTCGCTGGCTGCCAACCGATCCGGTCGGTGCAGCCAAGGTTCAGCGCTGGTTGTCGGTCGCCGCCGGGCCGATTGCCTTTGGCCCCGGCAGAGCAAGGCTGATCACTGTATTCGGTGCGCCTTACAACGCTGAAGAGGTGATCGCCTATTCTCACACCTGGCTCAAAGTGATCGATCAGGAACTGGGCGAAACGGCCTATCTGGCCGGTAGCGAGCCGACCATCGCCGACATCGCCGCCTACAGCTACATCGCCCATGCTCCGGAAGGCAATGTGTCGCTGGACGACTACGCCAACATCCGCGCCTGGCTGGCGCGCGTTGAAGCCTTGCCAGGGTTTGTCGGCATGCCGCGCACCGTCGCCGGTTTGCAAAAAACTGCCTGATGCTCACGGCCCGAGCTCAGCCGGGCTGTTCTTATTGCGCAATCAGCGCAGGGGAGAAGCCGTTATGGAACATTCACCTTGGCATGCAGGCGAGAAACAATTGCAGGCTCACGTGGGCGTCGCCGAGCGAATGGACGCATTGGGCCGTAGGGTGATTCGCCGCGAGATGCCGGACCAACACCGTACGTTCTATCAGCAACTGCCGTTCATGCTGTACGGCGCGGTGGATGCTGACGGCAACCCTTGGGCCAGCATTCTTGAAGGCGCGCCGGGCTTTGCGAAGTCCCCCGAGCCCGGGCTGTTGGAGATCGGCAGCCTGCCCGGTCGCGACGACCCTGCACAACTGCAAGACGGGGCGGCGATCGGTCTGCTCGGTATCGAGCTGCACACCCGGCGTCGCAATCGTCTCAATGGTCGAGTCGGCGCTGTAACGGCGAACGGCTTCGAAGTGACGGTGGAGCAATCCTTCGGCAATTGCCCGCAATACATCCAGTTGCGGCAATTTCGCTCGGTGCCGTTGGCGGATCCGGCGACCCGTGTTGCGCAGCATCTCACTGAGCTGGATGAAACGGCCAAAGCCATGATCGCCGGTGCCGATACTTTCTTTGTCGCCAGTTATGTGGACGTCGATGGCCAACGCTCGGTGGACGTTTCTCATCGGGGCGGCCAGGCCGGTTTCGTCCAGATAGAAGGCAATCGCCTGACCATCCCGGACTTCGCCGGCAACCTGTTCTTCAATACCTTGGGCAACCTGCTGATCAACCCTCGGGCCGGTTTGCTGTTCATCGATTTCGATTCGGGCGATTTGCTGCACCTCAGCGGTCGCACGCAAGTCATCCTTGAAGGCCCGCAGATCGAAGCCTTTCAAGGGGCTGAGCGGCTGTGGACATTCGAGGTGGAGCACGCGGTGCGTCGGCCCTCGGCGCTGGCCTTGCGCTGGCGCTTTGACGGCGTGTCGCCCACCAGTTTGCTGACCGGCACCTGGGCCCAGGCGAACGCACGTCTGCAAGCCCAGGCCCTGGGGGATCACTGGCGGCCATTGCGAGTGACGCGCATCGAACAGGAAAGCCACAACATCCGTTCGATCTATCTGGAGCCTGCCGATGGCGCCGGGTTGCCGGTGTTTCAGGCCGGGCAACATTTGCCCTTGCGGTTCAACATTGCAGGCGATGTGCATATCCGCACCTATAGCCTGTCGAGCGCGCCGTCCGATGACTTTTTCCGCATCAGCGTGAAGCGTGACGGGTTGGTGTCTACGCACCTGCATGAAGCAATTCGTGTCGGTGATGTACTGGAAGCCCGGGCGCCTCAAGGGCATTTCACCGTGGCGCCGAATGAGCGTCGGCCGCTGGTGCTATTGGCCGCTGGCGTGGGGATCACGCCGCTGCTGTCGATGCTGCGGGAGGTGGTTTATCAAGGCCTGCGCACGCGGCGCATCCGTCCTGTGTGGTTCTTCCAGAGCTCGCGGACCTTGGCCGATCAACCGTTTCGCCCTGAGCTGGATCGCCTGCTCGACGGCCTCGGTGATGAGGTGCGGGTGCTGCGTTTGCTCAGTCAGCCGGAGGCCGATGCCCGTGAGGGTGAAGATTACGACCTGACAGGGCGCATCGACGCCGACTTGCTCAAGACTACTCTTGAGGTGGAGGACTACGACCAAGTGGATTTTGTCCTGTGCGGTCCGGGAAGTTTTACCCAGGGGCTGTACGACAGCCTGCGGGATCTGGATGTCCCTGATTCAAGGATTCATGCCGAAACCTTTGGCCCGTCGACGCTGCGTCGCAAGCCGGACCCGGACGCGGTGGTCATCGAGCAATTGCCGGCCGCTACCGTTTCGGTGCCCGTCGTGTTCCAGCGCTCTGCCAAAGAAGCGCGTTGGCAGCCGGACGGTGGCAGCTTGCTGGAGTTGGCGGAAAGCCGAGGTCTGCGCCCGGAATTCAGTTGCCGCGGCGGTTCCTGCGGGACCTGCAAGACCCGGTTGATCAGCGGAGAGGTGAATTATCCACAGCCCCCCGCGGAAGTGCCCGACGCTGGAGAGGTGCTGATCTGTTGCGCGGTGCCGGCACAGGGTTCGCAGCCGTTGGTGTTGGATCTGTAACTGAACCAGACAACACAGAAAATCCCTCTGTGGGAGCGGGCTTGCTCGCGAAAGCGGTGTATCAGACAACTCCCATGTTGAATGTTAAACAGCCTTCGCGAGCAAGCCCGCTCCCACATTAGGTCTCGGCTGGCCTGAAAATATTTGCCAACATCCTACAGATTTGGCCGTTCTGAAGGACGAACCCGACAAGTTCTAGCGGTTGTCGTGTCAGAAGTCCGGGGGATAGGCTTTGGGGGGCGCTGCAAATTCAGTGATCGGGTTTGGTCGCCCAGGTTTAGAATGGCGCACTTTTGTGCTTGCTTCATGGCGAGCTGTGCGTGGGAGGGCTTAGGCCCTGCCGGGTTCCATTCCCTGGTCGACCAACCCGCGTATGGTTCGCCACCCTTCTGCTTGGTCGCAGTGTTGGCGAACTCCAGTTCTCGAATGGAGTGTCACCATGTTCAAAGCAACCCCAAATCCGCCCGAAGCGGACGACGGTTCCCCCTACGAATCCCTCGATTCAAAAAAGCTCAACGAAGCCGCCGAACGCGCGCTCGACCACTACCTCAACCCCTCTGCCCTCAAAGCACCCGTAGCCCGCAAGCCGAGCACCATGTTTATGGTTGCGCCGAATATCAAAGACGAAGACCTGTTGGCCCACACCTGTGAATCGTTGGCCCAGGCCTGTGTCATGGCGAGTGATTTTGCGGGGTATCTGGAAGGGCCGCACCGGCACACGGCGATGGCGATTCAACAGATCGTCATGCTGGCGGAACTGGCGGTGAACCGGATGCTGGATAACGTTGGCGTATCAAAACCTGCGCTACACAACTGATCCAACGTGGGAGCGGGCTTGCTCGCGAAAGCGGAGTGTCAGACAACGCAGATGTTGAATGATAAACCGCTTTCGCGAGCAAGCCCGCTCCCACATAAGCAGTCAGGTGCTGGACACGGTGGTGGCGAAAAGTCAGGTGATCGTTGCCCGCAAGCCAACGGCTGAGTAGGGTAGTGAGCAGAGCGACAAAGGGCCTTTGAGAGGCCCTTTTTGTATTTCAGGGATAAGGTTTCTCATGGTCTTTTTCGCACGCTTGATCGTTTTGCTGGCAGCGGTGTTGCTCAACGGTTGCGAGCAATCGGACGCGCCACCACTCGATCAACAACTCTATGTGTGGCAACGGCAATGGACACCGGCCCATGACGCCGCGCTGCGCGACAGCCGCGCCGATTTCTCGACCTTGCGCGTGCTGGCCTTGCAGGCCTTTCCGCAAGCCGGCTGGAGCCGCGCGCGGATCGATCCGGCGCTGCTCAAGCGTGATGGTCGGCCGCTGATTGTGGTGGTTCGTCTGGATGGCCAGCTCAAGGGGCTGGATCGGGACGAGGCCACGGCGCAGATCCAGCAAGTGCTCAGGGATTGGCAAGGGCAGGGGCTGATCCTTTCCGGCGTGGAAATCGACCACGATGCGGGCAACGCCCGGTTACCGGCCTACCGTGAATTCCTCGCGCATTTGCGTGCCGTTCTGCCGGCGTCCTTGCCGCTGAGCATCACCGCATTGCCGGCCTGGCTCGACAGCGCCGAGTTGCCGGCGTTGCTGGCGACGGTCGACAGCAGCGTGTTGCAGGTGCACGCGGTGAGCGATCCACGGCGTGGGCTGTTCGACCCGAATCAGGCCCGGCAGTGGGCCAAGGCCTGGAGCCGTATTACCTCGAAACCGTTTTATCTGGCGCTGCCGGCTTATGGCGTGGCGTTGTTGCCGGAGGCCGATGGTGCGCCGGTCGTGGAAAGCGAAGTGCCCATCGAGCGAGGCGGCGAGCGCCGTGAGTTGCTGGCGGACCCGCGGCAACTGAGCAAACTCGGCGCCGGGTTACGCGCCGATCCACCGGCTCATCTGGCCGGGTTGATCTGGTTTCGCCTGCCGCTGGCCAATGATCGCAGGGCCTGGAGCCTGACGACGCTAATCGCTGTGGCGCGTGGCGATACGCTCGACAGTCGTGTGGGCCTGAAGCTCTCGGCGCAGGATGGCCTCTACGACATCAGCCTCAGCAATCAAGGCAACCTCGACAGCGCCTGGCCCGAACGCCTGACACTGGCGGTGCAGGGCTGCGATGGCGCCGACGCATTGGCCGGATATGCGTTGCAACAGCGCCCGGATCTGCTTACCTTCACCCGGCTGCGCGAGGGTCGAATCCCGGCCGGCGGGCAGCGCGCCATCGGTTGGGCGCGCTGCGCAAATATTGATCAAGGAGGTTCGAATGTTCACCCGTAACTGGCCCCGTCATGTGCTTTGCCTGAGCCTCAGCCTGCCGTTGGGTTCGGCACTGGCCTGCGGGCCGGACTTTCCCATGCGCCTGCTGGACAACCGTGGCCAGTCGCTGGCGGAACTGCCGGAAGGTAACTTCAACCTTGAGATCAACCGCCTCGGGCATGCCATCGCGGGACTGAAAAATGTCACCGCCGCCACCAACATTCCGGGGGACGGTTACGGCGATGCGCCCGATTACAGCAATCAGCGCGATACCGCAGAACAGACCGGTCTGACGCCTGAGCAGCAAGCGCTGGTGAAACAACTGCGCAGCCTGACCGATGCCCGTCAGGTCGAAGAACAAGGCGCGAATCTGCCGCCCGAGCACAGACTCTATCTGGCGGGTGCCGTGGCGTTCAACGCCGGTGACCATGGCCTGGCCGTCGACTACTTCCAGAAAGTGCTGGCGCTGCCGGCGGAACAACGCCCGCTGCGTAGCACCTGGGCGGCGTACTCGTTGGGCCGATCGCTGTTTGCCATGAGTTCAGAAACAGGCGCGACCCCTGACCTGATGGCTCAGTCCCGCAAGGCCTTCGAGCAGACCCGTCAACTGAGCATCGACGGCTTCAGCGACCCATTGGAACTGGGTGTCGCCAGCCTCGGCGAAGAAGCGCGAGTGGCCCGCACCGCTGGCGATTGGGACCATGCCATCGAACTCTATGCCACGCAGAACCTTCACGGTTCGGCGGTGGGCTACACCTCGCTGAAGCTGTTGATGGCCGATCTGGCGGCGATGCCCGACGAGCAACTGGCCGGGTTGCTCAAGGGCAAAACGGTGCAGCAACTGGTGACGGCATCGTTGATCAGCCGACTGGGCTGGTCCTTCGGCGATCAACCACCGAACGAGCAGAAACTGATCAAACTGCTGCAAAGCAGCACCCGTGGCAGTCTGGATAATGCCGATCGCCTGGCGGCGATGAATTATCAACAGGGCGATTACGCCAGCGCCAAAGCCTTCCTCGAACAGGCCGGTGACGGCGGCCTTGCGTGGTGGTTGCGGGCGAAGCTGGCGGTGCGTGATGGCGACAAAAACGCTGCGGCGGCGGCCTATGCCAAAGCCGCCCAGGCCTTCCCGCAGAACGAATCCTGGGGCGAGCGTCGGACCCCGGACTGGGATTACGAAACACTCCAGCCCAAGTGCCGGGTCGAGGGTGAAAGCGCGATTCTGGCCCTGCAACGCGGGGATTACCTGCAGGCCTTCGATCAGCTCTATCGCAGCCAGGGTATCTACTGGTTCGACGCGGCCACCGTGGCTGAGCGGGTGCTGACCCTCGATGAACTCAAGCAGTACGTCGACACCCAGGTGCCGGCACCGCCACCGCTCAGCCAGCAGGATCGCGACAATTATGTGCCGTTGCCGGTGGCCGCGAGCCTGCGCAATCTACTCGGGCGGCGTTTATTGCGTGAAGAGCGTTACGATGAGGCTCCGGCTTACTTCGACAACCCGGATTTGCAGGCCAAGGCCAAATGGTATGGGCAATTGCGCAAGGAGGCCGAATCCAAATGGTGGCCGACCTCCAAGGCATTCGCTTATTACTACGCCGCGACGCTGGCTCGCTACGATGGGATGGAGCTGTTGGGCTACGAGATGTCCCCGGATTACGTGACCTTCGGTGGCAATTACAGCCTGGAAGCTCCGGAGCTCAAGGTCGGACCGCTGATGACCGAGGGCGAAGTGCAGCGTCAGCAAGCTACGGTGGCGCAACCTGATGAGCGTTTCCATTACCGTTATGTCGCCACGGCTCTGGCGAGTAAGGCTGCCGATCATTTGCCCCACAGCAGTCAGGCGTTTGCTTCGGTGCTATGCAAGGCCTCAGGGTGGGGCACCAACCTGCAAGAGCAAAGCGCGTTCTATCGTCGTTATGTCGAGGAGGGGCCCTATGTGGTCTGGGCCGGTGATTTCGGTCATCAATGCCAGGAGCCGGACTTCCAGAATGCCGACAAGCGCTATGTGACCCAGGTCACCGACGCTATGCGGTCCACGCTGCGGCCCTACAAAAAACCATTGCAGATCGGCGCCGTGTTGGCCGTTACGGCAGCGGCGCTGTTGTTGATCAGTCGCCGCCGTCGGAAAGCGCGATAACGCTCAAGCTTGTTGAACAAAGGTCAGCCGCACCGCAAAACCAATCAACAGGCTGCCAAACAACCACTGCTGCAGCCGCTGGGCCGATGGACTGCGTTGCAGCCAACGGCCCAGCGCAGCGCCGACCAGCGCGTAGGCGCTGTCGAACAGCAAGCCGACGCCGACCAGCATCATGCCCAGGGTCGCAAATTGCCCGAGCACCGGCCCAGCGTGGGGCTCGATGAACTGTGGCATCAGCACCGAGCAGAACAGCAGTGCCTTGGGGTTGAGCAGGTTGGTCAGCAAACCGCGCCGGATCGCTTCCGGCCACCGTGGTTTATCAATCGTTGTGTTTGCACCGTTCAAGCTCGGCAACATCGTGCTGCGCAGGCACTGAATGCCGATCCACAACAGATACGCGGCGCCAGCCAGGCGCACCACGTCGAAGGTCCAGGGCGCCGTCCTGAACAGCGTCGCCAAACCCAATGCCGCCAATGCCACATGACAACCGCGCGCCACGCCCAGCCCCAATGCCGTGGCCAGCGCCGCGCCTTTGCCCTGACGTGCGCCGGTCTGCAACAGCAGAATCATGTCCGGGCCCGGCAACAGGTACACCACTGTCAATGCCATGAAAAACAGCCAGAGTTCTGTCATGTTGCCGCCCATTCGTTGTCGATTTGGTGCGTTCAGTCTACGGCCGAGGGGCAGGGCAGGTGGTTGCGTAGTCAGCTTCTAAAGCTTCGATATTTGGCATAACCTGCCAGTTTGTGATGATTGAACCATCAGGATCTGCCAAACCATGAAACTGGATGCCTATGACCGCAAGATTCTCGCGGCACTGCAACGGGACGGACGCTTGAGCAACGTGCAGCTGGCCGATGAGATCGGTTTGTCCGCCTCGCCCTGTTTGCGTCGGGTACGGATGCTGGAAGAGGCGGGCGTGATTCGCGGGTATCAGGCCAACCTGGATCGAGATGAAGTGGGGCTTGGGCTGACGGTGTTTGTCGGGGTCAAGGTCGAACGGCATAACGATGAACAGGCCGAAGCGTTTCGTCTGGCCGTGACAGCCTTGCCGGAGGTGATTTCGGCGTTCCTGGTGTCAGGGGAGTCGGATTTTCTGCTGCAAGTGGTGGTGCCGGATTTGCGCGCCTATGACCGTTTCCTCACCGGGCGATTGCTGAAATTGCCTGGCGTGAGCGACATCCGCAGCAACTTTGCAATTCACACGGTGAAGACCCCGGGAGCGTTGCCATTGGAGCATTTGCCGCTTTAGACAAGTCGATCCCATTCGCGAGCAAGCCCGCTCCCACAGTAGATCGTCAGTGAACGCAGATGTTGTGTTCGACAATGATCGAGTGTGGGAGCGGGCTTGCTCGCGAAAGCGTCGGTTCAGTCATCGCGAAACCATCGGCCCTACATCTGCGTCGCCATCCCTTCCACATTCATCGCCGCCTGGCGCAAGGCCTCGGAGCGGGTCGGGTGCGGATGGCAGGTCAGGGCGATGTCTTCGGCCGAGGCGCTGAACTCCATGGCCACGCAATATTCGCCAATCATTTCGCTGACGCTCGGGCCCACAAGGTGCACGCCGAGAACTTCGTCGGTGCGCTCATCGGCCAGTACTTTGGCGAAGCCTTCGGTTTCATGGTTGATCTTCGCCCGGCTGTTGGCGGTGAAGGGGAATTTGCCGACCTTGTAGGCGCGACCTTCGGCCTTCAGCTGTTCTTCGGTCTTGCCGACGCTGGCCAGCTCCGGTTTGGTGTAGATCACGCTGGGGATCAGGTCGTAATTGACCTCGCCGGCCTTGCCGACGATCTGCTCGATGCAGGCCATGGCTTCGTCTTCGGCCTTGTGGGCGAGCATCGGCCCCGAGGTGACGTCACCGATCACCCAGACGCCTGCCGCTTCGGTGCGGTGGCCCTTGTTGGCGAGCATGCCGCGTTTGTCGGTGGCGAGGCCGACGTTCTCCAGCCCCAGGCCCTGGGTGTAAGGACGACGACCGATAGCCACCAGCACGTAGTCGGCTTCCAGCTGTTCGGCGGTGCCACCTGCGGCCGGTTCGACACTGAGTTGAACTCCGCTCGCCGAGGAGGTGGCGCTGGTGACTTTCGAACTCAACTTGAAGCGGATGCCTTGCTTGCTCAATGAGCGCTGAAGGGTTTTAGCGGCTTCACCATCCACTCCCGGGCAGATTCGGTCGAGAAATTCGACGACCGTCACCTGAGCACCCAGGCGCCGCCATACCGAGCCCAGCTCCAGGCCGATCACCCCGGCGCCGATCACCACCAGGTGCTTCGGTACTTCTGCCAGCGACAGCGCGCCTGTGGAGTCGAGGATGCGTTGGTTGTCGATGTCTACGCCCGGCAGGGGAGTGGGTTCGGAACCGGTGGCGATGATGATGTCCTTGGCGCTCAGCTGGATTTTGCCACCCTGGCTGTCTGTCACCGTGACCTTGCCCGGCCCGTCGATATGGCCCCACCCTTTGATCCAGTCGACCTTGTTTTTGCGAAACAGAAACTCGATGCCCTTGGTCAACCCTGTGACGCTTTCATCCTTCTGTTTCATCATCTGAGCCAGGTTCAGCACAGGCTTGACCTCGATCCCGAGGTTGGCGAATTCCGTCCCCATGGCCGCGTCGTAGAGCTCGGAGGCATGCAGCAATGCCTTGGACGGCATGCAACCGACGTTCAGGCAGGTCCCACCGAGGGTGGCACGGCCTTCCACGCATGCCGCTTTCAAGCCCAACTGCCCGGCGCGAATCGCTGCGTTGTAACCGCCGGGGCCGGCGCCCAGAATCACGACGTCATAGGTGCTCATGGTGCAACTCCTGGATTAAGAGGGACGGGGTCGACAAAAAGTAGTCTTCAATAAAAAATTACGAACGTAATATGTGCGTTTCTCACCATTTCGGTCAAGGCTTCAGCTTGGCGACAGGTTCAGCGCTTTTAGATAGAACGATTCAGGACGAAAATTTCACCATTTTCGTTATATCGTAACGAATTATGATGTGAGCAATGGCTGGGGTGGTATGCAAGTCGATCTCGATGGCGATGGAGCACAGATAGCAGGGCTGCTGCGCTTTCAGCAGGCGGTCGTTCAAGGACGTCGATTGCGGCAGTTCGCAATCGGCTTGGGTGCTTTGGCGGCAACAGGGTTAGTGTTGGCGTTTTTTGTCGGGCTGTTTGCGCCTCAGTCACTCTGGCCAGCGTTGCTGGTCAATCAGAGTGCCGGTTTGCTGGTGTTGGGCGCCGGTCTGCAATCGGCCTGGTGGGTGGCGCAGTGGCGTGCACGGGCGATGAATCCGCCAGTGTTGGTGCCAGTGGCTACCGCTGACGAAACCATTGCCGCCGAAGGCTGGTACGAGCGATTGCTGGAGCGCATCAGTCAGCGTTGGCTGCGCTTGCTGGGGCAGATCGGTGCACCGACGCTCTGGCTTGGCGGCTGGGCGTTGTTGACGTTGTACAGTATCGAGCAAATCTGGAACCTCGCTTTACCGCCCGCCGCGTTGGGATTGTCAGCCAGCGTCGGCGCCGCGCTGTCGTTGCTGCTGGCGTTCGGTTTGCTGGTACTGGAGCGGCAACTGGCCCAGGAAAATGTCGCTCAGTGGCCCGAAGCCGGGTCGTTGGCGCAGCTGACGCGGGTCGCGATTATTGGTCTGGTGCTCAGCGCCCTGTGTTTGTTGTTCGCCAGCGAAACAGCAGTGTGGCCGGTGCGTCTGGCGGTGCTGATCGGCTTGCTGCCGGGGTTGGTCGCCGTCGAGTTGTTGCTGCGCGCCGTGTTGTCGCTGTTCAGCCCTCGTCGTGAACAACTTGAACCGACATTGCTGGCGCGAAGTTTTGTCGCCGATATGCTGCGCTGGCCACCGCAACCCTTGCTGGCATTGCAGCACGAGTTGCACAACCGCTTCGGCATCGACCTGCGGCAGATCTGGGCCTTCACCTACATGCGACGGGCGTTTTTACCGGTGCTGGCGGTGGTGGTATTTGTCGGTTGGTTACTCACCGGTATTCATGAAATTCCGCTGCAAGGGCGGGGTATCTACGAGCGTTTCGGCAAACCGGTTGAGGTTTTCGGTCCTGGTTTGCACGCTGGTTTGCCCTGGCCGCTGGGGCGCGTGCTGAGCGTCGAAAACGGTGTGGTTCACGAGTTGGCCACCAGCGTCGGCGAAACGTCGGCACCGGTGGAAGCTGAACCTGCCGAAGGCCCGGCACCGGTAATTGCCAACCGCTTGTGGGACGCCAGTCATGTGAATGACAAATCCCAGGTCATCGCCAGCAGCCGTGCCGACAAGCAGAGCTTCCAGATCGTCAACATGGACGTGCGCTTCGTTTATCGCATCGGCTTGAGCGATCAGGCGGCACTGGCTGCGACGTACAACAGCGCCGACGTGCCGACGCTGATCCGCAGCACCGCGAGTCGAATTCTGGTTCACGATTTCGCCTCGCGAACCCTTGACGGTTTACTCGGTGAAGACCGGGTAGGGCTCGCCGAAGACATCGGCCGAGCTGTGCAGGCAGACCTGCAAAAACTCGACAGCGGCGTGGAAATTCTTGCCACGGTGGTCGAGGCCATTCATCCGCCAGCGGGTGCGGCGAATGCCTATCACGGTGTGCAAGCGGCGCAGATTGGCGCTCAGGCACTGATCTCCAGAGAGCGCGGTGCAGCGGCAGAGGCGACCAACCAGGCGCAATTGCAGGCCAGCATCGCTCGCGATCAAGCCACGGCCAGTGCGCATGAAATCAACTCGAACGCCCAGGCCGCCGACCTGAAATTTGCCGCCGAACGAAAGGCGTTTTCCAGCGCCGGCCAAGCCTTCGTGCTGGAGCAATACCTCAGCCAACTGACCCAGGGCCTGGCTAACGCCAAGCTGCTGGTTCTCGATCACCGTCTGGGTGGCAGCAGCAATGCGCCGACCATCGACCTACGTACATTCACGCTGCCGGCTGACCCTGCGCCGTCGCGTAATACCGCTCAGCCAGGAGCCGCCCATTGAGCCAGTCGACGCCTTCTCACGATCATCACGATCACGATGACCACACCGGCCACAATCACGGGCATGGCGGGCATCACCATGGTCATCATCACCATCATCATGGCGACCCACACGAAGCCGGCCCATTCCCGTGGCGGCGAATGGGCTGGGCGGCGTTGCTGGTGGCGTTTGCCATTGCGGCGGCGAGCCTGGTGCAAGTGCGCTCGGGGGAGGCCACGGTGATTACCCGCTTCGGTAATCCATCGCGGGTATTGTTGGAGCCGGGGCTTGGCTGGCGTTGGCCGGCACCGTTCGAGGCGGCGATCCCGGTGGATCTACGGCTGCGCACTACCTCCAGCGGCTTGCAGGATGTGGGCACGCGCGATGGTTTGCGTATCATCGTGCAAGCCTACGTGGCCTGGCAGGTCCAGGGTGATCCGGACAACGTGCAACGCTTTATGCGCGCCGTGCAGAACCAGCCGGACGAAGCGGCGCGGCAGATTCGCACCTTTGTCGGCTCGGCGCTGGAAACTACCGCCAGCAGTTTCGACTTGGCCAATCTGGTGAACACCGACGCCAACCAGGTGCACATCGCCGATTTCGAAGCGCAGCTGCGTCAGCAGATCGATCAGCAGTTGCTCACCACCTATGGCGTGCGAGTGCTGCAAGTCGGTATCGAGCGTTTGACTCTGCCATCGGTGACGCTCACCGCGACGGTCGATCGTATGCGCGCCGAGCGTGAAACAATCGCCACTGAACGCACGGCCATTGGCAAACGTGAAGCGGCACAAATTCGTTCTGCGGCCGAGCGTGATGCGCGAATCGTACAAGCTGATGCCACCGTGAAAGCCGCAGACATCGAAGCCCAATCCCGCGTCGAAGCCGCGCAGATTTACGGCCGCGCCTACGCCGGTTCACCGCAGCTCTACAATTTGCTGCGTTCGCTCGACACCTTGGGCACCATCGTCGCACCGGGCACCAAACTGATTTTGCGCACCGATGCGGCGCCGTTCCGGGTGTTGGTTGACGGTCCACCGACCCTCGATAACAAATCCGGGTCGCAGCCATGAGTTTGGTTCCACGTGGAACAAATGAGTTGAGCAGCCCCTGGATTCAGGCGGGGCGCTTGGCTTTTCTCGCGCTTTACGCCGTGACCGTGCTGGCTGCGTTGGCGTGGGCATTTTCCAATGTGCGGCAGATCGACCCGCAGAATCGCGCCGTGGTGCTGCACTTCGGCGCGCTGGATCGCATTCAAAATGCCGGCTTACTGTTGGCGTGGCCGCGACCGTTTGAGCAGGTGATCTTGTTGCCGGCAGCGGATCGGGTGATCGAGCGTCGGGTGGAAAACCTGCTGCGCACCGATGCCGCGTTGCAGGCCGACCGAGTGGCGAGCTTTGCCACACCCCTCAGCGATGCGCTCGCCGGCTCCGGTTATCTGCTGACCGGTGACGCGGGCGTGGTGCAGCTGGATGTGCGGGTGTTCTACAAAGTCACTGAGCCCTATGCCTTCGTTCTTCAGGGTGAGCATGTGTTGCCGGCTCTGGATCGACTGGTGACGCGCAGTGCCGTGGCGCTCACCGCGGCGCGAGACCTGGACACCATTCTGGTGGCTCGACCGGAACTGATCGGTGCCGACAATCAGGCTGCCGAACGTCGCGAACGTCTGCGCGGCGATCTGGTGCGAGGCATCAATCAACGCTTGGCCGAACTGACGGCGACCGGGCAGGGCTTGGGTATCGAAGTGGCGCGGGTCGATGTGCAGTCGAGTCTGCCCGGCCCGGCGGTGAGCGCGTTCAACGCGGTGTTAACTGCTAGTCAGCAGGCTGACAAAGCTGTTGCCAACGCGCGAACTGAAGCCGAGAAACTGACTCAGTCCGCCAATGAACAAGCCGACCGCACGCTGCAAGTGGCTCACGCCCAGGCCAGCGAACGCCTGGCCAAAGCTTCCGCCGACACCGCCACGGTGCTGAGTTTGGCCAAGGCGCAACAGCAGGGCACCGACCCGCAAATGCTGCTGCGTATTTACCGTGAGCGGATGCCGAAGATTCTCGGTCAGGCTGGTTCGGTGACGACGGTCGATCCCAAAGACGATTCCCGCCTGATCATTCAGGGAGCTGCACAATGACTGCCCAAACCGCCGCCGCGCCGAGCATGTTGTCCTCGGCTGAACAACGTAGCGCCGCGCGCCAGTTGACCCTGGCCATGCTTGCACTGGGCTTGCTTGCCCTCGGCCTGGTCTGGCGCTGGTTGTTGCCGGAACAGACCGGGGTCAGCCAATTGCTGTTGGGTTTTGCCTCGTTGCTGGTGGCCGTGCCGGTCATGCGCTCGGCGTGGTACAGCCTGCGTTATCCGAGCCTGCACGGGATCACCGATCAATTGATCGCCCTGGCCATGCTCGGTGCCTGGGCCACTGGCGATCTGCTGACTGCGGCACTGCTGCCGATCATCATGATCTTCGGCCATGTGCTGGAAGAGCGCAGCGTGATCGGTTCCCAGGAGGCTATTCACGCCCTCGGCAAACTGACCCGCAGCCATGCACGCAAGATTCAGGCTGACGGCGCTATCGTTGAAGTCGATAACGGCACGCTCAAGGCCGGCGACTTGGTGGAGGTGCGTGCGGGTGATCGCGTGCCGGCCGATGGCCGGGTGTTGTCCGGTCAGGCGAGCCTCGACACGGCATCGATCACCGGTGAGTCAGTGCCCATAGAGGCCGTCGTGGGCATGCCGGTGTTCGGCGGGGCGATCAACCTCGATGGCCTGCTGCGCATTGAAGTGACCCGCACGGGGCACGAATCGACGCTGGGCAAAGTCATCGCGCTGATGCAAAACGCCGAACGTTCCAAGCCGCCGATCACCCGTCTGCTCGAACGCTACGCCGGTAGCTACATGGTGCTGGTGTTGCTGCTGGCCGCCGTGACCTGGTTCGTTACCAATAATGCCCAGGCGATGCTCGCAGTGTTGGTGGCCGCGTGTCCTTGCGCGTTGGTGTTGTCGGCACCAGCCACGGCGATTGCCGGGGTGGCGGTCGCCGCTCGGCACGGGATTCTGATTCGCAGCTCGGCGTTCCTCGAAGAATTGGCGGACCTGACCTCGTTGGTGGTCGACAAGACCGGCACCCTGACATTCGGTACCTTGCGCCTGCAATCGATCGACAGTCCCCTGAAAGATCGCAGTCACGTATTAAAACTCGCCGCCAGCCTCGGTTCCGCCAGCAGCCACCCGGTCAGCCGCGCGTTGGCCGGGTTGGTCACTCAGGAACATTTTCTGCTGCTCTCCGACATCCGCGAGCGTCAGGGGCTGGGTGTGGTGGCAATGACCGAGCAGGGCGAAGCGGCCCTCGGTCGTCCGGAGCTGTTCGCGCAATTGGGCATCGTCACTTCAGCCGTTCCAAAACACGATGGCCCGATCGCCGGGTTGGCACTCGATGGCGAGTTTCTCGCCTGGCTATTGCTCGCTGACAGCGTCAAACCCGAGGCACGATTTGCCCTGAATGAGTTGCGTGAACTGGGCCTGGGGCGTCAGCTATTGCTCACCGGGGATCGGCACAGCGTGGCGCACACCCTGGCCCGGGATGTGGGCATCAGCGATGTCGAAGCCCAGGCGTTGCCCGAGGACAAACTCAACCGTGTGCTGAAAGAAATCGGCAGTGGTTTCCGGCCGATGGTGGTCGGCGACGGGATCAACGATTCTCTGGCGCTCAAGGCCGGTGTGGTTGGCGTGGCCATGGGCGCGGGCGGTGCGGACATCGCGCTGGCCTCGGCCGACATCGTACTGATCGGCAGCGACCTGCGCCGACTCGGAACCTGTGTGCGCTTGAGTCGCCAATGCCGTCAGACTTTGCAGGTCAATGTGATCATCGGTCTGGGCTGGACCCTGGCGATTGTCGCCTTCGCCGCATTCGGCTGGCTGGGCGCGGCCGGGGCGATGATTGCCGCGCTGTTGCACAACTTGAGTACGTTATTGGTGCTCGGTAACGCTGGGCGTTTGCTACGCTTTCAGGAACCCCTACTCAAGCTTAAGGATGAGGTGTGAGCGACTACTCAACTTTTCAGAACTGTGTGCCGGGGTTGTAGTCTTTTAGGTTAGAGGCGGGGCATATCAAGGCTCGCCCGTTGGCGGCTTTACCGTTGGTGGCAACACCGGGAATAGAAAAAGGCTATTAATTCGATAGCCTGCTATTTTTCAAGGATGGTCTACCCTCAGATCTGACGTCTGAAACAAGGGGGACTTTTCATGCTCGCGCAACTTCCACCGGCCTTACAGAATCTGCAATTACCGCTTCGCCTGCGGCTCTGGGACGGCCATGAGTTCAATCTGGGGCCGACGCCCAGCGTCACCATTGTGGTCAAGGACCCGCACATGGTTACCCAGTTCACCCATCCGAGCCTGGACGCGCTGGGGGCGGCGTTCGTCGAAGGCAAACTGGAGCTGGAAGGCTCCATCAGCGACGTGATTCGTGTCTGCGATGAATGGAGTCAGGCGCTGATCAGCGAAGACGAAGAGGTGCTGCCGGTGCGTTCGGTTCACGACAAGGAAACCGACGCCAAAGCCATCTCCTACCACTACGACCTTTCCAACGAGTTCTATCAGTTGTGGCTCGACAGCGACATGGCGTATTCCTGCGCCTACTTCGAGACCGGCAGTGAAACCCTTGAGCAGGCTCAACAAGCCAAGTTTCGCCACCTGTGCCGCAAGTTGCGCTTGCAGCCAGGGGAGTATCTGCTGGATGTCGGTTGCGGCTGGGGCGGGTTGGCGCGGTATGCCGCGCGGGAGTTCGGCGCGAAGGTGTTCGGGATCACGCTCAGCCAAGCGCAATTGACTTTGGCTCGTGAGCGGGTGAAAGCCGAAGGCCTGGAAGACCAGATCGAACTGCAACTGCTCGACTACCGCGATCTGCCTCAGGATGGTCGCTTCGACAAGGTGGTCAGCGTCGGCATGTTCGAACATGTCGGCCACGCCAACCTGGCCGAATACTGCAAAACCTTGTTCGGCGCGGTGAAAGAGGGCGGCCTGGTGATGAACCACGGGATCACCGCCAAGCACACCGACGGTCGCCCGGTGGGGCGCGGTGCCGGTGAATTCATCGAGAAGTACGTGTTCCCCAACGGCGAACTGCCGCACCTGGCGATGATCTCCGCCGAGATCAGCGAAGCGGGGCTGGAGATTGTCGATGTCGAGAGCCTGCGCCTGCATTACGCGCGGACCCTGGACCACTGGAGTGAACGCCTGGAAGACAATCTGGAAGCCGCCGCCAAACTGGTGCCGGAGCAGGCGCTACGCATCTGGCGGTTGTACCTGGCGGGGTGCGCCTATGCCTTCGCCAGAGGCTGGATCAACCTGCATCAAATCCTCGCGGTGAAAACCCATCCCGATGGCAGCCATGAACTGCCATGGACCCGCGACGACATCTACAGCTAGAGAATCGGTGAAATCAGCCGGGCGATCCGCATGCCGACCTGTTGCAGGCGGCGGGTCTCCCGGCCTTCTTCTTTGGCGATTTCATGCGCCTGGGCGAAGTCATCGTTGAGCATCTGTTCCACGTCGGCGGCGAATCCGCTGTCGACTGTCAGCAACATCACTTCGAAATTCAGCCGGAACGAACGGTTGTCCATATTGGCGCTGCCAATGGCACTGATTTCGCTGTCGATCAGCACCACTTTCTGATGCAAGAATCCAGGTTGGTAACGGAACATACGCACCCCGGCACGTACCGCTTCGAAGGCGTAAAGGCTGGAAGCGGCGTAGACGATCCGGTGATCCGGTCGCGACGGCAGCAGGATCCGCACGTCCACACCGCGCAGCACCGCCAGTCGCAACGCGGCGAATACGGCTTCGTCGGGGATGAAGTAGGGGCTGGTGATCCACACTCGCTCCGTCGCTGCATGGATGGCTTCAACGAAGAACAACGAACAGGTTTCGTAGGAATCCGCCGGGCCGCTGGCCAGTAATTGGCAGAGTACGCCGTCATCTGGATAAACGTCCGGCAGGATCAGTGGCGGCAGCGAACGGGCCGCCCAGAACCAGTCTTCGGCGAAGGACTCCTGCATGCAGGCCACCACGGGCCCGCGTACTTGCACGTGGGTGTCGCGCCAGGGTGCCAGGGGTGGTTTCTCGCCCATGTACTCGTCGCCGACATTGAGCCCGCCGACAAATCCGACAATCCCGTCGACGACTACGATCTTGCGGTGGTTGCGGAAATTGACCTGAAAGCGGTTGAGCCAGCCGCTGCGGGTGGCGAAGGCTTTGACCTCGATGCCGGCATCTCGCAACGGCTGCACATACTCGTGGGGCAGGGAGTGGCTGCCGATACGGTCGTAGAGCAAGTAAATCGCCACACCCTCGGCCGCTTTCTTCATTAGTAGGGCATGCAGGCGTTGGCCGAGGCGGTCATCGTGGATGATGAAGAACTGGATCAGTACCGCTTGCCGGGCCTTGCTGATGGCGTCGAAAATCGCATCGAACGTGGCCCGGCCGTCGATCAACAAGTGCACTTCATTGTTCGCCAGACACGGCATGCGTCCCAGCTTCGGCATCGCCCGCAAAGATGCGTAAGCGCTGGAGGCGCGCGCAGCCAGTGCCTCTTCTACCCAGGGGCGCCAGTTCAGTTCGGAGATGGCCTTGCGCATTTCCTCGTTGGCTTGTCGCCTGGCCTTGATGTAACCATCGAAGGTGCTGCGGCCAAATACCAGATACGGGATAAGCGTGAGGTAAGGAATGAACAGCAGTGACAGAGCCCAGGCGATCGAGCCCTGAGCGGTTCGAACGGTCAACACGGCATGGATGGCGGCGATCGAGCCCAGGGTGTGCAGCAGTGCGATCAGATAACCGAAAACATGCGGTCCGAAATAATCCATGGGGCAGCCTTGCTCCTTGAAGATTCAATGCTTAACAGACCATGTTCCGGGCAGAATGTCGCTATTTAATTGGCCCATGAACCGAAGCCCGTGGCTGACGTCTAACGGCCACTAATGATCAGGAGTTATTCGATGAACGTTCGTCTGCTGGGCTTGGCCATTGCGTTTGGTTTGACACTTCCTGTGGCCGCTCAGGCGCAGATGTTGCAACCAGGTTTGTGGGAAATGACTTCAAGCAACATGAAGGTCGATGACCAGAACCTGCCCGATCTGCAGTTGATTCTCGGCCAGATACAGAGTCAGATGACCCCTGCACAGCGCGCGCAGCTGGAAAAGCAGGGGATCACCATGGGCGGTAAAGGGATTCGGGCCTGCCTGACGCCTGAGCAGGTGAAGAATGACAATATTCCGCTGACGGACCCGCAATCGGGCTGCAGGCAGGAAATTACCGAGCGTACCGGCAACCAGTGGAAATTCCGTTTCAGCTGTCCGAAAGCCCAAGGCAACGGAGTGGCCACTTTTATGAGCGATCGTGAGTTCACCACCAAGGTCAACGGCACTTTCAATGCCACTGGCATTCAGCAGAAGGGTAGCCTCGATACTCGCGCTGTGTGGTTGGGCCAGGATTGCGGCACAGTGAAGCCAAGAGCCTAAAAGCGTTGCGAGCAGGCTCGCTCCCACAAGGTCATATGCGATCCCTGTGGGAGCGGGCTTGCCCGCGAAGGCGTCCGCTCAGGCACCTCCAGTCTTGGGCTGACTCAGCAACTCACACACCGCCTCAATCCCTTGCTCCCCGAAATCCTCCCCGCTGCCACTGCGCATACTGACAAACCCACCGTCCCTTTCCTTCTCTCCCACCACTAACAGATAAGGCACCTTCTGGCTGTGCTGGCGAATCTTGTGGCTGATTTTCTCATTGCGCAGGTCCGAGTTGGCGCGCAGTCCACGACGGCGCAGCGTCTCGGTCACAGAGTGTGCATAAGCGCTCTGACGCTCATCGATGTTCACCACCATCACCAGCGGCGGCGCTCGCCAGGTGGTCAGCTCCTGTTGGCTGGACCAGCATGTGCCGTAGATCCGTTGCTGCAACGTGCCGCTGATATGGTCCAGCGCGAAAGCCTGCAATACCTTGGTGGTGGGAACATGCGGGCCTTCAGCGAAACCTTCGAAGTCCCCCAGGCGATACAGCGATAACCCTTCGCTACTCGTCGCGCGAGAGGCTGGTTCCCGACGGCGGATCGAGTGGTTGGTTGCCGCCAGTGCACGCATGCGCGCTTCGATCGTTGGCAGCGCGGCCAGGGTTAACGATCGCCGGAAAGCAAATTCATAAAAGAAGCCGTCACCCAGCACCGATCCGGCCCGCAGCTGTGCATTCGGATGCAGCTGTTTCACGGCCATGGCCAGCATCAGCGCACAGGAACGGCGAAGGATCTCCAGACCGTCGGGTTCCTGGGACGTGACGATACTGACCCGGGCATCGCCCTCGATCAGGAAGCCACAGTCCACCAGCACGCCGTCTACCCGACCCGCGACCGCCGCGTTAGCCAGGCCGAGGCTGATGCTCGCGGCAACCTCATACACGGACAGCGGCTGGTCATATTCACGCAAGGAGCCATCGGGCAGGGTGATGTGGATCATGTCGGTGTTCTCGAAGTCTTCCAGACGTGCGTTAGCGCATGAACCGCAGGGGTAAACCCTGGCAGCTGTCATGTAGACGATTGGCGTGCCAGGCAATTTGCCCCGATACGACGGTGGTGCTGACGCTGTGGCGAAAGCGATGCCGGGCGAAGGGCGTCCAGCCACATTGCGAGAGGATGGGTTGCCGGGAAACGGCCACGCCATCGGGCTCGGGTTTGATCAACACCAGGTCGGCCCAATACCCTTCGCGCAGGTAGCCGCGGTCGGGGATGGCAAACAGATCGGCGACCCGGTGACTGGTTTTGGCCACAAGGGTGGTGATCGGCACGATTCCATCGGCCACCAGTTCCAGCAGCGCGGGCAGGGCGTGTTGCACCAACGGCAAACCGGACGGCGCCTGACTGTAGGGGCGCTGTTTCTGCGCCCATGTGTGAGGTGCGTGATCGCTACCGATCACGTCCAGTCGATTGCCCGACAGTGCTTTGCGCAAGGCATCGCGGTCGGCCTGGGTCTTGATCGCCGGGTTGCATTTGATCAGGTTGCCGAGGCTCGGGTAGTCGCGGTCGTCGAACAGCAAGTGGTGCAGACACACCTCGGCAGTGATGTGTTTCTGGGCCAGTGGCTTGTCTTCGAACAGCGCCAGCTCACGGGCGGTGGTCAAGTGTAAAACGTGCAGTCGGGTGCCGTGTTGTCTGGCCAGATCAACGGCCATCGAGGAGGAGCGAAAGCACGCTTCGGCGTTGCGGATCAGCGGGTGAGCGGCGGGTGGAAGGCGATCGCCGAACAGTCCCCGCAGGTTCGCTGTGTTGGCCTCAATGCTGGGAGTGTGTTCGCAGTGGGCCAGCAAAAGGGTCGGCACCTCGGCGAAGAGCCGTTCAAGAATCCGTGGATCGTCCACCAGCATGTTGCCCGTGGAGGCGCCCATGAACACTTTGACCCCGGCCACCTCGCAAGGATTGAGTGCGGCGACGGTGTCGAGATTGTCGTTGCTCACGCCGAAATGAAAGCCGTAATTGGCCACTGAATGGATGGCCGCTTGGCGCTTCTTGTCGGCCAGTGCGGCGAGGGTCAGGGTGGCAGGAGAGGTGTTGGGCATGTCCATGAAACTGGTGATGCCTCCGGCCACCGCCGCTCGAGACTCGGTATGGAAGCTGCCCTTGTCCGGTGCTCCGGGGTCACGGAAATGCACCTGGTCATCGATCATGCCCGGCAGCAGCCATTGACCGTTGGCGTCGATTTCCACGGCAGCTGTTTCACCTTCGATGCTGCTGGCGATCTTGACGATGCGACCGTGGCTTACCAGCAGATCACCGTCGAATTCCCGGCCTTCGTTCACCAGTCGGGCGTTGCGAATCAGCACGCTGCTCATGGTCAGAACTCGTTCTGCAGGGCTTTGTAGCCGCGGACTAAATCAACGTTGGTGCGCGCCACGTCTTCGGAAAACTCCGAGGCGCTGACGCTGACTGGTGGGAACTGCGACAGGTCGGTGTTGGGGCCGATGCGTGTGGTGGAGGGCACGTAGAAGGCGTCAGGCAAGTCACGACCATCGACTACCGAGTTGTGCCGCACCACGCAACCGTCGCCCACCGCGCAGTTGAACAGCACGCTGTTGAAACCGATGAATACGCGATTACCGACGCTGCAGGGGCCATGGACGATGGAGCGGTGGGCGATTGAGCTGAACTCGCCGATGGTCACCGCCGCGCCGGACTTGGAGTGGATCACCACACCGTCCTGGATGTTCGAATTGGCGCCGATGGTGATCGCTTCCATCTCGCCCGAGTCGTCCACTTCGTCGGCGCGAATCACCGCGTAGGGGCCGACGAAGACGTTCTCGCCGATCACCACTTTGCCGCAGATGATTGCGGTTTTATCCACGTACGCCGACTCCGCAATCAACGGCAGATCACCTGAAGGATTCTTGCGGATCATGGCTTGCTCAACGCCTCGTACAAGGTGTTGAGGTTGTATTCGAACAGCCCGATGAAGGTGCTGGCCGGGCCAGTTGCAGCGAGGGCATCGGAGTACAGCGTGCCGCCGATATGCGCACCGCTTTCTTCCGCAATTTGCTTGAGCAGGCGTGCGTCCTTGATGTTTTCCATGAACACCGCTTTGACCTTGGCCTGACGGATCTGCGTGATCAGCGCAGCGACTTCGGCGGCCGATGGTTCGCGCTCGGTGGACAGACCTTGAGGCGCCATGAAGTTGATGCCATAAGCCTGACCGAGATAGCCGAAGGCATCATGGGAGGTCACGATTTTGCGATTGCCCGGCGGCAGCGAACCAAGCTTGGCTTTGGCCTCGGCGAGCAGGGCGTAGATCTTTTTCAGATAGGCCTGGCTGTTGCGCTCATAGTTGGTTTTGTTGGCGGGGTCGGCGGCGATCAGTGCTTTGGTGATGTTGCTGATGTACAACTCGGTGTTCGCCAGGTTGTGCCAGGCGTGCGGGTCCGGGATGGTTTCGCCGTCTTCATCCAGTGAGCGCGGGATGACTCCATGGCTGGCGCTGATCACCGGTGCTTTGGTCTCGGTGCTGGTCACCAGGCGGTCCAGCCATGGCTCGAAACCCAGCCCGTTCTTGATGATAAGTCTGGCGTTGAGCAATGCCTTTGCATCGTCCGGCGTCGGTTCGTAGGTGTGAGCATCGGCGTCCGGGCCGACCATGTTGGTGATCTGAATATGGTCGCCGCCGACCTGACGGGTCATGTCGGCGAGGATGCTGAAGCTGGTGACCACCTGGAGTTTTTCCGCGGCAGACAGCGACATAGACAGCATCAAACTGAACAGCACGAGTAAAGCGCGCATCGGGCAACACCTCATTGGGATGTGAGCAAAGGCGGGCGGCGCAGCAAGCCGTGCACCGGACCGAACACCACGGACAGCAGATACCAACCGCCAGCCACCAGCACGATCGCCGGACCGCTGGGCAGTGAGTAGTAGAGCGACAGCAATAGTCCGAGCCAGACCGAGAGGCAGCCGAGCAGCGCGGCGATGGCAATCAGCACTGGCAAACGGCGACTCCAGAAGCGGGAAGCAGCAGCCGGCAACATCATCAAACCAACCACCATTAGTGCGCCGATGGCTTGGAAACCGATCACCAGGTTCAGCACCACCAGCGTCAGAAATACCCCGTGAGCCAGTGGCCCGAGGCGGCTGACGGTTTGCAGAAAGAGTGGGTCGAGGGTGTCCAGCAACAGTGGTTTGTAGATGAGCGCCATGGCGATCAGGCTGAAGCCCGAGACCCAGAGCATGCCGGTCAAGGTCGGGCCATCGACCGCCAGCGCCGAGCCGAACAACAGGTGCAACAGGTCCAGACGCTTGCCGGCGATGCCAAGGATCAGCACACCGCTGGCCAGCGATATCGGGTAGATCGCGGCCAGGCTCGCGTCTTCCCGCAAACCGGTGCGACGGGTAATCCAGGCGGCTAATCCGGCCATGCTCAGGCCGGCACCGAGGCCGCCGATGGTCAGCGCGGGCAGGCTCAATCCGGCGAACCAGAAGCCCAATGCGGCACCGGGCAAGATACCGTGAGCCACCGCGTCGCCAATCAGGCTCATGCGTCGCAGGATCAGAAAGACCCCAAGCGGTGCCGTGCTGCACGCCAGGACAAGGCCACCGAGCAGCGCTCGGCGCATGAACACGAATTCGTGGAACGGTTGCCAAAGGTTAGCGGCAGCGATCATCAAGCCACCTGCGTCTGAGGTTGTTGGCGAATCAGCTCGGTACTGGGACCGAGGACGCAACCGCTACTTTTGATCAGTAATGCTTGTGGAATATGTTGGCGCACGGCGGCCAGGTCGTGACACACCACGACCAGGGTTCGGCCATCGGCATGCCAGGCGTGGATGTGTTTCCAGAGCAGCGCCTGGCCGAGCTCATCGAGAGCGGCGTGGGGTTCGTCGAGCAGCAGCAAGCGCGCTTCGGCGAGGCTCAGTCGGGCGAGCAGGGCCCGCTGCAATTCGCCCCCGGAAAGGGCCATCAACGGGCGATGTTCCAGACCGGTCAGGCACCAGTCTTCCAGTGCAGCCTTGAGTCGCTGGCTGCGAATTTCCGGAGTTTGCTTGCTGCCCCAAAAACCTGCGGCCACCAACTCTTGCAGGCTGACGGGGAATTGCCGGTCCAGGTGTTGTTGCTGAGGCAGGAACGAAAGCCCGCCCTTGCGTGGAACATCAATGACGACGTTGCCAGCCAGTGGCTTTTGCAAGCCGGCGATGACCTTCAGCAGGCTGCTTTTACCCGAACCGTTGGCGCCGATGACGGCGGTCAGGCTGCCCTGGGGTAATTCGAAATCCACTGGCGGAGTGAGTGGCTGACCGGGTGCGCCCCAGCGCAAGGCTTGGCATCGGATCATGCAGCCTCCCAGTTCCAGCGGCTTTCGGCGACGGCATCGTGGGCGTGAAGACTTTCGGCGTGGACGACTCGCACGTGAAAGGCGTTGATGCCCGGGGAGCGTCTCAGTGCCAAGTTCAGGCGTCGCGCGGCGTCTTCGCAGAACATCAGGTTTTGACCGTTGGCGAGGGCGAAAGCTTGTTCGTCGGCGCGTTTCACGGCGGTTTGCACAGCAGTGCCGAGGGCTGCTTCCGCGTCGTTGATCGCGGCGATCAGCGGCAGGTCATCCAGATAGTCATCCAGACGCAGCCGTAATTGTGCATTGCTGCGTTGGCTATGCGGTGTCGCGATGATGCCTTTCGTGGAGCCGAGCCAAGCCAGAACGTCTGCGTGTTGCAATGGTTGATTGGCGAAATCGTCAACGAATTGCTGCTGAATCAACTGTCTCGCAAGGGCTGCTGAGCACGGGCAGGTTGAGGAATAAGGCACGTCGATTTTAAGTTCCACGTGGAACATCGCGTTTTTAAAACTGGCTTCGATGCTCACCGGATAAGTTTTCCAGCCGGCCAGGGGACTGACGAGCGCGGGTCTTTTGAGCAATAGATCGGTATGAATTTTTAGGTAAGCGTTGTGGGAAAGTCCTTCATGAGTCTCGAGAAAACTCCGCAAGACTCGCCGCAACAACGCGGGTGAAAGGTTCTCCTGCTCAAGCAGTTCCAGCGCCAGATACAGCCGCGACATATGAATGCCACGCGCCTCTCCATCGTCGAGGCTAACGCCGGCGTCGGCCTTTGCGTTCAGTCGCTGGCCATCGAATAAAACAGGAAGAGCAACGCCGCACATGCCCACCCAATCGAGTGGCAGGGCTTGGCGTGAGGCCTGCGCGGCGATATCCGGCAGAGTCAGCGCATTCATGAGCAGGTCCATCGTGGGAGTTGATTTGGCATGTTATATTATAACAATCAAATCGACGATGCCTTTTTCGTGAACGAGCTTTCATCATGCACAGACGTCACTTGCTCAACCTGATTCTGGCCAGCGCGGCCTTCGCGTTACCTTTTGGTGTGTCGGCCACGCAAATTCGCAATGCACGACTGTGGCGTTCGGACGACAAGCTGCGACTGGTGTTCGATCTGAGCGGGCCGGTGCAATACAAAACCTTTTCCCTGAGTGCTCCTGAGCGGCTGATCATCGATCTGAGTGGCGCCGACCTCAGTGGCGACTTCAGTCAGTTGGTGCTCGACAACTCGGTGATTCGCGCGATCCGTTCCGGGCATTTCGGTCAGGGTGATACGCGGATCGTTCTTGACCTCAGCGGCCCGGTGCAGCTCAACAGTTTCCTGCTGCCGCCACAGGATGGGCAGGGGCACCGATTGGTGCTCGATCTGAAGGCCATTGCTCCGCTACAGATCGCGGCGGCGTCGTCGGAAAAACGTGAGCCCATCATCGACAAGGCTCACCCCAAGCGCGACATCATTGTGGTGGTCGACCCTGGTCACGGCGGCAAAGACCCGGGCGCGGTCGGCGCCAAAGGTGAGCGGGAGAAAGACGTGGTGCTATCGATCGCCCAGCTGTTGGCCAAGAGGCTGAAGCGTGAAAAGGGCTTCGACGTGAAACTGGTGCGTAACGATGACTTCTTCGTCCCGCTGCGCAAGCGCGTGGAGATCGCCCGCAAGCACAAGGCCGACATGTTCATCTCCGTCCATGCGGACGCCGCGCCGCGCCTCACCGCTTCAGGTGCGTCGGTGTACTGCCTGTCCGAAGGCGGCGCGACCTCGGCCACGGCGCGCTTCATGGCGCAACGGGAGAACGGTGCGGACCTGTTGGGCGCCACCAGCCTGCTCAATCTCAAGGACAAGGATCCGATGCTCGCCGGGGTGATTCTCGACATGTCGATGAACGCCACCATCGCCGCCAGTTTGCAGTTGGGCAACACGGTGCTCGGCAGCCTGGCAGGCATTACCACGCTGCATCAGAAGCGTGTGGAACAGGCGGGTTTCGCCGTGTTGAAGTCGCCGGATGTGCCATCGATTCTGGTGGAAACCGGCTTCATCTCGAACGCCCGCGACAGCCAGCGACTGGTGACGGCGCGGCATCAGCAGGCCGTGGCGGATGGTTTATTCGAAGGCTTGCAGCGTTACTTCCAGAAGAATCCCCCAATGAACAGCTATATCGCCTGGCAGCAGGAGCAGAAAAAGGCACAGGCCTAGCAACCGGTCATCCGGCTGCAGGTGAACTTCGCGCTGCTGCCCCCGGAGCTGGAGAACCGATTGATGGTTGTCCAGCCAACCCGGCGGTTGTAGCCGACCCAGGCTTCGCCATCGGACGCGATGCCGGTAAAGAACGTCAGTTGCCCGTAGCGGCTATTGGTCTGCGCCCAATAGCGTTTACCGGCGACTTCAAAGCCGCGCAAGTAGATCATGTTGCCGACGGTGTTAACGCTGTAGGCATTGCCGTCGGCATCCACGCAGGCCAGCAGATTGGCGCTGCGGGTGCATTTGGCCAGGCTGGGAATTTGTCCCCAGGCATCGACTGCGATCAGCAGCGAAAGGCTCAACAACGAGAATCTCAGAGCGTTTCCCATGGCATTTCTCAAGGAGCGGACGGGTTAAAGCATCGTGCTCTTTGTCGCGGTGAGCAAGAGGAGAGTGGCTTGTTTGTGTTGTTATACTATAACATAAATTAAGCCCGACATTGCGACCGGGCATCCCTGTGAGGAATACCTGATGCCCAATCGTCTCCCCGTGACCGTCCTGTCGGGCTTTCTCGGCGCCGGAAAAAGTACACTGCTGAATTACGTACTACGTAATCGCGATAATCTGCGGGTCGCGGTGATCGTCAACGACATGAGCGAGATCAATATCGATGGCAGCGAAGTTCAACGCGATGTCAGCCTGAACCGTGCCGAAGAAAAGCTCGTGGAAATGAGCAATGGCTGCATTTGCTGCACCTTGCGGGAAGATTTGCTCGAAGAAGTCAGCAAACTCGCCAAGGACGGTCGTTTCGATTACCTGTTGATCGAGTCCACGGGCATTTCCGAGCCGTTGCCCGTGGCGGAAACTTTCACGTTTCGCGATGAAGAAGGGCAGAGCCTTGCGGACATTGCACGGCTTGACACCATGGTCACCGTGGTCGACGGCATGAACTTCCTGCTCGACTACCAAGCCGCTGAAAGCCTCGCTTCCCGTGGCGAAACCCTGGGAGAGGAGGACGAACGCTCGATCACTGACCTGTTGATCGAGCAGATCGAATTCGCTGACGTGATCCTGATCAGCAAGATCGATTTGATCAGCAGCCGCGAGCGCCAGGAGTTGATCGCGATCCTCGAACGGCTCAATGCCCAGGCCGAAATCATTCCGATGGTCATGGGTGAAGTACCGCTCAAGAAAATCCTCGACACCGGCCGCTTCGACTTCGAAAGGGCCGCTCAGGCGCCGGGTTGGTTACAGGAACTGCGTGGTGAGCACGTCCCGGAAACCGAGGAGTACGGCATTGCCTCCACGGCCTATCGGGCGCGGCGACCGTTTCATCCGCAGCGCTTTTTCAGCTTCATCGACCGCCCGTGGGTGAACGGCAGACTGCTGCGTTCCAAGGGCTTTTTCTGGCTGGCCAGCAAACACATGGACGCCGGCAGTTGGTCCCAGGCCGGCGGCTTGATGCGTCATGGTTTTGCCGGGCGCTGGTGGCGTTTCGTGCCGAAAAACCAGTGGCCGCAGGATGAAGAAAGCACCGCGGGGATCATGGAAAACTGGACGGCCGCCACCGGCGATTGCCGGCAGGAACTGGTATTTATCGGCCAGAACATCGACTTTGCACAACTCACCGCCGAACTTGATAACTGCCTGCTGACGGATGCTGAAATGGCCCTGGGCGTCGAGGGTTGGCGGTTGTTGCCCGATCCGTTCGGTCCCTGGCACGAAGAGGCGGCGGCCTGATGCTGGCGCCCAGTCTGAAGCGGCGACCGCTCATTGCTCAGGTTCAAGGTGAAACGCCAAAGGTGCTGACCGGGATTCTGGACGACGGTGTGAACCTCGCCCTCTGGCAACGCCAACTGCCGGCGCACATTGCCGGTTTCGGTCGCTTGCTGCTGTCCCTGAACGAGCCGCTGGCCGAATCGCTGTCCCTGGAAATGGCCAGTGAAGACGCCGAACCCAATCTCCACGGTTTAGCCTCAGGCTTCGGCGACCTTGAAGGTTACGAAGGCTTTATCGCCGACGTTTCCTGGCTGGTCAGCGCGTTCGCCTGCCTGCTGGGCGCCCAACGTATCGGCCTGCGCCTGCGGGTTCTGGACAAAGCCATGTGCCCGCGTTTCCACGTCGATCATGTGCCGGTGCGGTTGATCACCACCTACGCAGGGATTGGCAGCCAATGGCTGAAGGAAGGGGCGATGGATCGCCGGCAATTAGGCAAGCCTGACGCCGAACCGCAGGATGATTCGCTGGTCCAGCAAATCGCCAGCGGCGAAGTGGCGCTGCTCAAAGGAGAGAAGTGGCACGGCAACGAAGGCTTCGGCCTGATTCACCGTTCGCCGCTGCTGGCGCCGGGTGAGCGTCGTTTGATTCTGACCCTTGACTGGCTGAGCTAGCGGCTCAAGGGTTGAGCCAGGTTCCCTGGCTCTGGGTTTCGCAAAACGGCTTCAGATACGCCGCATCGGTGGCCACGCCGTAATAGTGAATATCCTGCCGGTAAGGCATATTGGCGACTTGAGCGTTGCTGCACACCCCGAACGCGCCGGTGGGGCATTGGTCGACGTACTGCACCTCGACCTTCTGCCCGGCCAGATTCGGCTGGCAGAAACCGTCGGCGAACAGTTTTTCCGGGATGTTGCGGTTCTGCTGGCAGACCTTCACGTCGAGCCGCGCAGCCGTGCTGTGCACCACGCAGGCCTGGGCCAGCACTTCACTCGACGTGAGCACCAGAAGTAACGACCATCCCATCAACCGCATCCTTGACCTCCTCAGAAAACCTTGATCATGTTGCAGAACATTCCCACCCATGTCATTGCAGGCCCGCTGGGGGCAGGCAAGACCAGCCTGATCAAGCACCTGCTGGCGCAGCGGCCGGCGGGTGAGCGCTGGGCGGTGCTGATCAACGAGTTCGGCCAGATCGGCCTGGATGCTGCGCTGTTGACCCAGGACGCCGATGGTATCGCACTGGGGGAAGTGGCCGGGGGGTGTTTGTGTTGCGTCAATGGTGCGCCGTTTCAGATCGGCCTCGGGCGGTTGCTGCGCAAGGCACGACCGGATCGACTGTTCATCGAGCCCTCCGGGCTGGGGCATCCGGCGCAGTTGCTCAGGCAATTGCGCGAGGCGCCATGGCAAGGCGTCCTGGCGGTGCAGCCCTGTGTGCTGGTGTTGGACGCCCAGGCGCTCGCGGCCGGAAAACCGCTACCTGCGGCGCAACAGCAAGCCTTGGACAGTGCCGGCTTGCTGTTGCTGAACAAGTCTGAAGGCCTCGACGACAGTGGTCGCCAGCGAATCGCCGCACAGTTACCGTCGCGTCCTTTGTACTGGACGCAGCAAGCCGTCTTGCCGTTGACCGAGTTACCGGGCCTCAAGGCCCAGGCTGTCGCGGGTGTGGATAACTTTGTCGTGCCCAAGGGATTGGCGCAGATGCCAGCCATCTGGACTGACCCCACGCAGCCGATTTGCTTGAGTCAGGCGCAAGAGGGTGGCTGGAGCGTCGGCTGGCGTTGGCATCCGAGTCAGGCATTCGATGTCGTACTGATCGGAAAGTGGCTCGAGAGCCTTGAATGGCGGCGGGCGAAACTGGTTATCCACAGCGTCGAGGGGTGGGTGTCGGCCAATGGGCTGGATAACTCGTTACTGGATTGGCAACCCAGCGAATGGCGACGGGATTCGCGCATCGAGCTGATTTTCAGTGAGGCGCAGGCTGTTGAGGGGTTGCAGCAAGGCTTGGCCGGATGCCGGGTGCAAGCGAGCTAGCTGGTTTTTTGCAGAGCCTGTGAAGGCCTCTTCGCGAGCAAGCCCGCTCCCACAGGGGTTCTGTGGGGTTTACACAAGTTGTGCCGCACAACAGACCAAATGTGGGAGCGGGCTTGCTCGCGAATGGATTTATCTGACGACAACCACCTTCAAGGCCGCCACTTGGTGTGTTCCTGCCGCCACTGGCTCAATTCAATCACCTCGGCGCTGGGCTTCGCGATATCGACCACCGGCGGTGTGTCGTCGAACGGCATCGGGTAGGGCGCGAGCTCGATCTGCGCGCTATGGGCGCCGAACTGGGTGATGGTACCGGTGTGGCGTGTTTCGCCGGTCACGGTGAATTCGAAGTTATACACACGGGCCAGGCGCCGACGGCCATTAGCGTCTTTAATGAAAGCGATCTTTTTCAAGGCTACGTTGCCGTCCAGCAACTCGATCCGCAGCTTGGCACAGTGCTGCTGAACCCGTTCCAGCGCGCGTTCACGCAAGCCGTGGTTGTGCCACAGCCACGCACCACCGGTGGCGAGCAGCATAAACACGAAGATATTTCCGAGGGTCAGCATCAGCAGGGTGCTCCAACAAGATAGTGTCAGCTTAACTGCGTCGCCGGTCTGTCGTACAGGCTGCGTTTAGTCGCATACTGCGCGGCTCGAATTTCAATCGGTTTACGGAAAACTCACCGCATGAAACGTACGCCCCATCTGCTCGCCATCCAGTCCCACGTGGTGTTCGGCCATGCTGGCAACAGCGCCGCGGTATTCCCGATGCAGCGGGTCGGGGTGAACGTCTGGCCGCTCAATACCGTGCAGTTCTCCAACCACACGCAATATGGCCAATGGGCCGGGGAAGTGCTGTCTCCGCATCAGATTCCGGAATTGGTGGAAGGGATCGCGGCAATTGGCGAGTTGGGTAACTGCGATGCCGTGTTGTCCGGCTACCTCGGCAGCGCGGCCCAGGGCCGGGCGATTCTGGTGGGGGTGGAGCGAATCAAATCGATCAATCCAAAAGCTTTATATCTCTGCGACCCGGTGATGGGCCATCCGGAAAAGGGCTGCAGTGTTCCAGCCGAGGTCAGCGATTTTCTGCTCGAAGAAGCCGCGGCGGTGGCCGATTTCATGTGTCCGAATCAGTTGGAACTGAACAGCTTCTCGGGGCGTAAGGCGCAATCATTATTCGATTGCCTGGCCATGGCGCGGTCGCTGCTGGCGCGCGGTCCGAAGGCGGTGCTGGTCAAGCATCTCGACTATCCCGGCAAACCGGCGGATGGCTTCGAGATGTTGCTGGTGACCGCTGAAGGCAGCTGGCACTTGCGTCGGCCGCTGCTGGCGTTTCCCCGTCAGCCGGTGGGCGTTGGCGATCTGACTTCCGGGCTGTTCCTGGCGCGTGTGCTGCTGGGTGACAGCCTGGTGAATGCCTTTGAATTCACTGCGGCGGCGGTGCATGAAGTGCTGCTGGAAACCCAGGTTTGTGCCAGCTACGAGCTGGAACTGGTGCGGGCGCAGGACCGGATCGCCCATCCCCGGGTGCGGTTCGAGGCGACCGCGATCAGTTTGTAATCGGGGGGTTATCCCAATCGCGAGCAGGCTCGCTCCCACAGAGTTATCGCTGTACCTGTGGGAGCGAGCCTGCTCGCGATAGCGGTCTGAAGAGCGCGGGATAACTTTCTGCTCAGGCGTCGCCCTTGATTTCCTGATAGCGCTTTTCCAGCTCCTGACGAATCTGCCGACGCTGCTGGGCCTGCATGTATCGACGCTTATCCTCACTGTTCTGCGGTTGCAGCGGCGGGACGGCGGCCGGTTTGCGCTGGTCATCCACCGCGACCATGGTGAAGAAGCAGCTGTTGGTATGGCGCACCGAGCGCTCGCGAATGTTCTCGGTCACGACCTTGATGCCCACCTCCATCGAGGTATTGCCGGTGTAGTTGACCGAGGCCAGAAAGGTCACCAACTCGCCGACGTGAATCGGCTCGCGGAAGATCACCTGATCTACCGACAAGGTCACCACGTAACGGCCGGCATACCGGCTGGCGCAAGCGTAGGCCACTTCATCGAGGTATTTGAGCAGGGTGCCGCCGTGGACATTGCCAGAGAAGTTGGCCATGTCGGGGGTCATCAATACCGTCATCGACAGCTGGGCGTTTCCGGGTTCCATAACGTACTCACGGGTTCAAGGCAGGGTTTCGGGGTCACACCTCTGTGGGTGCTTGTCGGTGTTTTTCAAACCAACAGTTATCGGGACGCCGGGCGGGGGGCCGCCGTCACGCCCGAAGCGATCTGTTTCCATATATTGCACCGTCTTCCCGCCGGAAGTCGCGGTGTTACCCTTCAAAAGCCCGTCCGCCAGGAGCCACACACCATGCATGCCATCAGTTTCATTCAGGATCTGGCAGTGATCATGTTGATCGCGGGTGTGGTGACCGTGCTCTTTCACCGTCTCAAACAACCGGTGGTGCTGGGTTACATCGTCGCCGGCTTCATCATCGGTCCGCACACACCGCCGTTCGGCCTGATTCACGACGAAGAAACCATCAAGACCCTCGCCGAGCTCGGGGTGATTTTCCTGATGTTCTGCCTGGGGCTGGAATTCAGCCTGCGCAAGCTGTTCAAGGTCGGCGCCACGGCGTTTATCGCGGCCTTCCTGGAAATCGTCCTGATGATCTGGATCGGCTACGAAATCGGCCGCTGGTTCGACTGGAATACCATGGACTCGCTGTTCCTCGGCGCGATCCTGGCGATTTCCTCGACCACCATCATCGTCAAGGCGCTCAACGATCTGAAAATGAAGAACGAGCGTTTTGCGCAATTGATCTTCGGCGTTCTGATCGTCGAAGACATCCTCGGCATTGGCATCATCGCGCTGCTGTCGAGCATCGCGGTCAGCGGCACCGTCAGTTCCGGCGAAGTGTTTTCCACGGTCGGCAAGCTTTCCCTGTTCATGATTGTCGCACTGGTCATCGGCATCCTGCTGGTGCCGCGACTACTGGCCTATGTGGCGAAATTCGAAAGCAACGAGATGCTACTGATCACCGTGCTGGGCCTGTGTTTCGGCTTCTGCCTGCTGGTGGTCAAACTTGAATACAGCATGGTCCTCGGCGCATTCCTGATCGGCGCGATCATGGCCGAATCACGCCAACTGCTGAAGATCGAGCAGCTGATCGAGCCGGTTCGCGACTTGTTCAGTGCGATCTTCTTCGTCGCCATCGGCCTGATGCTCGACCCGATGATTCTGCTGCAATACGCCTGGCCGATTGCGGTGATCACTGTGGCCGTAGTGCTGGGCAAGATGCTGTCCTGCGGCCTCGGCGCGTTTATCGCCGGCAATGATGGACGCACCTCACTGCGCGTGGGGATGGGGCTTTCACAGATTGGCGAATTCTCTTTCATCATCGCGGCGCTGGGCATGACGCTGCAGGTCACCAGCAGCTTTCTCTATCCGGTGGCTGTGGCCGTCTCGGTGATCACCACGCTGCTGACGCCCTATCTGATCCGCGCGGCCGATCCGCTGTCGATCAAGCTTGCTGCCGTGATGCCGCAGCGTCTGAGCCGCGTGCTGGGGATGTATGGCGAATGGCTGCGCAGCATCCAGCCGCAGGGTGAGGGCGCGCTGTTGGCGTCGATGATTCGGCGGATTCTGTTGCAGGTGGGGGTCAATTTGGCGCTGGTGGTTGCGATCTTTCTATCGGGCGCCTTCTTCGCCGCGCGCATGTCCGTTTACCTGCAGGACTGGATCAGCGACCCGAGCTGGCAGAAAGCGTTGATCTGGGGCGGGGCATTGCTGTTGTCGCTGCCGTTCCTGATCGCGGCTTATCGCAAGCTCAAGGCGCTGTCGATGCTGCTGGCAGAAATGGGAGTGAAGGCGGAGATGGCTGGCCGCCACACACAGCGAGTGCGTCGGGTGATCGCCGAAGTGATCCCGATCCTCTCGCTGCTGGTGATTTTCCTGCTATTGGCAGCCTTGTCGGCCAGTATTCTGCCGACCAACAAGTTGCTGGTGCTCATCGCCGTCGTTGCGGCCGCCGTGGCGGCGCTGCTTTGGCGCTGGTTCATCCGCGTGCATACGCGGATGCAGGTGGCCTTGCTGGAAACCCTGGACAACCACAAGGATTCGTCCGGGCATTGACCTCGTAGCGGATCACACGGATCAGCTTTCCAGCCAGACGTCCCGCGCCCAGTGCCAGACCGACTCCCAGGTTTCTTCGGCGAGCAATTCTTCTTCGGCCAGCCACAGCACCACCGTGCCGTCTTCTTCGACGCAGTAGTAGTTGTCGCCGTCCTGGCAGATCGGGATCAGGCTGCGATCAACGCCAGCATCCCAGGCGTTGGCGGCAACATCCGGCAGATAGGTGTGGGATTGTGGGTCGGTGACGGTCACCGGCTCCAGGCTGCCATAGACCACATCGCTGACGGTCAGCAGGAACTCTCTGAATACGAAGGGAATATCGATGAACAGTTGTTCTTCGATTTCTACCAGCAGATCTTCGTCGGGCAACTCCAAGGGGACCGGTACCGGTTCGTTGGCTTCACGCAGTTGTTCGATGATTTCTTCCACGTCCGGGATCCTCTTGCTTGATGGCGCGGTTAAGTTGGGCGGTTTATACAGTAGCTCGCTATAGATGCAACCGTGAAATAGAAAACCCCAGCCTGGGCTGGGGTTTTTATTGCAACAGGTTTAACGCGAGACGACTCAGGCGTTCTGGCGGATACCCGCTACCAGCCAAGGCTGGTTTTCGCCCTGTGGACGCTCCATGTTCCAGCTTTCGCTGAACACTTCGCCCTGGTCGAAACGCGAGGTCTTCGACACGCCGCTGAAGGTCAGGGTGGCGATGGTCTTGTCTGCACGGTCATCAACGCCGTCCAGCTGAACATGGAGGTTATCGATGTAGGTCGACTGGAAGCCATCACCCAGGTCGGCACGTTCGCGCTTGAGGAACTCCAGCAACTGCGGGGTCACGAACTCGGCGATCTTGTCCATTTCGTTGGCGTCCCAATGTTGCTGCAGGGACTGGAAGTGGTTGCGGGCCGCTTCGACGAAACGCTCTTCGTTGAACCAGGCTGGAGCATTGATCACCGGACGAGCGGCAGCAGGTGCAGCCGAACCGCCGAAGATCGAACCCATGGCGGGCTTCTGCTCGAACACTTCACGTTGCATCGGCGCGCCGGCCGGGGCCAGGTGCTCCTGCTGCTTGCGACGACGAGCGGCGATGAAGCGGAAGATCAGGAAGGCGATGACCGCCATGATCAGGATGTCGAAGATCTGCATGCCCTGGAAGCCGCCGCCCATGAACATGGAGGCCAGCAGGCCACCGGCCGCGATACCGGCCAGAGGGCCGAGCCAGCGCGAAGCACCGCCGGCCTTGGCGGCAGCGCCAGCGGCACCGGCCGCACCGGCAGTGGCGGCTGCGCCGCCCACGCCAGGAGAAGAAGGAGCCATTTGGCTGGTCTGGTGAGTCGGCGCAGCGCCGACACTCTTGCCGCCACCAAAGCGTTTGGCGTTGGCGTCCAGGCTCATCGTCAGGCCGATGCACAACGCCATGGCGATGCTAAGAAAACGTTTCATAAAGGGAATTCCCATTTGTGGATGGCACGCGCGCCATGTTGCACAGCTGAAGTGTCACTGGCTAGCGGCAGAGTGTTTCGGGCTTTTGCCTGACAGGTTCTGTTCAGCTTCAGTCAGCGCAATAGGGCCTGTTAACTTTGGTCTGTAGGAGGAGTGGATAAGTTCTGTAGGACGATGAGTCCTGTGGGAGCGGGCTTGCTCGCGAAGAACGATAACGCGGTGTTCCTGACAAACCGCGTTGCGGCCTTCGCGAACAAGCCCGCTCCCACATTGAATCACTGGCGGGCTTTAGATCGCTTCCAGCTTGGCGTAACCCAGCATCAGCCACTTGCTGCCTTCGCTGAAGTTCACCTGCACCCGCGCCTGAGCGCCGGCGCCTTCGAAATTCAGGATCACGCCGTCGCCGAACACCGAGTGCCGCACAGTCTGGCCGAGGCTGAACCCAGTGTCCGGGATCTCGCTGCCGCCGAACAGGCTGCTGGAACTCTGCTGCTGTCCACCACCGAACGGACGGCTGACGCTGTTGGACAGTCGTACTTCCTGGATTAGACCTTTCGGCACTTCACGTACGAAACGCGACACCTTGTTGTAGGTCTCGCTGCCGTACAGGCGTCGGGTTTCTGCATAAGTCAGCACCAGGTTCTGCATCGCCCGAGTGATACCGACATAGGCCAGACGACGCTCTTCTTCAAGACGCCCGGGTTCTTCCAGGCTCATCTTGTGCGGAAACAGGCCTTCTTCCATGCCCACCAGGAACACGTAAGGGAATTCCAGGCCCTTGGCGCTGTGCAGAGTCATTAGCTGAATGCTGTCTTCGTGCTCATCGGCCTGGGTGTCCCCGGCCTCCAGCGAGGCATGACCGAGGAACGCCGACAGCGGCGACTGTTCTTCGTCCTCTTCCGGGTTTTCGAAGTTGCGCGCGGCGCTGACCAGTTCCTCAAGGTTTTCTACCCGGGCCTGGCCTTTCTCGCCTTTTTCCGCCTGGTGGTAGGCAATCAGCCCCGATTGCTCGATGACGGTTTGGGTCATCAGGTGCAGCGGCATTTCCATGCACTTGGCGGCGAGGTTCTCGATCAGCTCCATAAACGCCCCAAGGGCGCCGGCAGCGCGACCGGTCAGGCCCTTGTTGGCCACCAGCTGACGCATGGCTTCCCACATCGACACGTCGCTGTGGCGCGCATGATCGCGAATCGCTTCGACGGTTTTTTCGCCGATGCCACGGGCCGGAACGTTGATCACCCGCTCCAGGGCTGCGTCGTTGCCACGACCTTCCAGCAAACGCAGGTACGCCATGGCGTTCTTGATTTCTGCCCGTTCGAAGAAGCGCTGACCGCCATAAATGCGGTACGGGATGCGTTCGCGCAGCAAGGCTTCTTCCAAAACGCGCGATTGGGCGTTGGAACGGTACAGAATCGCGATATCGCTGCGAGCCAAGCCGGTTTTCAGCGCGCTTTCAATGGTTTCCACCACGTAGCGTGCTTCATCGTGTTCGTTGAACGCGGCATACAGATTGATCGCTTCGCCTTCGCCGCCATCGGTCCACAGCTCTTTGCCCATGCGCCCGGTGTTGTTGGCGATCAGGGCGTTGGCAGCCTTGAGGATCCCGGCGGTGGAGCGGTAGTTTTGCTCCAGACGAATGATCTCGGCATCCGGGAAATCGTCGGAATACTGATAGATATTCTCGATTTTCGCGCCGCGCCAGCCATAGATCGACTGATCGTCATCGCCGACCACCATCAGGCTGTCGCCGCCCTTGGCCAGCAGACGCAACCAGGCGTACTGCACGGCGTTGGTGTCCTGGAACTCGTCCACCAGAATGTGTCGGAAGCGTTTCTGATAATGGGCGAGCAGGCCCGGATGATCGCGCCACAAGTCGAGGGCGCGCAGCAGCAGTTCGGAGAAGTCGATGACGCCGGCGCGCAGGCATGCAGCCTCGTAGGCTTCATAAATGCTGCGCATGGTCGCCAGGAACAGATCGCCGCTGGCCTGGATATGTTGCGGCCGCAGACCTTCGTCTTTCTGCCCGTTGATGAACCACTGGGCCTGTCGGGCGGGCCAGCGTTGCTCGTCCAGGCCCAGTTCACGGATCACCCGCTTGACCAGCCGTTGCTGGTCGTCACTGTCGAGAATCTGGAAGGTCTGGCTCAGGCCGGCTTCTTGCCAGTGCGCCCGCAATAAGCGGTGTGCCAGGCCGTGGAAGGTGCCGACCCACATGCCGGCCGGGTTGATACCCATCAACTGCTCGATGCGATGACGCATCTCGGCAGCGGCCTTGTTGGTGAAGGTCACCGACAGAATGGAGTGGGGCGAGGCGTTTTCGACCTGGATCAACCAGGCGATACGGTGCACCAGCACTCGGGTTTTACCGGAGCCAGCACCGGCCAGGACCAACTGACGACCCACGGAGGCAGCTACGGCCTGGCGTTGGGCATCGTTGAGGGAGTTCAGCAGAAGGGAGAGATCATCGCGCATCGGGGCATTCTAGGGTGCGCCGTCACACCGGGCAAACCGAGCTTTGCATTAGCCGATGAAAGAAGCACCGATGACGACCGGTCGGTCATTGGCTGCACGCATGGGCGGGGCTCGTCTGGCGGCTTTTGCGTCGGTGCGGTTGGCTTAAACTTTCGTCTATTTTATGACTTGAGGCAGTTTGGTCCGGGCATCTGCTTGTGTATGCTCGGTCCCCAATTCGGGCTCACCTGCTCATTATAAGAACAAGAACATCGCCTATGACCCTCAGCTCCGACCTGTCGGGCCCCTCCGTGGAGCCTCGGGCTATCCGCAAACAGTACGCCATGGAGATGGCGGTCGAACGCACGCGTCTGCTGTATCAGGGCTCACTCTTGCCGACGCTATTCATGTTGATCAACGGTCTGGTCTGCGCCGGGTTGCTCTGGAGCCCACAGCGCTACTTCGTGGTCAGTGTCTGGCTGATCTGGTTATTGTCGCTGGTGGCGTTGCGGGTGATTCAGGTCGCGGCCTTCGATTCGGCGATTCCCAACCGTCAGGCCCATCCGATCTGGCGTCGCATGTTCCTGCTCGGTTCGGCGATGACTGGCCTGACTCTGGCCGGTGCCGGCATTGCACTGGTGCCCGCTGACAATTTCATGCAGCAGGCCTGGGTGTTCGGCCTGATCGGCGCCGCGGCCCTCTCGGCCAGCGTTGCTTATGCGGTCAGCCTGCCGGCTTTTCTGTCCTTTACCTTGCCTTGTCTGTTGCCAGCCATCGGCTATCTGTTCTGGGGCGGCGATGAACAAGAGCAGGGCTGGGGCTGGTTCGGGCTGATTCTACTGGGCTCGTTGAGCGTGGTCGCCTGGCAGGTCAATAGGCTGATCGACCAAGGGTTGCTGCGGCGCTTTCAAAATCAGGCGCTGATCGAACACTTGCAGCAGGCGCAAAGTCGCAGCGATCAGCTCAATCACGAACTGGCCAGGGAAATCGACCAGCGTCGCCGCGCCGAAGACGAATTGCGCGAAACCCAGGTCGACCTCGAAAATCGGGTCGCCCTGCGCAGTCTGGAGCTGGACGCGGCCAATCAGGCCTTGAGCAAGAGCGAAGCGCGGCTGGCGCTGGCGTTAAAGGCGAGCGAGCTCGGTTTGTGGGACTGGAACCTGCAGACCGACGAAGTCCATCACACCCAGCTTCAGGAGTTGTTCGGGCTGGAGCCGGAATACGTGACGGCAATGCTCCGCCACCTTAAACCGAGGCTGCACCCCGACGACTTGCCAGCGCTGAAGCGGGCGCTGGTCGAGCATTTGAAGGGCCGCACCGAGGATTATCAGATCGAGTACAGGGTGCGACATGGCGATGGCCACTGGGTCTGGATCGAGGACCGCGGTCGAGCGGTCGAGCGCAGCGAAAACGGCCGGGTGATCCGCATGGTCGGCACCCGTCGCGATATCAGTGCCAGCAAGGGCCTGGAAGAGCAGCGTCAACTGGCGGCGACGGTATTCGAGGCCGCCAGCGAAGGCATCGTGATTTTCGACCCGAATTACGCACTGATCGCGGTCAATCAGGCTTTCAGTCGGGTGACCGGCTATGAAATCGACGACATGCTCGGGCGCAATGTGGTCGATTTGCCCTGCAGCCGCGATGCCCGTCGGCATTACGCAGCGATTCGTCAGGCGCTGGAGCAGCACGGTAGTTGGCAGGGTGAATTGGTCGAAACCCGCAAGAACGGCGAGTTGTATCCGCAATGGCTGCAACTGAATGCCGTACGTGATGCTCGGGGAAATGTCAGCCATATCGTTGGCTTCTTCGCCGATCTTTCCGCTCGGCGTGAATCCGAAGAACGCATGCGCTACCTCACCCATTACGACGAGCTCACTGGGCTGGCCAACCGTTCGTTGTTTCGCGAGCGGCTGCGAGAAGCTCATCAGCGGGTGCGTCAGGGCGGTCGGCGCAGCCTGGCGTTGCTGCACATCAATCTGGATCGCTTCAAACTGCTCAACGACAGCCTCGGCCACGAAATCGCCGATCAACTGTTGCAGAAAATGGCCCGCCGCCTGGTCAATGCGCTGCCGGAAGCCGACACCATCGCCCGGTTGTCCGGCGATGAATTTGCGGTGCTGTTCGATGCCTACGGCAATCTGTCGAGCCTGGCGCGGGTGGCGACCCGATTGTCGACCAAGTTGCGTTTGCCGATCACCGTCGAGGGACATGAACTGGTGGTCAGCGCGTCCATGGGCATCAGCCTGTTGCCGGACACCGCGCGGGAGATATCCGCGCTGGTCAGCCAGTCGAACATGGCCATGCAGCATGCCAAGCACTTGGGCGGCAACAACTTCCAGTTTTACACCGACAGCCTGCAAGCCAGCACGCTCGAGCGTTTGCAATTTGAGAACCAGTTGCGCAAAGCCATCGAAGAAAAGCAACTGAAGGTGTTTTATCAACCGAAACTCTGCCTCGCCACCGGCCGGCTGAATGCCGCCGAGGCGTTGGTGCGCTGGGATCACCCAGCCCTGGGCCGAGTGCCGCCGGGGGATTTCATTGGTCTGGCCGAGGAAATCGGCCTGATCAACGCTATCGGCGAGTTCGTTTTGCGACAGGCCTGTTGGCAAGCCTGTGAATGGCAGCGTCAGGGACTTGAGCCGATTCGGGTGTCGGTCAATCTGTCGGTGCATCAATTGCGTCAGGGGAAACTGGTTAGCCTCGTGCGCCAGGTGCTGGAGGAGACTGGTCTGGCACCGCACTACCTGGAACTGGAACTCACCGAAAGCCAGTTGCTGGACAGCGTCGAGCACATCATCGCGACCTTCCAGCAGTTGCGCGACCTTGGGGTGAAGCTGGCAATCGACGATTTTGGTACCGGGTATTCGTCGCTGAGCTACCTCAAGCGCATCCCCGTGGATTACGTGAAGATCGATCAGGCATTTATCCGTGGTCTGGGAGAGAGCAGCGAGGACGCGGCGATCACCCGGGCGATTATTGCGATGGCCCACGGGTTGTCACTGAAAGTGGTGGCTGAAGGCGTCGAACGACCGGAGCAGCTGGAGTTCCTCAAGGCCGAGCGCTGCGATGAAGTGCAGGGCTATTGGATCAGCCGTCCGGTTGAGGCCGCGGACCTGGCCGAGCTGTTACGCGCGGACGAAAAAACCTCGTAGGTGCTACATGGAGCATATGTCGCGTGAAACGGGGATATTGAGTTACGCATTGAGCAGGCAAAAAGCCGATTCATGTAGTATAACTACAAGCGTGCTACATCCCCGGCACCTGCCAATGACAAAGAGTCCAGCCCCTTGAATCTGCTGCAACACATCGCCCAGTCACGCCACCTGTTACGCAAGTCGGAGCTCAAGGTCGCCGACCACGTGCTGCTTGATCCTGCGGCGGTGATGCACAGTTCCATGGCCGACCTGGCCCACAGCGTGGGCATCAGCGAGCCGACCATCGTGCGGTTTTGCCGCGCCATCGGCTGCTCCGGGTTCCAGGATTTGAAGCTTAAATTGGCGCAGAGCCTGGCGGCCGGCGCGAGCTTCGGGCAATTCGCGATTCATGAAGACGATTCGGTTGCCGATTACAGCCTGAAAATCTTCGACACCACCTTGCACACCCTGATGGAAGTTCGCGAGAAACTCGATCCGGTGGCGTTGCAGAAAGCCGTGACCGCGATGTCACAGGCCCAGCGTGTCGAGTTCTACGGCTTCGGTGCGTCCGGTGCGGTGGCGGCTGATGCCCAGCACAAATTCTTCCGTTTGCTGCTGACCGCGGCGGCGTATTCCGACCCGCACATGCAGGCGATGTCGGCGGTGACCTTGAAGCCGACCGACGTGGCGATCTGCATTTCCCAGTCCGGTCGCTCAAAGGACCTGTTGATCACCGCCAATCTTGTGCGCGAAAGCGGCGCCTCGCTGATCACCCTGTGCCCGAGCCAGACACCATTGGCCGAACTGTCGACCGTCAACCTGGCAATCGATGTGCACGAAGACACCGAAATCTACACGCCGCTGACGTCGCGTATTGCGCACCTGGTGGTGATTGATGTGCTGGCAATGGGCGTGGCCATGGCCCGTGGGCCAAGCCTGGTCAATCACCTCAAAAGCGTCAAACGCAGCCTTCGCAGTTTGCGGTTGTCACCCAAGTCGGTGAAAGCGCTGGACGATTGATTCTGATCTGACATTGGCGGAAGGTCGTTCCGACCTTATTCGCGAGCAAGCCCGCTCCCACATTGATCGGTTGTGTTGCACAAGAAGTGCGAACATCGCAGATCCACTGTGGGAGCGGGCTTGCTCGCGAAGACGGCCGCAAAAACACCACAATCAATGGCAATGTTCACAACCTTGTAACCCTCCCGCCGCCAAACCGTCATCCCCCGCGCCTATCTTGAAACTCCCGTACTCGCCTTGGGAGACTCGAAATGGCCCAGCCCTACGAAGAACGCAACAGCGCCGTCAAAACCCGTCGTCAGCAAGAAGACCAGCGCCGCATGGAATTTCGCCGCGCCATTGAAGATCGCTGCGAACGCCGCCAGCTTCTGGCCGAAATCGGTGAATTTCCTGACGGCCTCGAACTCAACTACTGGCAGGCAGCACCGGCAACTTCCCGTCGAAACGCTCAACAAGCGCGCTGATCTGCGCCCGTTCGCTGCGGATAAACGCAAGGAATGCGTGGGCCACCGGCGATAGCCGTTTGGCCTTGGCCTGCACCAGGCACCAGCTACGCAGCAGCGGCAGTTCTTCGACCGGCAGCTCAATCAGGGCGCCGGTCGCCAATTCAAGGTTCAGGGCATGGCGCGTCAACAGCGCCAGGCCCAGACCCGCCAGCACGCATTCACGCTGAGCTTCCGCCGACGCGACCTCCTGGGTCTGGGTGAAGTGCACGCGCTTCTCTTTGAAATACTCCTCGCAAGCCAGTCGCGTGCCGGAACCGGGTTCGCGCAACAGCAGTGTGTAGGGTTCCAGATCCTGCAAGCGCAACGGCCCCATGTGGCACAGCGGATGATCCGGCGGCGCCACGGCTACTATCGGGTTGTTGAGGAACGGCAGGAATTCCAGCCCCATGTCCTGGGGGACCATCGACATGATCACCAGGTCATCGCGGTTATCCGACAGGCGCCGGATAACCTGGCCGCGGTTGACCACCGTCAGGTGCAGGTTCACTTCCGGGTGCTGACGCTTGAAAGCGGCAAACAGGTGCGGCACGAAATACTTGGCGCTGGATTCCACCGCCAGTTTCAGCTGGCCCTGCAATGAGCCTTGCATGTCCGACAGCTGCATATCGAGGTTCTCCAGGCGCCCGAAAATGTCCCGGCTGGCGCGCTGTAGCGCTTCGGCCGCCTCGGTCATGTAGAGCTTTTTGCCGACATAATCGAACAAGGGCTGACCGATCAGCTCTTCGAGTTGACGAATCTGTAGGCTCACGGCAGGTTGTGTGAGAGACATTTCGTCGGCGGCGCGGCTGTAGGACCTTAAGTCGCACACCTCATTGAAGATCTGCAATTGACGCAATGTCATACGCATCAATGACTTACGCATTTTCTATAAATCCTGAGCGAAGGCCGATGGCTCAACTATAAGTCTTTACTTATGCACGACCCAATTATTATTCATTTTTGTTAATCCCTTGCGAGAGCTAGTGTGGAGCTGCGACTGAATTGAAACATTTGGTCACGCGTCGACCTGTCTAATCGGGTCGTGGGTGCCACCGGCTCAAGGGAACCTCCAAGTGATAAAAAAGATCCTGATTGCCAACCGTGGTGAGATTGCCGTACGAATCGTGCGCGCCTGCGCCGAGATGGGCATTCGCTCGGTCGCGATCTATTCCGACGCCGACCGTCATGCTTTGCATGTGAAGCGTGCGGACGAGGCCCACAGCATCGGTGCCGAGCCACTGGCCGGTTACCTGAACCCGCGCAAGCTGGTGAACCTGGCGGTGGAAACCGGTTGCGATGCGTTGCACCCCGGCTATGGCTTCCTTTCGGAAAATGCCGAGCTGGCAGACATCTGCGCTGAACGCGGAATCAAATTCATTGGTCCATCGGCTGAAGTCATTCGCCGCATGGGCGACAAGACCGAAGCACGCCGCAGCATGATCAAGGCTGGCGTGCCGGTCACCCCGGGCACCGAAGGCAACGTGTCGGGCATCGAAGAGGCCTTGGCCGAAGGCGACCGTATCGGTTATCCGGTAATGCTCAAGGCCACCTCCGGTGGTGGCGGCCGCGGCATTCGTCGTTGCAACAGTCGCGAAGAACTCGAACAAGCCTTTCCGCGAGTGATTTCCGAAGCCACCAAGGCGTTCGGTTCGGCGGAAGTGTTCCTGGAAAAATGCATCGTAAACCCGAAACACATCGAAGCGCAGATCCTCGGCGACAGCTTCGGCAACGTGGTGCACCTGTTTGAGCGTGATTGCTCGATCCAGCGTCGCAACCAGAAGCTGATCGAGATCGCTCCGAGCCCGCAACTGACCCCGGAACAGCGCGCCTACATCGGCGACCTGTCGGTGCGTGCAGCCAAGGCCGTGGGTTACGAGAACGCCGGCACCGTGGAGTTCCTGCTCGCCGAGGGCGAGGTGTACTTCATGGAGATGAACACCCGGGTGCAGGTGGAACACACCATCACCGAAGAAATTACCGGCATCGACATCGTTCGCGAGCAGATCCGCATCGCGTCCGGTTTGCCGCTCTCGGTGAAACAGGAAGACATCCAGCACCGCGGTTTCGCGTTGCAATTCCGGATCAACGCCGAAGACCCGAAAAACAACTTCCTGCCGAGCTTCGGCAAGATCACCCGTTACTACGCGCCCGGCGGTCCCGGCGTGCGCACCGACACAGCGATCTATACCGGCTACACCATTCCACCGTTCTACGATTCGATGTGCCTGAAACTGGTGGTCTGGGCGTTGACCTGGGAAGAGGCGATGGACCGTGGCTTGCGCGCCCTGGACGACATGCGTCTGCAAGGGGTCAAGACCACCGCCGCGTACTACCAGGAAATCCTGCGTAACCCGGAATTCCGTAGCGGCCAGTTCAATACCAGCTTCGTTGAAAGCCACCCTGAACTGACCAACTACTCGATCAAGCGCAAACCCGAAGAGCTGGCCCTGGCCATCGCCGCCGCCATCGCCGCCCACGCAGGCCTGTGAGGAATATGACAATGTCCAAGAAGATCCATGTAACTGACACAATCCTGCGCGACGCCCACCAATCGCTGCTCGCCACCCGCATGCGCACCGAAGACATGCTGCCGATCTGCGACAAGCTCGACAAAGTCGGCTACTGGTCGCTGGAAGTCTGGGGCGGCGCGACCTTCGATGCCTGTGTACGCTTCCTGAAAGAAGACCCGTGGGAGCGTCTGCGTCAACTGCGCGCCGCGTTGCCCAACACACGCCTGCAAATGCTCCTGCGTGGCCAGAACCTGCTGGGCTACCGCCACTACAGCGATGATGTGGTCAAAGCCTTCGTTGCCAAGGCCGCGGTCAACGGCATCGACGTGTTCCGCATCTTCGACGCGATGAACGACGTGCGTAACCTGCGCGTGGCCATCGAAGCGGTGAAAGCGGCCGGCAAACACGCCCAGGGCACCATCGCCTACACCACCAGCCCGGTGCACACCATCGAGGCTTTCGTGGCGCAAGCCAAGCAAATGGAAGCCATGGGTTGCGACTCGGTGGCGATCAAGGACATGGCCGGTCTGCTGACCCCGTATGCCACGGGCGAACTGGTCAAGGCACTGAAAGCCGAGCAGTCGCTGCCGGTGTTCATCCACTCCCACGACACCGCTGGCCTGGCTGCGATGTGCCAACTCAAAGGCATCGAAAACGGCGCCGACCATATCGACACCGCGATCTCCAGCTTCGCCTGGGGCACCAGCCACCCGGGCACCGAATCGATGGTCGCCGCCCTTAAAGGCAGCGAGTTCGACACCGGTCTGAACCTGGAGCTGCTGCAAGAAATCGGCCTGTACTTCTACGCCGTGCGCAAGAAGTACCACCAGTTCGAAAGCGAGTTCACTGCCGTCGACACTCGTGTGCAGGTCAACCAGGTGCCGGGCGGGATGATTTCCAACCTGGCCAACCAGCTGAAAGAGCAGGGCGCCCTGAACCGCATGAGCGAAGTGCTGGCCGAAATCCCGCGTGTTCGCGAAGACCTCGGCTTCCCGCCGCTGGTGACTCCGACCTCGCAAATCGTCGGCACCCAGGCGTTCTTCAACGTGCTGGCCGGCGAGCGCTACAAGACCATCACCAACGAAGTGAAGCTTTACCTGCAAGGCGGCTACGGCAAGGCGCCGGGCACCGTGAACGAGAAACTGCGTCGCCAGGCAATCGGCAGCGAAGAAGTGATCGACGTGCGTCCGGCCGACCTGCTCAAGCCGGAAATGACCAAACTGCGTGCCGAAATCGGCGCTGTGGCCAAGTCCGAAGAAGACGTGCTGACCTACGCCATGTTCCCGGACATCGGCCGCAAGTTCCTCGAAGAACGCGCAGCCGGCACCCTGACTCCAGAAGTGCTGCTGCCGATTCCTGAGGCGGGCGGTGTCGCCTCGGCCGGTGGCGAAGGCGTGCCGACCGAGTTCGTCATCGACGTCCACGGCGAAACCTACCGCGTCGACATCACTGGTGTGGGCGTCAAGGCTGAAGGCAAGCGCCACTTCTACCTGTCCATCGACGGCATGCCGGAAGAAGTGGTGTTCGAACCGCTCAACGAATTCGTCAGCGGCGGTAGCAGCAAGCGCAAGCAAGCGTCGGCACCGGGCCACGTCAGCACCACCATGCCCGGCAACATCGTCGACGTGCTGGTCAAGGAAGGCGACACCGTGAAAGCCGGCCAGGCCGTGCTGATCACCGAGGCGATGAAGATGGAAACCGAAGTCCAGTCGGCCATCGCCGGCAAAGTCACCGCCATCCACGTGGCCAAGGGCGACCGGGTGAACCCGGGTGAAATCCTGATCGAGATCGAAGGCTGAGTTAACAGCCTCGATATACCGCTTTAAACCTCGGGGGGGCATGTGCTCCCCTTTTTTTTCGCCCGGGGTTTGGGCTTTCCCCAATGCCGGTAAGCTAAAGGAGAACCTGTGGGAGCGTGGCTGCCCGCAAAGAACGATGACGCGTAATACCTGAAAAACCGCGGTGCATTCTTCGCGGGCAAGCCACGCTCCCACAAGGAACTGTGCTGAATCAGTGAGGACGAGGCAATTTCGTCAGAATGCCATCCGCCACTGCCCCATCACGCCATGATTGCGACTGTCAGTGCCGATCTCTCCAGTGACACCTACGCCCAGCGTGTGGTTGGCCGAGAGTCCCAGGTCGAGCCCGGCATCAAGCGACAGGCTGTCGCGATCAAACGCTGCCCCGGCGACATCGAAACGTTTCCCGCCCTTGACCAGCTGTTGGCGCGTTTCGCTGTCGAGCTCGCCATAGATGTGTATCCAGCCGGCGCTGAATCGCGGCGTCAGGCGCATGCCGTTGTCCAGAGTGTTCAGCTTCGCCGCGCGCAGGCCGAAGGTGCTGCTGAAGTTGTCCTGGGTTTGCCCATGGACTTTCAGCGCTGCATCCCCTCCTTTTTCGGTGTGTTTTTCACGCTGGTAGCGTTGATAACCGACACTGGCGAATGGCTCGATGGTCACATTGTTGCTGCCCAGATTGAAGCCCGCTTCGGCAAAAGCCTGCTGGGTGTTGGCGTCATAACTGCCTTTGAGGCGGTCGCTGAATCCGTTGAACGCAACCCGACGTTTGCTGCTGCCTTCATGGCTGGCGTAGGTAGCACCGAGACGCAGCGCCAATGGACCATCCTGACGCACCGCATAAGCCCCCAGATGCCAACTGTCGAGGTCGCCATCGAATTGCCGGGCATCGAGTTGCGTCTGTGATTTTCCGCCCATCACCCCGGCATGCCATTGCTGATCGAGCCGCCAGTCGGCGCCCAGAACCAGGCCTTGGGTGGAATGTTTCAGCGTGTTGTCGAAGTCGTTCTCGACTTTGCCGCCATGGCCCAATGCCTGAAGCCAGACGCGACTGCTGTTTTCACTACCAGTGGCAACGCGTGGAGCCTTGTTGGAAATAGCGCCCGTGCCGTTATCCAACTGGTGCATGGCGGAGAGCATGCTGGCGCTGACGGGGCTGACACTGCTTAACGTGGCGTTTGCGAGGTTGGCGTTGCTACTTGCGGTCAATTGTTCAATGGCGATGGCGGCAGTGGCTTTGTTGCTGGCCAGCAGCGCGTTGATGGCAGCGTTGGCGGTCATGGTCTTGGAGGTGTCCACACTGCGGGCCAGGGCCTGCCCGCTGGCAGAGGTGGCAGCCGTCTCGAGCGGCACGTCGTTGCGGGTCGGCGCCACTTGAGTGTCACTATAGGAAGCCTTCGGCGTCATGAATGCCAGATTGTTGGTGACTTGTCCGGACTCACCTTCAACCGTTCCGGTATTCAGCACGGTGTGGGCGGTGCTTTGAGTGTCGTTACCGGGAAGACCAATAACATTCAAACTTGCATTACTTAGTGTGGTTGTACCCTCGACCGAAAGCGCTGAAGCGCTTGCGGTGGCCTCTTCGAGCACATGGCCAGTGGGGGCTACAGGTTTGGCTGTTCTTTTTCGGGTTTTGGTGGGTTTTGCATTAGCATCGACTTGAAGCCCTGGTTGCTGGGCCAGCGAAAACTCTGCACAACCAACTGCAAGTGCAATGGCCAGAACAAGGTGGTGGGGTTTGTATTTGTGTTGAACGGGCATCGAGTACGGCCTCTTTTGACTGGAGGCCAAACTCTAAAAGGGGGGCTATAGGTGCCGATGTCAGCCGCTTCCGGCGGGCTTGCGGGGGTTGTCGGCAGGTTGGGTGGAAAATAGTCAGCCGCTTGAGAGCGGCTGTTTTTTACCCATTCGAGCTGGACGCTTTTTCTTACAGCGAATCAAGACATGGGGGCTAGCGCACCGGCAAAAACGCATCTGCCGCAGATCAAAGGATCGCAGCTCTCGGCAGCTCTTACCGGCTCACATACGCCTTCCCATAATGCCGCTCCATCCGCGCCTGAATCAGCTCCAGTCCAATCGACATCAGCCAATAAATAACCGCCGCCGTCGTCAGCATTTCGATATAGCGATAGCTCGAACGCCCATACGATTGCGCCAGGAACATCACTTCCCAAACCCCCATCACCGAGATCAGCGACGAGTCCTTGAGCATGGAGATGAACTGGTTGGTGGTGGGCGGGATGATGGCGCGCATGGCCTGGGGCAGGGTGACGCGCCAGAAAATCACGGTTTCGCGCATGCCCAGGGCCAGCGATGCTTCGCGTTGGCCATGGGGAACGCCGAGGATGCCGGCGCGGAAAATTTCGCTCAGATACGCGCCGTAGTTCAGCGACAGGGCGATGATGCCGGCGGCGATGGCGCCCGGCACGATGCCCAATTGCGGCAAGCCGAGGTAGATCAGCAGTATCTGGATCAGCAGCGGCGTGCCGCGAAAGAACGAGGCATAGAAGCTTGCGATGCCGAACGCCACGGCGCTTTTTGACAGCCGGGCCAGGGCCGTGACGAAGCCCAGCAACGACGAAGCCACGATCGAGCACAGGCACAAAAACAGCGTCAGCGCCGCGCCTTGCAGAAAGCCGTTGGGCGCCAGGTGCAGGCCGATCAGGTTCGGCAGTTTGTCGAGGATGATCGAGAACTTCAGGTCGAAGCTCAGGAAGAAACTCGCAAACAACCCGAACATCGCCGCCCAGGTCAGGTACAGCCGGGTACGAAAGCCGAAGACCCTTTGCAGTAATGACTCAGCCACCGGTTGCGGCGGCTGAGGAGGTTTGGGGAAGGAAGTCATTTGCTGATGTCGGCGCCGATCCATTTTTGCGACAGCTTGCTCAAGGTGCCGTCCTGCTTCAGTTGGGCAAACACATTACGCACTTTGGCGTCCCACTGCGGGTCGCCTTTTTCGATGGCCACCGAGTTCGGCTCCGAGTACAGCGGCTGGCCGGCGAGTTTGAAGCGCGTATCTTCGTTCAGGCGCGGCTGCGCGGTCACCAGGTTGGTGAGGATTGCGTCCAGACGCACGCCAGCGCCCAGGCCCAGATCCTGGAACGCCACGTTGTCGGTGTCATATGGCGCGATTTGCACGTTCTCGAACGGGTACTGCAATTGGGTGTCTTCTGCGCCTTCGATCACCAGGTTTTTGTTCAGGTAGCTTTCATAGCTGGAGGCGCTGGTGAGGCCGACTTTCTTGCCGCTCAGGTCCTTGGCGCTGTGAATGCTGTCGTCCTTGGCATTGACCACGATCACGGCGGGGGAGGCGTAGTACTCGACCGGAAAGTCGAAGACTTCGGCGCGGGCCTTGCTCGGGGTCATGGAGCAGATGCAGATGTCATAGCGCCCGCTCCAGCGGCCGGCCGCGATCACATCCCAGGATGGCGTTTCCAGGCGCAGCTTGACGCCCAGCTTGTCCGCCACTGCCTTGGCCACATCGACATCGAAACCGTCGAGCTGGTTTTGATCGTTGAGGAACGAGAAGGGTGGATAGCTTTCCATCAACACGCCGACCAGTTCTTTCTTCTGTTCAATGCGATCCAGGGTGGCGCCTGCAAAGGCTTGGGTGGAGGCAGCCAGAATCGTCAGGCCCAGGGCCAGCAGCGGTTTAAGTTTCACAGTTGATCCCTGAAAAAAAAGAGGTTGTTATTAACCGGATGGTGCGTATTAAATAGTTATAAGAACGACTCTGATAGTGAGTTATTTTCATAAGCTTATGAGTGAAAAGCATATGGGCGCAGACAGCACGGTAATTCTGGATGGCGGCATGGGTCGCGAGCTGCAACGCCGGGGGGCGCCGTTCCGCCAACCCGAGTGGTCGGCGCTGGCCTTGAGCGAGGCGCCGCAAGCCGTGGAGGCAGTGCACGCGGCTTATATTGAAAGCGGTGCCAACGTGATCACCAGCAACAGTTACGCGGTGGTGCCGTTCCACATTGGCGAAGAGCGTTTCGCCGCTGAAGGCCAGGCCCTTGCGGCGTTGGCCGGCGAACTGGCCCGTCGTGCGGTCGATGCGTCAGGCCAACCCGTGCGGGTGGCCGGCTCATTGCCGCCGTTGTTCGGCTCCTACCGTCCCGATCTGTTCGATGCTGCCCGGGTGACTGAGCTGCTGACCCCTCTGGTCAATGGCCTGGCGCCTCATGTCGACCTGTGGCTGGCCGAAACCCAGAGCTCGATCATTGAGGCGCGGGCGATTCATGCTGGTCTGCCGAAGGACGGAAAGCCGTTGTGGCTGTCGTTTACCTTGAAGGATGAAGACACGGACGAAGTGCCGCGTTTGCGCTCCGGTGAGCCAGTGGCTGAGGCCGCTGCGGTCGCAGCTGAACTGGGTGTCGAGACCTTGTTGTTCAACTGCAGCCAGCCGGAAGTGATCGGTGCGGCGATTGATGCGGCACGGGAAACCTTCCAGCGTTTGGGGGTGAAGATTCACATCGGCGCGTACGCCAATGCCTTCCCGCCGCAACCGAAAGAAGCCACGGCCAACGATGGCCTGGACCCGCTACGCGACGATCTGGACCCGCCGGGTTACCTGGTTTGGGCGGCTGACTGGCAGAAGAGGGGAGCCAGCCATTTGGGCGGGTGCTGCGGGATCGGGCCGGAGCATATTGCGGTGCTCGCACAGAAACTGGCGTGATGCCAATCGCGAGCAAGCCCGCTCCCACATGGATTGGAACCTGATCACAGTTTTGTGGCCAGTCCAAAACCCTGTGGGAGCGGGCTTGCTCGCGAAGACGTCCAACCAGACGACAATTTATTTGCGGCACTCCGCCAGCGTCTTCACCTGCCCCGACTCCGTCTGGTTCTCATCGCTCAACCACCGCTCGAACCCCGCGCCAATCGCCGGCCATTCCGAATCCAGAATCGAATACCACGCCGTATCCCGGTTCTGTCCCTTCACCACCATGTGCTGACGGAATACCCCTTCAAAACTGAATCCCAGCCGCTCCGCCGCGTACTTGGAGCGAGCGTTGCCGTTGTTGCACTTCCACTCCAGGCGCCGGTAACCCAGGGCAAAGCACTCCCTGGCCAGCAGGTAAACCGCCTCGGTACTTTTCGGCGAGCGCTGCATTGGCGCGCCGAAGGTCACATGACCGATCTCGATGCGACCCTGAGCCGGGACAATCGACATCAGGCTGAGCAGGCCCTGCACGTCGCCGCTGACACGATCGATTACGCTGAAAAAATACGGATCGCTGTTGGCCGCATGGTTGTTCAGCCAATCGTTGAACGCGCTGCGCTCCGGAAAAGGACCGTACGGCAAATAGTCCCAGAGTTTCGGGTCCGAGCCCGGGCCTTCGAGGGCTTTCCACAAACCATCGGCGTGACGCGCCGGGTCGAGTTTTTCCAGGCGGATGAAACGCCCTTCGAGGGTTTGAACCGATGGTGCCGGGACACCTTTCCAGTTTGCGAGTGAAGTCGACATGGTGTTCTCCTTGAACCTTAAAGGGCTTTGCGAAACTGGATGAAACCGGGGCGTTCGGCGATGCGCTCGTAGAGCTGGATCGCTGTGGCGTTGGTTTCGTGGGTCAGCCAGTGGACCTTGCAGCAACCGTCCGCTTCGGCGGTGGCATACACAAATTCGATGAGCTTGCGGCCGATGCCGGTGCCTCGGGTTTGCGGCGTTACCAGCAAGTCTTGAAGGTAGCAGGAGTTTTCGATGCTCCAGTTCGAGCGATGGTAGATGAAGTTCACCATGCCGACTGCTTTGCCATCGACCCACGCCAACGCCGAATGGGTCGGTTCATTGGGGGCGAGCATGCGCTGCCAGGTGCTGTCAGTGACTGCATCTGGCAATTCGGTGTTGTAGAAGCGCAGGTAGGCTTGCCACAGCGGCAGCCAGGCGGCGTGATCGTCGGCACTGACCTGGCGAATTTCAATCTGACTCATGTTCATTCCTTAACGCATCAAGTGGGCGAGGGCCTGATCGTGTACATCGGTACTGGCGGCGAGCCCTTCGCGCACGCCAGCGATGTCTGCGGTGCTGCGGTTCTGACTGAGTTTGCGTTTGCCTTCCAGGCGCTGTATCGGCAGGGCAAAACCGACGATGGCCTTGAGCATGCCGTCGATGTAGTCGGCGGGCGCGTCGGCGACTTTCCAGGGTTGCTCGCGTCTTGCTTCGTGGCGATCAGTCAGCGCGCTGACCAGGTTGAGCAGGCGATCGGCATCGGTGAACACGTCGGCTGTTCCGTAAGCGTGCACGGCGACGTAGTTCCAGGTCGGCACGACTTTGCCGTGCTCGGCTTTGCTCGGGTAAAACCCCGGGCTGACGTACGCATCGGCACCGGCAAAAATCACCAGCGCTTCGGCACCGTTCTGCAGTTCCTTCCACTGAGGATTGCCCCGGGCGAAGTGGCCATAAAGAGTGCCATTGGGGCCCTGTTCGGGATTGAATAACAGCGGCAGATGACTGGCTTGCAGGCCTTGCTCGCCGTGGGTGACCACCATGGCGAGACGGGTGCCGAGTATCTGTTGCTGCAGTTCGGACAATTCTTTGATGGCAAAGCCGCTGGGGTTGTACATGGAAAAATTCCTTGGCGAATGCCTCCATCCTAGGCAGGCTATTGGTCTGTTGTAAGAGCCATTAACGACCAATTTCATAGGTCCATTGCCATGAGCGAAGCGTCGCTTTCCCTGTCATTCAACCCCGCCGGTATTGAACTCGATCGCCGTCAGGGCTTGAGTCGCCAGCTCTATCAGGCATTGCGCCTGCGGGTGCTCGATGGACGACTGGCCAGCGGTACGCGATTGCCGGCCAGTCGGGATCTAGCGGCAGCGCTGGCGATTTCCCGCAATAGCGTGGTGCGTGCCTACGATCAGCTGTACGCCGAGGGGTTTATCGAAGGGCGAGTGGGGGACGGGACTTACGTTGCGCAATTGCCCCAACCCACACTACTGGCAAAAAAATTATCCACAAAAGTATCCACAGGGTTGTCAACAGGGTTACCCACAACCTTATCCACAAATTGGCTCGATTTACCTGTGGTTTCATCCAGTAAAGTTATCCACAACGGTGCGTTGGGGCGCGTGGAGAAGAACCATTTGCCGACGCCGCCGGCTGGTCCACCCAAGGCCTTTCGGGTTGGCGTTCCGGCATTCGATCTGTTTCCTTTCGACGTGTGGGCCAAGCTGAACGCGGCTTTCTGGCGAAAGCCGGATTTGCAGCAGCTGTGTTATGGCGATCCGGCGGGCGACGAGCGTTTACGCGGCATGATCGCCGCGTACCTGCGCAGTTCAAGGGGGATGCAGTGCTCGGCTGAGCAAATAGTGATCACCAGCGGCGCGCAGCAGGGGATTAGCCTTTGTGCACAGCTGCTGGTGGAGCCGGGCGATGGCGTGGCGATTGAAAATCCGGGGTATCGGGCGGCAGGTCATGCCTTCGCCGTGGCCGGTGCGCGATTGCATGGCGTGGCGGTGGACAGTGAGGGCATCGACTGCACGGAGCTGGCCGGGCTCAGCGACTGTCGGCTGGCCTATGTCACGCCGTCGCATCAGTACCCGACCGGGGTGGTGATGAGCCTGGCGCGACGCCTTGAGTTGCTGGCCTGGGCCGAACGCACCCAAGGCTGGATCGTCGAGGATGACTACGATGGCGAATACCGCTACAGCGGCGCGCCGCTGGCACCCTTGGCCGCACTCGACCGGCAGGGCCGGGTTTTGTACGTCGGGACGTTTGGCAAAGTCGCCTTCCCGGCGCTAAGGCTGGGTTATCTGGTGCTGCCGCCCGGTTTGGTTCAGGCCTTCTCGCAGCGCCGTGCGGTTGATGTTCGACATTCCGAAGTGAGCACCCAGGCGGTCATGGCCGAGTTCATGGCGGCCGGGCACTTTCAGCGCCACATCCGGCGCATGCGGCGTGCGGCCCTCAGCAGACGTAATACGTTGCTGGCCGGTTGGCCTCAGAACATCCCCGGTATCGGTAGCCTGCCGAGCGTCGTGGCGGGGCTGCATCTGACGGTGCCGGTCGACTCGCAGGCCCGTGAGCGCGAGCTAGTGGAACAGGCTGCCAGCGTCAATGTCGAGATCAATGCGCTGAGCAGCTACTGGCTGCCGGATTCGCAACAACCGGTGGACCAGCGTGCCGGGCTGGTCCTGGGTTTCGCGGCGGTACCCGAGACGGCGATCAGCGCAGCGCTCGGGCGCCTGGAAAAGGTCTGGCGTCGCTGAGCCTCTTGCGGGGAAAAAAAGACCCGCGCCAAGGCGGGTCTCGAGTTCATCCGGGGCCACAACTCACGATTCAGGCGCTGTCGACGTCTTCTTTGCGAAGAACAGCGCTTTAGCCAGTTGAGGACTGATCTCGCTGCGGTAGATCGAAATCGCCTGCAGATCGTCATTCGTACCACGCGCTCGGTGCGCGCCGCCCAAGCGCCTTTGTTGAGCGGTTTTCAGGTGCGCCGCCGTGAAGTTTTGCACAGGCGCCGCGGAGTCGCCGTAGTGGAAATGTGCGTACCACAAGACACTTTGGTCGGTGGCGTCACGAATCTCATATTCATCGAGGTAATCTTTTTTGCGGCTCTTGAGCAAACGTCGGCCCGGCATTTTGACCATGCTTACTTCGCCTTCCTCATGCAACCACTGGACGCGGCCCGCAGTTGGAGGCTGCAGCTTGGTCATGCTGACTCGAACCTGATGCCCTTTGCTGTAAAGCCTGGTGGCCTCGTCGTTGAGTTGTTTGGCCACCGTAACGGCGGATCCCGGGCCGCCATCGGTCGAATTGCTGGACGTCAGGGCTTCGTCGATAACGCTCGCTGCTTCATTCAGGCGATGGGCCTGCTGATGGAACATTTCCTCGATTTCCACGGGAATTCTTCGTAGCCCTTTTGAGTGGGCCTCTGTGCGCCGAATGAACGCATCCACACCGTCCAGCAATGTTTGCCCCAGGAGAATGCTGTTGGCCAGCGTGGGGGTGTTTGCGGTGGGTGAAACCGCTTTTGGGTTCACCCTTTCAACCCAGACGCCCGGGGACTTTTCATGAAAGGTCGTGATTTTGCCGGTCTGCGTTGATGTCACATCAAGCAATGCAGATCCCTTCATCCCCGGATCGCTGCGCATCTGGCCGACCACCGTGCCCCGAAAGCGGGTCTTGACGATGCGCTTGGCAGGAGCGTTTGGTGGCCGGGAAGGCCCGGGTTGCGGCTCAAGGCTCTGGCGCTCTCGCAGCAGGCTCGCCAAATGCGTCTCGGTTTGTTGCTGGAACACTTCTATACGTTGGCGCATCAGGTCGAGCGGTGGTTGCAGCAGCTGACCCGGGAACTCGCCCGGCAGATCGATGATGCGCTGGTTGATGGTGGTGAGTTGCTCGAGTAGATCACTCAGGCCGTCGATCCGCTCGGGCAAACGCAGGATGTCATCCTCAGTGACCAGATCAAGCGAAGACTGGATGGAGAGGGTGGCGTCTTCGACCAGGTCTTCGAGTGCCTCTCGTACCTCCTGGGTAGCGGTGGTACCGGCCTCGTTGACGCACAACTCTTGCGTCAGCGTGATCTGGAACAGTTTCAGATCCTGTAGCTTCAGCGCAGGTATGACTTTTTTGAAGTCACGTATCGTTTCGGCGCCACCTTTACCGAGAACGTTCAGTTGCTCGAAACGCGATTGCGCGAATTCGATTTTGTTGATGTAGGCCTCAATCAGATCGCTGGTGTCCTGGAAGGTCTGACGAGCAGCCTGTGCGTTTTCCGTGCTCTCGCCGTCGATAATGGCGAGGGTGAGGCGTCTCTGGTTCTCGTAGACCGGACCCTGCTGGGCGAACCACTTTTCCAGCCGCTCAAGCTGAAAACCCAGACGGCTTATCATCGCTGCGCGGTAATTTTCGATCTTCCCGCGAAATTGAAACTCTTTCATCTGCTCGATGTTGGTGCTGACCGAGGCCATTTGCATCTCGAGCATTTCAAGGTACAAGCGGCGCTGCGTGTCGGTGGCTGTCGAAGCCTGCGCTTTTGTCTGCACCTCCTTCAATTGCGTCTCCCAGCTTTTTTTCTCTATTTCAAACGCGTTCATCTGGGTTTTCAGTTCTATCTGACGTTCTGATGTTCGTTGCTCTCTCTGTTGTAATTTCTTGCCGCCACCCCTCAGTCTCAACCGCGTATCAATGAACCATTCGCCTTTGGCATTCTTGATCAGCAGCGGACCGGTGCGTGCGGGAGACTGGCGAGAGTCAATGATCTGCACGTCGCCGTTGTCGTTGAGCGTGGTTTCGAACCATCGCTGACCGACCTGCGCATACCACTTTCCATTGAGTGAACCGAGGTATTGGTGAGGTCCGGGCTCCGGGGCGCCGGCGGTCATGCCCTTGGGTTCGGTGATGGCCAGCTCATCGAGAAAAGTACCCAGGGAGGAGGCCGGGAGTGCCGCGACGGCATGCAGGGATGCTTCGTGGGTAGGCGGTAACCGGGTGAGGTCGGGCAGGCGTGTCACCGTCGGCTTTGGGGCTGGCCGGATCGCAGGTGTCTGGAGGGGGATTTCAGGCTGACCCAGCGGCCGGGTCGCCGGTTTATGACGAGATGCTGCCTGATGGGCGAGCACCATGCCGAGCGTCAACAGCAGATCGGTCAGGGCGGTCCAGCCACGATCACCGTCATCGTTTTCTACGGCATCGGTCACCTCCTGCAAATCGTCCATGATCTGCCAGATCCAGGCAGCGATGCCGATATTGCGTCCGAGGAAGGGCAGCGCGATGTTGAACAGCATCCAGGCGCCCTGCTTGAACGTTGCCCAGCGAGCTTGCGCATTGGACACTGATTGACGATCCGCCAGGCTGATCAGCGCGTTGGCGTTGGTTTTGAACAGCGTTGCCAACGGATCGTCATCCAGTGCGGTGGTGCCGAGTGTCACTGTACCCATCCTGGCCAGTACCGATGTGGGATCGACCAGCAATTGGGTCAGTGTCCAGACCGACGGCAGGTCACCTGAAAACACATACTGGGAATAGTTGAAGCGCACATCGTCAGGCAGCCAGGCCAGAACCGATTGGCGCAAGGCTTTGTCATGCTTGATTGCGTATAGCAGATTGGTTTCGTTCGGATATTGTGTCAGCGAGGGGGTGAGCAGTGGACGGTACAGCAGGCACGGTCCCTGATCGGGGTTCCGGGGGCCGATCACGAACATGTTGGTGACGACGTCGGCGGTAGTGTCCGTGCGATCGCCGGTCACGAAAGCCAGCGGACGAATGACGATGGGCTGTCCATTGACAACGCGATCGGCCGCGTTTTCCTGCATGGCCGCTACCACGTATTGATAGCCACGTTCGTTGATGCCTGCTTCGCCACGCATTTTGTGCTGCAGCGCCTGCAACGGTAGCTGAATGCGCAAGTGCCGGGTGTAGAGGTCTTGTCGTCGCAAGCTCTCCCGCGGATCGTCAAGCAGTTTGCCCTTGATCAACGCCGGGTACACCGCACCGATGTTTACCTGCGTAACGAGCTTTTCCAGATAGGCCGCGGTCATCCAGGACGGCACGGCATCGCCATTCTTGTATTGCACGGTCTTGTTGCCCAACGGAACGGCAATCAGGTTTTGTAACGCCAGTTCAGTCAGCGACAGCGTGACTGTCTGCATCTTGCCGGGCACCACGATGGTGCCCAGCACAACGGCGCTGGTGACGCTGATTTCAATGTCCTTCAGTGCCAGATCCGCTGCCGCGGGATGATCTTTGATCATTTGTTCGCGCAGGGCTTGCAGGGCAAACTCAGGCAGCGCTGCGATGCCCTCGTCGAAGGACTTTCCGGCGTCCTGTTCCCGCAGCAGCGCCAGATCCATCAAGTGCCGGCTGCAACGCGTAAGATCCGCAGGTGAAGCAGTCTTCAGCCAGCCTGACAATAAACCCCGAACCTTGTTGAAGCGCGACGAGGGCAAGGTTTCAAAGTCGGTGAAGCTTTTTGCGGCGGCACTGATTTGTGTTGAAAGCCCCACGGAGGACGCGGTCTGAAATGTCTGTAATGTCCCAATGGCCTCGGCTTCAAGCGCGATCAGTGCGCACGCCTGGTGATGGAAAAAATTCCCTTCGGGTTCATACAGACGCCACTGCAGGCTCTGCGTCGAACTGGACAGCGTTTCACCCAATGCCTCAAGAGATTCGTAGCGCTTGAACCCCTCTGCAATAGAGTGCGTCAGCACAAGGCTGCGAATGCCCGACGTACCCACGAGAACGGCGGTGTCCAGAACCCGCAGATGTTTGTTCACACCGTTTTCCACGTGATCGATGTCAATCAGGCAGGCCTTGCTCAGGTATCGGTCCTGAGGCCGTCGGGTCGCCCGATCCGGGTGATTGAACAGGGTGCGGGCCATCGCTTTCTGGTCCGCGTCCCAGTCTGTGGGAGGCGCGGTGTTCCAGAGGTCCTGCAATGACTGCGAAAGCTGATGCCAGCGTGGGGTCGAGGGTTTTGTTTCCTGGTTCCAGTAATCCAGTTGTTGTTGCTGATAGGCGATGAACAGCTGTGGAGCGAGCGTATTGATCAGGCGTCCTATCGCATCGATTTTCACCGGCAGGTGAGCCAGTGGCTCGACACCGGGTTGCAAGGTCAAAAAGTGTTCACCATCGATGAACGTCACAGCTGATCCCGACAGCCCGAGTCGCACCAGCACATCGGTAAGGGACTCATACAGGTTTTCACCCGGCACGACACTGTCGTCAGTGATAACCCACGTCGGGGTGACGACCGTGGCGAGCGTCGGATCGATCTTCAACGACGGATACAACTCGTTGAGCGCGGGCGCTAAAGCAGTCGCCGCGACCTCTCCGATCGAGGGGCCGGTGACCAGTTGGGTCAGTACATCTTCTGCACTCGGGGAAGCGGTTTCGGGCATGGTCGTCGTCTCCTGACTGGGGCGCAATTGATCGCGCAATGCTGATTCAGGGAACGGTATTGGCTCGGCCGACATGCCTGGTGGTATATAAATATCGCGTGTAAAAAAAGACCCGCGAGTGCGGGTCTTCGCTGTTCAGCCGGGTTTCAGGTCCCGGACTTGATCTTGGTCCAGGCCCGGGTCCGGGCACGTTCGGCATCGCGGGGCAGCGGTTGCAGGGTGTAGAGCGTGCCCATCGCCGTTTCGGTCGGGTACAGGTTCGGGTTGTTACGGATGGCCGGGTCGACCATTTCCGTGGCGTCCTTGTTCGGGTTCGGGTAGCCGACGAAATCGCTGACCGGTGCGATGACCTGGGGTTGCAGCAGGTAGTTGATGAAGGTGTAGGCGTCTTCCGGGTTTTTCGCGCCTTTGGGAATCGCGAGCATATCGAACCAGATCGGCGCGCCTTCTTTGGGCAGGCGCATGTCGACGATCACGCCGTTCTTGGCCTCCTTGGCGCGGTTGGCGGCCTGGGAGAAGCTGCCGGAGTAACCGACCGCGACGCAGATGTCACCGTTGGCGATGTCGGCCATGTACTTGGACGAGTGGAAGTAGGTGATGTACGGGCGGATCTTCATCAGCAGCGCTTCAGCCTTGGCATAGTCCGCAGGCTTTTTGCTGTTGGGGTCCAGGCCCAGGTGTTGCAAGGCCAGCGGCAGGATCTCCGAGGGTGAGTCGAGCAGGGCCACGCCGCACTGCTTGAGCTTGCTGATGTTCTCTTCCTTGAAGATCAGGTCCCAGCTATCCACGGGTGCGTTGTCGCCCAGCGCGGCTTTGACCTTGGCCGGGTTGAAGCCGATCAGGATGGTGCCGTACATGTAGGGCACGGCAAATTTGTTGCCTGGGTCGTTGGCTTCGATGAGCTTCATCAGCTTGGGATCGAGGTGGTTCCAGTTCGGCAGTTTGCTGCGGTCCAGCGGTTGGAATACGCCGGCTTCGATCTGCTTGGCGAGGAATACGTTGGACGGCACCACGACGTCGTAGCCGGAGTTGCCGGTCAGCAGCTTGGCTTCCAGCGCTTCGTTGGTGTCGAAAATGTCGTACACCAGTTTGGTCTGGATGTTCTGCGCCTTGAAATCGTCCAGCGCTTTGGGAGTGATGTAGTCGAACCAGTTGTACACCCGCAACGTACGTTCTTCTGCGTGAACGGCGCCACTGAGCAGCGTGGCGCATAGAGCTGGAGCGATAAGACGCTTGAGTCGATTCATTGTCTGATTCCTCATTGGGCGCTTTCAAAACCTTCGAGAACATTCACGGCATTGATGCCGATTTCAGCTACCGCGTAACCGCCTTCCATCACGAACAGCGTCGGCTTGCCGAGGCCCGCGATGCGCGCGCCCATCGCCAGGTAATCCGGGCTGTCGAGTTTGAATTGGGAGATGGGATCGTCCTTGAACGTATCGACGCCCAGGGATACGACAACGATGTCGGCGCCGTACGTTTCGATCTCTTTGCAGGCTTGTTCCAGCGCGGCGCTCCAACGGTCCCAAGCGCTGCCGGCGGGCAACGGGTAGTTGAAGTTGAAGCCTTCGCCTGCGCCTTCACCGTGTTCGTCTTCGTAGCCGAGGAAGAACGGAAACTCGGCTTCTGGATGACCGTGGATCGAGGTGAACAGCACATCGCTGCGTTCGTAGAAAATCGATTGAGTGCCGTTGCCGTGGTGGTAATCGACATCGAGGATCGCGACCTTTTTGTGGCCCTGATCGAGGAAGGCCTGGGCGGCGATGGCCGCATTGTTGAGGTAGCAGTAACCGCCCATCAAATCGCTGGCGGCATGGTGTCCCGGTGGACGGCACAGGGCGAAGGCGCTGCGGGCGCCGCGCTGGATCGCCGCTTGGGCCGTGAGGGCAACTTGTGCTGCGCTGTACGCCGCTTGCCAGGTGCCGGCGGTAATCGGGGCGCCGCCGTCGAAGCTGTAATAGCCGAGTTGACCGTGCAGGCTGGTGGGCATGATTCGGCGCAGGGTGCGGGCCGGCCAGGTGTAGGGCAGCAAGTCGCCGTCGGTATTGAATGCAGTCCAGCGCGCCCAGGCGCCTTTGAAGAAGTCGAGGTAGTCGCGGCTGTGGATGCGCGCGATCGGATCAAGGCCAAAGTCTTTCGGCACTTCAACCGGGCCGAGGTTCTGGTCCTTGACCCGTTGCAATACGTGATCGGCGCGCGAGGGCATTTCGAAGCAGGGCATCAGTTGCCCGTCCATCAATTCACAACGGCCGTGGTGCAGGTGGTGGTCGTCCGAGTAGATCGTCAGCATTGTTGTTCTCCGCAGGCTGATTCGGTTTGAACACAGTCTTGCGGCAGGCGACGTTTGGGAGAACGGCAGGAAAGGCCAAAAGGGGATCTATGTGGCCAAAACATTTGACCGAAATTCGCCCCTTAATGGCACGCCAGCGCCCTCTAATAATGCATCCGACCCCTGTAGAAGCGAGGCTTGCCCGCGACGCTTTTGGCGTTCTTGAGGATGCCTTCGCGAGCAAGCCCGCTCCCACAGTGGATTTTCGTCGGGTATCGATACTGTGTTCGCTGAAGGTCAAGTGTGGGAGCGGGCTTGCTCGCGAAGACGGCCTGAAGACCGCGGCAGGACTCAAGGGCGGAACTGGCTGGGCGCCACGCCACTCCAGCGCACAAACGCATGCCGGAAGCTTGCTGTCTCGCTGAATCCCAATGCTTCGGCGATCTGATAGATCGGCAGTTGATCCTCGCAGAGCATGCGTTTGGCCTGTTCGAATCGCAGTTCATCGAGCAGCTCCTGATAGCTGCATCCCAGGTCCTTCAGATGTCGGCGCAGGGTTCGCGCCGAGCAGTTCAACTGTTCGGCCAACCCGTCCAGGCCAGGCGCCGCGCTCAGTTGCGCGGCGAGCAATTGGCGGATGCGCCCGAGCCAGGCCTGACGCCCGGTGAACTCGGTGTTTTGCTTGCGGCAGCGTTCGGCCATGGCCTGGTGGGTGATGGCGTCGGCCAGCGGCAGGGGGTGTTCGAGCCAGCGCTTGTCGAAGGCAAATCCGTTGGATGCTGCATCGAACTGTAACGGGCAGTCGAAACGCTCGCTGTAGCGCGCCTGATAGTCCGGTGCCGGGTAATCGAAGCGAGCGCCAAGCAAAGGTAGAGGGTGGCCGAGCAGGTCTTCGCAGGTGACTTTCATCGAGACTAGGCAAAACTCGACATTGAACGGTGCCAGCGCGGGGTTTTCCCGATAGTCGCCAGCGGTGAGCCAGATGCGTTCGTGATCTTCCTCCAGGCTCAACTCGAACAGTGTTCCCAATAACGCCGGATAGCGCAGCGCCAACCGCAAGGCGTCACCTAAAGTGGCGCTGGTGAGTAAGGCGTACCCGAGCATGCCGTAGGAAGAAACGTGCATCCGTCGGCCCAGTTCCAGGCCGATATCACGCTTGAGCGCGACGGCGTTGATGCAGACCTGCATCTCCTGGTTGGTGGTGATACGCGTGTCCGCCCGGTTCAGATCCGCCGCGCTGATGCCGCTGCCGGCCAATAACGCCTCGCTGGACAAGCCTTCGGCCTTGAAGGTGTTGAGCACCAGGGAGACGGCGTTGAGGGTGGTGAGGTGGGAGTGGAGCATGGAGTCTTCCAGCGTCGAGATGCTGGAACGGGAGCAAGTTATGTGCCCAACAACGATCTTGTGAGAGCGGGCTGTGGCGAGGGGGCTTGCCCCCGTTTGAGTGCGTAGCACTCACAAGATCTTTGGTACATCAGAGATTTTGGGGCAGCTTCGCAGCCCAACGGGGGCAAGCCCCCTCGCCACAGACCGCTCCCACAGGGCAATGTGTTGTGTCAGATGAGTTCGCCGCACAGGTCGAGTTCGACCAGCCGCCGGACTTCAGCGGTTTCAAGGCCCGCACCCAGCAGGGCATGCAACTTGCCGAATGCCGCCTCGCGGGTCATGCCGCCACCGGACAACAGACCGGCGTCACGCAAGCGACTACCCGCCTCATACACGTCGAGCTTCACGCCACCTTCGTGGCATTGCGTGACCGCGACCACCACCACGCCGTTGTCTCGCGCCCGTTCCAGGCTGGCGATAAACCCGGGATTGTCGCTTGGCCCGGTGCCGCTTCCATAACATTCCAGCACCAGACCCTGGATACCACTGTTGAGCAAGCCATCCAGTTGCTCGGCGTCGATGCCGGGGAACAACGGCAGGACCGCGACCTTCGCCAGTTGCTTTGGCTGGTTGTAGTTCAGTTGTGCAGGTATCGAGGAAGCTTTCACGCCACCACTCTGGCGCACCAGCCGCTTGAACGGATGACGGCCGAAACTGCGAACCTTGGCGCAACGGGTCGGGTCGAGCAGTTCACCGTGGAAGTACAGATGAACACCCGGCGCGAGGCCTTGGCCAAGGGCAACCAACGCATCGCCAAGGTTTTCCCAGGCATCGCTGTCGGTCACGCCGGCCGGCAGCATGGAGCCGGTGAAACATACGCGGGCGTTCAGGCCGAGCAGCTGAAAGCTCATCGCCGCGGCGCTGTAAGCCAGGGTATCGGTGCCATGCAGGATCAACACGCTGTCGCAACCCTGGACATCGACCGCGTCGACCACCGCTTCACGCAATTGCTGCCAGTACGCAGGCGTCATGTTGGCGCTGTCGATCAGCGGCGACATCTCGCGAAAACGCCACTGCGGCACCACCAGCTCGGGCTGGCTGTGCAGGTAGTCGCGCATCCGTGCTTCAAAGCCGGACGCCGGGGCCAGGCCGTGGGCACTGGCTTGCATGCCGATGGTGCCACCGGTGTAGAGCACCATGACGTGCTGGGCGGCAGGAAAAGTCGAGGAATTCATGTGGGTTCTCCGAAAACTGTGGGAGCGGGCTTGCTCGCGAATGGCCGCGATGCGGTCTTGCAGGCTTGAACCCTGAACGGCAGCCTCATCAAGCTGCCACAGCGTAGGGCCGAGCATGACGCTGACCGAACGCTGTGTCACGCCGGGCGCAGGGGATGCGCCCGGTTTTTTACCGATCAGCGTTGCGCTGCGGTCACGCCTTCCGGCTGAGGCTGTGCCTGAGGTGCGGCGGCTGGCGGGTTGGCCGGCCAGGCTTTCAGGTCCAGGTCCAGATCCGGGAACTTGCTCGAATCGAACACCGGGGTCTTGATGCCGGCGGCACGCTGGTCATCGTAGTCACGCAGGATGCGCATGCCGACCTTGAACAGCAGGAACAGCGCGATCAGGTTGACGAACGCCAGCAGGGTCATGGTGATGTCGGCGAACGCGAACACCGTGCTCAGGTTCTCGATGGCACCCCAGAAGATCAACGCCAGTACCAGTGCGCGGTAGCCCATCAGCGCCTTGCGGTTTTCACCGACCAGGAAGCGCAGGCTGTTCTCGCCCAGGTAGTAGTTGTAGAGGATCGAGGTGAACACGAACAACGCCAGGGCCACGGAAATGAACATCCGGCCCCAGTCACCGACCACTGCGGCCAGGGAGTTCTGGGTCAGGGCAATGCCGTCGCCTTCGAAGCCCGGGGTGTAGAAGCCCGACAGCAGGATCAGCAGCGCGGTGCAGGTGCAGATCACGAAAGTGTCGAGGAACACGCTGAACGCCTGAACCACACCTTGCGCAACCGGATGCTCTACCGAGGCCACGGCGGCCACATTCGGCGCACTGCCCAGGCCCGCTTCGTTGGCGAACACGCCACGCTTGACGCCCATGACGATAGCGCTGCCGATCAGGCCGCCGAACGCCTGGTCCAGACCGAAGGCGCTTTTGACGATGGTCATCAACATGCCCGGAACATGGTCGAACTGCAGCACGATCACGTAGATGGTCACGCCGATGTACACCAGGGTTTTCACCGGTACCAGCAGGTCAGCGACCTTGGCGATCCGCTTGATACCACCGATGAACACCAGACCCAGCAATACCGCCAGGGCCAGCCCGGTGTACGTGGTGTCGAGGCCGAAGGCGTTGTTCAGCGAGTGGGTCACGGCGTGGGATTGCAGGCCGTTGAAGGCGAAGCCGAAGGTCACCAGCAGCAGCACGGCCATGACCATGCCCAGCCAGCGTTTCTGCAAGCCGTGCTGGATGTAGTAGGACGGGCCGCCACGGAACTGGCCTTCGGAGTCGCAGCGCTTGTAGAGCTGGCCGAGGGAGCACTCGAAGAAGCTGCTGGACATGCCGACCAGCGCAGTCACCCACATCCAGAACACCGCGCCGGGGCCACCGAGGGTCACGGCGATACCGACACCAGCGATGTTGCCCGCACCAACGCGGCCCGCGAGGCTGAGCATCAGGGCCTGGAACGAGCTGAGTTGGCCGGCGCTGCTGCGCAGACTGTCGCGGAACACCGCGAACATGTGGAAGAAGTGGCGCAATTGGACGAAACGCGAGCGGATCGTGAAGTAGCTACCGAGCCCGACAATGAGCGCGATCAGTACTTTCCCTGAGAGGAAGTCGTTGATGACTTCGAGCATGGATTATTCCTCGCTATTTTTTGTGTGTGCGAATACTGGATGGTCCGACACATCGCGTCACACCCGCCTTCGCGGGGTGCAACAGGTGGATCGAAGCTCGTTCCGGTTCCATATCGCGGGTTGTTATTAGTTCGGGTTTTCGCATGGGTTTGGGCCTCGTTACCGACGACCGCTCACGCGAAGAGGGCCGGCACTATACATAGGAGCGTGCCATCCGTCTGCACGGTTGTGGTGCAAGCGACGAAACGAAGCTTTAAAACACCTGACCTTTTTGGGGGACAGGCTCGTGTGGGAGAGAATCAGGCCACTTCCACAGAAGTCTTTTTTTACCTCTCATAACGTTAAAAAAAAGGGCTTGGAGAGCGATCTCCAAGCCCTCAAAAGGTGAGAGGTGTCTAGTCCCTCGACCTGGTGAGCGGGGCTCCTGGTGAGTAGAGCCAGCGTTTGGTCAAGCCTTCAGAGGCACCAGACGCGGAGCAATCATGTTTTCCGGGCGCAGGATGTCGGCGAGCATTTCTTCGTCGAGCAAGCGTTCCTCGCGCACCAGTTCCAGCACGCCGCGGCCGCTTTCGAGGGCAACACGGGCAATGCGGGTGGCGTTTTCATAGCCGATGTACGGGTTCAGCGCGGTGACCAGGCCAATCGAGTGTTCGACCAGTTCACGGCAACGCTCTTCGTTGGCGGTGATGCCGACGATGCAGTGCTCGCGCAGCATGTCCATGGCACGTTGCAGCAGGCGGATCGAGTCGAAGATCTTGAAGGCGATCAGCGGCTCCATCACGTTCAGCTGCAGCTGGCCGCCTTCGGCCGCGATGGTCAGGGCCAGGTCGTTGCCGATGATCTGGAACGCCACCTGGTTCACGGCTTCAGGGATAACCGGGTTGACCTTGCCTGGCATGATCGAGCTGCCTGGCTGACGTGCCGGCAGGTTGATTTCGTTGATGCCGGTGCGTGGGCCGCTGGACAGCAGACGCAGGTCGTTGCAGATCTTCGACAGCTTGACCGCGGTGCGCTTGAGCATGCCGGAGAACAGCACGAAGGCGCCCATGTCGGAAGTGGCTTCGATCAGGTCGGCGGCTGGAACCAGCGGTTGACCGCTGATCAGGGCCAGACGCTGAACGGCCAGGGCCTGGTAACGCGGGTCGGCGTTGATGCCGGTACCGATCGCGGTGCCGCCCAGGTTCACTTCGGTCAGCAGTTCAGGCGCCAGGGTTTTCAGGCGCGCGAGGTCTTCGCTCAGGGTGGTGGCGAAGGCGCGGAATTCCTGGCCCAGGGTCATTGGCACGGCGTCTTGCAGCTGGGTACGACCCATCTTCAGAACGTGGCTGAATTCTTCACCTTTGGCGGCGAACGACTGGATCAGGCTGTCGAGGCTGGCCAGCAGTGCGTCGTGGCCCAACAGCAGACCCAGACGGATGGCCGTCGGGTAGGCGTCGTTGGTCGACTGCGCCATGTTCACGTCGTTGTTCGGGTGCAGGTACTGGTATTCGCCCTTGCTGTGGCCCATGGCCTCCAGCGCGATGTTGGCGATGACTTCGTTGGCATTCATGTTGGTTGAAGTGCCAGCGCCGCCTTGAATCATGTCCACCACGAACTCTTCGTGGAAATCGCCGCGGATCAATCGGGCACAGGCTTCGCTGATGGCTGCGTGCTTGGCTTCGCTCAGGTGACCCAGCTCGCGGTTGGCGTCAGCGGCGGCCTGTTTGACCATCGCCAGACCAACAACCAGTTTCGGGTAATGCGAAATCGGAACGCCTGAGAGACGGAAGTTGTTCACCGCTCGCAGGGTCTGGATGCCGTAATACGCTTGAGCAGGTACTTCGAGTACGCCAAGCAGGTCTTTTTCTGTGCGGAAAGATGCAGCGGAAGACATGATAGAAATCATCTCGATATGGACCCGGTCTGTGCCGGAACAGCGCAAATGCTAGGCTTGTGAAGATTTTTGGGCCAATGCTGTTAAACACTAGCCTATGCACATTCGGCATAATGCCCGTGTGACGCCGCGTACGCGGCGAACGTGTGACCTAAATTGGTGCATGTCCGGGAGGGCGTGATGAATCTGGAAAGCAAATGGCTGGAGGACTTTAGTGCTCTGGCTGCCACCCGCAGCTTCTCCCAGGCGGCCGAAAGACGCTTCGTGACCCAGCCTGCCTTCAGCCGACGGATCCGCAGCCTCGAAGCCGCGCTGGGGCTGACCCTGGTCAACCGCTCCCGCACCCCGGTCGAGCTGACGGCGGCAGGGCAGCTGTTTCTTGTCACCGCGCGAACCGTGGTCGAACAATTGGGTGAAGTGTTGCGTCATCTTCATCATCTGGAAGGCGGGCAGGGCGAGGTGATACAAGTCGCCGCCGCCCACTCCCTGGCGCTGGGTTTCTTTCCGCGCTGGATCGCACAATTGCGCAACGAAGGGCTGAACATCGCCACCCGACTGGTGGCCACCAACGTGGGTGACGCGGTGCATGCACTGCGTGAAGGCGGCTGTGACCTGATGCTGGCGTTCTATGATCCGGACTCCGCGATGCAAATGGACCCGGAAATTTTCCCGTCACTGCATTTGGGCGACACCGAAATGCTCCCGGTGTGCGCCGCGGACGCTGATGGCAAACCATTGTTCGACCTGGAAGGCGAGTCCAGCGTGCCTTTGCTGGCCTACAGCGCCGGAGCGTTTCTCGGGCGTTCGGTGAACGGCTTGCTGCGTCAGCGCGCCTTGCGCTTCACCACGATCTACGAAACCGCCATGGCCGATAGCCTGAAAAGCATGGCTCTGGAAGGTCTCGGCATCGCCTGGGTGCCGCAATTGAGCGTGCGTGCCGAACTTGCCCGGGGCGAACTGGTGATCTGCGGCGGCCCGCAATGGCATGTGCCGCTGGAGATTCGCCTGTATCGCTGCGCACTGGTGCGCAAGGCGAATGTGCGGTTGCTGTGGCGCAAGCTTGAGGGCGGTGCGGCGCAAGGCACGACCGGATCTTGAGCATAATGAAGATCCAATGTGGGAGCGGGCTTGCTCGCGAAAGCGGTCTGTCAGTCACATTAATGCTGGATGTGCCACCGTCTTCGCGAACAAGCCCGCTCCACAGGGGATTTGTGTTGCTCTTTCGCTGACCTCAGAGTCAATAAAACCGGCACTTTGCGCCGTATGACAGATGGTCGTATTGGGGGCTGTTTATCTGCTTCTTTGAGGTATACTGCGCGGCCTTCGGCCGGTTTGACTGGCCATAATTCGTACAATCAAGCCACGCATTTTGCGTGGCTTGTTGTTTTTTGACGCGCCTGCGGGCGCCCAGAGAGAAGAGGCACGACGATGAGCGCACTGGTTGGCGTGATCATGGGCTCCAAGTCCGATTGGTCCACCCTTAGCCACACCGCCGATATGCTGGAAAAGCTCGGCATCCCTTACGAGGTGAAAGTGGTCTCTGCCCACCGCACCCCGGACCTGCTGTTCCAGTACGCCGAAGAGGCTGAGGCCCGTGGTATCGAGGTGATCATCGCCGGTGCCGGTGGCGCGGCCCACTTGCCAGGCATGTGTGCGGCCAAGACCCATCTGCCGGTGCTGGGCGTGCCGGTGCAGTCGTCGATGCTCTCGGGCGTCGATTCGCTGCTCTCTATCGTGCAGATGCCCGCGGGCATTCCGGTCGCCACCCTGGCTATCGGCAAGGCCGGCGCAATCAACGCAGCGCTGCTCTCGGCGAGCATCCTGGGCGCCAAGCATCCGCAATTTCATACCGTGTTGAAAAAATTCCGCGCAGAGCAGACAGACAGCGTCCTGGACAATCCAGACCCACGCATCGCCTGAGGTTGTTGACGATGAAGATCGGTGTAATCGGTGGCGGCCAGTTGGGTCGCATGTTGGCACTGGCGGGCACTCCGCTGGGCATGAACTTCGCTTTCCTCGACCCTGCGCCGGACGCCTGTGCCGCTGCGCTGGGTGAACATCTGCGGGCCGATTACGGCGATCAGGATCACCTGCGTCAGCTGGCCGATGAAGTCGATCTGGTGACCTTCGAGTTCGAAAGCGTCCCGGCCGAAACCGTGGCCTTCCTGTCGCAATTCGTCCCGGTGTACCCGAGCGCCGAAGCCCTGCGCATCGCCCGCGATCGCTGGTTCGAAAAAAGCATGTTCAAGGACCTGGGAATTCCGACTCCTGCGTTCGCCGACATCCAGTCCCAGGCTGACCTGGACGCCGCCGTGGCTTCCATCGGCCTGCCAGCCGTGCTGAAAACCCGCACCCTGGGTTACGACGGCAAGGGCCAGAAAGTCCTGCGCAAACCTGAAGACGTGGTCGGCACCTTTGCCGAGTTGGGCAGTGTCGCCTGCCTGCTGGAAGGCTTCGTGCCGTTCACTGGCGAAGTCTCGCTGATCGCGGTGCGTGCTCGCGATGGCGAAACCAGGTTCTACCCGCTGGTTCACAACACCCACGACAGCGGCATCCTCAAACTGTCCGTGGCCAGCACCGACCACCCGTTGCAAGCCCTGGCTGAAGACTACTCCAGCCGGGTGCTCAAGCAGTTGGATTACGTCGGCGTGATGGCGTTCGAGTTCTTCGAAGTCGATGGTGGCCTCAAGGCCAACGAGATCGCCCCGCGTGTGCACAACTCCGGGCACTGGACCACCGAAGGCGCCGAGTGCAGTCAGTTCGAAAACCACCTGCGGGCCATCGCCGGTCTGCCGTTGGGTTCGACGGCCAAGGTTGGCGAGAGCGCGATGCTCAACTTCATTGGGGTCGTGCCACCGGTAGAGAAAGTGATCGCGATTGCTGACTGCCACCTGCATCACTACGGCAAGGCTTTCAAGGTCGGCCGCAAGGTTGGTCACGCCAATCTGCGTTGTGCGGACCGTGAGACGTTGGCAGCACAGATCCTCAAGGTCGAAGCGCTCATTGCCGAATAGTTTCATGTGGCAGCGGCGGAACCTTCCGAGGCCGCCGTTCTCTGATGGCAGGATGCCAAAGTCTGTCTAGGCTTTGGCCAAGTGTCCTGCCTCACCCATTCAATCAGAGGGAAATGCCATGGGAATTATCGGAACCATCTTTATCGGCCTGATCGTCGGCCTGCTGGCTCGGTTTCTGAAACCGGGCGATGACAGCATGGGCTGGATCATGACCATTCTGCTCGGTATCGGCGGTTCGCTGGCGGCCACTTACGGCGGCCAGGCCCTGGGCATCTATCATGCGGGTCAGGGCGCAGGCTTCATTGGTGCGCTGGTGGGCGCGGTGGTATTGCTGGTGATCTACGGTCTGATCAAAAAGAACTGATTGAGGCGACAAAGCCCTCTCTGCGCCGCCGTCGGAGAGGGCTAGAATGCTCGGCGTTACACCGTCCTTTCCTTTGTCGAGCACCTTCATGCGCCGTCTTCTGTTGACTCTTTTATTCCTGGGCAGTGGTTTGGCCCATGCCGGCGAACTACCGGAAACCGACTGGCTCGAACTGATGCCCAAGTCGGACCAGAAGGCCCTCGAGGCCATGCCCGAAATCGATCACAACTCCCCGGAAGCCAATGGCACCTTTACCCAAAAGGGTGGCATGAAGCAGAGCAAGGGCTTGCCGGCGGTGATGTATTCGACCAAAACCGTGCCGTCGATGAACGACAAGCACATCCGCATCGGCGGTTACCCGGTACCGCTGGAAACCGATGCCAAGGGCCGCAGCACGTTGTTCTTTCTCGTGCCATATCCGGGCGCTTGCATCCATGTGCCACCACCGCCGCCTAACCAGTTGGTGCTGGTGCGTTATCCAAAAGGCTTGAAGCTGAATGACATCTACACGCCGCTGTGGGTGACCGGCACGCTGAAGATCGAGAAGGTCAACAACGATCTGGCGGATGCGGCGTATGCGCTGGACGCGGCGCAAGTGCGGGTGGTCAAGGAGTCGGATTTGTAAAAACGCCAGTCAGCCTGGCACAGATCAATTGTGGGAGCGGGCTTGCTCGCGAAGGCGGTGTGTCAGGCAACATTGATGTCGACTGATACACCGCCTTCGCGAGCAAGCCCGCTCCCACATTGGGTTTATGGTGTTGCTTATAGAGGGTTGCTGGCGATGCTCACGCCCAGGGTATGGCTCGCACCCGGCGCCAGGGTCACCACATCACCCATCACATTCGCCGTTTCAATGCACAACATGCGCTGCCAGCCATCGTCAGCCATGTCGCTGAACGCCGCCGCGCGGTCGATCCACGGGTTCCAGATCACCGCAGAACGAGAGCCGCTGCTGGTCAGTTCGATGCGTCGTTCCCAGTGCGGGTCAACGATGCTCAGTTTTGGCGGGGTATTGAGATAGATGCGATCGGTCTCGCCGGTAAAACGCAGATCGCCGGTCTGGGTGACGGTTTTCCAGTCGTCCAGCGTCTCGATGTAGCTCAAGCCATCCAGCCCTTCAACGTGCACGTTGCGCACATCGCTGACCGCGAAGTAACTGTGCAGCGCCTGACTGATCGTGACATGTTCGGCGCCCTTGTTTTCGCTTGTCAGGCTGATATGCAACTGCTCATCCAGACGAATGCTCAGCTTCAAGTCCACCTGATGCGGCCATCCCGGCAGGCCGCCTTCGGGGTAGGGCAGGACGAACTCCGCTTTCAGGCTTTCGCCCTCGGATTCGATGCCGACCAGCTCCCAGTTCATCGCCCGCACCAGCCCGTGAGCCGTCGGCGGTTCCTGGCTGACGCGCATGGCCTGGACACTCTGCGGGTTGCGCGACAGATTGCCGAACCACGGCCAGCACACTGGCACGCCGGCACGAATAGCCTTGCCGGTCTTGAACACCGCCTCGTCGTTGAGCCAGATCAGTGGCGGTTGGCCGGCCAGTTGATAACTGAGGATGTGCGCGCCTTGCTGGGCCACCAGCAATTCGGCCTGACCGTGGCGGATGCGCCAGCAGTTCAGTTCATCCAGTTTCACGGCTTCGACGGTGGGCGTGCTCATGGGGCGACTCTCAATCAGGAACAGGGCTGCAATGGACCGCAAAATGGTCGCCGGGTTTAACGCGCTCTAGGCGGAACCGAACGAGTGCGGCCGCTGCCGTCGATGGCGACGAATACAAACACGGCTTCGGTCACTTTTCGCCATTCGCTGGACAGTGGATCGTCGCTCCAGACCTCGACCATCATCTGAATCGAGCTGCGGCCGATTTCCAGGGTCTGGGTATAGAAAGAAAGCTGAGCACCCACCGCCACCGGCACCAGGAACGCCATGCGATCGATCGCAACGGTAGCCACGCGCCCACCTGCAACCCTGCTGGCCATTGCGGTGCCGGCCAAATCCATCTGCGCCACCAGCCAGCCGCCGAAAATATCGCCAAAGCCGTTGGTTTCGCGCGGAAGCGCGGTGATTTGCAGGGCCAGGTCGCCTTGCGGGATTGGATCTTCTTGTTCGAGCTCTATCATGCCGGGGGTGCCTCTGACCCGTGACTCATCGTAGGTGTAGCGGGTGAATAGCCGTCTCGGAAAAACGATTCAGCCCCGAACATACTACGTTCGTCACGTTTTTCGTAAGGCGCCTAAAGGGAAACTCTGCGAAATCGGCTGACAGGTGCCAACGACGGTTTCGCACAGCAACCCCTTACAAACCGTTGCAATATTGCGAGTATATCGATCGGTAGACTCCGAGACGACCATCCGGTTCTCATTTCGACTGTCAAATACGCGCCTCTATGTGCTTTTTCGAACAATTTGCTATCGTGCCGAACCTGCCCAAGCCTCCGCCAGCGTTGTTGAGGTTGCAGATCCGACTATAAGAGAAGCCCTTGCCATGACCACAGCGCCCTCGAGCATCGCGCAACCAGCCCAACCCGCACGACCGCTGACCCGCAACGATTACAAGACATTGTCGCTGTCCGCCCTGGGCGGCGCGCTGGAATTTTACGACTTCATCATCTTCGTGTTCTTTGCCACGGTCGTCGGCAAACTGTTCTTCCCCGCCGACATGCCCGAGTGGTTGCGCCTGATGCAGACGTTCGGCATCTTCGCCGCGGGCTATCTGGCGCGACCGCTGGGCGGCATCGTCATGGCGCACTTCGGTGACCTGCTGGGACGCAAGAAGATGTTCACCCTGAGCATTTTCATGATGGCGGTACCCACCCTGATCATGGGCTTGCTGCCAACTTATGCGCAGATAGGCATGTGGGCGCCGATCCTGTTGCTGCTGATGCGAGTCATCCAGGGCGCGGCGATTGGTGGTGAAGTGCCGGGGGCCTGGGTATTCGTTTCCGAACACGTGCCGCAGCGGCACATCGGCTATGCCTGCGGCACGCTGACCAGCGGTCTGACTGCCGGCATTCTTTTGGGCTCGCTGGTCGCCACTGCGATCAACAGCATTTATACGCCGCTGGAAGTATCGGATTACGCCTGGCGGATCCCGTTCCTGCTGGGCGGCGTGTTTGGCCTGTTCTCGGTCTACCTGCGCCGCTGGCTGCACGAAACCCCTGTGTTCGCCGAACTGCAATTGCGCAAGGCCCTGGCCGAAGAAGTGCCGCTGCGCGCTGTGCTGCGTGACCATCGCGGGGCGATTCTGATTTCCATGCTGCTGACTTGGTTGCTGTCCGCGGGGATCATCGTGGTGATCCTCATGACACCGACTGTATTGCAGACCGTTTACCACTTCCCGCCGACTACCGCGTTGCAGGCCAACAGCCTGGCCATCGTGTTCCTGAGCCTGGGCTGTGTGGCCTCCGGTGCACTGGCTGACCGTTTTGGCGCCGGGCGGGTGTTCGTGTTCGGTAGCGCGTTGCTGCTGTTGACCTCGTGGACCTTCTATCACAGCCTGTTCAACCACCCCGACTGGCTGTTCCCGATGTACGCCCTGACCGGTTTGCTGGTCGGCACCATTGGTGCGGTGCCGTATGTGATGGTCAAAGCCTTTCCGGCGGTGGTGCGTTTCAGCGGGTTGTCGTTCTCCTACAACCTGGCCTACGCGATTTTCGGCGGCTTGACCCCGATGGTCGTCACCCTGCTGCTGAAGGAAAGCCCGATGGGGCCGGCCTATTACGTGGCGATCATTTGCGGCGTTGGGATTCTGGTGGGGGCGTATCTCTGGAGGAAGGGGCGCTAACCTTGTAACCGATCGTTCCCACGCAGAGCGCGGGAACGATCTATCGCTAGATGCTGGCCTTTCATCCAATTGTCATATTTCAGCCATAGAGTGTTCACACGGCCTGCTGATACTTGGCCCGACTTAACACACCCTATCTGCTAGGAGTAAGGCATGAAACTGAAGCGTTTGATGGCGGCAATGACTTTTGTCGCTGCTGGCGTTGCGACTGCCAACGCGGTTGCCGCTGTTGACCCTGCTATCCCGAGCTACACCAAAACCACTGGTGTGTCGGGCAACCTGTCCAGCGTCGGCTCCGATACCCTGGCCAACCTCATGACCCTGTGGGCTGAGAACTACAAGAAAGAATACCCGAACGTAAACATCCAGATTCAGGCCGCCGGCTCCGCCACCGCGCCACCTGCGCTGACTGAAGGCACCTCCAACCTGGGCCCGATGAGCCGCAAGATGAAGGACACTGAACTGGCTGCCTTCGAGCAGAAGTATGGCTACAAGCCAACCGCTATCCCGGTGGCCGTGGACGCCCTGGCGGTCTTCGTACACAAAGACAACCCGATCCAGCACCTGACCATGGAACAAGTCGACGCGATCTTCTCTTCGACTCGTCTGTGCGGCGCCAAAGCTGATGTGAAAACCTGGGGCGACCTGGGTGTGACCGGCGACCTGGCCAACAAGCCAGTGCAACTGTTCGGTCGTAACTCGGTATCCGGCACTTATGGCTACTTCAAAGAAGAAGCCCTGTGCAAAGGCGACTACAAGCCAAACGTCAACGAACAACCAGGTTCGGCTTCGGTCGTGCAGTCGATCAGCTCCTCGCTGAACGGCATCGGTTACTCGGGCATCGGCTACAAGACCGCCAGCGTGAAGACCGTGGCCCTGGCCAAGAAAGGCAGCACTGACTTCATCGAAGACAGCGAAGAAAACGCCCTGAACGGTAAATACCCGCTGTCGCGTTTCCTCTACGTATACGTCAACAAAGCCCCGAACAAGCCTCTGGCCCCGCTGGAAGCCGAGTTCGTGAAACTGGTTCTGTCCAAGCAGGGCCAGGAAGTTGTAGTGAAAGACGGCTACATCCCACTGCCAGCCAAGGTTGCTGCAAAAGCACTGGCTGACCTGGGTCTCGCGGAAGGCGGCGCTGAAGTCGCAAAAAAGTAAAACCCTAGGTCCGTGGTAAACCCGGACCTGTGTAGGAGCTGTCGAGTGAAACGAGGCTGCGATCTTTTGATCTGGCTTCCAACTGCAAGATCAAAAGATCGCAGCCTCGGTTCCCTCGACAGCTCCTACGCCCCCCAAATTTCCGATCCACTGCCAGTTTCCACTGGCGGCGGATTTGTTGCGTCACTGCATTGTCATCTTTCTGTCATACAGGATCGCTAGGGTGTGCGCATGAATGATCTGGCCAATTCCACCATGACTACAAATCCCCCCAAGCGAATTGACTTCAATACGCCTGAGCTGCACCGCAAGCGCCGTATCCGTGCGCTGAAAGATCGCCTGACCCGCTGGTACGTCCTCGTCGGCGGCCTCGCCGTCCTGGGCGCGATCACCCTGATCTTCTTCTTCCTCGGTTATGTCGTCGCGCCTTTGTTCCAGGGTGCCGACCTGACCGCCAAGGACGCCATCACGCCCGCCTGGATGCAAGACGCCGGCAAGCCGCTGATGATTTCCCTCGAAGAACAGAATCAGGTGGCCATGCGGGTTTCCGACAAGGGCCAGGCGCTATTCTTTGATATCGATAGCGGCGCCGAACTGCGTCGCGTCGACCTGCCGATCCCGGCCGGTACCAGCGTGACCTCCATCGGTGAAGATCAACCCGGCCATCCATTGGTCGCAGTGGGGTTGTCCAACGGTCAGGTGCTGGTGTTCCGCCACACCTATAAAGTCAGCTACCCGGACGGCAAGAAAACCATCTCGCCGGCCATTGAATACCCATACGGCGAAACGCCAATCGTGCTGAACGAGGCCGGTGGTGCCCTGGAGCACATCAGCCTCAACGCGACCGATTCGACCCTGTTGCTGGCAGGTTCCACCGGTGCGCAACTGCATGTCATGTCGCTGACCAGCGAAGAAAACATGATGACTGGCGAAGTCACCAACGAGCAGAAACGCATCGAGCTGCCGCAAATGACCGAGCCGGTGAAGAACATCTTCGTCGACCCGCGTCAGCAGTGGTTGTATGTGGTCAATGGTCGTGCCCAGGCCGACGTGTTCAGCCTGCGCGACAAGAGTCTCAACGGTCGCTACAAACTGCTCGAAAACGGCGAGGCCGAGATTACCGCCAGCACCCAGCTGGTGGGTGGTATCTCGCTGATCCTCGGCGACTCCAAGGGCGGCCTGGCCCAATGGTTCATGGCTCGCGACCCGGATGGCGAGCTGCGTCTGAAGCAGATCCGTACCTTCCAGATGGGCACTACGCCGATTGTTGAAATCACCGCCGAAGAACGTCGCAAAGGTTTTATTGCCCTCGACGCGTCGGGCAAGCTTGGCGTGTTCCACAGCACCGCACACCGCACCTTGCTGGTGGACCAGGTGGTCGATGGCCAAGGCCTGTTCGGCCTGTCGCCACGGGCCAACCGGGTGATCGTGGAGCAGGGCGGCAAGTTGCAACCGCTGCTGCTCGACAACCCGCACCCGGAGGTTTCCTGGAGCGCGTTGTGGAGCAAGGTCTGGTACGAGAACTACGACGAACCTAAATATGTCTGGCAATCGACTGCCGCCAACACCGATTTCGAACCCAAGCTGAGCCTCTCGCCGCTGACCTTCGGTACCCTGAAAGCCGCGTTCTACGCCATGCTATTGGCCGCGCCGCTGGCCGTCGCCGCAGCGATCTACACCGCGTACTTCATGGCCCCGGGCATGCGTCGCAAGGTCAAGCCGGTGATCGAACTGATGGAAGCGATGCCGACGGTGATCCTCGGTTTCTTCGCCGGCCTGTTCCTTGCGCCCTATGTGGAAGGGCACTTGCCGGGCATCTTCAGCCTGTTGATGCTCGTGCCGATCGGCATTCTGGTGGCGGGCTTCATCTTCAGTCGCCTGCCTGAGTCCATCCGCCTGAAAGTGCCGGACGGCTGGGAAAGCGCGATTCTGATCCCGGTCATTCTGTTCGTGGGCTGGTTGTCGCTGTACATGAGCCCGTACATGGAAGCCTGGTTCTTCGGCGGCGACATGCGTATGTGGATCTCCCACGACCTGGGCATCACCTACGACCAGCGCAACGCCCTGGTGGTCGGTCTGGCCATGGGTTTCGCGGTCATTCCGAACATCTACTCCATCGCCGAAGACGCCGTGTTCAGCGTGCCGCGCGGCCTGACCCTGGGCTCCCTGGCCCTCGGTGCCACGCCGTGGCAGACCATGACCCGCGTGGTGATCCTCACCGCCAGCCCGGGCATTTTCTCGGCGTTGATGATCGGCATGGGCCGTGCGGTCGGTGAAACCATGATCGTGCTGATGGCCACCGGTAACACCCCGGTCATGGAAATGAACCTGTTCGAAGGCCTGCGCACCCTGGCAGCCAACGTCGCGGTGGAAATGCCCGAATCGGAAGTTGGCGGCAGCCACTACCGCGTGCTGTTCCTCTCGGCGCTGGTGCTGCTGTTGTTCACCTTCATCATGAACACCCTCGCGGAACTGATTCGTCAGCGTCTGCGCAAGAAATACTCGTCGCTTTAACAAAGGTAGAAGTCTGTGAAACAGAACTCCCTGAATGGATGGTTCAAGAGCGGCGCCCCTGGCGTCTGGATCAGCGGCGGCGCGGTGTCCATTGCGGTCATCATGACCATTGGCCTGCTGGCGGTCATTGCCGTGCGCGGTCTGGGGCACTTCTGGCCGGCGGACCTGATCCACGCCAATTACGACGTGCCGGGCCAGGCCAACCACCTGGTCATCGGCGAAGTGGTGCAGAAGGAAGAAGTGCCACGCGAGCGCCTGAAAACCGCTGGCCTGCCGGTGCCCGATCAAGGCCCGGAGTTCATGACCCGCGAGCTGATCAAGGTCGGCAACCGCGATCTGAACGGCACGGACTTCACCTGGATTGTCGGCGAGTGGTTGACCAACCAGAAAACCCCGCCAGAGCTGATGACCATCGAGCGTCGCGAGTGGGGCAATTTCTACGGCTACCTGGTCAACGTCAAAGAGGACGGCAAGGTCATCGCTGAAGGCGAAGCCGCATGGCCTGAGTTGCAGGCCCGTGTCGATCGCGTCAACCAGTTGGCTGGGCAGCTCAAGAGCCTGGAAAAAACCGACATCGGCGCGATCAACGCCGGTCTCGAACGTGTTCGTCTGCACGGTCGCAAGCTGGAACTGGCCGGCCGTCTCGACGCTACCGCACAGGCGGACCTGGAGTCTGAGCGCGCCGAGCTGAATGCCCGTTATCAGGAAGTCGAAGCGCGTCTGAACGACCTGCACAAGCAGTTCAACCGCGACAGCCTGACGGCTCGTGACGCCAACGGTAAAGAAATCGAGATCGGCATCGGTAAAGTGGTTCACGCTTATCAGCCGAACGCCATGAGCACCTTCACCAAGGTTGGTTTCTACTTCAGCAAGGTCTGGGAATTCCTCAGCGACGACCCGCGTGAAGCCAACACCGAAGGCGGGATCTTCCCGGCGATTTTCGGCACCGTGATGATGACCCTGATCATGGCGATGATCGTTACCCCGTTCGGCGTGCTGGCGGCGGTCTACCTGCGTGAGTATGCCAAGCAGAACACCTTGACCCGGGTAATCCGTATTGCAGTGAACAACCTGGCGGGTGTTCCGGCGATCGTTTACGGCGTGTTCGGCCTGGGCTTCTTCGTTTATGTGCTGGGCGGCTCGATCGACCGGTTGTTCTTCCCCGAAGCCTTGCCGGCGCCGACCTTCGGTACGCCGGGTCTGCTGTGGGCTTCGTTGACCCTGGCGCTGCTGGCTGTGCCGGTGGTGATCGTGGCCACCGAAGAAGGCCTGGCGCGGATTCCTCGCACCGTGCGCGAAGGCTCGCTGGCCCTTGGCGCGACCAAGGCCGAGACCTTGTGGAAGATCGTGCTGCCGATGGCCAGCCCGGCAATGATGACCGGCATGATCCTCGCCGTGGCCCGCGCCGCCGGTGAAGTGGCGCCGCTGATGCTGGTGGGTGTAGTGAAACTGGCACCGTCGCTGCCGCTGGATGGCAACTACCCGTACCTGCACCTGGACCAGAAGATCATGCACCTGGGCTTCCACATTTATGACGTCGGCTTCCAGAGCCCGAACGTCGAAGCCGCGCGGCCGCTGGTGTACGCCACGGCGCTGCTGCTGGTGCTGGTGATCGCGACATTGAACCTGTCGGCCGTTTATATCCGTAACCACCTGCGGGAAAAATACAAAGCGCTGGATAGCTGATTTCCATGTGGGAGCGGGCTTGCTCGCGAAAGCGGTGGGTCAGGCAACATTGAATGGGCTGACCTCTTCGCGAGCAAGCCCGCTCCCACACTAGACCGCGTCCAACCGAACATTTATTGGGCATGCCGCGAAGCGGCGTCCCGAACCGAATTTGTTAGCACAGGGAGCCTCCCATGCAGCACGAAGCACACACTCACGGCATCAACATGTCGGCCCTGGGCCGCGACAAGCAGAGCCTGAGTCTCGAGCAGGAAACCGTGGCCATTGAAGTGCCGGGCCTGAGCCTGTTCTACGGCGATAAACAAGCGCTGTATGACGTCAGCATGAACATCCCGAAACAGCGCGTGACCGCCTTCATCGGCCCGTCGGGTTGCGGCAAGTCCACGCTGCTGCGCACGTTCAACCGCATGAACGATCTGGTGGACGGCTGCCGCGTCGAAGGGGCGATCAACCTCTACGGCAATAACATCTACCGCAAGGGCGAGGACGTGGCCGAGCTGCGTCGCCGGGTTGGCATGGTGTTCCAGAAGCCCAACCCGTTCCCGAAAACCATTTACGAAAACGTGGTTTACGGTTTGCGCATCCAGGGCATCAACAAAAAGCGCATCCTCGACGAAGCCGTCGAGTGGGCATTGAAAGGTGCGGCGCTGTGGGATGAGGTCAAGGATCGTCTGCATGAGTCGGCACTGGGCCTGTCCGGTGGTCAGCAGCAACGTCTGGTGATCGCCCGCACCATCGCGGTGGAGCCTGAAGTGCTGCTGCTCGACGAACCCTGCTCGGCACTCGACCCGATCTCCACGCTGAAGGTCGAAGAGCTGATCTACGAACTGAAATCCAAGTTCACCATTGTTATCGTGACCCACAACATGCAACAGGCCGCGCGGGTTTCCGACTACACGGCGTTCATGTACATGGGCAAACTGGTGGAATTCGGCGACACCGATACCCTGTTCACCAATCCGGCGAAGAAGCAGACCGAAGACTACATCACCGGTCGTTACGGCTAGGAAGCTGTTGTTGCTCACTGAACTGACGCTGCGGTCCACCGCACCTTACCGGACGCTCCAAGGACGCCAACATGATTAGTAAAGAAGGCCTTACCCATCACATCTCCCAGCAGTTCAACGCCGAGCTCGAGGAAGTGCGCAGCCACCTCCTGGCCATGGGCGGGCTGGTCGAGAAGCAGGTCAACGACGCGGTCACCGCGCTGATCGAGGCCGACTCCGGCCTGGCCCAGCAAGTGCGCGAAATCGACGACCAGATCAACCAGATGGAACGCAACATCGACGAAGAATGCCTGCGCATTCTGGCCCGTCGTCAGCCGGCGGCGTCGGACTTGCGTCTGATCATCAGCATCTCCAAGTCGGTGATCGACCTGGAGCGCATCGGCGACGAAGCCACCAAGATCGCCCGTCGCGCCATCCAGTTGTGCGAAGAAGGCGAAGCACCGCGCGGTTACGTCGAGGTCCGCCACATCGGCGACCAGGTGCGCAACATGGTGCGCGATGCCCTGGACGCGTTTGCCCGCTTCGACGCCGACCTGGCGCTGTCGGTGGCGCAATACGACAAGATCATCGACCGCGAATACAAGACCGCCCTGCGTGAGTTGGCTACCTACATGATGGAAGACCCACGCTCTATCTCGCGGGTCTTGAGCATCATCTGGGTGCTGCGTTCGCTGGAGCGGATCGGCGATCATGCGCGCAACATCTCGGAACTGGTGATTTACCTGGTGCGCGGCACCGACGTGCGTCACTTGGGCCTCAAGCGCATGAAGGAAGAAGTGGAAGGCACAAGTGCCGAAAACGCTAATGTTCCGGGCAAAGCTGACGATAAGTAAGTTTGCCCAAGAAAAGCGCCCGGCCCTTTGGCCGGGCGTTTTTGTGTGCGGCACATGAATTCGACAGCAGCACCCGCGAACGAAAAGTCCCGGCGTGACTGAAGATTTTTGGCAATGTGCCATCAGGCAGTTGGTATGCTTGCCGGGATTTTTTAAAGGGGTGATGGATGAGTAAGGTCAGTGTGTTGGTCGTGGACGATGCGTCGTTCATTCGTGACCTGGTGAAGAAGTGCTTGCGCAACTACTTCCCGGGCATTCGAATCGAAGATGCCGTCAACGGCAAAAAGGCTCAGGCCATGCTGGCGCGCGAGGCGTTCGATCTGGTGCTGTGCGACTGGGAAATGCCGGAAATGTCCGGTCTTGAGCTGCTGACCTGGTGCCGCGAGCAAGATAATCTCAAGACCATGCCGTTCGTGATGGTGACCAGCCGTGGCGACAAAGAGAACGTTGTCCAGGCAATCCAGGCCGGGGTTTCCGGCTACGTCAGCAAGCCGTTCACCAACGAGCAACTGCTGACCAAGGTCAAGCAGGCGCTGAACAAGGTTGGCAAGCTGGACACCTTGATGAACAGCGCACCGACCAAAATGAACTCGGCGTTCGGCAACGATTCCCTGAGCGCATTGACCGGCGGCAAAGCCGCGGTAGTCGCACCCGCGGCTGCACCGGTCAACCCGTTTGCCAAACCTGTCGCCGCCGCGCCAGCCCCGGCAGCGGCAGCGTCTCGTGGTTTGCTCAACAGCCCGCCGGTCAAGGCACCTGTGGCCGCTTCTGCCGCCTCCGCGGGCGGTCGTGGCCAAGGCCAACTGCGCCTGTCGAGCGGTACTCAGCAATGCGTGATCAAGGCCTTGAGCCTCAAGGAAGCGCTGCTGGTGGTGAAACGCACCGACACCCTGCCACAAGTGCTCGACAGCGCCGTGCTCGACCTGGAGCAGGGTGACAACGCTGAAACCGCCCGTCTCAATGGCTACCTGCACGCCATCGTCGCCCACGAGCCGAAGCCCGACAGCGAGTGGCTGCAACTGACCTTCCGCTTTGTCGACCAGGATGCGCAGAAGCTCGACTACATTTCTCGCCTGATCGCCCGTGGCACCGCGCAGAAGCACTTCGTACCGGGTGCGTAACGTGTACCGCTGATCGTTCCCATGCTCTGCGTGGGAATGATCATCTGAAACATCTGTCGACTACGCAGGTCCATTTCAGCTGCTAGGCTCCTTCTCAGGCCTTACTCGACAGAATCTTGCCCATGCTCGTGCGCCTGCTGTTTTTCTGTGGTCTTTTCATGGCCTCCACCTCGGCTGTGGCCATGACGATCTACAAGTCCACCAATGCCAGTGGCGTGGTCTCCTACAGCGACCGCCCCACCAAAGGCGCAAAGGTGTTCGTTTTTCGCGACCGGATGGTCGAACATCTTGAGCGGCAGGTGTACCTCGACATCAAGAGGTTGAATGGCATGGACAGCGTGTTCGTGCGCAACGACCTGTATGCGCCGGTCGAGATCGAGCTGAGTTTCGACGGGCTGCAGAACGTCAGCGGTGCGCCGAGCCGACCGATCCGCCGGGTGATGCCGGCGCGCAGCAACCTTCGTCTGGCCCTGCTCACGCCGACGAAGGCCGGAAGGCCGATCGTGTATAACCCAAGGTTCGCATATTCCCTGGGCGACCCCTCAGGGGCTGCCATGGCCTATCGATATCCGTTGCCCTGGCGTGGCGGTCCGTTTCGGCTGACCCAGGGCGCCAATGGCCAATACAGCCACTACGGACCGAAGAACCGTTACGCGATGGACATCGCCATGCCCGAAGGCACGCCGATCATCGCGGCGCGCGGCGGGGTGGTGGTGAAAACCGAGAATGGCCAGACCGGGCGCGGCAACGACCCGTCGGGCAATTTCGTGCGGGTGTTGCACGATGACGGGACCATGGGCGTGTATCTGCACCTGAAGAAGGGCTCAGTCTGCGTCCGGGAAGGTCAGCGTGTGGTGGTGGGCAGTGCGCTGGCGTTGTCGGGCAATACCGGCAATAGCAGCGGCCCGCATCTGCACTTCGTGGTGCAGCGCAATACCGGGTTGGGGCTGGTGTCGATTCCGTACCAGTTCAATCAACCGGTGGGGGCGTTGCCCAACTTTGCGTTGGGCAAGAAATGACTTGTTGCCTGGCCTGGCGCCTTCGCGAGCAAGCCCGCTCCCACACTCGATCTGCGTCGGGCGCCATTGATGTGATCGGCGCATAACTCATGTGGGAGCGGGCTTGCTCGCGAAGGGATCGACGCGGATCCGGCTCAGCCTATCAATCCAGCAGCAACACCTTGGCCAATATGATCTTCGGCCCTTTCATCTTCTTGATGATGATCCGCAAACCTTCTACCTCTAGCACTTCTTCCTCTTCCGGCACCCGTTTCAGGGTTTCATAGACCAGCCCGGCGAGGGTTTCGGCTTCGATGTGGTCCAGGTCGATGCCCAGCAGGCGTTCCACCTTGAACAGCGGCGTATCGCCCCGAACCAGCAGCTTGCCCGGCTGATAGGCGAGGATCCCGCGCTCAGCCTTGCGATGTTCGTCCTGAATGTCGCCCACCAGCACTTCCAGCACGTCTTCCATGGTCAGGTAGCCGATGATGTTGCCGTCGGCTTCCTCGACCACGGCGAAGTGCGAGCCGCCCTTGCGAAACTGTTCCAGCAGTTGCGACAGCGGCATGTGCCGCGACACGCGCTCCAGCGGCCGGGTCAGTTCGGCGAGGTTGAACGACTCGGGAATGTGATCCAGGGCGGCCAGTTCCAGCAGCAGATCCTTGATGTGCAGCAGGCCGACGAACTCCTGGCGCTCGCTGTCGTACACCGGGTAGCGGCTGAATTTGTGGCGACGGAACAACGCCAGGATTTCCTTGAGCGGTGCGTTGTACTCAAGGGTGACCAGGTCTTCCCGGGAGTTGGCCCAGTCGACTACTTCCAGCTCGCCCATCTCGACCGCCGAGGCCAGTACGCGCATGCCTTGGTCGCTCGGGTCCTGACCACGGCTGGAGTGCAGGATCAGTTTCAGTTCTTCGCGGCTGTAATGGTGCTCGTGGTGCGGGCCGGGTTCACCTTGCCCGGCGATGCGCAGGATCTGGTTGGCGCTGGCGTTGAGCAGGTAGATGGCCGGGTACATGGCCCAGTAGAACAAGTACAGCGGCACTGCCGTCCACAGCGACAGCAACTCGGGTTTGCGGATGGCCCAGGACTTTGGAGCCAGCTCACCGACCACGATGTGCAGGTACGAAATGATGAAGAACGCCGTGAAGAACGAAACCGCCTTGACCACTTCAGCGGAATCTACGCCCACGGCACTCAGCACAGGCTCCAGGAGGTGCGCGAACGCCGGTTCGCCGACCCAGCCCAGACCGAGGGAGGCGAGGGTGATACCCAATTGGCAGGCTGACAGGTAAGCATCGAGCTGACTGTGCACGGTGCGCAGGATATGCCCGCGCCAGCCGTTTTGTTCAGCGATGGCTTCGACCCGGGTCGAGCGCAATTTGACCATGGCAAATTCCGCCGCAACGAAAAAACCGTTGAGCAAAACCAGGATCAGAGCAAAAAGAATCATGCCGAAGTCGGCGAATATTGTTGCGAGGGTCAAGCCAGGGGAAGGGTCCATGATGGAGTTTTGCGGGTTCCGTGTATTCAAAAAAGGGGGAAATGCAGTGCCTGAAGGGCAGGCACAAGTCAGCCAATGTAGCGGCTGACTGATCGATTGCCTAGTGGTGAGTGCTGGTCGGTATCAGTCAGCGGCGCTGATCACGCGGGATTTGGTGACCTGGGCCGGCGCAAAATGGCAGGTAAACGTACTGCCATGTCCCGGCACACTGCTGATTTCCATGCGTGCCCGGTGGCGCAGCAACACGTGCTTGACGATGGCCAGACCGAGCCCGGTGCCGCCGGTGTTGGAGTTGCGGCTGGAGTCGACGCGATAGAAGCGTTCGGTCAGGCGCGGCAGGTGCTTGCTGTCTATACCGATCCCCGAATCCTGCACGCTCAGGTGGGCGCCTTGATCGTCCCCCCACCAGCGAATGCGGATATTGCCCTCGGCAGGGGTGTATTTCACCGCGTTGAACACCAGATTGGAAAACGCACTGCGCAATTCGGCTTCGCTGCCTTTGAGCTGAATCGTCGGATCGGCTTCCAGGGTGATGTGTTGATTTTTCTGACCGGACAGCTGCTGGGCATCGCTCTTGATCGATTGCAGCAGGCTGTCGATGGACACCGGCTGGTTGTCCGACGGGTAATCGGTGGCTTCCAGCTTGGCCAGCAGCAGCAAATCGTTAAGCAAGGTCTGCATCCGCCCGCCTTGCTGCTGCATCTGCTGCAGCGCGCGGGTCCAGCGCGGGTTCACTTCCTCGACGTTATCGAGCAGGGTTTCCAGGTAGCCGCAAATCACTGTCAGGGGGGTGCGCAGCTCGTGGGACACGTTGGCGATGAAGTCTTTGCGCATTTGTTCCAGCTGGTGGATACGCGTCACGTCGCGCACCAGCATCAAGTGTTCGTTGTTGCCGTAGCGGGTGATGTACAGCTGAATGCGCAGGCGATCATTGATCGGCGAGGGGATTTCCAACGGCTCGGCGTAGTTGTCCTGCTCGAAGTATTCCTTGAAGCGCGGATGACGCACCAGGTTGGTCACCGGCTGGCCGCTGTCTTGAGGGGTCTTGAGGCCCAGCAGGGTTTCGGCGGCGCGGTTCCACCATTCCAGGTTGCCATCGCTGTCGAGCATGACCACCGCGTCTTTGAGCGCGGCAGTGGATTCCTGGACCCGATCGATCACCGCTTGCAGGCGCCCGCGCACCCGTTGGTCGCGGCGTTGCAGGTGGTAAATGCTGTCGAACACTTCACCCCACAGGCCGTAGCCATCGGGCGGTGCTTCATCAGGTTGATGCAGACGCAGCCATTCGTGCAGGCGCAGCAACTGCTTGAGGGTCCACGCCAGATAAAGGCCCAGGCCCACGGCGAGGCTCCAGCCGTAGTAGCCGGAAATCAGGCCGATCACCAGGCAGGCGGTGACCAGCAACAGCATGTGGCGAATCAGGGTGCCATGCCAGTTTTGGTTCACGGAAAATATGCGTCCTTGTCAGCGAGGCTGGCGGCCGGCTCAGGCCTTGGTAGAGAACCTGTAACCGGTGCCGCGCACGGTTTGTACCAGATTTTCGTAAGCATCGCCGAGGGCTTTGCGCAGGCGACGGATGTGCACGTCGACGGTGCGCTCTTCGACGTAGACATTGCCGCCCCAGACCTGATCCAGCAGCTGGCCGCGAGTGTAGGCGCGTTCCTGGTGGGTCATGAAAAATTGCAGCAAACGGTACTCGGTCGGGCCCATCTCGGCAGGTTTGCCATCGATGGTCACGCGGTGGCTGATCGGGTCCAGCAGCAGGCCACCGACTTCGATCGGCGCTTCGCCATCGGTCGGACCGGCGCGGCGCAGCACGGCTTTGAGGCGCGCCACCAGCTCGCGGGGGGAAAACGGTTTGGTGATGTAGTCGTCGGCGCCGACTTCCAGGCCCTGGATCTTGTTGTCTTCTTCGCCCTTGGCGGTGAGCATGATGATCGGGATATCCCCGGTCAGCTCATCGCGCTTGAGCCGGCGGGCCAGTTCGATGCCGGAAGTGCCGGGCAGCATCCAGTCGAGCAGAATCAGGTCCGGTTTGCGGTCGACGATAATGGCATGGGCCTGCTGCGAGTTCTCTGCCTCCAGGCAGTCGTAGCCGGCCATTTCCAACGCAACGGCGATCATTTCGCGAATGGGCGCTTCGTCGTCGACGATCAGAATGCTCCTGCCAACCATGCCTTAATCCTCTTGTCATTTAACTGTCTTGCGCCGCATTAGATAACGGAATTATTGCAGTCGTGTGACAGTATTTTAGCCGCCCTGCGATTGTCGCGATCCTGAACTAAGCTCTAAGTCCGAATCCTGACAACCACAAAAGGAAGGTTTCCATGAATCACATTGCTCAATCCTGGAAGGTCCTGCTGGTCACGGCTGCGCTAACGTTGCCGTCCATGGCCTTTGCGGCAGAACCCGCCATGATGAAAGACGGGATGATGGTCGATCACAAGGGTATGACGGTGTACACGTACGACAAGGACTCAGGCGGTAAGTCGATGTGCAACGGCGAGTGCGCTGAATACTGGCCGCCAATGATGGCGCCGGCGGGTGCCAAGCCCGAAGGCAAGTGGAGCACGATCAAGCGTGACGACGGTAAGATGCAGTGGGCCTATGATGGCAAGCCGCTTTACACCTTCATGAAGGACAAAAAACCCGGTGACATGGCAGGCGACAATATGAAGGAAGTCTGGCACGTCATGCGCGAGCATAAATAAGCGATTCGCCTGCGCCGTAAACAGTTCGCAGCCTGCAGTCGCTCCATCCCCCTGTTGGAGCTTGCACAGGCTGCGATCTTTTCCAATGGTCAACGCAACGCGTAATCCAGCACAATCCCCACAAATATCGCCAACCCCGCCCAGTGGTTATGCAAAAACGCCTGGAAGCAACGCATCCGGTCTTTGCTGCGGGTGTACCAGAACTCCCACGCAAAGCAGCCTGCCGCCACCAGCAACCCAAGGTGGAACCAGCCACCAAGATGGAATTTCGAGCCAGCCAGCAACAGGCAGCCCAGCGCCAGGCCTTGCAAGGTCAGAATGATCACCCGGTCGGCATCGCCAAACAGGATCGCGGTGGATTTCACCCCGATCTTCAGGTCATCGTCGCGGTCGGTCATGGCGTAATAGGTGTCGTAGCCCACGGTCCACAGCAAGTTGGCGATCCACAGCAACCAGGCTGTCGCCGGCAACTCACCGGTCTCGGCAGTGAACGCCATTGGCATGCCCCAGGAGAACGCCGCGCCCAGCACCACTTGAGGGTAATAGGTGTAACGCTTCATGAACGGATACGTGAAGGCCAGGGCCAAACCGCCCAGCGACAGCCAGACAGTCGCCGCGTTGGTGCACAGCACCAGCAAGAAGCTCACGCCCATCAGCACCGCGAAGAACACCAAGGCTTCTTTGGAGCTGATCTTGCCGCTCACCAGCGGCCGTTGCTCGGTGCGTTTCACATGGCCATCGACCTTGCGGTCCGCCCAGTCGTTGATCACGCAACCGCCGGCACGGGTCAGTACCACACCGAGCACGAAAATCACGATATTGGCCAGTGACGGCGAACCTTCACCGGCAATCCACAGTGCCCACAGTGTCGGCCACAGCAGCAAGTAAATGCCGATCGGCTTGTCCATGCGGGTCAGCTGAATGAAATCCCAGGCCCGAGGATTCACTCGGTTCAGAGACTTGAGCAGGTTCTGGTACATCAGCAGTTCTCCGGATGCGCGCGGGCGGCGCTCCACAGGGTCGGCAGGAAAACCTCGGCCACCAGCACGCTCAGGGCGCAACGGTCGAAACGCGAGCGCCGGCCCCACAGTTCAGGCGCCTGAGCCTCCATCGGCAACCAGGCTTGAGGATAATGACAAACCTCGATGGCCCGGCGCTGAAACGCCCGATCGCAAAACAGCAATTCGCCCAGAGAGCGGCTGCCCAGCTCATCCATATGCAATCCGTCGCCCTGCAGCGCGCTACGCGCCGCTACGCTGCGGGCAAACACCCAGGCTTCACCGTGGCCGCGCAGATACACCTCGCGCACCCAGCCTTCGCTGCCTTCAGCCAGCTCCAGCGCGGCACATTCGTCGGCGCGCAGCGATTGCCAGCCTTCGAACAATGGCGTGACGCTGAAACCGTCATTCGACAAACGGGTCAGGCGTCGGGTCAGCGACCCTTCATCGAACAGCCAATCGAGCGTAGACGTGTCGGGGAGGGGCGTCACTTGGCTTCGAGGGAGCCAGAGTGGCGTCGGGGAAGGGGCTTTTGAGTGCGGCACAGTGAGTCATTATTGGCAGCAAATGAGGCGGCGAGCTTACCATGGCAGGCGGCGAGTTTGATTGATCCGGCCTGCCGTTGCGCCGAACAGGCTTGCATCTGACGGGCCTGATCAGTACAAAACGCCCTGAGCCGGACGGCAACGCTTCACTATCGACCGTTTGCGCCGGCAAAAGCCTGAATTCCGAGGAAGTACCTGAATGAAAAAGTGGCAATGTGTGGTCTGCGGCCTGGTCTATAACGAAGCCGAAGGCTGGCCGGACGACGGTATTGCGGCGGGCACACCGTGGCAGGACGTGCCGGAAGACTGGCTGTGCCCGGACTGTGGCGTGGGCAAAATGGATTTTGAAATGATTGAAATCAACTAAGCATCCAAGGAGTAAGGAATGAACACACCTGTCGTGATCGTCGGCACTGGGCTGGCTGGCTACAACCTGGCCCGGGAGTTTCGCAAGCTCGATGGCGAAACCCCGCTGCTGTTGATTACCGCAGATGACGGGCGCTCCTACTCCAAGCCGATGCTTTCCACCGGCTTTGGCAAGAATAAAGACGCCGATGGCCTGAGCATGGCCGAACCGGGCGCCATGGCCGAGCAATTGAAGGCCGAAGTGCGCACCCACACGCGTATCAGCGGCATCGATCCGGGCCACAAGCGCCTGTGGATCGGCGAAGAATCGGTGATCTACCGTGACTTGATCCTGGCCTGGGGCGCGGAAACCGTGCGGGTGCCGATCGAAGGCGACGCGGCCGACGCGGTTTTCCCGATCAACGACCTTGAAGACTATGCACGTTTTCGCGCGGCCGCGGCCGGCAAGCGTCGGGTGTTGCTGCTGGGCGCCGGTTTGATCGGCTGTGAATTCGCCAATGACCTGATTCTCGGTGGCTACGAAGTACAACTGGTTGCTCCCTGCGAACAAGTCATGCCGACCTTGCTGCACCCGGCCGCGGCCGCTGCGGTCCAGGCCGGCCTGGAAAGCCTCGGCGCACGCTTCCACCTCGGGCCGGTGCTCAATCGCTTGCAGCGCGTGGCTGACGGCCTGGAAGCGCATCTGTCCGACGGTCAGGTCATTCCTTGCGACGTAGTGGTTTCGGCTGTCGGTCTGCGTCCGCGCATCGACCTGGCGGCCGCTGCCGGGGTGCAGGTCAATCGTGGTGTGGTGGTTGACCGTCACCTGAAAACCTCTCACGCCAACATCTACGCCCTGGGCGACTGCGCCGAGGTCGATGGGCTGAATCTGTTGTACGTCATGCCCCTCATGAGCTGTGCGAGAGCGCTGGCCCAAACCCTCGCCGGAAACCCGACGGTGGTGAGCTATGGCCCGATGCCGATCACCGTGAAAACCCCGGTCTGCCCATTGGTGGTTTCACCGCCACCACGGGGCGCGGAGGGCGTCTGGACGGTCGAAGGGCAGGGCGCGGACATCAAAGTGCTATGCCGCGACAGCGCCGGCAAATTACTGGGTTACGCCCTGACCGGCGCGGCGGTGATGGAAAAACTCGCCCTGAACAAAGAGCTTCCGGCCCTGTTGGCGTAAATGCCGGTCGTTCTGTCGGAATCACCCCGTTTTTGCCCCCACAAAGGTCGCGGGGAGACTGGCGCCGCTCTTGCGCGCGTGCCATCCTCATTCCCGTCTGCCGCAGAGTAGAGCACCTGCGGCGCCTTGGGCGCTGTTCCAATGAGAACAGCACGGACATAACAACAAAAAACCGTCAAAGGGGCTTCACTAATGCGTAAACCAGAACTCGCCGCTGCCATCGCGGAAAAAGCAGACCTCACCAAAGAACAGGCCAATCGCGTTCTCAACGCCGTTCTCGAAGAAATCACCGGCGCTCTGCATCGCAAGGATAGCGTCACGCTGGTGGGCTTCGGCACCTTCCTGCAACGCCATCGCGGTGCCCGTACCGGCAAGAACCCGCAAACCGGTGAGCCGGTGAAGATCAAGGCCAGCAACACTGTTGCGTTCAAGCCAGGCAAGTCGTTGAAAGACAGCGTTAATCCGTAACACGCACCGACTTCCCGCACAGCGGGCGAGCGGGATAAAAAATGGGCACGCCAACGAGGTTGGGTGCCCATTTTTTCTGTCTGGCGGATCAGCCGACTCGGCTTTGTTTCCTGGCGAGAATCGCTGCTATTTCCGGCTCATTCAGGTGATCCAGCGCGCGCTCTACCAACAAATGCACCCCGTCGGCCAGGCGGCTGAGCGACAGGGCTACGGAGCGGCGTGAACCGTCCACGTCGTCGGCGAGGTCGGCGGCGATGGCGCTGATGGACAAGATATCTTCCGAGGCATTGGCGAGGAGGGCTTCAGTGTTGACGCCCGGGCAGACGCTGAAGAGTTGGCCTTTGCGTTTCGGTGGTTTTGGTTCGGCTGGCGGGAAGTGATGGTCGAGGGCGCGCTCGGCGGCATCGTTGAGTTTTTTTGAATCAGGGCTTTCGTATGGGGAGACCGGATCGGTGTCCGGTGGGTTAGGTGTAACTTTGAACATGATCTTCAATTCCATGAGTGATGCTGACACCCCTTCGCCGACTAAACGAAGGGGTGGCGGCTGTACGCAGGTTAGTCGGACCGGGGAATTGAAGAAGCCGGCGCACCCAAAGGTGCCCTACGCACAGCCACCATCAAAATGCAGGTAGCAAGTACCTGTCTGACGGACGCTTGTACAACTTCAATTACCAGCGGGCGACTAAACCCGACCACTGACGATCAGTGACACGAATTAAGTTACCGACCGACCCCAAAGCGCACAAGCCGGCGGATTCTGGCGTAGCCGTAGGCAACGACGCAAGGTGTTGTAGCTTTCACGACGTTACCTACAAGGCTTTTAAACAAGCACTGTCAGGCATTGGCGTGGGACCGACTGGAAAACCATTTTCGATCGGGGTTGGGGTTGCCTACGTAATCGCCAGGTAGAAAGCATTAGTACTTCCTTGTTGATTTGGCGACTGACCGAATGGCGAGGGAACATGATGAGTGCGAGCTGGAAAAATGGGCACGCCGACTGGGTCGGGTGCCCATTTTTTGTAGGCGTTGATTGACGCTTTTAACGAATGCCTTCCACTAGTAGATCACGCTTGGTTTTTATAGGGGGTGAATGAGCGCTCGGCGGTGTAGAAGCCTAGCCCTTTGTCGCTTTTGAATTTCTGTTCGATCATGGCATCAGCCAACTCTTGGGAAATCAAAAGATCTCCCGAGTCACGCTCGCGTGCAATTGCGCCCATTTCCGCGGCGTTATCATGAAGCCAAATTTCATTGAAGTAGAGTATTGAGCCATTGTCAGAGAGCTCTGCTACCGACTTGCTGTGATCAACCGCACTTATCGCCTGGGCAGCATTGACAACGTAATAGACTTCGCTCACTTGCTCCCCGTCCGCAGCAATACTTGTGGGTGGCAAGAGCTCAATAGAGTGACCGGCGTTCTGTACGAGGAAATCCGCTAACCGCTGGCTCACCAAAGGAATGTCGCCTAATAGCCATAAGCAGTCGTAAGTCAGCAATTTTTTCTTTTTGCATGGAAAAAATATTTTGGGTTTATCCATGTCGACAGGGTAAGGCTCACCTGTCAGGAGTGACAGATAGTCAAAGTTCGATCCTGCCGTTTCATAGGAGCCGCGCTCCGCATCGTATGACCCGATCAATTTATCGTTGTAATAGATAGGGGCTTTCCAGCTTAAGATCATTTCTGGATCTCCTAATTGTAATGAGCGCCAGGGCGTGCATTTTGATTCAATTGCCTTTCGCCTGAGCGGAGTAATTTGCGCTCGTTGGACACTATTTTATCCAACGCTTTGCGGTATTGGGCCTGATTCCAGTTGTTTCGTTTGCCGATTATTTCCACTTGGTCCATTTTGCTTCCAAGGTTTCGATTGACTCTACCCGCATGGCGTCCTTGGTGGATCGATCGACGCCCATCAGTCAAAGCTTTGGTTTTATTGGGCAGGAATATTTTGTTCTGCCGGCTTTGCAGGTCGAACCCTGCCAATTTGAGCAGTGGGTGATTTTTCGTACTGTCGTGTTTGTCGCTCAGTATGTGATGGTCCTGATAGCCCTGCTTCTTCAGCTTGTTGATTCGTTTGTTAATGGATGACGAGCAACTTCATCCCAACGGGTCCACCCACTCGAGTGGGTTGGCCGCATACAGATAAAGATTGATTCCCCCCCGCCAACCCAATCGGATCCGGCGTAGTAAACCGCCCCACATCCGGATCATAAAACCTGAACGTATTGAAATGCAGCCCCGTCTCCCGGTCCAGGTACTGCCCCTGAAACCGCAGGTTCTGCTCTTCAATGTAATACGGCTCGCGCACCTCTTCTAACGTGTTGCCCCACACCCGATAACTCGCCTGCCAGACGTTGTGGCCGTCCGCCTCGGTGAGCTGTTCCGGCAGGCCGTTGAGGTCGTTGTGGTAATAGCGGATTTTTTGCAGTGGGCCGGTGCCGTCGACACGGGCCAGCGGTTCGTAACCTTCGTCTTCGTAGAGGTAGAGGCTGGTTTGCTGATGGCGATGTTCCTGCAACAGGCGCAGGCCGTCCCAAGTGAAGCGGGTTTCGCCGAGTGGGTAGCCGTTGCTTTTTCATCCATAAACCTCGATCGGCATCCTGCTCGGTTTCTCCGACGCATTGGTCCTAGAGTCCCCGGCCTTGCTCAGGCTTTTTTCTCTAAATAGAATTTCAGATATTTTTTTGGTCTTTCTTGAAAGGCTCGCGCCTTACCGAAGCTATAAGCATCGTCAAAGTATTTATAAGCCTGTGAATAATCTTCCAGTTCAAAGTAGACCATTCCCAAGTTGATCAACGGACCTGTATCGATATCTGACTTTCGGCCATCCAGGGTCTTTTGTGCCCAATCTTTAGCGGCCTCGAAGTCACCGTTGTCGAAGTGCAGGTTGAAAAAAGAACCTGTGACCCATGACGACAAAGGTGTCCATTCAAGTTTTGGCTCAGGAAGCAAGTCCCATGCTTTTTGGTACAAGGCCTGGGCTTCATTTTTTTTGTTTTGCTCATCGAGCTCATTGCCCGAGGCCATGATGGCCATTAACTCGTCTGCCAGTTTGGGGTTTTCATTGGCTAAGTCTTTCATATGATAGCTCTGCATTTATGGTAGACGTCCTGCTTAATACTTGATCGCTGTAAGTGGCGTCAGATTTCTAATAGCCTACTCTAGGATTTCTATTGCAGTTTCCCATACAAAGGTTTGAACGGTCGTTCGACAAATTACCGTCCAAGGATATGTTTTGAATCATTCATTCCAAGTCTTCCTCATCGATTAGCCCTTGAACAAACCGGAGGAAATTCGAGCAGACGAACTTCTCGGATTGGGCCTGATTCTCTTCAGGGCTTAGGTCGCTATCAAAGCTATCAGCCGTGAAATAACTAACATCCTCCGTATCAAGATTCAGGCAAAAAAAGTTGCCACCCCAGTCGTTCGCGAAAGGCAGGAGGTGTGCAGGAAGTACCTGTTTTTTTAGCATCAACTGGTAGGTGGACAGCAGCGTGGAGTCGCCACCGGTAATTGGCTTGAATGCAGCCACTTCCAGTGGCTCGTCAAAATCTTCGCTGACCCAATAGGTCCGCTCCGGTACGCCACCGTTGTGCTTGAGGTAATGGTTTCTAAAGGGCGTCGGTAGCTTCTTGCCAATGGCGGATTCCAGATGATCCAGATCCGCTGGCGTAATGGCCGCTTCGTCATTTGAGAATGTATTTTCAAGCATCATTAATCTCCACCAGCAGCTTTTTCACCTTACTAAGGACCAACAGCTACTGTCGATCTTGGTGAATAGTTCCTTGCGGGCTACTTGTTACCTGTCCCCAGAATTTTATTTGCCAAAGCCAAATCAAATTGTTTGTTTCCGAATATTGATTTGGTTGCAAGGACTTTTTTGAAGACGTCTGAGTCCAGGCTCAGGTCATTTTTTTGCGCTGCAAATAATGCGGCTAGGAAGGGGTACGCATAGTTGTCAGGTTCTGCCAATATGTCGTCAATTAATGAGGGCGTGCCAAGGATGCAGTTCTCTGCCTTTGACAGGTAAAATTTTATCAGTCGTTCGTTTATTTTTTGTACTGTTGCGTTTATTTCATCAGGTGGTGGAGTTCTAATGATGCCGCCCAGCTCGTCACCAAACTGTTTTGTTTCTTCCGATAATGAACTTTTCGACAAAAAAGATGAGTTCAATAGTCGGCTCTGATAGGGCGGTGATTGGTTTATGCAGAAGCTAAATGCCTCGCATGTATAAACCTCCAGACCCGCATAGTAGCCGTTGGCCTTGGTCAAGTGTTGTATGTAAATCTCCCCGAGCTTTTCCTTGGAGATAAATAGGCCAAGTTTGTTTTTGCTTGCTTTCAGGTCCAAGTGAGACGACGTTATCTTTTTTAGCCCTACCAGAAATTCAACTTCCAAGCTTTTCCGAATTTCTATGCTCATTATGTTCACTTGTAGATAGACCCCGAATCAAGGTTCAGGCAAAAGAAATTGCCGCCCCAGCCATTCGCGAAATGGTAGAAGCTGCGCAGAAACCGTAATAAGCACCGGCTGTCATCAGGTTGGCGGCGAGGTCGTACTCGAAATGCTTTCGCACGGTAGCCGGCATCATTGACGGTTGGCTGGTGTGTTCGGCATTGTCGCGTAGCGACCATTGCGGCAGGTAAACCGATCTTCGTATTGGTTATTCAGCCTGTGAGTTCGGCAATGAATTCTTCAAATGAGCTGCATACAAATGCCAGCTCTTTTTCATCCATCAAAAAAAGGTAGATGTTTCCATAGTCATCATCCTTGACTGACAGAAGGAAAGAGTTCCCGCCTTGATCGTAGGCAAAGGGGATCATTTCTTTCAATGACGGAATATCATCAGTTAAATCATCATGAACAACTTCAATGGGAACTTCGCCGTATTTGATTGGTGTGAAGCCGCCCAACAAAAACTCGTTGTCGCTTTTACTCTCAGGTAAATAGCCCCCATTGTTCCTTAGATAAAACTCTTTAAAGGCTGTTGGTAATGGCACGCTGAATTTTTTTTCGAATTCATTCAGGTCCTGCACGGAGAGGGCATGTTCGGACTCTTCGAGGGTCAACCGCATTTTAGCGCTCCTTTTGTTTTGCTCTTGAAACGAGCTGGGTGAGTATAGGCCTTGCCTGTAGCAGCCTTGTATTGGGCTACGCCGCCATTGTGGCTTATGCCACTGTGGGCGTTTTGCTTGATGAGCTGCATAGTGCCTTTGTTGGTCTTGGGATCGTAATCATCCAAGTGATGCCAGACATGACCGGCCGGCGTTGTTTTTTGACTCAACTTGGCCGCCTTGTTTGCGGCCTCGAAGTCTTTGCCATAGTCACCAGTGTATTCAATTCTGACGATTGGATTAACGCCGGGCTTCTTGTTGTAAAGAGCATTACTTTCTGAGTAGTCGAGACCTCCGCCGGGGGTCTTTGTAACGCCTGTGTAGCCGCGGTCTTTCAGTTTTACCAGCGGGTCGACGGCAAGGCCCAGAGGGTCAGCATAGCCGATAGGGTTGGGTGCGTAAGAGTAAAAATTAAGGCCTCCGGCCAGGCCTATCGGATCTGGTGTCGTAAAGCGACCAACGTCAGGATCGTAGAACCGTAGGACGTTGTAGTGCAATCCGATTTCACGGTCGAGGTACTGTCCCTGGAATCTCAGGTTTTGTTCTTCGATGAAGTAGGGTTCACGGACTTCCTGGATGGTGTTGCCCCACACCGCAAAACAAGCTTGCCAGACGCTATGTCCGTCGTCCTCTGTGAGCTGTTCCGGCAGGCCGTTCAGGTCGTTGTGGTAATAACGGACTTTCTGATGAGCGCCCTGTCCATCAATTCGTGCAAGTGGTTCATAGGTGTTGCCTGCATAAAGATAGAGGCTGGTCTGGCTGTACCGACTCTCCTGCAACAAGCGCATTCCATCCCAAATAAAACGAGTCTTGGAGAGCGGCCGGTTGTCAGAGGTGTATTCGGTTTTCTCTATACGACGGCCCAGTGGGTCGTATTTCATCCGCACAACGGTTTGGTGAATGCCGTTTTGATTCTGCACTTCAACCAAACGATTATCTGCGTTGTAGAAGAAATGTTGGGTTCCGCGATTGGTGCTGCGCTTCTCAACGACTCGGCCAAAGGCGTCGTAGCGATAACGCTTGTCCTGATAGGTCAGCAGTTTGTTGTGCACCACCAACCCGGCGCCGGGTTGTGGGCCGTCCAGCAGGTTGGCGGCGGCGTCGTAGGCGAAGGTTTCGCGCTGGCCGTGCAGGCTGTCCTGGCTGGCGATGATGCGGCCGGTGGCGTCGTAGTGCAGCAGTTGGCGGTGTTGCGCGGCGGGTTGCTGGTCGAGTTTGCCGATCAGGTTGTCGGCGGGGTCGTACTCGAAATGTTTCTGCACCGCTGCCGGCATCAGCGATGGCTGGCTGCTGTGTCGGCGTTGGCGTGAGCGTAAGCGCCCGCTGCGGTCGTATTCGCTACGAGTGCTGATCTGGCCCTGGGTGCGCAGCACTTCGCGGTGCAGGCGGTCGCGTTCGAAGTCGCTGATGACCTGGCCGTCGAGGTTGATCTGGTGCAGGTGGCCGCTGCCGTAGTACAGGCGATTGAGCCAGCGGCCGTCGGGCAGTTGGGTCTGGATGAGATTGCCGAGTTCGTCGTAGTGGTAGTGCAGGTTGCCGGCCGCGCTTTGTTCTTCGAGCAATTGACCGAGGGCGTCATAGGCGAAGCTCAAGGTTTGTGCGTTGCCGTGGTGGTCGGTGAAGGTGACAGCGGTGAGCTGGTCCAGTGAGTCGTAGGAGTAGTCGGTGCGGCCATCGTCGGTGATTTTGGCGATCAGCCGGCCAACGGCATCCCGTTCCAGCCGATGAACGATGGGAGCGGGAGGCGACTCGGGGACGACGGCCAGGCCGTTGCCATAAGGCGCCGGAACAGCCGTGACCGCCGCGACGTTATCCAGCAGGTCATAGGTGTAGCGCTTGGCACTGCCATCCAGATCCTGTTGTTCAATCAGTCGATCCCCAGCATCCCAGGCAAACCGATAACTCTCGCCATTTTCGTTGGTCAGCGCCTGCAGCCGCCCATAGCGGTCGTACCCGAACTGCACCTGCCGGCCATGGGCGTCGGTGCGTTGACGGACCTGGCCGCGACGGTTGTGTTGGTAGAGCGTGGTGTGCCCGGCCGGGTCGGTATAGCCGATCAACTGGCCGCTGACGTCGCGCTGATACTGCTCGGTGCGGCCGTCCGGCAATTGGCTGCTGAGCAACCGTCCCTGGGCGTCATAGCTGAATTGGGTGCGTTCGCCGAGGGCATCGGTGATGGTTTGCAGATAGCCCCGGTGGTCGTAGTTGAAGCGCGTCGGGTAACCCGAGCAATCGATGTGTTCCACCAGTTGGCCGAACGGGTTCCAGCGCAGCCTTTTGCTTTTGCCGGTGGCGTCGATGATCTCGACGACCTGGCCCAAGGTGTCGTAGCGGTAGCGGGTGACATGGCCCAGCGGATCGGTTTCGGCGATGCAGTTGCCGCGCTGATCGTAGCGATATTGCCATCTGTTGCCGGTGGCGTCGGTCTCCACCAGCGGCAAGGCCCAGTGCTCGAGCCATAACGTCGAGTCACTGCGGCCCAGCGGGTCGGTTTCGCCGATCAGGTTGCCGGCGTCGTCGTAGCTGTATTCATAGCGCCCGCCCAGCGGGTCGGTGGCACTGAGCAATTGGCGTTCGTCGTTCCACTCGAACTGCCAGGTCTGGCCGAGGTTGTCGGTGTACTCGGTGATCTGGTGCTGGGTGTTCCAGTGGCGAGTACTGATGCGCTGTGAGCCGTCGGTGATGCGCGTTGCACCGGCGTTCAGGTCATAGTCGAACTGGTAAGTGTCGCCTTCGTCGGTCCAGTGCCCGACCACGCGCCATTCAAGGTCTTCAACCAACGCCCATTCATAAAAGCACCGCAGCCCCGTGGGCAACTGATGCTCGACCATCCGCCGCCCGGCGTCGTATCTGAAGCGCCGTTGCACTTGGCCGGTGGCGTCGCGCACTTCGGCCAGATTGCCCATTGCGTCGTAACCGTAGCTGACGAGTATTTCGCGGTGTTGATCGGGGTACAGACGTTCCACCCGAGCCACACGACCGCCTTCTTGAATCAGCTCGACCTGCACCAGATCGAAAGTATCCCGCAGGCGCGCCAACCGTCCGGTTTCGTCATAGTCGAGGTGGATACGGTTGTCATTGCGGTCGCCCAATTGATCAAGGCGCAGCAGCGCTGTATTGCCCGGCGTCGGATTGAACAAGCGGTACATGCCGTCATCGCTTTCAATCAACAACTGCCCATTAACGTGCCGCCGAACACTCAGCCCTTCACCCGCGCTGAACACCGCACCGCCCAAGGGGATCGACCCCATATCGATGCGCCGGCCCTGCTCATCGGTGTACACCAGCGTTTCCCCACCCTCCGGATGAGGCAGGATTTCCACACAGACCTCGTAGGACACGCTCCAGCCCGCGCCGAACAACCCGTCGCGGCGTTCGTCACGGCTGTTGTAGAAGCGCTGCCAATCGATCGGCAAGATGCCCGGCAACACGAAATCCAGCTCTTCATCGCCCCCCAGCACCTTGGCCCCGGTCGCAGCATGCACCGGGTTCGACGAACCCATGGCGGCGTTGGCCATGGCGCCCATTGCGCTGCTGACGGCCATCGACGTCGCGCCGCCGATCAGCATGCACGGTAGTTTGCTGAAGAACTTGCCCTTGCCGCCCTTGAGCATCAGCAACGCGGTGACCGCCAGCCCCACGCCCGGGGTCTTGCCGCTGCGGATCTCACGCACCACCACCGAACCGCCGCCAATGGTCACGTTCGATGAGATCAGCCCGGACGATACGACCTTGGCATCGCAGGTGCTACGGTCGCCGCTGCGCACGGCGGGTTGGCCGTTGATGGTGACCTTGTCCGAGCCCTCGGCCATGAACTGCGGCGGCATCGGCGGATGCTTCATGCAGACGAGCAGGTCCAGCGGCTTGGGCACGGCGCCGGGCGCCGGAGTGGCGACGGTAGGGCGCCACATCTGCGAGAAGAAGCTCTCGGCCATGTCCAGGTAGCTGGGCTCGGCTTCGGGCTCGGGTGCCTCCAGCTCGGTGCCGGCCGGCGCAACATGGGACGGAATCGCCCCGGCGGCGCGGGCGGCGGGGATGTTGTTGGTGAGGGTGTTGGTGGAACCGGTGAGAATATTCGCCTGCACCGTGGGCGGAAACAGCGCATTGCTGAAGCTCTCGCACAGGTTACTCAAGCCCTTGTCGGCCCCGGTCTTGCTCATGGCAAGGCCGACGATGGTGCCCACCACCGCGCCGAGCAGGAAGCAGCCGAGGCCGCCGGTGGCGACAGTGATGCCCGTGGCCGCCACCACGGCAGCCGTCGCCACCGCGGTGATCGCGATGTTCGCTGCCACCTCCAGCACGCCGCCAAGAATGTCGGCCATCATCGAGGTGTGGTCGAGGGCATCGCCCAGCCGGGCGGCCCAGAGTGCGTCAGACATGCGGGATGTTAATCCGACGTAAGTGTCTGACGGCTGCGTAATCGTTGTGCGGGTTGCGCAATTCGATGCCTTCCATTGCACCTTTCTCCGTGTAGGTTACGGCATACTCATCAGCGCCATTCTCAGGCGTTTGATCAGCTTCGGATTCTTGAGGCAATCGGCCGGCCGTTTGTTACCGAGGGCGGGCACTTTCTGTTTGATCCACCACAACCCTTCCTCAAGCCCTCTTTTACCGTTGAGGACGACCGCCATATCGAGGTAACCATCCATTACTTTGGCCAGTGTGCGGGCGTTGTCGTCGAGATAGTCCTCTTCGTATAACCGCACAAACACATTCCAATCGGAATCGCCGGGGTATTCGTCTTCCAGTTGTTCCATCTTCTGCGCTCATTGGCCGGGTCAGAATCATGACCTGAAGATCAACCATAAAAGTAATCAAAAAACCGTTCGAAATTTTCTTTCCCCAGTAGGGGACTGACTTCCTTTGTGAGTAATTTCACGAACTTGCTGGAAAGCTCGTCATCGTCGTTATAGATCTCAAATATTTCGAATTTTCCGTGGACAACCTCAATCAATTTTGCAAGAGCGAAAAAGAAATCAGCCAATGAGTCGGCAATTTTGAAAGGCAAAGCCACGTCATAGCTGGCAAATACAGGTGTACCCTCAATGTCGGTAACAGCGATGACAGGTTTACCACCTCCGATATCATCCATGAATACTACAAAACTGGCTGGCCAGCGTGGGTTGAGCTGCGACTTGTTTGAATTGCCATCCCACTTGTAACCCACTTGGTCATCTTCAAGGGTGTTCAGATCAAAAAAACGTATCGGAGTCAAACCTGTCTCTATCTCTACACCCACAGGCTCGTAGTTGTCGTAGAAAAAGTCAGTTTCGACAGAGCGTTCAAGCGTTTGCGGCCATGTGGCGTTGACTTGGCCATTCTTTTCGAAGCTGCCCTCTAACTGAAATTTTTTGTGGATACGGCGCAGCTCTATTAGTGCCTTTTCTAACGCGCTCATGTTCGTTATTCCGAATAAAAACTCAAGTGACGCATTTAGGCTTGCCAAGCGTTTAATGCAGTGAATCAAGCGCCTTTATAGCTATTACCAACCGCTGTGCATTAAACGCTGCTTTTTATCTTAGTGGTACAGGTAAACGTCGGGTTAAAGGCCGCAGACTCTCACGATCCGTCCACAGCCCCGGAAATACTTCAAATTTCAAATCGTCACGGTTAAGTCCAGTATCGAAATAGCGGCACAATCTGTCGCTCAAGTCTTCGTCCCCCCACATGTTGGTAAGCTCATACTGTTCAATAGCATCGCGATTTTTTGAAAGCTTCAGATCTTTTTGACGCACGGGTGCCAAGCTGTAATCGATAGCGCAGTCTTTGCCGGTATCGATCAGGTCGGCACCGCGAAAGGGGAATCCACCTTCAAAGTTAACGTGCGGTCTTAACCAGTAACGTTCGTGGTCTGACAGGACCAGTGGAGTCGTAGGTTGTAGTTTTTCGACGGCAAGTCGTTGGGTAACGACCTTCCCTACAAAACCGCTGAACAGAATTTTACTGTCGTCCAGCACGAGATCGCTCCAGATTCCATTCACGCTTCTCACGTCGTAAAAACGCATGACGGAATTTTTGATCATCTGGCCTACGGTATATAAATCGTCTCGCAGTTTGAGGCTGACTAAATCGCCTTCCTTCCAGGTTATGCGTTTGGCCATGGGGCTCACTCCATCTTAATAATCATTAACGAATCACTCATGAGCAACGGCCTCCTCTGCCTTTGCTGACCCCTTTAGCGGCGGCTTTGACTCTGGCTTTGTTGGCGGCTTTTATACGTTTATCCAAGGCTTTGCCTGCCGGTGTTTTGGCCAGATGTTTATCAGCAGCAGCAAGATATTCTTTTCTTCGCGCATTACCTTGGCCCACCGGATTCTGCGCGTTGGCGGTGCCGTCTTTTCCGCCTAACCCTTCATAAACGCGTTGCTCCAGCCCACGGGTAACGTCCTTTCCGTCCTGGCCGTATGCTGTATGCAGGACCTGAGGAGCTTGACCACCAAAGCGATCAAAACTCGATCCATAGCGATAGTTCAGCACGTCTGAACCCACCTGTTTACCTTGCATGCTGGCATAGCCGACATAGGCTTTACCGGTCGCTTTGTCGACGCCCAGATAGGTGATATGGGTTGCCGTAGTTGGACTGCCCGCCAGCCCCCATGCATCACTCCAACCCATCGGGTTGGGGCCATACTGATAGAGGTTCAGACCGCCGGCGAGCCCTATTGGATCAGGCGTAATGAACCGACCAATGTCAGGGTCGTAAAACCTGAACGTGTTGTAGTGCAGTCCGGTTTCCCGGTCCAAGTATTGTCCCTGGAATCTCAGATTCTGCTCTTCTATATAGTACGGCTCACGAGTCTCCTTGGCGGTATTACCCCAGACTCGATAATTGGCCTGCCAGATGCAGTGCCCATCGTGTTCCGTGAGCTCCTGCGGCAACCCATTGGGGTCATTGTGGTAGTAACGGATTTTTTGCAGCGGGCCCATTCCGTCAACGCGCGCCAGCGCCTCGTAGCTGCCGTCTTCATAAAGGTACAGGCTAGTCTGGTTGTTCCGGTGCTCCTGAAACAGTTGCAAGCCGTCCCACACAAAACGAGTGGTGCCAAGCGGATAACCATTCTTGTCTTGTACGGTTTTTTCAATGCGCCGACCCAAGGGGTCATACGCCATCTTGACGATAGTTTCACCCGCCGCACTCTGATTTCGAACTTCGATCACACGGCTTTCGGCGTCGTACCTGAAGCGCTGAACCCCTCGGCTGCCACTACGTTTTTCGATCAGTCGACCGAAACTATCGTAGCGGTAGCGTTTGTCCTGATAGGTCAACAATTTGTTATGTACTACCAGACCTGCCCCCGGTTGCGGGCCGTCCAATAAATTGGCCGCCGCATCATAGGCATAGATTTCATGCTGCCCTTGAATGTTGTCTTGGCTGGCGATGATTCGGTCGGTAGCGTCGTAATGCAAAAACTGTCGATGCGCAGTGCCTGCTTTTTGTCCGAGGCGCGCAATCAGGTTGTCGCTGGGGTCATAGTCGAAGTGTGTTTGTGTCGCTCCAGGTAATTGTCGCGGCTGGCTATTCGGGCGCCGCACGTATGAGCGCAGGCGCCCGCCGCGATCATATTCAGTTCTGGTATTGATTTGGCCCTGTGTGCGAAATACCTCACGGTGCAGGCGATCACGTTCGAAGTCACTGATGACCTGGCCGTCGAGGTTGATCTGGTGCAGATGACCACTGCCGTAATACAGCCGATTGATCCAGCGGCCGTCGGGCAGTTGGGTCTGGATCAGATTACCGAGTTCATCGTAGCGATGTTTTAAACTGCCGCCCAAACTTTGTTCTTCGAGTGGCTGGCCCAGAGCGTCATATACAAAACCGAGTTTTTGTTCGCGGCCCTGGGTGTCTCTGAAAGTGATCGCGATCAGTTGATCCAACGGATCGTAAGTGTAATCAGTGCGGCCATCGTCAGTGATCTTGGCAACCAGACGCCCAACCGCATCTCGCTCCAGGCGGTGGACGATAGGCTTTTCGGGCGTTTCCGAGACAACAGCAAGCCCGTCACCATATTGCGTAGGCAACGAGACTACGCGGGTAATGCTGTTCAGAACGTCGTAATCATAGCGATGGGCGCTTCCATCGAGATCCTGTTGTTCAATCAGACGGTCGCTGGCATCCCAGGTAAACCGATAATTTTCGCCGTTTTCATTAGTCAGAGCTTGTAGCCGCCCGTAACTGTCATAACTGAATTGCACCTGCCGGCCATGGGCATCCGTACGTTGACGAATTCGACCCCGAAGGTTGTATTGGTAATGAGTGGTATGACCTGATGGGTCGGTATGTTCCGTCAATTGACCACTGGCGTTGCGTTGATAATGTTCAAAACGACCATCGGGAAGTTGGCGGCTGAGCAACCGGCCCACGGTGTCATATGTGAAGGTTGTACGCTCCCCGAGCGAGTCGGTGATGACCTGAAGGTAGCCACGATTGTCATAGCCATACCGCGTCGGATAACCCGAACAATCGATGTTTTCCACCAATTGGCCGAAGGGGTTCCAGCGCTGCTTTTTGCTTTTACCAGAGGCGTCGATGATCTCCACCACTTGGCCGTGGGTGTCGTAGCGGTAGCGGGTGACATGGCCCAGCGGATCGGTTTCGGCGATGCAGTTGCCTCGCTGATCGTAGCGATATTGCCAGCTGTTGCCTGCAGCATCGGTTTCCACCAGCGGCAAGGCCCAGTGCTCGAGCCATAAGGTCGAGTCACTGCGGCCCAGCGGGTCGGTTTCGCCGATCAGGTTGCCGGCGTCGTCGTAGCTGTATTCGTAGCGACCGCCCTGTGGGTCGGTGGCGCTGAGCAATTGGCGTTCGTCGTTCCACTCGAACTGCCAGGTCTGGCCGAGGTTGTCGGTGTACTCGGTGATCTGGTACTGGGTGTTCCAGCGCCGTGTGCTGACGCGCTGCAAGCCGTCGGTAATGCGCGTTGCACCGGCCTTCAGGTCATAGTCGAACTGGTAAGTGTCGCCCTCATCGGTCCAGTGCCGGACCACGCGCCATTCCTTTTCTTCGATGCAAGCCCACTGATAAAAACAGCGAAGGCCTGTGGGCAACTGATGCTCAGTCATCCGCCGCTCACTGTCGTAAACGAAACGACGCTGCACCTGGCCTGCGGTATCGCGCACTTCTGTCAGGTTGCCTGACGGATCGTAGGCATAACTCACTAAGACTTCACGACGCTGGTCGGGATACAGGCGTTCCACTCGAGCCACGCGGTCGCGTTCCCGAATCAGTTCGACCTGCACCAGATCGAAGGTATCTCGCAGTCGTACCAGCCGTCCGGCGTCGTCATAGTCGAGATAGACGCGGTTGTCATTGCGATCACCCAATTGATCAAGGCGCAGCAGCGATGAACTTCCAGGCGTTATATCGAACAGTCGATACAGTCCGCTGTCGCTTTCAATCAACAGCTGCCCGTTGACGTGCCGCCGAACACTCAGCCCTTCACCCGCGCTGAACACCGCACCGCCCAAGGGGATCGAACCCATGTCGATGCGCCGGCCCTGTTCGTCGGTATAAACCAACGTTTCCCCGCCCTCGGGGTGAGGCAGGATTTCCACGCGCACCTCGTAGGACACGCTCCAGCCCGTGCCAAACAACCCGTCACGCCGCTCGTCACGGCTGTTGTAGAAGCGCTGCCAATCGATCGGCAAGATGCCCGGCAGCACGAAATCCAGCTCTTCGTCCCCACCCAGCACCTTGGCCCCGGTCGCCGCATGCACCGGGTTCGACGAACCCATGGCGGCGTTGGCCATGGCGCCCATGGCGCTGCTGACGGCCATCGATGTCGCGCCGCCGATCAGCATGCACGGCAGTTTGCTGAAGAACTTGCCCTTGCCGCCCTTGAGCATCAGCAACGCGGTGACCGCCAGCCCCACGCCCGGGGTCTTGCCGCTGCGGATCTCACGCACTACCACCGAACCGCCACCAATGGTTACGTTCGATGAGATCAGCCCGGACGATACGACCTTGGCGTCGCAGGTGGTGCGGTCGCCGCTGCGCACGGCGGGCTGGCCGTTGATGGTGACTTTGTCCGAGCCCTCGGCCAGAAACTGCGGCGGCATCGGCGGATGCTTCATGCAGGCGACCAGGTCCAGCGGCTTGGGCACCGCGCCGGGCGCCGGAGTGGCGACGGTGGGGCGCCACATCTGCGAGAAGAAGCTCTCGGCCATGTCCAGATAGCTGGGCTCGGCTTCCGGCTCGGGTGCTTCCAACTCGGTGCCGGCCGGCGCGACATGGGACGGGATCGCCCCGGCGGCGCGGGCAGCAGGGATGTTGTTGGTGAGGGTGTTGGTGGAGCCGGTGAGAATCGTTGCCTGCACCGTGGGCGGGAACAATGCGTTGCTAAAGCTCTCGCATAAATTGCTTAGCCCTTTGTCGGCCCCGGTCTTGCTCATGGCGAGGCCGACGATGGTACCCACCACCGCGCCGAGCAGGAAGCAACCGAGGCCGCCGGTGGCGACGGTGATGCCCGTCGCCGCCACCACGGCAGCCGTCGCCACCGCGGTGATCGCGATGTTGGCCGCCACCTCCAGCACGCCGCCAAGAATGTCAGCCATCATCGAGGTGTGGCTGAGTGCATCGCCCAGGCGGGCGGCCCAGAGTGCGTCAGACATGCAGGGTGCTCATCAGGCCGGAACGTCGAACAGCAACGAACTCTTGATGGTCGCCCAATGCGCGGCTTCGGCATCGCCGAGTTTTTCCGCCTTCACGTAGCTCAGGGCGAGCATTTTGCGGGTGCCGGGCAATACCAGCGCCAACTGATACTGGAAGACTTTGTCGTTGCCCTTGTTGAACTGGCTGCGCAACTCAATGCCTTCGACTTCCTGGTTGGCCCCCAGGCGCACGGCGACGCCTGGTTGAAAACGCAAGTCTTGCACTTGTTTTTCCAGGCGCTTGAGCTGGTCGTCGAAGTTGCTTTGCAAGGTTTCGCCCTCGGCCAGCAAGCTGCGGCTGACGATCAGCGAAGTGCCCAGTTCAGGGAACTTGAGGATGTTGATCGAGGCGTCTTGCAGTTCGCTTGCCGGGAGCTGGAACTGGAATTCATTGATGCGGTAAGTCATGGCGCTTAAATCTCGTGGTTAACCCTTGGCGTTGGGGAACGCGGCATTGATATTGGCGTCGATGCTGGCCTTGACGCCCTGGCCGTCAGGCGTGGCGCCAGGGCCGCCGCCGTTGTTCAGGTGCAGCACGCCGCCGGTGTTGATCTCGGCGTCACCGCTGGCATAGAAGCTGATTTGCACGCCGGTCAGGTTGATCTGGCCGCTGGCATTGAGCTCCAGGATGCTTTCACCGCACACCAATCGCAGGTTCTCGCCCACTTCGATGACGTAGCTCTGGCTGATGCTGTCGGTCTTGCGCTGGCCTACCGACAGAATGTCTTCCTGCTTGACGATGCGCAGGCGGTTGTTGCCGATGGTCACCGTCTCGTTATGCCCGATGCTTTTGTTGCGGTCGTGGCCCACCGAGTGGCTTTCATCCACCTCGACCACGATGTCCTGATTGCGCTCGGCATGGATGTACAACTGCTCGGCGCCTTTTTTGTCTTCCATGCGGATTTCGTTGAAATTGGCCGGCGAGCCGCCCTTGCTCGAACGGCTTTTCATACCGCTCTGGGTAGCGTTTTCCGGCAAGTCGTAGGGCACGGTCTGCTCGGCGTTGTAGACGCGACCGGTGATGATCGGCCGGTCCGGGTCGCCTTCGAGGAAGCTGACGATCACTTCCTGGCCGATCCGCGGGATCTGCATCGAGCCCCAGTTTTTTCCAGCCCAGGATTGCGACACGCGTATCCAGCACGAACTGTTTTCGTTGGACTGGTCGTGCCGGTCCCAATAGAAATGCACCTTCACCCGGCCGAATTGGTCGGTCCAGATTTCCTCACCCTTGGGGCCGACCACCAATGCGGTCTGCGGGCCTTTGACGATGGGGCGCTGGGTGTTGGGAAGCGGGCGGTAGCTTTGTTGGGCGTCGATGCAGGTCAGGCTGCTTTCGAACTGTGCCGAAGCCACGCCGCCGCTGGTTTCCAGGCTTTCCTGGTCAATGTGGTAGCGGGCGCCGACGATCAGGTATTCGCGGTTCTGGTCCTGGCGGCTGAAGCCGGTGAGGCTGAACAAATGACCCGACCCCAGGCCTCGGGCGTTGCCGGCCAGCTCGACCTGTTCGTGCAGGGTCTGCAAGGCTTCGATGCGGGTGCGGGCGTAGTGCTCGCCGTCTGCGCTTTGCACATAGGTGCCGGGGTAGTCGTACAGCGGATAATCGCCGGCGGTGTGCGGACGGGGCATGGCCGAGCGCACATCGATGCGCGCGCTGGGGCGCTGGAAGTCATAGTCGTTGAGTTCCAGCGAGCCCGGCTGGACTTGCTGGGCCAGGTGCCAGTCGTGGATATGATCGCGTTCGCGCTGTTGTTCATTCTTGGGGTAGTAGGGCACCGAGGCGTAGCCGGGCGCGCTGGCGTGAGCGCCATAAGCATCGGCCAGCACCAGCACATGACGGTTCTGTTCATGGCGGAAGAAATAGTAGATCCCTTCCTGCTCCATCAGGCGGCTGACGAAATCGAAGCTGGTTTCGCGATACTGCACGCAGTATTCCCACTCGCGATAGGGCCGGCTCAGGGCATCTTCGAAATCCGAGAAACCCAGGTCGCGAAACACCTGCTTGATGATCTGCGGGATGGTCAGGTTCTGGAAAATCCGGCAATCGGAGGTGCGGGTCAGCAGCCAAAGCCAGGGCCGTAGCGTGGCCTGGTAGCTGGCGAACTGGCCCTGGTCGACGTTCTGGCTGCAGCGGGCAACGATGCCATGGAAATGACGCTCGCCACCGCCGTCCAGTTGCAGGCTCAGGCACATGGGTTTGCCGAGCAACTGGTTGAGGTCGATGGCGTTGTCCAGCGAGTGCAGCTGCAGCTCATAGTTGAACAGCCGCCCCAGCTCTTCGCCGCCGCCCATGTCCTTGAGCAACAGCACCTCGGGCCCGAGAGGGCTGGTGATTTTTGCCAGGCGTGAGAGTTGCTTGAATAGCATCAGTAATCCCGTAAACGTTGTAATCGCCGCACCGCTTTTTTCTTTGCCGGAACCAGATCAAGTGTGGGAGCGGGCTTGCTCGCGAAGGCGGTGTGTCAGCCCACATCAATGTCGCTGACAGATTGCATTCGCGAGCAAGCCCGCTCCCACATTGACGGTGTTCTGCTCAGGTCATGCGGCGTCGCTGAAGTCGTAGTGCAATTCGTTATCCCGGGCGCTGATCCGTACCCCTGCCAGCGCCTTGCCTTCGAGCATGCGGGTGAGGAATTCGCGGCTCATGTCCGGTAGCAGGCTGTTGGTCAGAATGGTGTCGATCATCCGCCCGCCGCTTTCGGTTTCGGTGCAACGGGAGACGATCAGGTCGATCACCGCGTCGTCGTAATCGAAGGCCACCTTGTGGGTGTTCTCCACGCGCTTCTTGATGCGGTTGAGTTGCAGGCGAGTGATGGCCTTGAGCATCTCGTCGCTGAGCGGGTAATACGGAATGGTCACCAGGCGGCCCAGCAATGCCGGCGGGAAAATCTCCAGCAGCGGTTGGCGCAGGGCCTTGGCGATTTCCTCGGGTTCGGGCACGTTTTGCGGGTCTTTGCAGACCTGGGCAATCAGCTCGGTGCCTGCATTGGTGGTCAGCAGAATCAAGGTGTTCTTGAAGTCGATCACCCGGCCTTCGCCGTCCTCCATCACGCCTTTGTCGAAGACCTGGAAGAAGATCTCATGCACGTCCGGGTGGGCCTTTTCCACCTCATCCAGCAACACCACGCTATAGGGTTTGCGCCGCACGGCTTCGGTCAGCACGCCGCCTTCGCCATAGCCGATGTAGCCCGGTGGCGCGCCCTTTAGGGTGGACACCGTGTGAGCTTCCTGGAATTCACTCATGTTGATGGTGATGACGTTTTGCTCGCCGCCGTACATGGCTTCGGCCAGCGCCAGGGCGGTTTCGGTCTTGCCCACGCCGGAGGTGCCGGCGAGCATGAACACGCCAATCGGTTTGCTCGGGTTGTCGAGGCCGGCGCGGGAGGTCTGGATGCGCTTGGCGATCATCTGCAAGGCATGGTCCTGGCCGATGATGCGTTTCTTCAGGTGCTGGTCGAGGTTGAGCACGGTTTCCAGTTCGTTGCGGGCCATGCGACCCACTGGAATGCCGGTCCAGTCGGCGACCACCGAGGCCACGGCCTGGTAATCCACGGTCGGCAGAATCAGCGGGGTTTCCCCTTGCAGAGCACTGAGACGCTGTTGCAGGTCCACCAGTTTTTCGCGCAAGGCGTGGCTGGTCTCGCTGCCGTCCTCGCTGTCCACCACACCGACGCGCTCGCGCAGGGTGGCGCGGGTGGCGAGCAATTCGTCTACCAGGGTTTTCTCTTCGGCCCAGCGACTTTCCAGCTCGGCGAGGCGTTCGCGTTCGGCGCTCAACAGGTTTTCGCTTTGGGTCTGGCGGGCGCCGATGACGATTCCGATGGCGTGCTCGCGCGCGATGATCTGCAGCTCGGTTTCCAACGCTTCGATGCGCCGACGGCTGTCGTCCACTTCGGCCGGCACGGCATGCAGGCTGATGGCAACGCGGGCGCAGGCGGTGTCCAGCAGGCTCACGGATTTGTCCGGCAACTGGCGCGCGGGGATGTAGCGATGGGACAGTTTGACCGAGGCTTCCAGGGCTTCGTCGAGGATCTGTACCTGGTGATGTTTTTCCATGGTCGAGGCCACGCCGCGCATCATCAGCAGCGCCTTGTCTTCCGACGGCTCGGCCACTTGCACCACCTGGAAGCGACGGGTCAGGGCCGGGTCTTTTTCGATGTGCTTCTTGTACTCGGCCCAAGTGGTGGCGGCCACGGTGCGTAACGTGCCCCGGGCCAGGGCCGGTTTGAGCAGATTGGCCGCGTCCCCGGTGCCGGCGGCGCCACCGGCACCGACCAGCGTGTGGGCTTCGTCGATAAACAGGATGATCGGTTTCGGCGAGGCCTGGACGTCTTCGATGACCTGGCGCAGGCGCTGTTCGAACTCACCTTTCATGCTCGCGCCCGCCTGCAACAGGCCGACGTCCAGGCTGCGCAGTTCCACGTCCTTGAGCGCCGGCGGCACGTCACCGGCGACGATGCGCAGAGCAAAACCTTCGACCACCGCGGTTTTACCGACGCCGGCTTCACCGGTCAGAATCGGGTTGTTCTGCCGCCGACGCATGAGGATGTCCACCAGTTGGCGGATCTCTTCGTCACGCCCGACAATCGGATCAAGCTTGCCGCTGCGGGCCTGCTCAGTGAGGTCGACGGTAAAACGCTTGAGCGCTTCCTGCTTGCCCATGGCGCTTGGGGCCATGGCACCGCTGGCTTCACCGGGCACGCTGCCGGCGTTGAAACCATCGCTGGCGCTGAGGGCATTTTCCGGCGAGTCGCCGACGTATTCGTCAAAACGCTCGCTCAGGGCCTCGACCTTGATCTTGTCAAACTCTGCCGATAGCCCCAGTAGCCCATGGCGCAGGCTCGGCGTCTTCAGGATGCCCAGCACCAGGTAGCCGGTACGCACCTGGCTTTCGCCGAACATCAGGCTGCCGTAGACCCAGCCCCGTTCCACGGCCTCTTCCACATGGGAGGACAAGTCAGTGATTGATGTCGACCCCCGTGGCAAACGGTCCAGGGCTTCGGTCAGGTCCCGGGCCAGGCGTGCCGGCTCGATATTGAACTGGCGGATGAGGCGGTGCAGGTCCGAGTCCTGCAATTGCAGCAACTGATGAAACCAGTGGGCCAGTTCCACATAAGGGTTGCCGCGCAATTTGCAAAACACTGTGGCGGCTTCGATGGCTTTGTAGGCCACGCTGTTGAGTTTGCCGAACAACGCGGCGCGACTGATTTCACCCATGCTCTTGGCTCCTTGAGATCTGTGAGGTGCTGACTTGCTCGGCGTAATGCCGGGCCAGTATTAAATCCTTGGCGTCCTTTTCAGGGCGGCCCAGCCACATGTTGAACCCCAGGCGGAAGCGGCCATTGAGTTGCAACGCCGGGACTTCGGGCTGTTGCAGAACCAGGTTCAGGTCCCAGTCCAGTTCATGGCCCAGGTATTCGGCCACCCAGGTCACCAGCTCATTGAAGGGTTGGCCGCCAGGCAGCATGCCCATGTAGTCATCCAGCGTGAGCGGCCCCAGGCGTATGCGGAATTTGTGCTGACGATCCCAGACGTAACGGCCCAGGCAAAAATCCACGCCCAATTGATGGGCGCTGACGCCCACGCGGCTGCGCTCCGGCAGCTCAAGCCATTGGCCGACGTACTCTTCGATCTCCACCGGCAGCCCGAAGTACTCGCTGATAATGGCTTTCAAACCGTCCGGGTAGCGGGTCTGCGCAGACAGATGGCCGCTGTAATGCAGCTTCGCGGTGTCGGGGATCAGCCCCTGTTTGAGCAGGCTCGGCATGCCTCGGCCACTCAGTGCTGCCAGGCGTGCCGACCAGTAGTCATCGTCCGGGCGATCATGGCTGACCGTCGGCCGCGCTTCGGCCCAGGCCCGGTAAAACAGGCTCAGCAGGCGATGGTGGAACACATCCAGAAAGCGTTTGCTGGTGCTGTCGGCGTTGTTGCGCTGGCGTTCGCGCACGTATTCGGTGAGGTGCAACGGCAACGGGCCGTTGGGGCCACCGAGGCCGAAAAAGAATTGCTCCAGGCGCGCCGGCGAACCGTCGACGCCCGGCTGCACCGAGGCCAGGGTCGAGGGGGCGAAAGTGCAATCGGCCTGTTGCCCAAGGCGCAGGGGATCATCGGCCAGGCGCGCCGAACGGCCCAGGCGCGGTAGCTCGGGCGACTCGCACTCGATGCGCCGTAACGCCTGGAAGAAGTCGTATTCCCAGGGCTCCTGTTGCATCGCGTCCAGGGTATTCACAGGGTCGGACGGCGTCCGGGCTTGGCTTTCCATCGCATGATCTCGCCGCGTTCGGTGGTACGGATCACCGTCTCGGTAAAACTGTTGATCGACACGTAACGTGCCAGGAAGCGTTCGAACACTGCGCCGAGCAAGAAGACCCCGGTGCCGCGAAACGCGTTTTCATCGAATTCCAGGGTGATCTCCAACCCACGGCCAAACACGATCGGACCCGGCATCGGCAAGCGTCGGGTACAGGCCTTGCTGCTGACTTCGCGCAGGCCTTCGATCTGCAATTGCAAGGCTGCATCGTTGTCATCGCCATACAGACGCAGCAGCTCGCGCAGGGCGGCGGCCCCCTGGCCTTGTTCGCTGAGGGACAAGTAGTTCAGCGAAAGCTGGCTGATCAACCGCCAGGCCTTGGCGTCATGGGCATGGCTGGCGCGTGGGCGGCTCGGGCCTGCCACGCAGCGCACCGCCGCTACTGGTGCACTGTCGGCCAGGGTGAAGTCGGTCTTGCTGTTGCCCACGCTCATGAACAGCGGCAAATCGCGGTTGGTACACAACGCCGTGACGCCCAGCTGGCGCAGGTCGTGGCGATAGGGTGCCTGCTGGCTGTCTACCAGGCTGACGAAGGTTTCGCTGCCGATGTAAGTTGAGCGCGGGCCGTTGCGTCGCTGGCCGCTGGACAGCACACGGGGTTCGCGCCGCACCGTGTACCAGGCCTGATCGCGGCCATAGCGAGACGGATCGCGTACGGCATAGAACGGCAAAAAAGGCTGTTCCGACCCGGTGCCATGGCCGGTGAGGGCGGTCAGGGAATGAATCTCGTAATCCATCGGCCGGGTACGGTCGGCGATCACATGGTGTTCATTCACCCGTTCCGACAGGTGTATGCGATCCAGGCGCTTGGGAAACAAGTTGATTGCCGGGGTGCAGAACGGCAGGAACTGCGCGGTGCCGGCACTGCCCTCCAGGCTCGGATCGTGACGGTCGAACAGCACGATCAATTCCAGTTCCTGGCCCTCGCAGCGTTTGACCGCGCGGCTCAACCCGGTGAAGTCGACAAACAGAAAGCGGTGGGGCAGGGCGAAGTATTCCTGCAACAGGCGATAGCCCTGGAAGGCTCGCGACACCACGGGCAACGCGGCGTCGGCATCGTCGAATCCCACGGAGCGCAGGGCGTCCTGCGGCAGGCGTTCCACCCAATCGGCGCCGGGCTGGCGGGCGAACACGGCGCAGGCATTGCCCAGCAGTTGTTCGTAGAGGCGAAAGGGCTGCTCGTCTGCGCCGTTGAGGTACAACGGCAGATTGTCCAGGGCAAGACTGTTGAACGGCAGTTCGGCGCCGGTGCGCAGGGTCAGGCGCAGGCCGGCCTTGGCCTTTGGGGCGCTGGCGGCCAGGCGCCCGAGCACGGCGGACGGATTGCCGAAGTACTCGGCCTGGCTGACCTGCAATGGCCACAACGTCACCGCATGGGCAGTGCGGTACTCACAGCAGGTTTGGCTTTCGCGACCCAGGGCTGCACGCAGAACCGTATCCCGGGGCAACGGGAAGCCGCTGCTCAGTGAGCCTTCATCGGGGTCTGCCTGCAATTGCACCACGGTCATCGACGGTGTCGGCGCCAGGTAATGGGGGTACGCGATTTCCAGCAGGTTGTGGGTGAAGGTCGGATATTCGGCATCGAGCTTGAGCTGTACCCGCGCCGTCAGGTAGGCGAACCCTTCCAGTAAGCGCTCGACGTACGGATCGGCGCAGTCCATGCCGGACAACGTCAGCCGACTGGCGATTTTCGGGTATTCCTGGGCGAACTCCGCCGCGCTTTCGCGTACGTGGTGCAACTCCTGGTTGTACAGTTCCAGCAGGCGCGGGTTCATGAGTGTCTCCGCTGGTCGGCGTTGACCACTCGCACATGGCCGGATTCCAGGTCCAGATCGGTTTGCAGCATCAGGCGCAGCGGCACTGGCTGCGCCCAGAGATCGCCTTCGATCTCGAAACTCAGGGCGTTGTGATTCATCTCGGCGGATGCCCGGGCCCGTACGCGCAGGGTATGGCGCAGAATCCGCGGCTCGAACGTGGCGATGGCCTGGTGGATCAGTGCTTCAAGCGCCGCGATATCGACGTTCGATGCACTGTTGCCGGCCAGGGCTGGCAGCCCGAAGTTGACCACCGAAGTGCCGGCCGGTGTGTGCAGGGCCGCATCGGCGCTGAGCAATGACGTGGTGTTGAGCAGCCACGCCAGGTCCCGCAGCACCGAGGCTTTGAGTTGGGTCAGGGACAGTACGCGCTTGTCGGCGCTTTCCTTGAGGTTGCTTGGGTCGTCGTCGGTCAACCGATCCAGCAGGGACGGTTGCAGGCGATCACGGGTGGCGATTTCGGTTACCACGAGAAATGCGCCACGAAATTTTTCTGGTCCATGCCGCCGGTCATGCAGCCAGCACTATGGGCGACGTTTGACACTTCCATGGGCTGACCTTTGATTTGGCGGATGGCCTGATACCGAGCGTCACAATCACGGCTGGGAGGGGGCTCGGGCGTGGAGTGCTCCACGATAATGATTTGGGCGTTGTTGAAGGTTTCGACCCGTGGCTGACCCTCACGGTTGACACTCAGAAAACAAGGCCACGGCATGTCTAGTTTCAAGATGCTTTGGTCCTGTTTGCGTAACGCACATTGCTGATCGTGGTTTTCCAGAGTCAATGTTTGTCCGGCGACAATGACTTCATTGCTGGGGGCAGCAAGTGGTTGCTGCCCGGCCCAGGCGTTGAGGCTCAACGGCAGGCAGCCGGACAGCAGCATCAACAGGGTTCGTTTGATCATTTCAACCCTCAAAGCCCAACCTGTTTTGCGCGATGCGCAGAGTCGTAAGTGATTGCATGTGAAGTCGCTTACCAAGTGAAAAGCGCTGTGTAGTCTTTCTGATCGCCTGCACCGCGCAGGCAACTGGCACTGCGAGAAACCACCGAAGGTTCGAGCTGGCCTTTGATCTGGCGTACGGCGCGGTACTCGGACCGACAGTCGCGACTGTTCGCAGGGTCAACGCTTATGTGCAGCACGATGGCAATCGGCACATTGTTGAAGGACTCGACGTGCGGCTTGCCTTGGCGGTCGACCGCAAATTGGCAAGGCCATGGCATTTCAAGTGGCAGCACGCTCCGATCCGGTTTACGCAACACGCAGCGCTGCTGGTCGTTCTCCAGTGTCAGCTGTTGTGCGCCCAGGGTGACTACCTGGTCTGCGGCAGCAGACGGGGCTTGCTGGTCGGCGCACGCGGATACACTCGACAATACGCAACACAGGACCACAGCGTTTCGGCTGGACTTGATCATGTCAGCTCCCAGAACCAGATGGCTCGGGATCGGTAGGATGGGTCGCTATACCGGCCGATGGTCAGGCCGCGATTCCACAGGTCGATATGGTCGCCGGTGCGACTGTCCGATGACTCTCCTGTCTGCTGGAAACAATCCTTGAAGAAGATGAGCCCGGTCTTGTCTTGCAACTTCCGACGTTCTTCGGCACTTCCACCGAGAATCAGTGGCCGCCCCAGATGATGCTTCCACAACCAGTTCGCCAGTGACTCGGCACCCCGGGCGTGCTCATGTGCACACTTGGGTTCGGTATAGGTGGATTTGTTGACCTTGATGGTCAGCTCTGTGTTGAGCGTCATGCTCATGCGGATAGCACACTGGTTTTCCCAAGGGCCATCACAGGGCTTTGCATCAGGGTACGTGACCAGGAGATCGGAATACGCTTTCCACAAATTAATAAACGAAGGCTTGGCCATGACTCAGACACCGGATGGGAAAGGATTGGATTCGAGCAAGCACCAAAATGCCCCCGGCGCATAACGACGGGGGCACGTTCGATTACACCTTGACGTTCTGGCGGATGTTCCAGCCGAACTTGATCGGCCCGCCTTCCTTGGTGCCGTCGGCTTTTTGCGGCTGGTAGTCCACCAGCACCTTGGCGAAGTTCAGGGTGACGTTTTCAGTCAGACGATCATCGCTGCCCGAGCCGCCGGTGCTCAGGGAACTGATCAGCACTTCTTCCAGGTTGATGATCATGTACTCGACCTGGCTTTCGCCGCCGGCCTTGCGCACGGTCAGCTTGACCTTGTCGATGTGCTTGCCGCTGGCGCAGTGCATCATCAGGTTGGGTGTAGCCTTGTCGACGTACTTGGTCAGCGACAGGTCCTGGACGTTCACCTTGCCGGCTCCGCCGCCGCCGCCCACGTGCATATTGCCGGACTGAGACATGCCCCAGCTCCAGTTCAAGACGTCGATTTCGTCCTTGTGGGCCTTGTCCATGGACTCGCCCTTGATGTCGCCGATCTTGATGAAAATATCAACAGCCATGTTCTCTCCCTGTGTGGTGTCTACCACGTTGTGTTTTTCTGATCGTTCCCACGCTGAGCGTGGGAACGATCACATCAAGGGCGGTGTTACGCGCCTTTGGCCGAAGGCAGCTTGGATACCAGACGCAGCGAAACAGTCAGCCCTTCGAGCTGATAGTGCGGGCGCAGGTAGAATCTGGAGTTGTAGTACCCCGGATTGCCTTCCACGTCCTCGACGATCACTTCAGCTGCCGCCAATGGGTGCTGGGCCTTGGTGGTTTCGGTGGAGTGCGCCGGGTCACCGTCGACGTAGTTGAGGATCCAGTCCTGCAACCAGCGCTGCATTTCGTCCTTCTCTTTGAAGGAGCCGATCTTGTCGCGCACGATGCACTTCAAGTAATGGGCGAAACGGCAGGTGGCGAACAGGTAGGGCAGGCGCGCGGCCAGGTTGGCGTTGGCGGTAGCATCCGGGTCGTCGTACTCGGCCGGCTTTTGCAGCGACTGGGCGCCGATGAACGCGGCGAAGTCGGTGTTTTTCTTGTGCAGCAGCGGCATGAAACCGTTCTTCGCCAGTTCCGCTTCACGGCGGTCCGAAATGGCGATTTCGGTCGGGCACTTCATGTCCACGCCACCGTCGTCGGTCGGGAAGGTGTGCGCCGGCAGGTTCTCCACTTCACCACCAGACTCCACGCCACGAATGCGCGAGCACCAGCCAAAGTGTTTGAACGAGCGGTTGATGTTCACCGCCATCGCGTAAGCGGCGTTGGCCCAGGTGTACTTGGAGCTGTCGGCGCCGTCGGTGTTTTCTTCGAAGGCGAAGGCTTCCACCGGGTCGGTCTTGGCACCGTATGGCAGGCGTGCCAGGAAGCGCGGCATGGTCAGGCCGATGTAACGCGAGTCTTCCGATTCACGCAGCGAACGCCAGCCGGCATATTCCGGGGTGGTGAAGATTTTGGTCAGATCGCGCGGGTTCGACAGTTCCTGCCACGAGCCCATGCCCATCACGGTCGGCGATGCGGCGGCAATGAATGGCGCGTGCATGGCGGCGCAGACTTTCGACAGTTCGCCCAGCAATTCGACATCCGGCGGCGACTGGTCGAAGTAGTAATCGCCCACCAGGCAGCCGTAAGGTTCGCCGCCGAACTGGCCGTATTCTTCTTCGTACATCTTTTTGAAGATCGGGCTCTGGTCCCATGCGGTGCCCTTGAACTTCTTCAGGGTCTTGTGCAGGTCGGTCTTGGAGATGTTGAGCACGCGGATCTTGAGCTGCTCGTCGCTCTCGGTGTTGTTGACCAGGTAGTGCAAGCCACGCCAGGCGCTTTCCAGTTGCTGGAAGTCCGGGTGATGGATGACCTGATTGACCTGGGCGGTGAGCTTGGCGTCGATGGCGGCGATGATCGACTCGATCGACTTGATGGCGTCGTTGGACACCAGGTCGGTCTGCGCCAGGGCCTGTTCGGCGAGGGTGCGCACGGCGGTCTCGACGGCTTCGCGGGCGCGTTCGGTCTTGGGTTTGAATTCTTGCAGCAGCAGGGAGGCGAACTCGCTGGTTTGCTCGGTCCCGGCGGCGGGTGACTGATTGTCACGTGCTAATTCGTTCATGATCATTCGTCCTGATTAAGCCTGAGGCTCGGCGGGCTTGGGCGCACTGGCAAGTGCCTGGAGCAGCGCCGGATCCTTGATGGCCTTCATGATGATTTCTTCGGCGCCGGTCTTGCCGTCCATGTAGGTCAGCAGGTTGGCCAATTGGGTGCGCGCTTCGAGCAGCTTGTTCAGCGAGTCGACCTTGCGTGCCACGGCGGCCGGGCTGAAGTCGTCCATGCTTTCAAACGTGATGTCCAGGCTCAGGTTGCCTTCGCCGGTCAGCTCGTTGGGCACGTTGAACGCCACGCGTGGCTGCATGGCCTTGAGGCGGGAGTCGAAGTTGTCCACGTCCACTTCAAGGAATTTGCGATCGGCTACAGGTGCCAGAGGCTCGGCGGGTTTGCCGGCGAGGTCCGCCATGACGCCCATGACGAAGGGCAACTGGACCTTTTTCTCGGCGCCGTAGAGCTCGACGTCGTACTCGATCTGCACTCGAGGCGCGCGGTTGCGCGCGATGAATTTCTGAGAACTTTGCTTCGCCACGTTGCTGCTCCTGGTCGCTCAAGCGACGGTGTTGGCGTCATCGGCGGTGCCGGTGACGTGACTGCGTGATCCGTACGCTTTTATTCGCTGTCTGGTCCGCGCAGGTTTTCAAATTGGGTCATGCCGTCGGGAATCAGGTTGCGCACGATCGCCGCGAAGTCGGCATGCACCAGATTCTTTGCCCGGTTCAACAGCACCGGCAGCGGGCTGGAGGGCTCGTGACGGGTGTAATACGCAAGAATCCGGTCCAGGCTGCGCAGCACGTCATCGCGATTGTTGATTTCACCGGTGCTGGTGCCGCTGCTGCGCGGTGCGCTCGGCGCGGTGGGGTACTCAACCGGCGTGGCGTTGTTGTCGCCGATGGTATCGGGCAGGGGGGTGTCGCCGCTCTGCGGGGCGAACTGGCCGAGAATCTGCAAGGCCATTTTGAGCGGTTGCTTCAACGGCCCGAGGTCTACGCCCTGGGCGGAACCGACCTGTTCGCTGACGTGTTGCTCGATGGCCTCGGCGGCGCTGCGGGCCTCGTGCAAAGCTGCGCGGGTGATGTCCAACTGTTCGGGATCGCTGTCGAGGAGCGCTCCGGCGAGCTGCTCGGCGCCGAGGTTTTCGTCAGGGAAACTTTGCAGGCCGCTGGCGTTGGCGGCGGCGCGCAGGCTGACAGCGCCAAAGGTTCGCGAACGGGCCAGGATGCTTTCGCGCAGCAGGCGAATGGTGGCATCGGACGCCAGGCCGGTGAGGGCATTGATGCGCACGGTGGGGTCGTTGTCATCTTCGGCATCCAGGCGTGGATGCAGGTCGGCCCAGTATTGCTTGAGCAATTCGCTGATCAGCGTCAGGACGCGAGCCAGGCCGGTAATGCCTTCGAGGGCAAGGGAACTTTGCAAAAGGAAATGGGTGATGCGCAGGTCTTTGCTGCGTTGCAACAAGTCCAGGCTTTGCTGCTGGATGCTGCGCCATTCAGGAGGTTCAGCAGGCAATATCGAATCGCCCATGCTGCGCTCGGGCTGGCCTTGGGAATCGCGTTCCAGGCGCAAAAAATCCGCGTCATATTCCAGATCTTCGCCACAAGGCGAAGTCGCGGAAACGGCGGCGAGCAGCAAAGGCACTTCCACTGAATTTGATCTCCATATCGTTCATGTTAATTCCAAATGGAACTAACATGTTTCCTTGAGGGTAGTGGCTCTTTGAATGCTCAGAGATCTCAAAGTGCCACTACGTATATTCAAGAAAGTATTTCATTTTTGGTGTAGTAGTTGTGGCTTGTCAAGGTAAGCTATTTCTCCTGTGTGACAGTTGTGAGGTGTTTAACAACCCGCGCGACCGATAGGTCGAGGCAGGTGCTGGCGCAGGTTTTTTGTCACGCAAGCCGGTTAAGATCGGCAATCATGCTGGCAATAAGCGGTTTTTAAAGGTTTTTTGCAAGGTATGTCGTCGAGTCGCTTGGGCATAGTCCCTTCATTCGACGGTGCGCAAAGTGTGCAGCAAGGAGGCAAGATGCCACTGTGTTTGACTATTACTAGTTATCACAAAATTACCCCTGGTCAGTGCCCTGAAAAGTCTATGGATCAGGGAGTGATGGCAATTGGCCGTAATTCTGATAATGACTGGGTATTGCCCGATCCAGAGCGTCTGGTTTCCGGAAAGCATTGCGTTATTCAATACAAAGATGGCCGGTATTATTTAACCGATAACAGCACTAATGGTGTGGAATTGGTCAAGGCCGGCATTCGTCTGCGCAAAGGAAACAGCGAGCCGTTGCAGGATGGGGAAGTGATCCGCATCGGTGATTATGAAATCCAGGCGCGCATCGATTTCAATCTGCCGGTGACCGACAACAACCCTTTTGCCGATTCGTCCAACAGCTTCGAGGCTCTGATGGGGCGTCAGGGCGCCGTCGTGGCTACGCCGACATCGTCGCCCATGCCACCCCCTGCACATTTCCAGGGTGTGTCGGCCATGGACACGCTGCCGGACTTGTTCGACTTTCTGGCGCCGAGCAGCATCCCGCCGGCCACCCAGCCCGACCATGTCCCGGCTGAGCAGCACGACTTCCGCCCACCGACCCCGATCCCCAACCCGACGCCCATCGCCGAGCCCGTGCCGCTGGCGTCGGCCCCAGCCCCAGCCCCAGCCCCGGTGATTCCGGAAGACTGGGACCTGTTCAGCGATAAGCCCGCGCCGGTGGCGGTTGCGCCCCTGCCTGTCGCTCCCTCGCCTGTTGCAGAGGTTGCGCCGCCGGAGCCTCAAGTCAGCGTACCGATCGAGGCACCGGTCGAGCCGCCACCACGGCACGAACCTCCCGTGGCCATCGTCGAACACCCGGTCAATCCGTCCGTCCCGGCCGACCATGCTCAACCCGACCTGTTGCAAGCCTTTCTGCGCGGTGCCGGGCTGGATCAAGTGCGCCTGGACAAGGCTCAGGCCGAGGCACAAATGGAAAGCATCGGTCGCAGTTATCGGTTGATGGTCGAAGGCCTGATCGATGTCTTGCGCGCCCGCAGCAGCCTCAAGGGCGAGTTCCGGATTCAGCAGACGATGATTCAACCGGTGGAAAACAACCCGTTGAAATTCGCTCCCAACGTCGATGAAGCCTTGCTGTTGCTGTTACGCCACAGCAATCAGGCGTTCATGGCGCCGGACCTGGCGGTGCGCGACAGCTTCGATGACTTGCGCGCCCACCAGTTGGCGGTGATGGCCGGTGTCGAGGCGGCGATCAAGCACCTGTTGACGCGCTTCGAGCCCTCGCAACTGGAAGAGCGCATGGGCAAGCCCGCTGGCCTGTCTAGTATTTTCAATGGCTCACGACAAGCCCAGTACTGGCAGCAGTTCACCGAGCTCTACAGCAATATTTCCCGTGAGGCCCAAGAGGATTTCCAGGACCTGTTCGGTCGGGAGTTCAGCCGCGCCTACGAAGAACACAGTACCAGGCAACGCCGCCGCTGAGCGTCGCCGTTGCATAACGGCATTCAGAGCAAAGAACGGAACAACGGATAGCTGAAACGTCATTGAGGACGCAGGATGATTCACAGGTTTTTACTCGCAGTCGCCACCGCGCTTCTGCTGACCGCATGTGCCAGGGAGACGGCCAAACCCCAGGCCGAAGAGGCTGAGGCCGACACGGCCGCCGTCGAGTTGCACTTTCATGCCATTGCCGGGCTCAACCCCGGCGCCACTGGCCAGCCGGCCCCGGTCCGGGTGCGCATTTTCGAATTGAAGAATGCCGCCACCTTCGGTCGTTCCGATTATTTCGCCCTGGCCGAACGGGCTCAGGCGACGCTTGGTGCGGATCTGATCGACCAGGACGAAGTGCTGATCCAGCCCGGACAGCAGTTGAGCCTGCAGCGCGATCTCGACCCGGCCACCCGCCATATCGGTGTTCTGGTGGGGTACCGCGAGCTGGATCAGTCGCAGTGGCGCACGGTGATGAACGTGCCGCCGCGCCAATACACCGAATACCAGATCAGCCTCGATGTGCGAGCCGTGCGCAGCGCCGTCGCGGTTCCTCCATCCAACCCTGCCCAATAAGCACTCGGAGCCCCCCATGTCCTGGAACAATCGCGTGGTCTGGTCGGAAGGCATGTTCATTGGAACGCAGCACTTCCAGCAGCATGACCGTTACCTGGAGAACCTCATCGACGCTCGGAGCCGACCTTTGTCGGCCGGTGCCTGGGGATTCTCCGAATTGCTGATCGATCAGGGCCTGCTGGCCCAGGGCAAACTGGCGATCATCTCGGCGCGGGGCCTGTTGCCGGACGGCACGCCATTCAACATTCCCCAGGATGACCTGGCGCCGAGCCCGCTGAATGTCGATGACAACCTGCGCGATGGTCTGGTGTACCTGGCCTTGCCGCTCAAGCGAGCCGGTGCGCGTGACACCGTTGACGAAGGCGAAGCCCTGGGTGCCGCGCGCTACGTGAGCCAGGTGCGTGAAGTGCGGGACGACAACGCGCCGTTCGAAAACCAGGCGCCGGTGGCCGTGGGTTCGAGGGCACTGCGATTATTGGTCGCCCAGGATGGCATCAGCGACTACGCCGCCATTGGCCTGGTGCGGATCAAGGAGAAACGCGCCGACCGCGCCTTGGTGCTCGACGAGACTTACATCCCGCCACTGCTGGATGTGGCCGCCTCCAATCCCCTGAGCGCGTTTCGCAACGAGCTGTTGGGCCTGCTTCATCAACGCGGCGAAGCCCTTGCCGGGCGGGTGGTGGCGTCCGGAGCCGGCGGCGCCTCGGAGATCGCCGACTTCATGCTGCTGCAACTGGTCAACCGCGCCCAACCGCTGATCCAGCACCTGAGCCGGTTGAGCCCGTTGCACCCCGAACGGTTCTACAGCGAGCTGGTGAGCCTGGCCGGAGAGTTCTCCACCTTTACCGCTTCCGGGCGGCGACCGCAGGAGTTCCCGCAGTACCAGCACGATGACTTGGCGCTGAGTTTTGCGCCGGTGATGCAAGCCCTGCGTGAGGCGCTGTCGATGCTGATCGACAGCAAGGCCACGCCGATTCCGATTGTCGAAAAAGCCTACGGCATTCATGTGGCCATGCTGGCCGACAAGACCCTGCTCGACAGCGCCAGCTTCATCCTGGTGGTGCGCGCCGACGTGCCCGCCGAGACCCTGCGCGGCCACTTCGGCCAGCAGAGCAAGGTCGGCTCGGTGGAGCACATCCGCAACATGGTCAACCTGCAATTGCCGGGCATCAAGCTGTTGCCGCTGCCGGTGGCGCCACGGCAGATCCCGTATCACGCCGGCTCCACCTATTACGAACTGGACCGGGGCAGCGAGCATTGGTCGCAACTGGCCAACTCCGGCGGTTTTGCGTTCTACATCGCGGGGCAATTCCCGGGGCTGAACCTGGCTTTCTGGGCGATCCGAGGATAAACCGCGATGAACAATGACGATCGTACCCAGTTCATGCCGACACCCGGTGGCCGTGGCGCCGACCCGATCCGCCCGGATCCCGGTCGCGCCCAGCCCGCGCCCCTATCGATGCCGGCCGCGCCGGTGTTGACCGGGAAGGCAGAAGGTCTCAACCCCCTGGAGAGCGCCGCCGGCCCGCTGCTGGCGTTGTTGACTCGCTTGCGCAACACCATTGCTCACCCGGCACCGGCGAGCCTGCGGGCGCAATTGCTGGCCTACCTGCGCCAGTTCGAGGAACGCGCCGAGGCCGCCGGCGTGGTGCGCAATGATGTGTTGCTGGCTCGTTACGCCTTATGCACTGCCCTGGATGAAGCGGTGTTGAGTACGCCGTGGGGCGGCACCAGTGACTGGGGCAAGCAGAGCCTGCTTATCACTGTGCACAACGAAGCCTGGGGGGGCGAAAAAGTGTTCCAGCTGTTGGAACATTGCCTGCAAAGCCCCCGCGAACGTTTGTATCTGCTGGAGCTGTTGTACCTGTGCGTGTGCCTGGGTTTTGAAGGCCGGTATCGGGTCATGAACGACGGTCGCAGCCAACTGGAAGCCTTGCGGGAACGCACCAGTGGGGTCATCCGCAGCGCCCGTGGCGATTATGAGCGTGAATTGTCGCCCCATTGGCGCGGCGTCACCGTGGCCCGCGACCGGCTGGCGCAATTCATGCCGCCATGGATCGCCGTGGCCATTGGTGTGGCGTTGCTGCTGGCGCTGCTGTTCGGCCTGCGCCTGAAACTGGCCGCCGATGCCGAGCCGGTGTTTAAAAACATCCATGCGCTGGGCGAGATCCCGGTGCAGGCCATCGACCGTCCGGTGGTGCAGCCGAAACTGGTTGAGCGGCCACGCCTGGCCGGTTTCCTCGCCGATGAAATCAAGGCCGGCCGGGTGGCCGTGGAAGATGCCGTTGACCGTTCAGTGGTGACCATCCGTGGCGATGAGCTGTTCGCCTCGGGCAGCGCCAGCATTGTCGACAATTTCCAGCCGCTGATGCTGCGCATCGCCGATGCCATTCGCAAGGTCAAGGGCCAGGTCCGGGTGACCGGCCACAGTGACAATCGCCCGATTGCCACCTTGAGGTTTCCATCGAACTGGGCCTTGTCCGAGGCGCGGGCCACTTCGGTGCTGCAAATCCTGTCGGCCAAGACCGGCCAGCCCGAGCGCTTCAGCGCCGAAGGCCGCAGCGACACCGAACCGCTGGCCTCGAACGCTACGACAGAGGGCCGCGCACGCAATCGTCGGGTCGAAATCACAGTGTTGGCGGAGGGGGTCGAGTGAAGGCGTTTTTCAGTTTTATCATCCGCTGGGTCATTCCGTTGCTGGGGCTGATCGCCCTGAGCCTGATCATCTGGTTTGTCGGGCCGCTGCTCGAATGGCTGGTGCCCGAAGGCCGGCGCTGGGCATTGATCATTCTGGTATTTGCGGTATGGATCGCCTATCGGGCGTTTCGCATCATCCAGGCCCGCCGTCAGGCCGCCGAAGTCATGCGCAGCCTGGCGGCGCAAACCCCGCCTGACCCCACCAGCCTCGCCAAGGCCGAAGAACTCGAAACCCTGCGCCAACGCATGGACGAAGCCCTGGCGCTGTTGAAGAAAGCCAAGCTGGGCGGTGACGAGCGCCGCAATCTCTACGAACTCCCGTGGTACGTGATCATCGGTCCTCCGGGTTCGGGCAAGACCACGGCGCTGGTCAACTCCGGGCTGCACTTCCCATTGGCGGCGCAGTTGGGCGCCGGGGCGGTGCGCGGCGTCGGCGGCACGCGTAATTGCGATTGGTGGTTTACCGATCAGGCGGTATTGCTCGATACCGCCGGGCGCTACACCACCCAGGACAGCGACGCGACGGTCGACAAGGCTGCATGGCTGGGCTTCCTGGGGCTGTTGAAAAAGCAACGAGCCCGCCGCCCGATTGACGGTGCGTTTATTGCCATCAGCCTCTCCGACCTGCTGCTGGCCAGCGATGCCGAACGGGCCGCCCATGCCGCCGCGATCCGCCTGCGAATCCAGGAGCTGTACACCCAATTGGGTGTGCGCTTCCCCATCTACCTGCTGCTGACCAAACTCGATCTGGTGCCCGGGTTCATGGAGTATTTCGACACCCTGAGCAAGGAAGAACGGGCCCAGGTCTGGGGCATGACCTTCGCCCTGGACGACGGTAAAAGCAATGACAGCCCGTTGGTCCATCTGCAAAGCGAATTCGCCGGCCTGGAGCAACGGCTGAACGATCGGCTGGTGGAGCGCTTGCAACAGGAGCGCGACCCGGCGCGGCGCGATCTGATCTACGGCTTCCCGCAACAGTTCGGCGCATTGAAGGATTGCCTGCAAAGCTTCCTCGAGGGTGTGTTCAAACCCAACGCCTTCGAAGAGCGGGTGCTGTTGCGCGGGGTGTATTTCACCAGCGGCACCCAGGAAGGCAGCCCGATTGACCGGCTGATCGGTTCCATGGCCCAGAGCATGAACCTGGACCGTCAGCACTTGGTGCGCCAGAACGGCACCGGGCGCAGTTACTTCATTGAAAAGCTCTTCAGCGCCGTGGCTTTTGCCGAGCGTGGGCTGGTGGGGGTGAATCCGAAAGTCGAACGTCGGCGCAAATGGATCGCCCGAGGCGTGCTGGCCTCCAGCGTAGCCCTGGTATTGGTGGTCGGGACATTGTGGTGGGTCAGCTACCGCGCCAACCAGGCGTATATCGCGCAAGTCGATCAGAAAGTCGCGCCCCTGGGCCAGACGGTGCAGAACCTCAGCCCGGCACAGCGGGACGTGCTCGCTGTACTGCCGTTGCTCGACGCGGTGAAACATTTGGCCGGTGACGCGCCGAACTGGGCTGAAGGCCTTGGCCTGTATCAGGGCGACATGCTTGAAGCCGAGTCCGCCAGCGTCTATCGCAAGCTGTTGATCGCCGTCTTCGCGCCACGCTTGCTCACGCGTATCGAAGAGCAACTGCATGGCGGCGGCAATTCGGATTTCCTTTATGAGGGCTTGAAGGCCTACCTGATGCTGGCGGACAACGAGCATTACGATGCCGACTTCATCAAGGCATGGATCACCCTGGACTGGGACCGCAGCCTGCCGCGCGACTTGCCGGCCGAGCAACGTCTGGCCCTTGGCGAGCACTTGCAGGCGCTGTTCGAGCGCCATCCGCCCACCGCGCGTCTCGACCCGCGCCTGATCGATGACTTGCGCAGACAATTGCAACAGCTGCCAGTGGCCCAGCGTGTCTATGACCGGATCAAGCGGCAGAAACTGCCGGACGGTATCCCGGACTTTCGCCTCAATGAAGCGGCCGGGCGCGATGCTGCGCTGGTGTTCAGCCGCAAGAGTGGCAAACCCCTGGGTGAACCCTTGAGCGGCTTCTTCACGGCCAAGGGTTACCGCCAGGGCTTTTTGCTCGCCAGCCTGAACCAGACCGGTACCCTGGCCGAGGAACAGTGGGTGCTCGGTCACGACCAGGCAGAACAACAGAACGTCGCCAGCCTGGCTGCCGACGTACGCCGTTTGTACTTCCAGGATTTCCAGCGTCAGTGGGACGCCTTGCTGGCTGATATCGACTTCGTGCCGATCACCAGCGTGGCCCAGGCCGCCGATGTGCTGCGGGTGATTTCCGGGCCGACTTCGCCGCTGAAAAAACTGCTGGTGGCGGTGGCGAAGGAAACCGACCTGCAACAGGAAGAACGCCTGCTGGCCGCCAAGGGCGGGTCGGTGGAAGGCGGGGTCGACAAGCTCAAGGAGCGCCTGGGCACCTTGCTCGGCCAGGAGCAGGCGACGCAAAACACAGCGGAGGCCAGTGACGATCCCGTCACCGCGCACTTTGCCGAACTCAACGGTATCGTCAGCAAGAACGAAGGCGAGCCGGCGGCCATCGATGGCCTGTTGGCCGACATGAACGCCCTGTATGTGCAGGTCAGCGCCATGGTCGGCGCCAGCGGCGAGGCCTTGCTCGGCGAAGCCAAGAACCAGGCCGCGGCTGCCGCGACACGGGTCAGTCTCAACGCCGAGCGTCAACCGGCGTTGGTGCAGGGCCTGGTCAAGTCGGTAGTCAACTCCACCACCAACAGCATGATGGGCGGGGTACGCAATCAACTGAATGCGGCCTGGACCAGTGAAGTGGTGAACATTTATCGCCAGTCCCTGGCCGGGCGTTATCCGATGTCGCCGGGCAGTGCGCGGGACGCGACCCTCGACGACTTCGGCCAGTTCTTCGGCGTGGGCGGGGTGATGGACAACTACTTCCGCAAATACCTGCAGCCCTACGTGGATACCTCGACCCAAGCCTGGCGCTGGCAACCGGGCGCCGCGCAGAAGCTCGGTATCGCCCCGGGTGTGCTGCAAACCTTCCAGCGGGCAGCGACCATCCGGGACGCGTTTTTCCGCTCCGGAGGCACCCAGCCGATGGTGCGCTTCGAACTCAAGCCCGTGGCAATGGACGCTTCCATCACCCAGTTTTTGCTCGACCTCGACGGCCAGCAATTGAGCTATGACCACGGCCCGAGCCGCCCGACCGCCATGCAATGGCCCAACCCCGGCAGCATCGGCGTGGTGCGGATCTCGATCATGCCGCCGTCGACCAGCGGTCGGTCCGGCATCACCCTGGATGGGCCCTGGGCCTGGTTCCGCCTGCTGGAGCAATCGGACCTGACCGTCGGCAACTCGCCGGACCGCTTCAACCTGCGGTTGCGGGTCGACGGCGCCAGCGCCTCTTATGAGCTGCGGGCCAACAGCGCCTTCAACCCGTTCAAGAGCCGTGTGCTTAGTGGTTTCAGCCTGCCGGAGCGTTTATGAGCACGCCGGGCTTCTATGGAAAGTTGGCCAGTCGCGGGGACTTTGTCAGCCGTGGCTTGCCGCAGAGTTTTATCGGCCCCTGGGATTCATGGCTGGCGGCGGGGTTGCTCGCAAGCCAGAGCCTTGGGGACCGTTGGCTCAATGCCTATCTGATCAGTCCGTTGTGGCGTTTTATGGTCGCGCCCGGTGTATGTGGGCCGCAGGCCGTCGTGGGGGTGGTGATGCCGAGCGTCGATCGGGTTGGCCGGTATTTTCCGCTGACCGTCGCGGTGCTGCTGGAACACGATGCCGATCCGGCCTCGGTGGTCGGTGGTTCGGATGCCTGGTTTGAACAGGTCGAGCAATTGATGTTGAGCACCTTGAGCGTGGAGGCGAGCTTCGAAGCCTTCGGTGCGGGGCTGGAGACGCTGGGTAGCCCGGCGTACCTGCGGCGCATCCCGAGCAGCCGTTTTGCCGGCCTGCATCGCTTTGATGCCACCGCTCCGCAGGCGCGAATGACCGCCCTCGCCGAACAGGCCTGCGAAGGCGCCAGTGTGTGGTGGGGCCAGGGTTCGGAGCGCATCGCCCCCGGTTTATTGCGGTGCCAGGGCCTGCCGGCCGCCGCTGATTTTGCGCAATTTTTGCTCGGCCAAGAAGGTGTTGTGTAGATGTGTTCAAGCGTTGGAAGGACCCTCAAATCTGCAAGCAAAAGCCATGTCGGTATGGTCCGTCAGGTTAACGAAGACGCTTGCCTGGACCTGCCGCAAAAAGGCCTGTGGGTGGTCGCCGATGGCATGGGCGGGCACGCGGCGGGCGACTACGTCAGCAGCCTGATTATCGACAGTCTGCGTAGCGTGGCCGCGGGCCGCTCGCTGGATGAATACGTCGCAGCATTGAAAATCGACCTGCAGCGGGTCAACGCCGCCGTGCGTGAAGAAACGGCCAATCGCGGCGTGACCATGATGGGCAGCACGGTGGTGGTGCTGGCAGCGCGTGACTTGCGCGGGGTATGCCTGTGGGCGGGTGACAGCCGCTTGTATCGCCTGCGTGACGGTCGGCTCAAACGCATCTCGCGGGATCACAGTTACGTCCAGGATCTGCAGGACAGCGGCCTGCTCAGCGAAGCCGAAGCCCGGGTGCATCCACGGTCCAATATTGTCACCCGCGCCATCGGGGTCCAGGCGGGGCTGGAGCTGGCGATGGTCGAGCTGCTGTTGAAGCCCGGCGACAGTTACCTGTTGTGCAGCGACGGGCTGAACAAAACCGTTGAAGATCATGAGATCCGCGACGTGCTGAGCCACGATGAGCCTGGGGAAATCGCCAGCAGCCTGGTGTCCCTGGGCCTGATGCGCGGCGCTCCGGACAACATCACGGTCATCGTCGTGAAGGTGCCTTCATGAACGTCACCGCGAACATTCTGATCCCGGGCTATGACATCGACGGCGAGATCGGCGAAGGCGCCATGGCCAGTGTTTACCTGGCGACCCAGCGCTCGCTGGAGCGCAAGGTGGCGTTGAAGGTCATGGCCGCTGCGCTGGCGGCCGACCCGAGTTTCTGCGAGCGTTTCCTGCGCGAAGGCAAGACTCTGGCGCGCCTGTCTCACCCGCATACGGTCACCATCCATGACATCGGCAATGTCGGTGAGCTGTATTACATGGCCATGGAATACCTGCCCAACGGTACGCTCAAGGAGCGCATTGCCGCCGGCCTGACGCCGGAGCAGGGCCTGATTTACGTCCGCCAGATCGCCTCGGCGCTGGGCTATGCCCATGGTCTGGGGCTGGTTCATCGCGACGTCAAACCGGCGAACATTCTGTTCCGCGCCGATGGCACGGCGGTGCTCTCGGACTTCGGCATCGCCAAGTCGCTGGACGACCGCACCCAGTTCACCCAAGCGGGTTTTGCCGTCGGCACGCCCAGCTACATGAGCCCGGAACAGGCGCGCGGCCAGGACATTGACGGTCGGGCCGATCTGTATGCCCTGGGCGTGGTGCTCTACGAAATCCTCGTCGGCAAACTGCCGTATACCGGCAACGACGCGCTCTCCACGGCCCTGGCGCATTTGACCGAACCGTTGCCGGAGCTGCCGGTGCACCACGGCCGTTATCAAGAGGTGCTGCGCAAGCTGTTGGCCAAGGATCCGGCCGAGCGTTTCCCGGATGCAAAAGCGCTGTTGCAGGCGCTGGACAATCTGCCGCGCGAATCGGTTGAAGCGACTACGATCCGGCCGTTGCCCCTTCCGGTGGGCAATGACCTGGCGGGGCTGACGCCGGTGTCCATCGACATTCCGACGAGCCCCGCACAGCCACAACCCCAAGCCAAGCCTGTTGCGCCGGCTATGAAGTCGACGCCGCAATCCGCGCCTTCGGGACAACGGAAGGGGCCGGTATTCGCACTCGCCGCCGTCGCGGTAGCCGTGGTACTGGCCTTGGGCGGCGCGGGTTATTGGTGGTTGTCTGGTGACGTTGAAGAGGACGCCAGGACGCCGGTAGTTTCAGTGCCACCGGCCAACACGACGCCGGCAGTGGTTGCACCAGAGCCACCCGTAAAGACCCCTGTGGTGACACAAGTCGATGACGGTCAGCGTCCGCTTTTGATGGCCGGCAAAAAAACCTTGTTCCAGCGAGTGCTCAGCAAGCCGGGGGCCAAACTCGCCGGTGAACCGGGGGCCACACCTGGCAAGGCGTTGCCGGCGTTTTCCGTGCTGTACGTCTATCAGCGCAAAGAGGTTGATGGCAGCCCATGGCTGCGCGTCGGCGCCGCTACCGACGGGCGCAGTGACGGCTGGTTGCCGGCCGAGCAAGCCAGCGACTGGAAGCAAAGCCTGGTGCTCAAATTCACCGAACGCTCCGGCCGTGCGCCGGTGATGTTCCTGCGTCAACCTGGCGAAGTGGAGCGGCTGCTGGCCGACCCTTCGGCGGCAAAAAACCTGTTGCTCAAGGCCCAGCAGAACCACGAAGACAATCAGCAAGTGCTGGCCCTGGAACCGGCCGCCAGCGCGGTGCCGCAAAACCAGTTCTACCTGTTGCCGATCTTCGATTCGCGCGAGAGCCTCGATGAAAACGGCCAGCCGGTGCAGTTGCTGAACGTGGCCTCCATCGACCCCGGCAATGCACCGAAGGCCACTGTCGGCAACACTCCGATCAGCGCCGCCAATGCCGATGCATTTCGCACCGCCGTGGTGTTGGTCGTCGACACCACGGTGTCCATGCAGCCCTACATCGATCAGGTCCGCGACGTGGTACACCAACTGCAAACCCGGATCGCCGAGCGGGGCGAGCTGGACAGTGTCAGCTTCGGCCTGGTGGGGTTTCGCAACAGCATCCAGAAAACCCCGGGCCTGGAATACGTCGCCAAAACCTTGATCACTCTGGACCAGGGCCGCGACCCACAGCGCTTCATGGACCTGGCGCGGCAGGTCAAGGCGTCCACGGTCTCGAGCCATTCGTTCAACGAAGATGCGTTTGCCGGCGTGATGGAAGCGGTCGAGGGCATGGACTGGTCCGGCTATGGCGGGCGTCTGATTCTATTGGTCACCGATGCCGGCGCCTTGCGCAAGAACGACCCGTATGCCGCCACGCAAATGAACGAGGCCGAAGTGCGTCAGGCCGCACTGGGCAAACAGATCAAAATCTACGCCTTGCACCTGCTCAGCGACGCCGGCAAGAAAACCCACGGCGGTGCGCAAAGCCAATACCGCACCCTGACCGCCGACGCCAACCCGCAGATCGGCGACCTGTACATTCCGGTGCCGGGCGCCGATGTGCGCAAGTTCGGTGAGCGGGTGGACGAGATCGGTTCGGTGTTCGCCGACCTGGTGCATCAGGTGCGTAGCAACACGCCGCAAACCGTGCCGCTGCTGGGCGGCGCACCGAGCCTGACCGACAAGTCGGCGGCCGTCGGCTACGCGATGCACATGGACTTTTTGGGGCGTAAAGCCGCCAGCCAGGCGCCGCAACTGGTCAGCGCCTGGACCGCCGACCGTGACCTGACCAACCCGGCACTGCCAGCGTTCCAGGTGTGCGTGATGCTGACCAAACTGCAGCTCAACGACTTGCAGCAATCGCTGAAACTGATCGTCGATGCTGCCCGCAAAACCCAGACTTCGCCGAAGAATTTCTTCCAGGAAATCGCCAGCGCCAGTGCCTACATGAGCCGCGATCCCTCGGCCTTGCGCAAGGGCGGCAACCTGGCCGATGGCGGGGTTCTGGGTGAGTACCTGGAAGGGCTGCCCTACCGCAGCAAGTCATTGAACATGACCCAGGATTTGTGGCTTTCCCTGAGCGTGGCCGAGCAGGAAGACTTTATCGATGAGCTGGACTCGAAAATCCGCCTCTACGAAACCTTCCACAACGACCTGGCCAACTGGGTGCGTTTCGGCGATGCCGAGCCGGGTGATGCCTTGTACCGCGTTCCGTTGTCGACGCTGCCGTGATGCTGAACATGAGCGCAGTGCACAAAAGCCGGGGCGCCGGCAGCCAGCGCTACAGCCTGGTGATTCCACGGCTGCAATTGCGTGCCGGTGAACAACTGGCGGTGGTCGGGCCCAGTGGCTGTGGCAAAAGCACGTTGCTCGATTTGCTGGCGCTGGTGCTGGCGCCGGATCAGGCCGGGCAGTTTGACTTTACTCCCGGCCAAAGCAGGACGGACATTGCCGGGCTGTGGCGCACAGATGCGCACAGTACCTTGGCGGATTTGCGCAGCCGACACTTGGGGTACGTGCTGCAAACCGGAGGTCTGCTGGACTTTCTGGACGTGCGCCGCAATATCGACCTGTCACGTCAACTGCTCGGCTTGAAAGACGACGGCAGCGTGGACCGCCTGGCCGGGGCACTCGATATCGCTGATCAACTGGGGAAAAGACCGGGCGATTTATCCGTCGGCCAACGGCAACGGGTGAGTTGCGCCCGCGCCCTGGCCCATGGGCCGCGTCTGCTGCTGGCCGATGAACCGACCGCTGCCCTCGATCCGCTGAACGCCGAGCGCGTGATGCAATTACTGGTGACCCAGGCCCGCGAATTCGGTGTGTGTTGCGTCGTTGCCACCCACGACGAGTCCCTGGCCCGCGCCAGCGGTTTGCAGGTGCGGCGCATCGGTTGTCATCGCGACCTCGATGGCGGTGTCACGGCCACCCTCGGGGAGGCCTGCTGATGCGCCGCGCGCTGGTGGTTTCCCTGGCCTGGCAGGATTACCGCAACGATGCGTGGCTGTCGGCCTGCTCGGTACTGGCGCTGGTGGCGGTGGTCGCACCGTTGCTGGTGCTGTTCGGCTTGAAATTCGGCCTGGTCAGCAGTTTGACCGAGCGCCTGGAAAACGACCCGGCCACCCGGGAGATCATCCCCCTGGGGGGCGGCCGGTTCAGTGCGGCGTTTATCGAACAGTTGAGCCAGCGCAGCGACGTGTCGTTCGCCTTGCCGCGCACCCGGCAGATTGCCGCGACAGCGGATCTGACCGCTGGCGCTTCGACGGTGACTGTGGAAATGATCCCCACCGCCGCCAACGATCCATTGCTCGGCAGTCTGCCGGTGCCCCAGGGGCTGGATCAGGTGCTGCTCAGCCAGACCGCCGCTGAAAAGCTCGGGCTCAAGGCCGGTGATTGGTTGCAGGCCAGTTTTGGCCGGCAGGTGGCCGGTCGTGGCGAGGCGCAGCGCACTCGCGTTCAGGTGCTGCAGGTTCTGCCGCTGGAAGCCTTCGCCCGGGACGGATTATTCGCGCCGTTGACGTTACTGGAGGCGGCTGAAGATTACCGGGACGGCCGCGCCGTGCCAGCGTTCGGTTGGCCAGGTGATGCGCTGGGCGTGACGGAGCAGCGGGTGTATCCGGCGTTTCGCCTGTACGCCCGCAGCCTCAAGGATGTCGAGCCGCTGCGCCAGTACTTCGCGGCGCAGAACCTGCTGGTCTCGACCCAGGCCCAGACCATCGCCCAGGTGCAATCGCTGAGCCGCAACCTGTCGATCGTGTTCTGGATCATCGCCGGATTGGCCGTGGCGGGAGCATTCGCGGCGATCTTTGCTGGCGCGCTGGCGGCGGTCGAGCGTAAGCGCAGAGAGTTATCGGTGCTGCGCCTGCTGGGGTTTTCCACAGCGGCGTTGCTGTTGTTTGTGGTGGTGCAGGCGCTGTACAGCGCCGGCCTTGCCGCCCTGTTGAGTGCCGGGCTGTATGGTTTGGCGCAATCGGGCCTGAACCATTTATTTGCGCAGATGCCGGGCGAGTACGCCAGCCATCTGCTGGCGCGTCACTACGCGTTGGCCCTGGCGGCCGTGCTCGGCGTCAGTGCCGTGGCGGCAGTCTGTGGTGGCTGGCGAGTGGCGCGTATCCAGGCGTGTGAAGGAATCCGAGATGTATAAGTTACTAGGCGCCGCCGTGGCGCTGAGCCTGGCCAGCATGGGCATGGCTGGCCTGGTGGGTGCCGATGAAGGCGCCGACAAACTGGACAACCCCAAGCCGCTGGCCGATGACGTCAGCCTGCCGCTGCCGTGCGAAGGTCAGATGGTGTTCCGTTACGTCTACATCCTCGCCCAGGGCAGTCTGGACGACCGCGAAATCAGCCTCGGTTACCCGTTCAGCGAAGGCGAGGCCGGTTATCAGCAGTCGTTCATTTCCGGTTATCGGCGGGACTTCATCAATGGCCAGTTCACCCTCAAGGATCTGCCCAAGGACTGGAGCAAAAGCATCACCCCGCTGATGCCCAAGACTGACGTCGGCACTCCGCTCAAACCGATGCTCTACTTCATCGGCAAATACGAAGTCACCGCCCGCCAATACGCGCAAGTCATGGCCCAGGCGCAATCGTTGGCCAGCGGTGAACCGGCGCCAGCCTGCGAGGCTTTGCAGGCCGAGATCCCGCAAGGCATGGCCGGGCGTTTGCCCAAGGTGAAGCTGTCGCGATTCGAGGCTGAACGCTTCTCGGCGGTGTACAGCGCCTGGCTGATGAAATACCACAAAGACCTGCTGCCGGTGAGCGGCCGTGGCACCTCGGCCGAGGAGGGCGGGCTGGGTTTTGTGCGTTTGCCGACCGAGGTCGAATGGGAGTTCGCCGCCCGGGGCGGGCAAGCCGTCAGCCGTCAGGATCTGGAAGGGCGCCTGTTTCCCCGGCGCCTGGACGGCAGCGAAAGCGACGGACCGCTGGCCGATTGGGCGGTCTTCAATCAGGTCGCCGGCGGCACCGGCCAGGCTGCGCGGCTGATGCCGATCGGTACCAAATTGCCCAACCCCATCGGCCTGTTCGACGTGATCGGCAACGCCGCCGAAATGGTCCAGGAGTCCTTCCAGCTGGTGCACGCCGGGCGCCGCCAGGGCACCTACGGCGGCTTCGTGGTCAAGGGCGGCAACTACCTGGAAGGCGAGGGCACCTTGTTCACCGGGATGCGTCGCGAGTATCCGCTGTTCGCCGCCGACGGCACCGAGCAAAACAACGAAACCACCGGCTTCCGGGTCGCGATCGGCGCGTTGTCGGCGCCCCGTTCGCGCTACAAGGAACTGTTTGCCCAATGGCAGAAAGAAGGCCGGCTGGCTTCCCTGACCGACGCCATCGACGACGCCCAGGACCCGACCAAACGCCTGGACAGCATCATTGCCGCCAGCGTCGATCCGCGCCTGCAAGCCGAGTTGGGGCTGGTCAACGAAGAGCTCAAGCGCAACGTCTCGCTCATCGCCCAGCAGCGCGAGGAAGCGGCCGGCAACCTGATCCAGTCGGCGGCCCTGGTGGCCGAGACCGTCAACAACTACAACATTCGCCTGACCAATTTGCAGAAGAGTCGCCAGCAGGCCGTGGACGCCAAGGACGAGGCCAGCGCCAAGCTGTTCGCCATGGCCATCGACAACGGCCGTAGCGCGCTGGACGGCGCGGTGGCGATCTACATCGACAACCTGGCGACTGGCACGCGCTACACCGACGCCGTGATCCAGGCGCAGTTTCAACGCATCAAGGAAGAGTTGGAGCGCAAGCCGGTACTGGGCAAGAGCCTGGTGGCGCGCGCGACGTTATTCGTTCGCCATGTCGGTGATTATCGTCAGCAACGACGAGCCGACCCGGCGGCGATATTGAAGGAATTGCTCGCATCGAACGCTCAGCGGTCTTGATCGTTCGTTGTACAGCGAGCTTGGAAGGGACTCAGGCGGCGGTGGGCCGTGCTGAGCTGGTCAAACTTAAACGAGAACACAACTATGCTTTCCTCCCGTAAAGCTTTTGCTGCGGTTTCCAAGCGTCACTTGCTGATGATCGCCGTTGGCTTCAGCACCGTACTGACCGGTTGCGCGACGTCGCCGACCTCCAAGGTCGCTTCGAGCACCAAGGTCGAGTACTACCCCAACTGCTACGAGCCGGTGCAGCACCTGCGTGCCACCGATTCGAACATGACCAAGTCGGTGGTTACCGGCGCGGCTGTCGGCGCTGTCGGCGGTGCACTGTTGGGCGCCCTGACCGATTCCGAGAACCGTGGCCGCAACGCCGCCATCGGTGCGGCGGGCGGTGCCCTGGCGGGCGGCGCGGTCGGTTACTACAACGAGCGTCAGAAGCAGATCGCCGATGACAACCAGCGCATCGCGTCCTACGCCTCCGACGTCAGCAAGAGCGCCGCCGACATCGACCGCAGCACCGCATACGCCAAGGCGTCGCAACAGTGCTACCAGAGCGCGTTCACTAAACTGGTTGCCGACCGCAAAGCCAAAACCGTCAACGACATTGAGGGCCGCAAGCGCCTGGCAGAAATCGTTTCTGGCCTCAAAGAGTCCAACGACCTGATCGTTGCGGTGAACGGTAAAGCCAGCGAAGACCTGAACAACTACACCCAGGCCTACGAAAAAGACCTGCAGCAGGTAGGCGTGCAGCGCACCGACGTGGTCACCGTGGCGACCGCCGATACCACACCGGTCGTGACTCCGACCAAGGGCAAAAAAGCAGTGAAGCCGGCGAAAAAACCGGTGCTGCCAACCGTGCCGAAAGAAGCGGTCACCACCGAGAAAACCCTGCAGACCGCACAAGCCAAACAGGCGGAAAGCAAGCAAGTGGCCAGTGCAGGCACCACTCAGGTCAACAGCATGTGCAAAAACCCGGACCTGGGCGACTGGGCACCGGTACCTTGCCCGAATGTTTGATTGAGTTTCTGTAGGTCTTTGATCATTCCCACGTGTTGCGTGGGAATGATCTGCACTTGGCGCCATGCGCCGCCATCTCCTGCGCTGGCAAGTGATTCAGCGCTCGCTTCCTCTGGCAACTGCACGTCATCCGCCATTCTGCTTCCGTAACGTCGGCCAGATTCCGCGGCGTATCGGCTGAACAAATGCTCCGCCTCGAAATCAGGGTATTTGTTGTCCAGTTCAACCCCTGGATCGAATACAAAGTGCTGATGGCTTCAATCTCTTCAAAGGCCCGCCCTTTAAAATCATGTGAATAAACGAGATCAAAGTTCGAAACCTTGGCCGGCGAACATGTGCTTATCCTCAGCAAAAGGATTGATGTAGGAAGGGGGGGGGCTGACACATGGTCCGAAGTTTGATTATTTCAGTTTTTTGCGCCGGCGATGAGCGAAGGACTTTTTTGTTTCGGGGGGAGGTAATGAAGTTTTGGGCTGAGCCAAGTACACATCCGGGGATTGGTGATATATGAAAGTGCCATCATTTTGATGGCACTTTTTTAATATGCATTTTTCAGTCAACGCTTTGTTCGCGGATGGCTGTAACTTTCAGAAAGCTCCTACATTTTTCATTTTCTATTTTTGTCATGCTGGCGTCAGCGTCAGGATATGAATTCCTCAGTGATGATGAACAGGGTTGATGGGCCGCTCTGGCTCAATGGTTTCGGGGGGATCGCGTGGAGGGTGGAAAGGCCAAGCCTTGTGTCAGGGAATCCCCTGTCACATATAGGGAAATCTCCTACAAGCAACAGAGACGACGCTGTCTTGTTGTTTAATCGGGTGCTTGCTAATGGCCATCATTGTGATTAGGATGCGCGCACTTTAAAGAGCGCGAACTCAATTGGATGAGATTCATCGCAGCTCTTTGATACTGTCCGGCGCCATTGAAACTCCAAGGGCCGTATGACTGTAATCCTAATTAAAGGCCATGGATGTCCTACTCAAGCAAACTTTCCGCTCATTACCTTGAACTCGCAAAAGCCTCTGTTTCCAAAGAGAATTTCGCGGGCGAGGATGTTCGCTTTTCGAGCGAATATGAGGCATTGGAAAGCGAGCTGGCCAAAGCCCAGTCCATGCATGAAAGCGGTCAGATCGACTGGCTGAAAATCCGCGAAAACAGTGAAAACCTGCTGCGTACCCAGTCCAAGGATTTGCGTGTCGGCGCTTGGCTGACTTGGGCGTTGTACCAGCGCGAATCCTTCCAGGGGTTGCTGGCCGGCCTCGGTTTGCTACACCACCTCTGCGAAAACCATTGGGCCGAGGTTTACCCGAACAAGTCCCGCACCCGCTCCGCCGCCATCAGCTGGTTGGTGCCGCGTCTTGAGCAGGTGCTGAACGAAAACGTCGCGATCAAAGAGCAGCTGCCGCTGTTCCGCCAGTTGGTGGAGCACCTGGAAGGCCTCGACGCCGCGTGCACCGAGCACCTGGGCGATGACGCGCCGTTGCTGCTGCCAATCTCCCGCCGCTTGAAAAACATGGTCCAGCGTGCCGCCGACAACCAGCCGGAGCCCGGTGTGGTGGGGGCCGCAGTGGCCCAGGTCAAGCAGGCCGCGACCCAGCTGTTCACCCCCGGCGCGCCGATCGATAACGAGAAAGAGGCCCACAAGGCCTTGCGCGCTCAGCAGGAAAGCGCCCGTCCATTGTGTGCCTGGTGGCTCAAGCAGAAAGCCACCGACTTGCGCGCTCTGCGCCTCAATCGCACGCTGTTGTGGCTGCCCATCGACGCGGTGCCCGAGCGCAATGCCGAGCAGATCACCGTCCTGCGTGGCGTGCCGGCAGACAAACTCAAGGCCTATCAGGACCGCTTCGACCAGGGGAAATACGCCGATCTTTTGGTAGAGCTGGAGGCGAGCCTGGCGAAGGCGCCGTTCTGGTTCGATGGCCAGCGAATGGTCTGGGAATGCCTTCAGGGGCTGAACGCCGAGATGGCCATGCGCGAAGTGGAAATCCACTTCGCGCTTTTGGTTCAGCGCCTGCCTGGCATCATCGAGTTGCGTTTCCACGACGGCGCGCCGTTCGCCGATCCGGCCACCCGCGCCTGGATCAGCGCCCACGTCATGCCGCATCTGCAAAGCGCCAGTGCGCCGCGCAAGGTCGAAGTCGCCGATACCCAGCCTGCCTGGGAAGTGGCCCTGGAAGAAGTCATGCCGATTCTGCGCAAGGACGGCCTCAAGGCCGCCGTGCAGATTCTCAAGCAGGGCCTGCAAAGCGCCCATGGCGGGCGGGTTCGCTTCTTCTGGCAGTTCGCCCTCGCGCGGCTGTGCTTCATGGCCAAGAAATACGAACTGGCCAAGACCCAACTCGAAACCCTCGACCAAACATTACAGGACTCAGGCCTGCACGCCTGGGAGCCCGATCTTGCGCTGGAAGTGCTGCATTTGCTGCATAGCTGCTGCGAGTTGTTACCGCAGAACCATGCAGTGCGTGAACGCAAGGAAGAGATTTATCGCAGGCTGTGCCACCTCGATCTCGAAGTGGTACTCGAATAGGCCCCAGGGCCACAACCGCAAGGAGAAAAGCCATGGCCAAAGAAGGCTCGGTAGCCCCCAAGGAACGCATCAACGTCACCTTCAAACCCGCCACCGGCGGTGCTCAGGAAGAGATTGAACTGCCGCTGAAACTACTGGCAATCGGTGACTACACCCACCGCAAGGACGAACGCAAAGTCGAAGATCGCAAGCCGATCAGCATCGACAAGATGACCTTCGACGAAGTGCTGGCCAAGCAAGAGCTGAGCCTGACGCTGAGCGTACCGAACCGTCTTCAGGAAGAAAGCGACACTGAAGAACTGGCCGTGCAACTGCGCGTCAACTCGATGAAGGACTTCAACCCGGCCTCGCTGGTCGAGCAAGTGCCCGAGCTGAAAAAACTGATGGAACTGCGCGACGCGCTGGTGGCCCTCAAAGGCCCGCTGGGTAACGCGCCTGCGTTCCGCAAAGCCATCGAAGGCGTGCTCGCCGACGACGAATCCCGCGGTCGCGTACTCGGTGAGCTGGGCCTGAACGCCGCAGCCCAGGACGCCTGAGCCCCCATCAGCCAAGGAAGCCAACACAATGAGCACTAGCGCAGCACAGCAAAAGAGCAACGAGAGCGGCGAATACAGCATTCTCGACAGCATCATCGCCGAAACCCGCCTGACCCCGGACGACGAAGCCTACGACATCGCCAAACGCGGTGTGTCGGCGTTCATCGAAGAGCTGCTCAAGCCGCAGAACAACGGTGAGCCGGTCAAGAAGGCCATGGTCGACCGCATGATCGCCGAGATCGATGCCAAGCTCAGCCGCCAGATGGACGAAATCCTGCACCACCCGGACTTCCAGTCCCTGGAGTCGTCGTGGCGTGGCCTGCAGTTGCTGGTCGACCGCACCAACTTCCGCGAAAACATCAAGATCGAAATCCTCAACGTCTCCAAGGACGACCTGCTGGATGACTTCGAAGATTCGCCGGAAGTGATGCAGTCGGGCCTGTACAAGCACATCTACACCGCTGAATACGGCCAGTTCGGTGGTCAGCCGGTTGGCGCGATCATCGCCAACTACTACATGTCCCCAAGCTCGCCGGACGTGAAACTGATGCAGTACGTGTCCAGCGTAGCCTGCATGTCCCACGCGCCGTTCATTGCTGCCGCCGGCCCGAAATTCTTCGGCCTGGAAAGCTTCACCGGCCTGCCGGACCTGAAAGATCTGAAGGATCACTTCGAAGGCCCGCAATTCGCCAAATGGCAGAGCTTCCGCCAGTCGGAAGACTCCCGTTACGTTGGCCTGACCGTGCCGCGTTTCCTGCTGCGTAACCCGTACGATCCGGAAGAAAACCCGGTCAAATCGTTCGTGTACAAAGAAACCGTCGCCAACAGCCACGAGCACTACCTGTGGGGCAACACGGCCTACGCGTTCGGCACCAAGCTGACCGACAGCTTCGCCAAATTCCGCTGGTGCCCGAACATCATCGGCCCACAGAGCGGTGGCGCGGTTGAAGACCTGCCGTTGCACCACTTCGAAAGCATGGGCGAAATCGAAACCAAGATTCCTACCGAAGTATTGGTCAGCGACCGTCGTGAATACGAACTGGCCGAGGAAGGTTTCATCTCCCTGACCATGCGCAAAGGCTCCGACAACGCGGCGTTCTTCTCCGCAAGCTCGGTGCAGAAGCCGAAGTTCTTCGGCATCAGCGCTGAAGGCAAGGCTGCAGAGCTGAACTACAAGCTCGGCACCCAACTGCCGTACATGATGATCGTCAACCGCCTGGCTCACTACTTGAAAGTGCTGCAGCGCGAGCAACTCGGTTCGTGGAAAGAACGTACCGACCTCGAGCTGGAACTGAACAAGTGGATCCGCCAGTACGTGGCCGACCAGGAAAACCCGAGCGCCGAAGTCCGTGGCCGTCGTCCACTGCGCGCCGCCCAGATCATCGTCAGCGATGTCGACGGTGAGCCGGGCTGGTACCGCGTCAGCCTGAACGTGCGCCCGCACTTCAAGTACATGGGTGCCGATTTCACCCTGTCGCTGGTTGGCAAGCTGGACAAAGAGTAAGCGGAGCGACTCATGACTGGATACGGCAGCCTTTTCGAACGCCTGGGTGGCGACGCGGACAAACGCGTCGGCTGGAGCCGCGAGGTTTCCGCCATGGCGTCGGTGGCTGCCCATCTGGCCAAGATGCTCAGCACCCGTGCGGGCAGCGTGCAAACGCTGTCCGATTACGGGCTACCCGATCTCAATGACATGCGCCTGAGCCTGCACGACTCCCTGAGTCAGGCCCGCCGGGCCATCGAAAGCTTCATCGAAGCCTACGAACCGCGCCTGAGCAACGTGCGTGTCATCTCCCTGCCGCGTGACAACGATCAGCTTCGCCTGTCCTTCAGCATCGAAGGCCTGCTGGAAGTTGATGGTTTCAAGCGCCAGGTCAGTTTCGCCGCGCGCCTGGATGGCAGCGGTCAAGTAAAGGTCAACTAAGGAGATTCGTATGTCCGGCAAACCAGCAGCCCGCGTATCCGACCCCACCGCTTGCCCGCTCCCCGGCCACGGCACCAACCCGATCGCCGCCGGTTCCGGCGACGTGTTCTTCGACGGCCTCGCGGCCGCCCGCCAAGGCGATGCCTCGGCGTGTGGTGGTGCGATGGTTGGCGATCTTGCAACGACTGTTTTGATTAACGGTAAACCGGCGGCGACCGTGGGCTCCGTTGGTGCTCATGGTAATAAAGTTACGGCCGGGTCCGGGACAGTGATTATCGGGAATTCGCATACACCGGTACCGTTTATTCCACCGGTTCCATTGATGCTGTTTTCCCATTGTCAGCATGTTGTGATGGAAGATCAGGATGGAAATCCACTTCAGGATATTCCTTATCAGATTACAACCGCCAAAGGCGAAGTTATCTCCGGGCAAAGTGATGCAATGGGCAGAACCCAGTTGGTAGGGGGGAAAGAAGGTGAAACTTTTGATTTTCACGCCGCGATTGATGGAGCGTCGGTATGAGTGCCGAAATTTTGTCTACCTTGATGGCGCGCTCAATTGCGTTAACTCCAAAGTCAGATCCCGTCGGGAAAAAAGTTACCTATAAAGTATTCTGGAAAACGACTGCTTTCTGGACGGATGCAGATATTGCTGCTTATCACGACGAAGCACCATTGATTGCGGAAAAACTGATCAATGAAAAATATTGGGATAAAAACGGCGCTGTAAAAAATAATAAGTTTACGTGTGAAGACTTTGCTCTGAGGGTTTTATGCGAATTTGCGTCTAAGCGTGGATTGCCGGTAAAGCTGAAAACGGGTGTTAGAACTTACCGGAATATGGAGAATTACACCGCAGCGCAGCATGATCGTTACGCTTCCAATATGTACGGCTTTAGCGAAATGGTCATGTTGACCTATGGTGCTCCGGATATGCAGGAAGTGGGTGAAAATACTCTGGCTGTGGATGCAGTAGAAAGCCTGATGCCCGGGGACATCCTTGCGCAGGCTCTTGATCGTCCTGGAGATGTTGCGCACCATATCCAAGTCGTAGTCGGAATTAATACCTCCAGAATTGACATCAGGCAGGGTAATACTAGTGGTTGGAGTACCCGCCCTAATACAACATTTCAGAGATTGATTGGCTCTAACATGGCTGATCCGCAGAATGATGGATATGCGGGTATGTCGATTGAAAAAGGATTTTATGAGAAGGCGGTTGTTGGGTGGGATTATAAAAATATGGCTAAAGGCTCTACGGATGAAGACTTTTTGAAAAACTTCCAATTGTATCGTTGGAATTTCATGGGGTTTAATAAAAAATGAGTTTTGACGTCTATTTGGCAGTGTTGGCTGATAGTGATTTGTTTGGCACTTTGGCGATTTTTTGTTTTTTTGCGGCGATTGGTAATTTGTTTGTTAGGGTTAGAAACTCAAAGTGGCACCGAGTTTTGACTTTTTTGTGTCTGGTGTCCATTACATTGCTCGAAGTGGTTGGCAGTTATTATGCCAACTTACCGCCTGCGTGAATGCAGACTTTTTTCTGTGGTGTTTTGGCACTGAAACTGCTGCTGCTCTACAACGGAAGTTTTACTCAAGAGGATGTAAGGGATGAGCGGTTATCTGGCCGTATTAGCTGACAGTGACCTATTCGGTACGTTGGCCATTTTATCGCTGATTCTAGCCCTGACTGGGCTACGCAATAAAAGCCGTAACTCGAAGCTTCATAGGTTGCTGACGTTCATTGTCTTGATGGCGATACCGGTGATGCACGGCATTGGCACCTATTTCCTGAATTTGCCTCCCGCATAAATATGACCACTGAGCAAAAACACGTATCTAGCTCACCCAAATTCAAAACCAGGCAGCCCATCCATGTCCTTTAACCACTACTACCAAAGCGAACTCACCGCACTTCGCCAGTTAGGTCGTCGTTTCGCCGAGCGTAGCCCGGCGTTGGCGCCTTTCCTTGGTCAGGCCGGGCGGGATCCGGATGTGGAGCGGTTGCTGGAGGGCTTTGCCTTTCTGACCGGTCGTCTGCGCCAAAAGCTCGACGACGAGTTGCCGGAGCTCAGCCACTCGCTGATGCAGTTGCTGTGGCCGAACTACATGCGGCCGCTGCCGGCGTTCAGCATTTTGCAGTTCGACCCGTTGAAGCGTTCCGGGCCGGCGTTGAGGGTCGAGCGTGATACGCCGGTGGAGAGTGTGCCGGTCGATGATGTGCGCTGCCGTTTCCGTACGTGCTACCCGACCGAGGTGTTACCGCTGGATCTGGCCGCGCTGAATTACTCGGTGAAGGGTGACGGTTCGCTGTTGAGCCTGCGGCTGGAGATGAGCGCGGATGGTCACCTCGGCGAGTTGGAGCTGAGCCGTCTGCGTCTGCACTTTGCCGGTGAGCGCTACATCAGCCAGATGCTGTACCTGAGCCTGTTGCGCAACCTCGAAGGCATCGAGCTGATCCCGCTGGATGGCGCCGGCAAGCCCATCAACGGCGTAAGCGGTCAGCCGATGGCGTTCAAAATGCCCGGCGACCGCGTGCAGCCGGTGGGTTTTGCCGAAGAAGAAGCGTTGATCCCGTATCCGCTGAACACCTTCCGTGGCTATCGCTACCTGCAGGAATATTTCGCCTTCCAGGACAAATTCCTGTTCGTTGATATCAACGGTCTGGACCTGCTCAAGGCACTGCCGGAAGACACGCTCAAGCAGATGCGCGGCCTGGAATTGCGCTTCGATATTCGCAAGAGCGGCATCATGCGGATGCGCCCGACCCTGGACAACGTGAAGCTCTACTGCACGCCGATCGTCAACCTGTTCGAGCACGATGCGCTGCCGATCCGCCTCGACGGCAAGCAGGACGAATACCTGCTGCTGCCGGCCGAATACGACCTGGAAAACTGCGGCGTGTTTTCGGTGGAAACCGTGACTGGCTGGAAGCCCGGCGGCCTCGGTTATCAGGAATACGTGCCGTTCGAATCCTTCGAGCACGACCCGAGTTTCGACGTGCCCACCAGCCGTCCGCATTACAGCATCCGCCAGCGTTCGTCCTTGCTGCACGATGGCCTCGACACCTACTTGAGCTTCGGCATCCGCCATACCGAAGCCCACGAAACCCTGTCGATCGAGCTGATGTGCACCAACCAGAACCTGCCGCGCAAGCTCAAGCTCGGCGACATCTGCATGGCCTGTGAAGAGACGCCGGAGTTTCTGAGCTTCCGCAACATCACCCCGGCCACCTCGAGTTTCGCGCCACCGCTGAACCGCGACTTCCTCTGGAAGCTGATCAGCAACATGTCGCTCAACTACCTGTCGCTGGCCGACGTCAATGCGTTGAAGGTGATTCTCGAAACCTACGACCTGCCGCGCTACTACGACCAGCACGCGGAAAAAGTCAGCAAACGCCTGCTGGGCGGGCTCAAGTCGATCAAGCACCAGCATGTCGACAGATTGCACCGAGGGTTGCCGGTTCGCGGGTTGCGCACCGAGCTGACTATCGACCCGGAAGGGTATATCGGCGAGGGCGACCTGTTCGTGTTCGCTTCGGTTCTTAACGAGTTTTTCGCGCTTTACGCCAGTCTCAATTCGTACCACGAGCTGCGGGTAAAAAGCACACAGGGAGAGGTGTACCAATGGACACCACGTATGGGCCTGCAGCCCCTGCTTTAAGCGGGCTGACCCGGGTAATACGCGAGTACTCGCTGTTTCAGGCCGTGCTGCTGGTGATCGACCGGCTGCGCGATGCACACCCGCACCTGAGCGAAGACGACCTGTACGACCAGCTGGAATTCCAGGCCAACCCGAGCCTGGGTTTCCCTGGCAGTGACGTCGATCGCGTGGAGTTTTTCAAAGAGCACGGGCAGATGCGTGCGCGTCTGCGTTTCAACCTGATCGGCCTGGTCGGTTCCGGTTCACCGTTGCCTGCGTTTTACGGTGAACAGGCCTTGGGCGACAGCGAAGACGGCAACCCGACCCGTAACTTCCTCGACCTGTTCCACCATCGCCTGCAACGGCTGATGCTGCCGATCTGGCGCAAATACCGCTACCGCGCCAGTTTCCAGAGCGGCGCGCTCGATCCGTTTTCGGCGCAACTGTTTGCCCTGATCGGCCTTGGTGGCGAAGAGATCCGCAAGGCTCAGGAACTGAACTGGAAACGCCTGCTGCCGTACCTCGGCCTGCTCAGCTTGCGGGCGCACTCGGCGGCGTTGATCGAAGCGGTACTGCGTTACTACTTCAAGCACGCCGAACTGACTATCGAGCAGTGCATCGAGCGCCGCGTCGAAATCCTCGACGAGCAACGCAATCGCCTCGGTCGCGGCAACAGCATGCTCGGCGAAGACCTGGTGCTGGGTGAACACGTACGCGACCGCAGCGGCAAATTCCGCATTCACATCCGCGAGCTCGACTGGCAACGCTTTCACGAATTCCTGCCGATCGGTTTCGGCTACCAGCCGTTGTGCGCGCTGGTGCGGTTCACCCTGCGTGACCCGCTCGATTACGACATTCGCCTGGTGCTGCGCCAGGAAGAAATCCGCGAACTGCGCATCGGTGAGCAGAACGCCTGTCGCCTGGGGTGGACCAGTTGGCTCGGCCGCGAAAAAGCGGACGGCGTGGTGACCCTGGGCAGCAAAATTCATTAAGGACAGATGACACATGATCAACGTAGACCTGCAACAACTTATCCAGGCGCTGGACGCCGAAACCCGTCGTGATCTGGAAAGTTCTGCCGAGCGCTGCGTCGCCCGTGGCGGCAGCAAGATCCTCGTCGAAGACTTGCTGCTGGGCCTGCTGGAGCGCCCGCAAGGCCTGCTCGCACGGGCGTTGCAGGACGCCGAAGTGGACGCCGGCGAGCTGAGCGCCGCGCTGCAATCGCGGGTCGAGCACAGCGCCTCGCGCAATCCGGTGTTCGCCCCGGAACTGGTGCAGTGGCTGCAAGACGCCTTGCTGGTGGCCAACCTCGAACTGGGTCAGAGCCAGGTCGAGCAAGCCGCGTTGATCCTCGCGCTGCTGCGCAACCCGATGCGCTACGCCGGCAGCCGTTATCAGTCGTTGCTGGCCAAGCTGAACATCGAGCGCCTGAAAGAATTCGCCCTGTCGCAGAAAGAACAACCGGCCACCGGCAAACCGGCGGTGCCCGGCGAATCGCTGCTGGAGCGCTTCACCCACAACCTGACCCAGCAGGCCCGCGACGGCAAACTCGACCCGGTGCTGTGCCGCGATGGCGCGATCCGTCAGATGGTCGACATCCTCGCTCGCCGCCGCAAGAACAATCCGATTGTGGTCGGTGAAGCCGGCGTCGGTAAAACCGCGATCGTCGAAGGCCTGGCCTCGCGCATCGCCGCCGGCGAAGTGCCGCAAGTCTTGAAAGGCGTCGAGCTGCTGTCATTGGACATGGGCCTGTTGCAGGCCGGCGCCAGCGTCAAAGGCGAATTCGAACGTCGCCTCAAAGGCGTGATCGACGAAGTCAAAGCCTCGCCGAAACCGATCATCCTGTTCATAGACGAAGCCCACACCCTGATCGGCGCGGGTGGCAACGCCGGCGGTTCTGATGCGGCCAACCTGTTGAAACCCGCCCTGGCCCGTGGCGAGTTGCGCACCATCGCCGCCACCACCTGGGCGGAGTACAAAAAATACTTCGAGAAAGACCCGGCCCTGGCCCGTCGTTTCCAACCGGTGCAACTGCACGAACCGACTGTCAGCGAAGCGGTGACCATCCTGCGTGGCCTGGCTCAGGTCTACGAGAAGAGCCACGGCATTTACCTGCGCGATGACGCGGTGGTTGCAGCAGCCGAATTGTCCGCCCGTTACCTGGCGGGTCGTCAGCTGCCGGACAAGGCCGTCGACGTGCTCGACACCGCCTGCGCCCGCGTGCGCATCAGCCTCGCCGCCGCCCCGGAAAGCCTGGAACGCCTGCGTGGCGAACTGGCCGAAGGTGGCCGTCAGCGTCAGGCCCTGCGTCGTGATGCCGAAGCCGGTTTGCTGATCGATCACGAAGCGCTGGACGCTCTGGAAGATCGCCTGGCCGACGCCGAAGACGAAAAGGTCGCCCTCGAAACGCTGTGGACCGAGCAGAAAGAACTGGCCGAGCGCCTGCTGGAGCTGCGTCAGCAACTGGCCAAGGCTCGCGAAGCCGCCGCCGTCGAGCCGACCATCACGGTCGAGGAAGACGCCGAAGGCACCGTGATCGAATCGCTGCCCGTAGACGAAGCGCAAAGCGTCGAAACCCTGGAAGCGGCGCTCAACGAAACCCACAAAACCCTGACCGAGCTGCAAGTCAAAGAACGTCTGGTGAGCTTCGAAGTCTGCCCGCGTCTGGTGGCCGAAGTGATCAGCGCCTGGACCGGTGTGCCATTGGCGCAACTGGCCCGCGAACACAACGCCAAGGTCGCAAGCTTCGCCACCGACCTGCGCACGCGCATCCGTGGTCAGGAGCAAGCGGTTCATGCGCTGGACCGTTCGATGCGCGCCACCGCCGCAGGCCTGAACAAACCGGATGCCCCGGTCGGCGTGTTCCTGCTGGTCGGCCCGAGCGGCGTCGGCAAGACCGAAACCGCACTGGCCCTCGCTGATTTGTTGTACGGCGGTGATCGTTTCATCACCACCATCAACATGTCCGAGTTCCAGGAGAAGCACACCGTGTCGCGTCTGATCGGTGCGCCGCCGGGCTATGTCGGTTACGGCGAGGGCGGCATGCTCACTGAAGCCGTGCGGCAGAAACCGTACTCGGTGGTGCTGCTCGATGAAGTCGAAAAAGCCGACCCGGACGTGCTCAACCTGTTCTACCAAATCTTCGACAAAGGCGTGGCCAACGACGGGGAAGGGCGCGAGATCGACTTCCGCAACACGCTGATTCTGATGACCTCGAACCTGGGCAGCGACCGCATCAGTGAGCTCTGCGAAAACGGCGCGCGGCCGACCGCCGAAGTCCTCGAAGAAACCATTCGCCCGGTGCTCAGCAAGCACTTCAAACCGGCGTTGCTGGCACGCATGCGCGTGGTGCCTTACTACCCGGTGGGCGGCCCGGTGCTGCGCGAGCTGATCGAAATCAAACTCGGTCGTCTGGGCGAGCGCCTGAACCGTCGTCAGCTGGATTTCACTTACTCCCAGGACCTTGTCGATCACCTGGCCGAACGCTGCACCCAAAGCGACAGCGGTGCGCGCCTGATCGACCACTTGCTCGACCTGCATGTGCTGCCGCTGGTGGCCGACCGTTTGCTCGATGCGATGGCCACCGGTGAAAGCCTCAAGCGCGTGCATGCGACGCTAGACGGCAATGCCAGCGTGACGTGCGAGTTCGCCTGAGGTGGGTGTGATGTTCACTCAAGTGCCGCAACCGCTGGTCTATGCCGAAGCCTTGCTGGCGCAGTTCGCCAGCCTGTCGCGGGCGGCGGACAGCGCTGTGTTGCTGGGTGACTTCGTGCGCGGGGTGGCCGAGCTCAGCGGTTGCGAACTGACGCAGTTGTACCTGCTGGACGCGACCCACACCTGCCTGGGGATGAATGCCGAGTGCCTGAACGGCATTCTGCAACCCCGGGAAGGGGCGAGCCTGCCGGCGGATTACAACGGTGAACAACTGCTGCAATTCGCCCTGTGCCAGAACCGCGTGGTGTGCCTCGGCGAGCTGAGCGGCAGCCTGCACGAAACCAGTTTCCTGCCGCCCCAGGCCACGCCCTGGCAGTCGTTGCTGTGCGTGCCGCTGGTCAATCAGCAGAAGGCTGTCGAAGGTTTGCTGCTGTGCGCCAGTCGCCGCCAGATCGACCTGCAAGGGTTTGCCGATTCCCTCGGTCAACTGGGCTCGTTCGTGCTCGGTCAGTTGCACTTGCTGCAACGTTTGCGTCAGCCGACCGGTGATACACGCCCGGCGCTACTCAACGTCCCGAGCGCCAGCGGTTATGGCCTGATCGGCAAGAGCGCGGCGATGCGCCAGACCTACTCGTTGATCAGCAAAGTCCTGCACAGCCCCTACACCGTGCTGCTGCGCGGTGAGACCGGCACCGGCAAGGAAGTGGTCGCGCGGGCGATTCACGATTGCGGCCCGCGCCGGTCCCAGGCGTTCATCGTGCAGAACTGCGCGGCGTTCCCCGAGAACCTGCTGGAAAGCGAGCTGTTCGGCTACCGCAAAGGCGCCTTCACCGGTGCCGATCGCGACCGTGCCGGGCTGTTCGATGCGGCCAATGGCGGCACCTTGTTGCTCGATGAAATCGGCGACATGCCGCTGTCCCTGCAAGCCAAATTGCTGCGGGTATTGCAGGAGGGCGAGATCCGCCCGCTGGGGTCCAACGACACCCACAAGATCGACGTGCGGATCATTGCCGCGACGCACCGGGATTTGTCGGTGCTGGTCAGCGAAGGCAAGTTCCGCGAGGACTTGTACTACCGCCTCGCGCAATTCCCGATCGAGCTGCCGGCGTTGCGTCAGCGCGAAGGCGACATCCTCGACCTGGCGCGGCACTTCGCCGACAAGGCCTGCTCGTTCTTGCAGCGCGACGCGGTGCGCTGGTCCGACGCGGCGCTGGATCACCTGTCCGGTTATGCCTTCCCCGGCAACGTTCGCGAACTCAAAGGCCTGGTCGAGCGCGCGGTCTTGCTGTGCGAAGGCGGCGAGTTGCTGGCCGAGCATTTCTCGTTGCGCATGGAAGCCATGCCGGAGGACAGCAGCGGCTTGAACCTGCGCGAACGCCTGGAGCAGGTCGAGCGCAGTCTGCTGCTCGACTGCCTGCGCAAAAACGACGGCAACCAGACCCTCGCCGCCCGCGAACTCGGGCTGCCACGGCGCACGCTGCTGTACCGCCTCGGGCGGCTGAATATCAATCTGGGTGATTTCGATGGGTAGGCAAAAGACCGTCGGATCCGCCTCATTCGCTTCTAACAGCGCCACCCGAAAGGGTCGGCGCTTTGTGCTTTGTCTACCCCTGGAGACCCTCTGATGCCTGTTCGTCACTGGCAAGCCGTCCTGCTGACCCTCGTCGTTCTATGCGGCCTCGGCGGCTGTAGCGGCAATTACAAATACAACGACAACACCTATCGCCCATTGGGTGATCCGCAGGCGGTCAATCGCGGCAAGTGACCGCAAGGAGCATCATCATGGAACTGGTTTTCGAAATGCTGAACACCAAGCAGTTCGTGCCCACGGATTTGTGCCAGAAGACCTTCAAACAGGCCGGTGGCGTGATTGGCCGGGGCGAGGACTGCGACTGGATCATCCCCGACCGCAAGCGTCACCTGTCCAACCACCACGCGGTGATCAGCTACCGCGAAGGCACGTTTTTCCTGACCGATACCAGTAGCAACGGTATCCAGGACAGCGAAAGTGGCGCACGTCTGCGCAAGGGCGAGCCGATGCGCATCGAACATGGCAGCGTGTACGTGCTGGGCGACTTCGAGATCCGTGCGCGGCTGGTGCGCGACCCGGCCACGTTCGACGTCGAAGTCGGCCGCCCGCAAGCGGCAGGCAGCATCATTCCGGACGATGCGTTCCTCGACCTCGACCCGCTCAATGCCCTCGACCAGCAAGAACGCGTGTACTCGGAGATCGAGGAGCTGATTTCCCCGAGCACGGTGATCGAGGATACCCGTCAGCGCGCCGACTACGCGCGCATCGACATGGAAAGCCTGATGGTGCCGGAGCTGATCGACGCCCCGGCAGAACCTGCGCCAGCCCCGCCGCCAAAAGCGGTGGAGCGCCAGAGCGAAGGTTTCTGGGAGCACTTCGGTGCGGCGTTGGGCGTGGATCTCAAAGGCCTCGACCACGACGCCCGCGAAGCCCTGGCCCTGAACGCCGCGCGCCTGCTCAAGCAGAGCGTCGGCGGTTTGCAGCAGAGCCTGCGCACCCGCAGCGAGCTGAAAAACGAACTGCGCCTGGCCCAGACCACCGTGCAAGGCACCCACAAGAACCCACTGAAATTCGCCGTCGATGCCGGTGAAGCGCTGGGCATTCTGTTGCAGGGCAACAAGCCGGGCCAATTGCCGGCCGAGCAAGCGATCTCCCGTGCGTTCCGCGATTTGCAGGCGCATCAGGTGGCCTTGCTGACCGCCAGCCGCGCCGCCGTTCGCGGCACCCTGGAGCACTTCTCGCCGCAACAGCTGACTCTGCGTTTCGAGCGCGACAACAAGCCGTTGCTCGCCACCTCCGGCAGTCGCTGGAGAGCTTACGGGCGTTATCACCAGGCCCTGCGTCAGGACGATGACTGGAGCGAGCGCCTGCTGGCCCGCGACTTCGCCCAGGCCTACGAAGAACAGATCCGCTTGATTTCCACCCTTCACACCGACCACCAAGGATGATGCGCATGTCTCGCTGTTCCACCGCTTTTTTCAAGATGCTGACTGCGTTCGCTGCTTTGGTGCTGCTGGCCGGTTGCTCGTCGCTGTCGCCGTATTCCACCGTGACCAAACTCAACCTGAAGCTGACCGCCAGCGATCAATTGAACCCGGACCTCAACGGTCGTCCGTCGCCAATCGTTGTGCGCCTGTTCGAGCTCAAGCACCCGGTGGCCTTCGAGAATGCTGATTTCTTCAGCCTCTACGAGCGCGCCAAGGAATCCCTGGCCCCGGACCTGGTGGCCAGCGAAGAGCTGGAACTGCGCCCGGGTGAAACCGTCGAGCTCAAGCTCAGCGTGGAAGAGGGCAGCCGCTACGTCGGCGTGCTCGCCGCCTACCGCGACCTGCCGGAAACCAAGTGGCGCTACACGGTGCAAATCACTCCGGTGCAAGTCACCGCGGCTGACCTGACCCTCGATCAGGCCGGCATCCGCAACACCCACGAAACGCTCGCCAAGGCGGTTGACTGAACATGAATGCCCATAAAGTCATTTGGCAGGAAGGCATGCTGCTGCGCCCGCAGCACTTCCAGCACAACGATCGCTATTACGACCACCAGATGAAAACCCGTACCCAGTTGCTGGGCAGCTACACCTGGGGCTTCCTCAACCTGGAAATCGACTTGCAGTTCCTCAACATGGGCAAACTGGTGATCAGCCAGGCCTCGGGGATTCTGCCCGACGGCAGCCTGTTCGAACTGGGCGGCAACACCGAGCCGCTGGCCCTGGACGTGCCGCCGAATACCGGCAACACGCCGATCTACCTGGCGTTGCCATTGGTGACTGGTAACCACATCGAGGCCCGTCGCCCGGAGCAATCCGACGTGCTGGCGCGCTACACCGCGTACGAAGCGGAAGTGGCCGACTCCAACGCCGGCGACGACTCCGCCAGCCAGGTCAGCTGCGCCCGTCCGGACTTCAAGCTATTGCTCGGCGAGCAGCAGAGTGACCAGGCCTATGTGAAGCTGAAGATCTGCGAAGTGCTCGACACCACGCCGGACGGCGTGATCAGCCTCGACCCGGACTTCGTGCCGACCTACATTCAGGCGCACTCGTCCAGCTACCTGCTGTCGTGCCTCAAAGAAGTGATCAGCATGCTCGGCCACCGGGGCGACACCATCGCCGACCGGATCCGCTCCAACGGCAAGGTCGGCGGCGCGGAAGTCGGCGACTTCATGATGCTGCAACTGATCAACCGCACTGAATTGTTGCTGCGCCATTACCTCGGCCTGGAACAGGTTCACCCGGAAGAGTTGTACCGCACGCTGCTGACCATGCTCGGCGACCTGGCGACGTTTTCCAGCGACAGCAAACGCCCGCGTCTGGACAGCCGCTACCAGCACAGCGACCAGGGCGCGAGCTTCCGCAAACTGATGGAAGCGATTCGTCAGGTGCTGTCGATGGTGCTCGAACAGCACGCCATCGAACTGGTGCTGCAAGCACGTCAGTACGGGATCATCGTATCGCCGCTGCACGACCACAAACTGCTGGGCTCGGCCTCGTTCGTGCTCGCTGCCAGTGCCAACTGCGACTCCGAAGAACTGCGCCATCGCCTGCCGGCGCACCTCAAGGTCGGCCCGGTGGAGCGCATCCGCCAACTGGTCAACCTGCACCTGCCGGGCATCAAGGTCAAACCGTTGCCGGTGGCCCCACGGCAGATCGCGTTCCACTCCAACAAAACCTATTTCATCCTCGAACTCAGTTCCGAAGACCTGGCGCAACTCGAACGCTCCGGTGGCTTCGCGTTCCACGTGTCCGGCGAATTCGCCGAGCTTGAACTGAAATTCTGGGCCATCAGGAACTGACCGACATGATCAAGGACATGGAACACACCCAGGACGACAAAACCGTCCTGCTCGACCGCCAGGGCCACGGCCCGGCCTCGAGTCCGCTGACTGACTTCGCGGCACCGCCGCGTTTTGAACAGTTGGAAGAACGGATGATCTACGCCGCGCGCCTGCGCCCGGCCGAAGCGTTCAACATCAGCCTCAACTCGCTGGTGGCGGCGGCGTCCGAACTGCTGTCGGAAGTGGTGCGGCTCAAGCACAGCGACACCCGCGAAGACCTGTACGCGCTCAACGAGCGGCTGACCGCCGGGCTGAAACTGTTTGAAGTGCGGGCGCTGCACAACGGTGCCGAAAGCAGCCAGGTGATGGCTGCGCGTTACGTGCTTTGCACCGTGGTTGACGAAGCCGTCGTGACCACGCCGTGGGGCAACGAAAGCGAATGGTCGCAGATGAGCCTGCTCAGCAGCTTCCACAACGAAACCTTCGGTGGCGAGAAGTTCTTCCAACTGCTGGATCGCCTGTCGAAAAACCCGGTCAAGCACCTGCCGATGCTGGAGCTGATGTACCTGTGCCTGTCCCTCGGTTTCGAAGGCAAGTACCGCGTGCAGGCCCGCGGCATGCTCGAGCTCGAAGGCATCCGCGACGCCCTGTATCGGCAGATTCGCCAACTGCGCGGCGACGTGCCTCGCGAGTTGTCGCCGCATTGGGAAGGCTTGAACGATCAGCGTCGCAGCCTGGTGCGCATCGTGCCGGCGTGGATGGTGGTGCTGTTCACCGTGGTCTGCCTGGTGGTGATGTATTCGGGCTTTGCCTGGGTGCTGGGCGAACAACGCGAAACCGTTCTGCAACCTTATCAGCAGCTTGATCCGGCCACGGCTCAGCCGCAGTCGCAGCCGTAAACAGGGACGTGTGATGAAAAAGTTTTTCAAGAAAGTCGGCGCCTTCCTGCGCCAGACCTGGGTCTGGACCCTGCTGCTGGTGCTGTTCGTTGCGCTGCTGGTGTGGTTCGTCGGGCCGCTGCTGGCGGTCAATGACTACAAATTCTGGGAAGGTTCGACCTCCCGTTTGCTGACCATCAGTGTGCTGTTCCTGATCTGGGGCCTGACCATGGTCTTCGTCAGCTGGCGCGCCGGTGTGCGCAAAAAAGCTGTGGAAGCCACCGAAGACGGCCAGGACCGTATCCGCCGTGAAGAGCTGATCGACGAAGAAGAGAAAGAGTTGAAGGTGCGTTTCAAGGACGCCCTGAAAACCCTGAAAACCTCGAGCCTGTATCGCGGCCGCAGCGAACGCTGGCGCAGTGATTTGCCGTGGTACTTGCTGATCGGCCCCCAGGGCAGCGGCAAGACCAGCCTGCTGGACTTCTCGGGCCTTGAGTTTCCGATCAACAAGATCGACCGCAAACTCACCCGCGACACCCTCGGCACGCGGCATTGCGACTGGTACTTCGCCGACCACGGCGTGCTGATCGACACCGCCGGGCGTTACCTGACCCAGCCGGATGCCGAAGTCGATGGCAGTGCCTGGAGCACCTTGCTCGACCTGCTGCGCAAGCGTCGCCGTAACCGTCCGTTGAACGGCGTGCTGGTGACCATTCCGGTGGAAACCCTGCTGGGCGGCAGCGAGCAGGACCTCGAAACCCTGGCCCGCCAGGTGCGTGCGCGTCTTCAAGACGTGCATCAGAAACTGCACGTCGATGTGCCGATTTATCTGGTGTTGAGCAAGGCCGATCGCCTGCTCGGTTTCGACGAGTTCTTCGATCAACTGACCCGCGAAGAAAGCGATCAGGTCCTCGGCACCAGCTTCCGCAAAGAGCAGAGCGGCACCGACGTGACCGTGCTGCGCGCCGAGTTCGAAGAGCTGCTGCGTCGCCTCAACAGCCAGGTGATCATGCGCATGCACCAGGAGCGCGACACCCAGCGCCGTGGCCGCATCCTCGATTTCCCGCATCAACTGGGGCAGATCGGCGAGCGCCTGTGCCTGTTCGTCGACCTGGCGTTCACCGGCAACCGCTACCAGCGTGTCAGCCAGTTGCGCGGTTTCTACCTGACCAGCGCGCCGCACCTGACTCAACAGATGGACCAGACCACCGCCGGCATCGGCGCCAGCCTGGGCATGAACGCCGGCATGCTGCCGACCCTGCGCAGCGGCCGTTCGCGGTTCATTCACCATTTGCTCAGCCGGGTGATCTTCCCCGAGGCCGACCTGGCCGGTCTGGACAAGCGCGAACGCAGCCGCATCCACTGGGGCCAACGTGCCCTGTACGTGGGCGCACTGGCGGCACTGGCGCTGTTCGGCATGCTCTGGGCCGGTGGGTTCTCGGCCAACTATGAGCGTCTGGAAAGCCTGCGTTCCCTGGCACAAACCTGGAAGCAACAACGCTCGGCATTGACCGCACGCGATGACTCCATGGCGGTGCTCAAGACCCTCGACACCAGCTACGCGGCGACGCAAGTCTTCCCGAACAAAGGCGACGTGTCGTACCACGAGCGCGGCGGCCTGTACCAAGGCGAAGACGCCAATCCGGTGGTCAAGAGCGCCTACGAGCGTGAGCTCGAAGCGCAACTGCTGCCACGGGTTGCGACGCTGTTGGAAGGGCAGATCCGCGCCAACATGAAGGACCGCGAACGCCTGCTCAACAGCTTGCGTGCGTACCTGATGCTGAACATGAAAGATCGCCGTGATGCGGCATGGCTCAAGGATTGGGTCGCCACTGACTGGTCCCTGCGCTACGCCGGCAACACAGCGGTGCAGAATGGTTTGAACACCCACTTCGAGCGTTTGCTCAAGCAGCCGTTTATCTACCCGCTCAACGAACAACTGGTGGCGCAGGCGCGTCAGGTGCTGCGCAGCGAGTCGCTGGCCAACGTGGTTTACCGGATGCTGCGCGAGCAGGCTCGCAACCTGCCGGAATACCGCCTGAGCCAACACATCGGCCCGCAGGGTTCGTTGTTTGTCGGCACCGATTACGTGATTCCGGGGTTCTACACCCAGCAAGGCTATCAGCAGTACTTCTCGGTCCAGGGTGCCGCGCTGGTTACCGATATCCTGCGCGACAACTGGGTGCTGGGCGAAGGCTCGGGCATCAGCGGCATGGACTTACGTCGCCTGATGGTCGAACTGGAGCAGCTGTACTTCCGCGACTACGCCAACTTCTGGAGTGAAGCGGTCGGCCAGGTGGCACTGCCCGCGATCAGCGATTTCAGTGAGGGTGCCGAGCAACTGGCGGGCCTGACATCGGCCAATTCCCCGGTGCTGCAACTGCTGGTGGAAGTGCGCGAGAACACCCGTTTCCCGGCGGAAGCCGAACCGGTTGATGAAGCCGCCGATGCCGCCGCGAAACTGGGCGAGCAGAAGGGCAAGCTCGGCAAGTTGGGCAAACTGGCGTCGGCCGCAGCGGATGCGGCGTCTGACATGGCCGCGACCAAAAACCTGCCGGACACCGCGAAGAAATCCCTGCAACGTCGCTTCGAACCATTGCACCGCCTGCTGGATGACAACAACGGCCCGGCCGCTGATTTGACTCCGGCCCTGCAAGCACTCAACGACCTGCAAATGCAAATGGCCAGCCTGGCCCGCGCCAGTTCGCCAGAGCAGGCCGCGTTCGAAATGGCCAAGACCCGCATGAGCGGCCAGCGTGATGCGCTGAGCAACCTGCGCAATGCGTCGAACCGTCTGCCACGCCCGGTGAGCGTGTGGTTCAACGTGCTGGCCGAGGACACCTGGCGTCTGGTGCTCAGCGATTCCTACCAGTACCTGAACCAGCGTTATCAGAGCGAGCTGTACAGCTTCTACGGCAAGGCGATCAACAAGCGTTACCCGTTCAGTGCCCACAGCACCAGCGACGTCGCGATCAGCGACTTCCGCGAGTTCTTCAAGGCCCAGGGCATCGCCGATCGGTTCTTCGATACCTACATGCGTCCATTCGTCAGTGGCGATCCAGGCAACTACCGCCTGCGCAGCATCGACGGTCACAGCATGCCGATCTCCAAGGTCTACCTCGACCAGATGGCCGCGGCACAAGTGATCCGCCAGAGCTTCTTCGCCATCAACCCGGCCGAGCCGCAAGTGCAGTTCAAACTGGAACCGTACACCCTTGACCCGGCCGTCAGCCGTTCCGAGTTCAAGTTTGGCGACAAGACCATCGAATACCGCCACGGCCCGATCGTGCCGGTGTCGTTCAAATGGCCGACCGACGCCGAAGACGGTCGCACCAGCCTGGTCCTCGACAAAATGGCCGGCCGCCCGATTGGTATCGAGAAGAACACCGGCCCATGGTCGCTGTTCCGTCTGTTCGACCTGATGCAGACCGAGTACCTGACCGGTCGCGACGTGCTGGTGCTCAAGGCTGACGTGGGCGGCCTGCGCGCCAACTACTTGCTGTCGAGCCAGCGCACGCCGAACCCGTTCGACATGGGCGTGCTGCGCACCTTCCGTATGCCGGTGCAGCTCTGATGCTGGTTGCCAGCCCCTGGCGCAGCGCTGCGCGTACCGATCCGGGCAAGGTTCGGGCGCGCAACGAAGATGCTTTTCTCGACTGTCCACAGCAGGGGCTGTGGGTGGTCGCGGACGGCATGGGCGGTCATCAGGGTGGCGACATCGCCAGCCAGTTGATCGTCGCCAGCCTGGCGGAATTGCCGGTGCAGGATGACTTCGACGAACGACTCAAAGGTATTCGCCAGTGTCTGCACTGGCTCAACCGCCGCTTGGGTCAGGAGTTGACCGTCACCGCCGGCCGTCACGACAGCATCATGGGCAGCACCGTGGTGGCGCTGCTGGTGGAAGGTAATCGCGCGGCCTGCATCTGGGCCGGCGACAGCCGCTGCTACCTGTGGCGCGGCCAGCGTTTGTATCAGCTGTCCAAGGACCATTCGCTGCAACAACAACTGATCGACGAACAGAACATGAGCGTCGAAGACGCTCGCGCACATCCTGCCGCTCATGCGCTGACCCGTGCGGTCGGCGCTGCCGAGCAACTGACACTGGATGTGTTGGAACTCGAGGTCTATCCCGGCGATGCGTTTCTGTTGTGCAGCGACGGTTTGTATCAAGGGCTGACTAGTGATGCCCTGGGCAACGCCCTGAGCCTGACCGCGCCGCACGTTGCGCTGGAGCGTCTGTTCGACGGCGCTCTGCGTGGCTCGGCCCGGGATAACCTGACTGCCGTGGTGATCCGCCAATGACTGAATTCATGCCACCGATCGACGACTTGCTGGTGACCGAGGAAGAAGCCAATAACCTGACTTACTTCGCTTTCGCCACGTCGCTAAACGGAAAGCCGCATCAGGCCAAACCTGCGCTGGCGCCGACCCGGGCCAGCATCGGTGAACTGCCCGACGTGCTCGCGGGACGTTACCGCATCGAGCGTCTGCTGGGGGCCGGTGGCATGGGCGCGGTTTACCGTGCGCGGGATCTGCTGCGCGAACAGTTCGGCGATCCCGACCCTTACATTGCGCTGAAAATCCTCAGCGAAGAATTTGCCGAATCGCCGGACGCCAGTGCCTTGCTCTACAGCGAGTTCACCCTGACCCGACGACTGCGCCACAACAACGTGCTGCGTTTGCACACCTTCGAAGTGGACACCGACTGCCAGCGGGCCTTCATCACCATGGAACTCATGCGTGGGCTGACCCTGGACAAATTACTCTGCGAGCGGCCCCTGGGCCTGCCGTGGTTCGAGCTGCGCGACATTGCGCTGCCGCTGCTCGACGCACTGGCCTACACCCACGCTCGCGGCGTGCTGCACGGCGACATGAAACCGAGCAACGTGATGCTCAGCGAAGAGGGCGTGCGCCTGTTCGACTTCGGTCTTGGCCAGGCCGAAGAGGGCATCTTGCCCGGCCTGCCGCACCTGAGCCGCGACCGCTTCAATGCCTGGACCCCCGGCTACGCCGCCCCCGAACTGCTCGAAGGCCAGCCACTCTCGGCCAGCGCAGACGTATACGGCGTGGCCTGCGTGCTCTACGAACTGGCGGGCGGCAAACACCCGTTCCGTCGCTTGCCGTCGACCGAAGCCCGCGACGGGCGCCTCGACCGCGAGCTGCATGCACCTCGAAACCTACCCAAACACTGCTGGCCAGCCCTGCGAACGGCGCTGGCTTTCGATGCGGCCAAGCGCACCATCACCGCCGCCCAATTGCGTGACGCCCTGGGCGCCACTTCGTCTTTGCTGCAACGCCTGCGACTGCGGGCGTAACGGATGACTACCGAACAGGGAGCAAGCAATGTTCAACTCAGCTAACGAAACGCACTTCAGCCTGACCGTCGAAGACTATGTGGGCGACCTGCAAGTGCTGTCGTTCACCGGCACCGAAGGCATCAGCCAGCCGTATCGCTTCTACCTGGAACTGGTCAGTGAAAACCCCGACCTGGACCTGGAAAAGCTCCTGCACAAGCAGGCTTTTTTGGCCTTCGATCCAAAGGGTTCCGGCATCCACGGCCAGATCTACCGCGTCGCCCAAGGCGATGCCGGCAAGCGCCTGACCCGCTACAAAGTCTCCCTGGTGCCGCACCTGCAATACCTGCATCACCGCACCAACCAGCGCATCTACCAGCAGATGTCGGCGCCGAAAATCATCGCGCTGATCCTCGAAGAACACGGCATCAAAGGCAACGCCTACAAATTCCAGTTGAGCCAGCCGTGCCCGGACCGCGACTACTGCGTGCAATACGACGAAACCGACCTGCACTTCGTCCAGCGCCTGTGCGAAGAGGAAGGCATTCACTACCACTTCCAGCACAGCGAAAAAGCCCACCTGCTGGTGTTCGGTGACGACCAGACCGTGTTCCCCAAACTCGGCCAGCCCACCGCCTACGTGCAAGGCAGCGGCATGGTCGCCGACGAGCCGGTGATCAAAGGCTTCAAACTGCGCCTCGAAACCCGCACCGGCCGCGTCACCCGCCGCGACTACGACTTCGAAAAGCCCAACCTGCGACTCGAAGCCGGCTATAAACCCGACGGCGAAAGCACCGAACCGGACCTCGAAGACTACGACTACCCCGGCCGCTTCCTCGACCGTGCCCGCGGCAAATTCCTCAGCCAACGTGCCCTTGAACGCCACCGCGCCGACTACCAGCAAGCCGAAGGCCATGGCGACCAGACCACCCTCGTCAGCGGCCACTTCCTGGAAATCTCCGACCACCCGCGCACCGAGTGGAACGACCTCTGGCTGCTCACCGAAATCGTCCATGAAGGCAAACAGCCGCAAGTGCTCGAAGAGGCGGTGACCAGCGACACCACCGACAACAAAGACGACTTCCACCAGGGCTACCGCAACCGCTTCCTCGCCACCCCGTGGAACGTGTTCTACCGCCCGGCCCTGGAACACCCAAAGCCACGCGTCCTCGGCAGCCAGACCGCCATGGTCACCGGCCCCAAAGGCGAAGAAATCCACTGCGACCCATACGGCCGCATCAAAGTGCAATTCCATTGGGACCGCGAAGGCCTGGCCGACGACAAAACCAGCTGCTGGATGCGCGTCTCATCGAGCTGGGCCGGCGACCGCTACGGCGCCATCGCCATCCCGCGCATCGGCATGGAAGTACTCGTCACCTTCCTCGAAGGCGACCCCGACCAACCGCTGGTAACCGGTTGCCTGTACCACAAGGAAAACCAGGTTCCCTACGACCTGCCAGCGAACAAAACCCGCACCGTCTTCAAAACCCTCAGCTCACCGGGGGGCGGCGGGTACAACGAACTGCGGATTGAAGACAAGAAAGGGGCGGAGCAGATCTTCATCCATGCCCAGCGGGATTGGGATGAAAACATCGAGCACGACCAGAAGATTCGCGTGGGGAATGAACGCCACGACACGGTGGTGAAGAACACCTACACCGAGCTGAAGGCCGAAGAACATCGCACCACGATTGCCGACCGCAAGACTGAAGCGCGGATGGATGATCACCTGACGGTGGGGCAGAACCAGCACATCAAGCTGGGGACTGCTCAGCTGACCAGTGCCGGGAAGGAGATTCACCTGAAGGCTGGGGACAAGATTGTTATCGAGGCTGGGATGGAGCTCACGGTTAAGGCCGGTGGGAGTTTCATCAAGCTCGATGCGGGTGGGGTTACCGTGGTTGGGCCGGTGGTGAAGATTAATGCTGGTGGGTCGGCTGGGAGTGGGACCGGGATTGGGATTAAGCCACCGGTGCTTCCGGGGGCGGCGGATAAGGATAAGGTGGGGAGTTTGATGGATCAGGCGTTGGGGAATGCGGTGCCTGAGAAGGTTAAGCCAACTGTCGATTACCCTTTCTCGCTATGAACGGACTGACAAGCGTCAATATGAACAAGGAATTTTTTGAATGATCATTAGCCCTCCCTTTATTCCAGCTCCAGTTGCGGGAGAGACCGACGAGGCTTTCCTGGCGCGTGCCATGGTTGGCGGTATTCCTGGCGATGGCGGTTATCCGTTGAGCTTTGATCTTAACTGGCATGGAGGTATTCACCTGGTCGCTCCGCAGGACGGTCAAAGTGTTTTGCCCGTTCGCGCTATTTCTGATGGGACGTTAGCGTACTTTCGCAATCCAACGCCTGAGAGCAATGATCCGAATCACCCGCTGCGATATCGTGATAAATGGACTGATGACGGTTGTGTTGTTATTAAACATGAGACGGAGATAGGTGAAGGTGCGAAAGCGAAAGTTGTTTTTTATTCGATTTATATGCATCTCTCGAAAATTAACTTGGCTAGTCCGCAAAAGGGTAAAGTGATCTATCGTAAAGACTCTGTTGGAGAAGCAGGAAGTATTTATGGTGAAAAAGGAAGGATTCATTTTGAAGTAATCGCTGATCAAGGTCAGATCGCGAATCTTACTGGTAGAGATGTACGAGATTTAAACTATCAGACTGCGAGCGGAAGGGTCGATAGTTGTTGGGGGGATATGTATTTTTTTATACCGCCGGAAGTTAGAATTTATCAAAGTGCTCCGAATGATCGTGTTAGTTCACAGAATGGTTCTTCCATAATTTATCAATGCCCGGCAATGTCCGCCGGTCCTGCGCCGATTCAAGAGGGTGGCTCGCCCTCATCTTCACCATCTTCAACTCCTTTGGTTGATGGTTATGATTGGGCCGTGGCTTTAGAGCTTCAAGATGGCTTTTTTGTCCGTATGAGTTATGCAAAAGGACAGTGCCGATTGACTTCTTTTACACGCTCCGGTGTGGAGATAGGAGTGCAAGAGGAAGAGATCGATTATGAATATAATCTTTATAAGAAGTCCAAGAAGTTATACCCGCAGTCTCCTAGTGCTGGGTACGAGCTTTTGCGGTTCGGTAGAGTTTTAGGCAATGATGAACTTCAACCTTCCGACGCGGCTCACTGGAGGGAAATAAAATTCCCCGGAAAGGCTGGCGAGACAAGTAAAGTAGGATGGGTGGATTTTAATCATCTGACAGTTACCAAATTTAGTGATGCTGACTTTCCTCATTGGATGGGATGGCGACTTATTGATGATGATACTGACTCTGATAGTCATTGTCAGTCGCCATTCATTCGAGGCCTATTGAATCTAGATGCAGCCAAGGTAGTATCTGACTCAATCGATGCGGTAAGTATAGCTTCATCTCCTGTCTATGCAGGACTTTCTCCAGAAGAACAGCTAAGGTTGTCGGAAAGATATGTTGCTGAGAGAGAGCTAAATAAGGGAAGGTTGCAAAATCCAGAAGTACAAGAAAAGATTAGTCACCTTATTTGTAAATTCCCAAGTGAATGGAGCAAAAACGATTTCGATGTACGCTACGGCTGGTTGCAGAAAGTATGTGACGGCGGTCCAATGCCACAGGACAAATATCAAAAGCTAAAAGCTCATCAACAAGCGTTGGGTTTTTGGGAGGAAGCAGGTATTCCAGGTATTGAAAGCAAGCATTGGCATTTTCCACCCAAAGCTTTTATTTCATATTTCCGAAAGTGTTCATGGCTCAGTTTGGATGAGATTGCATACACGGTCCCGAAGTACCATTTTTATGATCATGTGGGCAGTACATGGGCTGTCCACATAGGAGGCGAAAATAGCCCATTTCAAATTTCACACGCTCGGGCGAAGACCCGCTTGAGTAAGTACTATTTAGAACTAAATAAGACAGCTATGAGGTACAATATTACAAGTACTTTAAGGCAGTCCCATTTTCTTGCTCAGACGATGTTGGAGACAGATCGCTGGCAAGTAGTTCATGAGTACGGCTCCGGGCATCCTAATCCCAATATTCCGAAGGCACAGTATTACACTGTTTTTTTTGGCCGCGGTATCATGCAGTTAACATGGGCTGGAAACTATGAGTCGTACGGGGAGTATAGGACTTTACAATCTCTTCCCGCACCAGGAAATAATCATTATCACGATGATAGGATTACAGCTACGTCTACCCATTATTGGGAAGATCCTGTTCATACGCAGAATGGCCAAGCTGTTGTCACTGGTATTCCGAAGCGCTGGTCGCCACGTTACGATCCGTATCTCGTAGAGAGTGTACCTTACAATGCGTGCGATAGCGGTGGATTCTATTGGGTGTCAAGAGTCGTTAAAATCGCTGGAGGTCTTATAAATATCAATCGCACCTGTGATAAAGGAATCACTCCTGAAATTGTAGGTGCTGTTTCTGTTTCGGTTAACGGCGGTGGCAATGGTTACCACGAAAGGCAGGCTTATGCGAAATACATATATCGTTATTTGAGCGATTCGCTTGAAGCTACAGTCTCGGAAACTTTTACAACTCCGCGACAGACCGTAATAATGAACTATTCAATGAGTAAACCATCGTGAAAAATATATTGCTTTTTGTGTGGTTGAGTTTTGCAGGTAGTGGTTATGCCAATGCGGTTGAAAAACTTGCAAAGGTTACTGAGCTTCCGAGTGCAGTGCTGGGCGCCATATCGGAAAGAAATAGCTCCGTCGTCGAGAAAATAGAAGTTGAAAACGCGGGTGTCTTGAAATGGGGGAGTGAGTATTTGGTTTTCATATCTCCAAAAAGCGACGAGAAAATTTGCTCGGTATATAAATATTCTAATGACACTTTGTTTTCGCTATTCGATGGCGTGCCCTGTGAGTTCAAAGGTGCGGCAGAGATAAATGAGTCAAGAAATACCTCCATGCCTGATGTTTTGTATAAGATTGAGTTATACCTTCCTAATCGCGGCGCAATGGCGGATGAAATGATCGCTTTGTATTTTGATGAGCAAAAGACCACATATTGCCTCAGTCGTTCTTTGTCTGACTGGTATCAGAACAGTGATAAGAAATATCCGCCGGATTTAAGCGATGGGCAGTGTGGCTATGGGCCTGGTGAGTAATATTAAAAGGAAAGCAAAGGGGGGGTTATTTGTTTGGCTCGACGGCTTTGAACTTGGCGTGGATCTTAAGTAGATCGGCCTTAAATAGATCTGTCCCTGAGAAATCCCCACTTTTTCCTACGAGAAATCAAGAAGTTGCGTAAAAAGGGGGGCGGATTTATTTGTGGGGGTAGATTTAACTTTCGATAAATAAACCTATCCCCTTTGTTTGGTTCGCTTTGTTCGTTGTCCAAGGAGATATTTTTGAGTTTTAACAGTCGTTGGTTATATGTAATTATATTGCTGGTGTCTTCAGCGTGGGGTGAGGGTAAAAAGCTCGCATGCGATGCGGATACCAATATTTGCTCTGTGGCCATTGCAGAGAATTATTGTGGGTCTCACGGTGTAGCCAAGTCCAGGTGGGACATCCGAAGTGGAGATTATGTGCTGAGCTGTGAATGTGACTGCACTACTCAAGAGAATAGCTTCTGGTTTGTCAGTCAGGATGGAAAAGTTAAAACTCTTGAGGCGAGCAAGGTTGTAAGTACGGTAGATATTGTAAAAAATAAATCGGGTGTTCCTGACTCATTCGGAACGGTACCCTACTGTAAAGCACTAAAAACAAATCAGGATCTACTTGTTTATTTGCAGAAGGGACCAAGTACCTCTGAGTCATCGCAACCTTACTGTTACTCAGTCATCGAACAAGATGCAGCGGAAGCCTGTACAACTGAAGACTGCATGCGGAAACAAAAACTGGTAGAGAAAACTGTTGCGAGCCTGAAGGGTGAGATTCTGACAGAGTTTAGGAATGCAACATCTCGGCTTTATAAAAATAAAGAAGTGTTCGTGAGTTTTCCGAAACGAGGTTTTATAGAGAGGTATGTAGCTGGCAATGGTTATTCAGGTGGTGACCAGCAAAGCTTCAATGATATTGCTTATTTTTGGCAGCAGGCCGGATTCAATGATGATGCTATTTGGTTGTTGGAAAAAGTCATTGTCGATAATCCGAAACGAGTTGTGGCCTATCTCAATACTGCAGATGCATATTGGTCGGAAGGCGACAAAGCTACCGCCGCGAAAAACTATAAAACGTATAACGAGCTTATGATCGCAGGCGGTAAGCAGCAAAAAATTCCTGAGCGTGCAAAGGAGCGTAGTGTTCTGAAGTAGAAAATAAAGGGGGGCGATTTGTGAGGTGGCTTTTGTTGAGGTCGGTATATAAATCGGTCCACTTATTTTCCAGTTAACGGTGAAAGGGAATTTTCCATGAATCAGCGTCTTCTCGCGGGCAGCCTTTCGCTGCTGCTCTCGTTTCCAGCCTTCGCCGCGCCTTCGGATGCCTACACCCAACGCGATGTCATGCAGTGTGACGGCGTTGAAGTGGTGTTGGTGTCGTCCTGTCGATCCGTGACGGTGCAGGACACTGAAACCCACGTAATCCCGGTCTGCTCCGACCAGACAATCAACATCGGCGGCAAAGTGCTTCGGCGCAACATCGACAAGGTTTCACAGCTCACGTCCGACGGTGCGAAGACGAAGATGCTGAGTAACGTGGTAGTGGCGATGGATTGCGTGAAAGGAACCACGGGCAGCCTGGTTTCAATTGGCGGTTATGGCGGGTGCGGATCCTGCCCTGAATGGCGCGGTTATTACTCGACGGCCGGACGGTTAGAGCATTACAGCTACAGCAATAGCTATCGGTCGTTTGGTTCGAAAGGTTCTTGGGAAGGGCTCATCGAGGCTTATGGCGTCACGAAGAGACAACTGCAATCGGAAAGCCCTGCAGTGAAAAGGATTGTTTATGGCCAGCCTTAAGTGGGTGTTGATATTCGGCTGCCTGTTTGCCGCCAGAGCCTTTGCCCAAGACCTGCCAATAGTCGGTGTCGGCGGGCACACAGTGACGTTTCGGGCGACAGAATGGACGATGCCCGGTGTGGAGTCGGCGACCGCTTGGTTCACCGCAAACGGCAAAACTTTCCCGCTCTTCGGCCCCGATATTGGCGCCGATGCACACCCCGATTTGCTCAGTCCTGACAAGAAAACCTTGGTGCTCGACCCGGTGAGCTTCGGCATGTTGTCGGTCGAGAGTGGTGAAGAAAAACTGGTGTCGCAACAGCATTGCGATGTGATCTCGATGGAGACCGGTTGCGTGCTGGCTGAGCGTTCTGCCAGCTTTTGTGTCGGTAAATGGGTGGGCAATCAGTGGGTTTCCAACGACGGTGAAGTGTTCAATCCCGTCCTGGAGACGAACCCCCCAAAGGACTTGTTGAGGCATGCCGTGGACATCGAGCCGGCGCAGTCCCGCGCGGAATCCATCGAATGGAGCCTGAGCTTTCTGAGTCCGGAGTCCTACATGGCGTGTCATCCCCCGGCGCGTAATGTTCAGGCGTTCAATGACTTGGGTTTCTACTTGGCCGAGGGTGGTAACGATGCGCTTGCACTGAAATTTTATCGAGGCGTTGAGGCGGTCGGTAAACGCACAGTGTTGATGTTGAACATCGCCGATTCACTGTGGCGCCTTGGTCGCAAAGACGAAGCGCAGCGCTATTACAGCCAATACCGCGACGCGATGAGCGCCGACGGCAAGGCGCAGAAAATTCCGCAACGTGCAGTTGAGCGATCTGTAATTCAGGGAATGAAAAATTGAATATGTTTGTGCGCTGTGTCGCGTTGTCCTTTGGATGCCTGTTTGCCTCCATCGCGATGGCCAAGGACGAATGCAAAGAGACCACCGTGAGCTGGCAGATCGATCTGTGCGTGGAAGCGGCACGCAAAGAAGCCGACGCACAGCTCAATGCTAGTTACAAGAAACTGCTAGCGCGGTTCGAGTCTCAGCAGCGGCGCGACCCTGAACAGGGCAAGGCGTTGATGGCGATGGCCAGAGAGGCCCAGCGCGCGTGGATCAAGCTGCGCGACACCACGTGCCCGCTCGAGGCCACGGAAAGCGAGCCCGGTGTGGCGCTGCATGTTACGACTATCAACAACTGCATGGCCAGAATGAGCCTGGAGCGTGCGGCTTATCTGGACACTATCGTCGCTGATGAGCCGGGTAATGTGGTTGATCTCAACAAGGTGTTCCTGTCCGGCTCCAAGCGCTTCGGCGATGTCGTGGCGCGTTATGTCAGCACCTTTGGCAGCCCTTGTTTGACGGTTCAGATTTTGGCGCCTAACGGCGGTTGGAGAGTGCTTTCCTCCAAGCGGTTTTGCAGTTTTGACGGCAAATCGTTTTGGGATGGCTATGCCAGTGCGTTGTTTGAGGATCATGCATTTGCTGCCGATGGTTTACACCTGACGCTCAGCTTGTTCGAGCTTCGTGGGGACGGAGAGAAGCGTCTCGCCTGCGTGATTCCGATTCAGAATGAGCAAATCAAAGAACTGAAGTGCGGCGCACCTGAGCCTGACGCCTAGTAGACCAGATTCTCCCATGGCTTATCTGGATACCATCTGAATATCAAGGATTGAAAAAAGTGAAACGCGTTTTGCAGGGCTTTCTCTGCGCATTAGCTTGCTACGTCAACGTGCCGGGCTCTCCCGCGCTTGCTGCGCCACAAGTCCTCAAGGAAATCCCGGCAAGCTTGCTGGGTGACGCATCACGCCAAAACGTGTTTGTGCTGACGGGGGATGCGGACGAGGCTTTCCACCGATTGCTGATCGCGCCGGTGCAAGCGCGCAGTGAGGACATATTGCTCGATACGTCCAAGGCACTGCCTCTGATCAAGAGTCAGTACTCGTCTGATCTTCTGGATGGTTTTAGTGTCCGGGTTCTCAAAGGTCAGTCTGGTGCCATGACGGTTGTTAATACACAGGATGAAGAGGTTCTGGTTAAGCAGCGGTTCGTTGAGGCGGGGGACTACATTGCACTGGTGACCAACGAGGAAGCAAACGCGGTTTACAACTTCAATCTGTTGTTCGCGTTCAATAGAAACTCAAAGCAGTTTGAGCTGAAAGATGTGCTGCTGGTGACCAACAACGACTCCTGTGATCGATCGCTTGTCAGCGTAGCGGAGCTGCCCGCTGAGACATTCAGCTCAGTCACTCTTGCTTCTTTTGATGGGCTCGAAGCCCTTCAAAAATTGCAGGCAGCACTCGTTGGCGCTCCTCAGGGCGGTTACAAGAAACTGATGACCGTCGATTCGGCTGACCTACTGGATATGGCGTTGGAAGCCTTCCGAAAGGGTGATAACAGTTCCTTCAAGGATGTGATGGGTTATGCGTTGATGGGTGGTGGCGAGCATGACACCTGCTCTCCGGAAAGTTATATCGTTGGAAAGTACTACTATCCGCAGCGCCCTGGGTGGTCCAACGATCTCGGCTTTCTACTGGGCGAGGCGGGTTACCACCGTGAGTCCATTGAGCTGCTGAGTGCGGTGATTGCGAACAATCCAGAGCGGACGGTTGCTTACCTGAATCTCGCTGATAGCTATTGGGCTGTGAACGATAAAGAGCGAGCGGTGGCGGCATACAAGCAATATGCATCGAGAATGTCTGGTGTGGGAAAAGCTTCGAAGATTCCTTCGCGGGTGGCTGAACGTAGCGCTGGAGTACCCGAATCATGATCAAATTTAAAACACTCTTTGAGCTGGTCGCAGGTGCATCATTGGCTGCTTTGTTAGTTCCTGCGCATGCCCAGGAAGCCTGCAACCCCGACAGCTTCACCAATCGCGATTTGATCATTTGCGGTCAGCAGACTTTCGAGAAAGTCGATGCCTTGTTGAATGAGCAATACAAGAAGGCGCTGGCCAGTTTGGCGCCAGCCGACAAGAAACAACTGACCGATGTGCAGAAGAAGTGGGTGCGCTTCAAAGAGGCTTATTGCGAGGATATCTATCAATCCGCTGTGCCCGGCGCAGAGGCGCCCATCGAAAGGCTTGGGTGTCTGGTGCAAACAACCAATGCCCGGTTGGGTGAGTTGGTTTCTCTACAGACTGGCGTGCCAATTGATGGTTTTTACAAAGCTGCATCCGTCATGGCTGGGGAGAACCGGGAAAAAGGGTTGGTGGCCTCTATGCAGCGATTGGGAGGGGCTGATTTCGACGATCCGCTTTGGAGGCAATACTCTGATGGGCACTGTGAAATGAGCGAACGTGTGTTCCGGGAAGACTTCGCTTCTTGCACTGTGCGAATGCGCTTTCAGCTACCTCTGAACCATTAAAGGAATGATCGGATTGAAATCAATGCAAGTGTTGTTTGTTGCGCTGTTGTTCCTCTTTCCTCTGGCGGCTCGCAGTGAGGTCACAACGGAGGTTTATTGCTTCCGCTCGCAAGAGGGTAAAAGCATCAATTTCGAATTCAGAACCTATTACGATTCGGTCGCCAAATGGGGCGGCGCGAACGTCAAATACAGTAAATCGAAGGAGGTTATTTCTCTCGTTTATAAAGACTCCGAGGAGGAGGTTCTAGATCCGAATCGGCCTTCTCAGTTCACAACAAAATGGATTGAAGTGTCCGAAGGTCTGGTCACTGGAGATTATGCAATGGTCAGTCAAGGTGCTCTGATTTACGCCATGGTCTATACCAACTACAAATCCGGTAAGAGATACATTTTCGAGCACGATAGCAATATGGACTTGCCCCCGGAGACAGGCTGTCAGTGGTGAGTCGAGATCATCGAGAAAGGGGACTTAATGTCCCCTTTCTCTTTCTGCGTCCCTTTATGCCTTCGCCCGATGCTCCGCCGGATTCGGCGAATCAATATGATCCAGCGCTCGCTCCACCAACAATTGCACCCCATCGGCCATTCTGCTGAGTGCCAGGGCGACTGAGCGGCGGGTGCCTTCGATGTCATCGGCCAGGTCGGCGGCGATGGCGCTGATGGACTTCAGGTCTTCTGAGGCGTTGGCCAGGAGGGCTTCGGTGTCGATGTCGGGGGAGACGGTGAAGAGTTTGCCTTTGCGCTTGGGTTTTTCTTTGGGGGGTGGGGCGAAATGGTGGTCGAGGGCGCGTTCGGCGGCTTCGTGGAGTTTTCTGGAATCTAAGGATTCGTAGGGGGATGTAGCTGGGTTTTCTGGGGGATTCGGTGTTGGCTTGAACATAAAGTGTTACTCCAAAATTTAAGGAGCTGACACCGTTTCGCGTGCACTTCGAAAGAGGTGGCAGCTGTGCATAGGTGTGCAAGACCGGTGGAGTCACCCGGCAGACCCGAAGGTCTCCCATACACAGCAGCCATAACGATTCGCGAGCATAGGAAAACGCTCGATGAATTGCCATAACCGAATGTGTACTCCATCGGACTTGCACGTCCGAATCACCGATTTTTGCGGTGACGGATAGAGGTTATCGGTGAACGCCAAAGTCGCCTAGTTCACGGACAGCCCGGCGTCTTGAAGGAAATGTCCGAGAGGTTTGAGGGCATCAAGATCAAAAGATCGAAGCCTTCGGCAACTCCTACAGAAATGTGTTTCTTCAGGTGTAGGGCGGGTGTGGGAGGTGACACGCGGCGTCACGGGATGCATTCCCACGCGGGAGCGTGTGAACGATCAAGGTTGAGGCGGGAAAGCGTGACTTGGTGGTCATCATGCGGGAAAAGCAGCTCATCTTCTTCTAACGCAACCCGATGGTGGCGTTCTGGCTTGAAGCGGCTACACTGCGCCGGCCGTTCATTTTTCTTTTGAGGCTGTGCGCATGAAATTTCGTTTTCTTCTGTGGATGCTGGGTTTGTTGATGGGTAAGGCCAGTCGGACTAATCCTGCGTTTCAGCAGCAGTTGGGTGACAAGGCGTTGGTGTTTCAGCTACAGACCCTGGACGGGAAGGTGGCGCGGCATTTCGTGGTGAAGGATCAGCGCATTACCAGCAAGTCCGGTGTGTATGCCGAGCCTGCGTTTGCGATTGCCTTTAAAGACGCGGCGTATGGCTTTGCCACGATGCAGGCGAAGAACAAGCAGTTGGCGTTTATGCAGGGGATTCAGGACAAGTCGATTCAGATCAAGGGCAACCCGGCGCTGGTGATCTGGTTTCAGGGGTTGATCAAGTATTTGAAGCCCAAAAAGAAGGTTGCCGCCCCCCGTTGAAAGTAACGGTGCTTATTTGGGGTCTGGTTTGATAAGTCATTACTGTGTCTCGTAAAGACATCAGGACTATCATTTTTTACAGGCTGTAAGCAGTGCCATCAGATGCTCTACTGGGGTTAGTGGTCCATAAACGGACTTTCAGAAACCTCTAATGGAGCAAGACAATGGTGAATACACAAGTAAGCACAGAACCGGGCACACTGGATCCGTCCTTTGGCAGCGGCGGCGACGGCAAGGTGGTCCTGCCATTCCCCGGTGTATCCGGTGCCGTTCCAACCGCTGTTTATGCTTTACCTGACAACAGGCTATTGGTTGCGGTGGGAGCAAGCCCTGCTGAGGGAGCTCCGGCTAAAATTGTCATGTTGAATGAGAAAGGGGATATAGATACGACTTTTGCCTTCGAGGGGGTCGCTGACCTGCCATTAGATGGAAGCGACTGGTTTTTTCCGCAGGCGATCTATCCTCTAGACAATGGATGGATCATTACCGGTGAAGTTACTAAGGGGACAGATGACGATCCAGATTTAGCTGTTGTGAAGCTGAAAAGCAGCGGTCAATTTAATGAAGCTTTTGGAGTGAGAGGTAAGGCGATCTTCCGTATCGTTGACTTTATCGGCTCTGAAGCCGCGGAAGGCGTCAAATTCATATCTCGTCAGGATTATGAGAAAAGGACGGGTGACAACGCCATGGCGAAAAATGCCAGCGGTGGGGCTCATAGTCAGTTGCAGAGTGACAAGATCATACTGGTCAGTACTGTCTTTTTTAAATTCAATGACTTGAGAGTGTTAGTGCTATGTCTGGGGCCTGATGGCTCTTTAGACAGAAGTTTCAATGGGACTGGTTTTAGATTCGTCGATGTGCCTAATTATGTGGGGCGCGCAACTTATGTTAACGGTGTGAAAGTTCAGCCTGATCTAAAAATACTGATCTGTGGCAGCGTCGCTTCTGAGCAGCCAGGCGAGTATTTTGATGCCTATGTGATGCGCTGTAATCCGAACGGTACTGATGACATCTCATTTGGAGATGCCAAGACTGGCGCGGTGATCATTTCCAAAAGCGGTGAGTGGCTGTCAGTTAACTCAATGACGTTGAAGCCTGACGGCGGGGTGATCGCTGTCGGTAGTTCAGGCGCGAATTCAGCCTTGATCGTCGTATTTAACCAAAGTGGCAGCTTTAATAAAGTATTTAATCAGGGGCAGCCGTTGTTCTCTCATTTTTTGAGAAACCTTAGTTGGCATAAGTGCGTCTTGCAGCAAGACGGAAAAATAATTACCAATGGAATCGCCAATTCAATGGAGTTCCCTGCCAAGGCAGCAACTGTTATTGCGCGCTTTGATGCTGGTGGTAACTTGGATCTAAATTATGCGAAGAAGGGCTGGGTTTCGATTGAGGAGGCGCTCGCCCATACCATTCTTGAAGATGTAGCACTGACGCAGTCTAATAAGGTGGTGGTAGCGACTTACGCTTTTGAAATTGGTCAGTCCATTTCGGGCCGTGTAACACGTTTCTTGAATCAATAGTAAGTGTGGCCGAAGACGGCGACGTCTAGCCAAATTCCGTACGCTGAGTCGGATTCCTTGTGAGCAGGCTTGCTCCCGCAAAAGCCAGTTCCATAAAAAGCCGCTGCCACACTCGATTGAGTGTGGCAGCGGCTTTTTATGCCTGGCTGAATTGCGAAGCCAGTTCGCGCAGCAGCACTTCGGCTTCAAGCACTTTACTGACTACATCGTTAGCCTTGTCGCGAGTCAGGCCCACACGCTCCAGCAGCGCGTCGGGAATGTCTTCATCCGGCCCGGAACCAATCCCACGACTACGCAGCAACCGCACCGCCAGACACACGAGGTTCGGGTATTCGGCATAGTCACCGTCATAGCTCGGGTCATGCTGGAAGCGCAGGGCGGTGGCCAGTTCTTCGGGCATGTCCCAGTAGCGCATCAGCCATGAGCCGATCTGTTCGCGGCTGATGCCCAGCAGGTGTTGCTCAACATAGCTGTGGCACAGGTGCGGGTTGACCTCCAGGTGGCGGCAGATCAGCGAGAAGTGCGGCGGGAAGACGTGGGCCAGTAGCAGGTAGCCGAAGTTGTGCAGCAGGCCGGCGAGGTAGGTCAGGCCGGCTTCCGGGCGCTGGGCGCGGGGCATGGCGCGGGTCAGGCCTTCGATGACGGCGGCGGTGTAGATCGATTGCTGCCAGTACGGCGTGGTGTGTTGCGGGTGGTCTTTGGGCAGGCTCAGGGTTTTGCCCAGGGCCAGGCCCAGCGCCAGGTTGATCACCAGGTCGAAACCCAGCACGCGGACGATGGCGTCTTCCACTGAACGAATCTTGCCCGGTGAGGCGTAGTACGGCGACGCCGCCCAGCTGACGACTTGGGCGGCCAGGGCCGGGTCGGTTTCGACCACGCCGGTGATGTCGTCGATGGTGGCGTTGGGGTCGACCCGCAGTTTGATGATTTTCTGCGCGGTTTCGGCCAGCGGCGGAATCTCGATGGTCTCTTCCAGACGTTGCTGAATACGCCGCGCGGTGAACGCTTGCACGGCCTGGGTGATTTCCTCGCGGTCATCATCGGGGCGGTCAAGGTTCGGGCGGATGCTGTGCACGGCTTCGCCGAAGTTGCCGGCGCTGGCCTTGGTCAGCATGGTTTTGAAATCTTCGCTGGTGATTTCCAGCAGCACGCCCGGCTCGCCCGAGTTGATCAGCAACTTCGGTTCGCGCAGCAGGCTTTCGTCATACAGACACGGCGAGCTGGTGAGCGCCGGCAGGCCGGGCAGCAGGCTCAGGCTGTGTTTGCCGAGCATTTTTACCAGGCGTTCGGTGGATACGGCGGTCAACCGGCGGCCAGTGAGTTCGGCGAGGCGGTTGAGGTCGAGCAGTTGGCTTTGCGGGAACAGCACCATGAGCGCGCCGACGGCATCGTCCAGCAAAACCGCCTGCACTTTGCGTGAGGCGTTCAGGCCGTGATGGTCGAGGACTTCCTGGTAGGCGATGCCCAGTTTGCCGAGCAGCAACCGAATAACAGACGGAGCGTGCGGGGTTTCGGGGGCGAGGGCAGCTTCTGTCATGGTCTGTATCCGTTTGCAAACAATTGCAGGAGTATAACCAGCTTGTTTAAGGCCAGGGTCCAGAAACTGCGACAGTGCTCACACTTGGCCGTATTGCTGCCCATGGCGTAGCCAGCGGTCGAGCAGCGGGCTGACGTGATCCGGCCAACGCTCGAGCAAGGCCTGGGCGGCATCGCGCACGGCGGGCAGTAAATCGGCGTCGCGCATCAGGTCCGCGACCTTGAATTGCAGCAGGCCGGTCTGGCGTGTGCCGAGCATTTCGCCGGGGCCGCGCAGTTCGAGGTCTTTTTCGGCGATGACAAAACCGTCGTTGGTTTCGCGCATGATGCCCAGCCGCTGACGGCCGATCTGCGACAGCGGTGGATGGTAGAGCAGCACGCAATGGCTGACGGCGCTGCCCCGGCCGACGCGGCCACGCAACTGGTGCAGCTGCGCGAGGCCGAGGCGTTCGGGGTTTTCGATGATCATCAGGCTGGCGTTGGGCACGTCGACGCCGACTTCGATCACGGTGGTGGCGACCAGCAGTTGCAGGTTGCCGGCCTTGAATTCGGCCATGACGGCAGCTTTTTCGGCGGGTTTCATGCGGCCGTGGATCAGGCCGACTTTCAACTCGCCGAGGGCGGCGGTGAGGTCTTCGTGTGTGGTTTCGGCGGCTTGGCAGGTCAGCTCTTCCGATTCTTCAATCAGCGTGCACACCCAATAGGCCTGACGGCCCTCGGCACAAGCGCCGCGCACCCGTTCGATCACTTCGACGCGTCGGGTATCGGTTACCAGCACCGTGTTCACCGGGGTACGGCCGGGGGGCAGTTCGTCGAGGATCGAGGTGTCGAGGTCGGCGTAGGCGCTCATGGCCAGCGTCCGCGGGATTGGCGTGGCGGTCATGATCAGCTGGTGCGGACACATCCGCCCGCCGACGCCTTTCTGTCGCAATGCCAGGCGCTGCTGCACGCCGAAGCGGTGCTGTTCGTCGATGATCGCCAGCGCCAGGTTCTTGAACTGCACTTCGTCCTGGAACAGCGCGTGGGTGCCGACCACCATCGGTGCGCCGCCCGCGATCTGCTCCAGCGCGGCCACGCGGTTTTTGCCCTTGAGCTTGCCCGCCAGCCACGCGACTTCGATGCCCAGCGGTTCGAGCCAGCGCTTGAAGGTGATGAAGTGCTGCTCGGCGAGAATTTCGGTGGGCGCCATCAGTGCGACCTGATAACCCGCTTCCAGCGCCTGAAGTGCGGCGAGGGCGGCGACCACGGTTTTGCCCGCGCCAACGTCGCCCTGAATCAGCCGCAGCATCGGTTCGTGCTGGCTGAGGTCGTAAGCGATTTCGTTGCCGACCCGTTGCTGGGCGCCGGTCGGGGTGAAGCCGAGGTTGGCCAGATACTGTGCTGGCAGCTTCGTGGCTTTGGGCATGGCCGGCGCGCGCAGGGCACGCATGCTTTCGCGCAGGCGTTGCTGGGACAGTTGATGGGTCAGCAGCTCTTCGAAGGCCAAGCGGTGCTGGGCCCAGTGATGACCGAGGGCGAGTTCGTCGACGTCGGCATCGGCGGGCGGGTGATGCAGGTAGCGGATCGCATCGGCCAGCGGCGCCAGTTGATAGTCCCGGGCCAGTTCGGTTGGCAGCCAGTCGGGCAGGCTGCTGGGGCCGAGCAGGGTCAGGGTTTGCATGCATAGTTGGCGCAAACGCTGCTGGGTCAGGCCTTCGGTGAGCGGGTAGACCGGGGTCAGGGTTTCATCCACCGGCGGCGGCTCGTCGCCGGTGATGGCGCGGTATTCCGGGTGGTAGATCTCCAGCCCCGAGGCTCCGGGCCGGGCTTCGCCGTAGCAACGAATCCGCGTGCCGCGTTTGAGGCCTTCTTTCTGGGCGTTGCTGAAATGGTAGAAACGCAGGCTGAGCCCACCGGTACCGTCCTGCAGACGGACAACCAGGCTACGGCGTCGGCCCATGACCACGTCGGCACCGCTGACGGTGCCTTCGATCACCGCGTCTTGCCCGGGTCGCAAATGGCCGATCGGGACCACGCGGGTGCGGTCCTGATAACGCAACGGCAGGTGGAACAGCACGTCTTGGAGATTCTCCAGGCCGACCTTGGCCAGTTTCTCGGCCATGGCTTCGCCGACACCCTTGAGTGCCGTCACCGACACTTGCGACAACTCGGTCATGACAGCGACTTAACCGGCCACCACCGGCGCGGGCGGCTTGGCCACCGAGCACAGGCGAATGGAGTCGGCGAGGATTTCAATCGCCTTGGGCCGTGGAAAGCTCGCGCGCCAGGCGATGGCCACGGTGCGGAACGGTACGGGCGCGCTCAGTGGGCGCACTTCGATCACGCCGGGGGCGTAGTGGTGGCTGTCCACCGCCGACAGCGGCAGGATCGAAATGCCCAGGCCAGAGGCGACCATGTGGCGGATGGTTTCCAGCGAGCTTGATTCCACCGTGGTGTGCTTGGCGCCGTCGTTGCCTTTGGCCAGGGTCGGGCAGGCTTCCAGCACTTGATCGCGGAAGCAGTGGCCTTCGCCGAGCAGCAGCAGGCTCTTGTCGTTGAGCAGAGCGGCGTCGATGGATTCTTTTTGCGTCCACGGGTGCTGGGCCGGCATCAGGACGTAGAACGGCTCATCGTAGAGCTGCAAGGTCAGCACGTCGGCTTCGTTGAACGGCAGGGCGATGATGATCGCGTCGAGCTCGCCGTTGCGCAGTTTGTCGCGCAGCACGTGGGTGAAGTTTTCTTCGATGTACAACGGCATCTGCGGGGCGACCCGGTGCAGTTGTGGAATCAGGTGCGGGAACAGGTACGGGCCGACGGTGTAGATCGCGCCGACTTTCAGCGGGGCGGTCAGCTGGTTCTTGCCGGCCTGGGCCAGTTCGCGGATGCCTTGGGCCTGTTCCAGGACTTTTTGCGCCTGGGCGACAATGCCTTCACCCACCGGGGTCAGGCGCACGGCGCTCTTGCTGCGCTCGAAAATCAGCACACCGAGCTCGTCTTCAAGCTTTTTCACGCCCACCGACAGGGTTGGCTGGCTGACGTGGCAACGCTCGGCCGCGTGGCCGAAGTGCTGCTCTTGGGCGAGGGTAACGATGTAGCGTAATTCTGTGAGAGTCATAGCAAGCGTCCATGAAGTTGCGGGCCAAGCATACCGGCTGCAATCGATAGACGCACGTTATCAGACTGAGTGTGCTAAGTGACACTGGGCAATGCAGGTTTGGCGTTTCCAGATATGCAAAAAGGCACCTTTTGGTGCCCTCACAGGTTTTGTAGCCGCCAAAGAACCTGTGGGAGCGGGCTTGCTCGCGAATACGGTGTGTCAGTCAAAGTTGATATCGACTGTCACACCGTATTCGCGAGCAAGCCCGCTCCCACATTGCTTCGGCGGTGTTTTAGCGGCGTCGTTCCAGCGAGTAAACAAACGGTGCAACGATTTCGATGGTGCCGTTGTTCAGCATGTCGGCCGGTGGCTTGGGCAGCGGTTGGGCGCGGCGGATCATCTCCAGGGTGGCCCGGTCCAGGTCGGCATTGCCGGAGCGGCCCACCAGTTCGAACGACAGCACGTTACCTTCGGCATCCACCACAAAGCGCAGACGGTTCAAACCTTCCTTGCCGCGTTGCTGTGCGCTGGCCGGGTACTTTTTGTACTTGGCCAGGTGCGCGAGCAGGGTGCCTTGCCAACTGGCCTTGGCGGCTTGTTGCGCGGGCGATGGACCGGGAGCCGGCTGAGCGGACTTCTCCGTTGGCGCCTGGGTTGGCTGCGTGTCGCTAGGCTTCTCCTCGGAAGGCTTTTCCTTCGGTGGCTCCGGCTTTTTCTCCACAGGCTTGGGCGGTTGAGGCTTTGGCTTGGGTTTTACCGGCTTGGGCACGGCAATCTCGGCCTTCGGCGCTTCAGCGAGTTTTGGAATCGGCAGTTCTTCCACCGGTGCCGGTGGCTGCGGAGGCGTGATCACCTTCGGCGGTGCGGGCGGTGGCGGGGCCGGAAGCGGCGCCAGCTCGACCATCATCGCCTGCGGCGGCAGTTCGATCGGCGGGCGCGACGTCCAGTTCAGCGCCAGCGCAATGGCCAGCGCATGGACGCCCAGCACCACGGCCAGGCTTGCGCTGTAACGCGTCAGCTTTTGGCGCGTGTTGATCATTTCTTGGCTGCCGTCTCGAGTCCGACCAGGCCGACCTTCAGGTAACCGGCGGCGCGCAGGGCGTCCATCACGCTCATCAGGTCGCCGTAGTCCACGCCTTTATCGGCCTGGAAGAAGATCGTCGTGTCTTTCTTGCCCTGGGTCTTGGCGTCGAGTGTGGCGCCGAGGGTTTCGGCCTTCACTTCGTCTTCGCCGAGGAACAGGCGCTGGTCAGCTTTCACGCTGAGAAATACCGGTTTCTCTGGTCGCGGCGCCGGTTTGGCGGTGGAGGCGGGCAGGTCGACCTTGATGTCCACGGTGGCCAAGGGAGCGGCCACCATGAAGATGATCAACAGCACCAGCATCACGTCAATGAACGGGGTGACGTTGATTTCGTGGTTCTCGGCCAGATCGTCGTCTGCGCCTTCTTTCAAATGCAGGCCCATGGCCGATTACCCCACTTTCACCATGTGCGGTTGCGAGCTGCGCTCGGGCGGCAGGTGGTCGAGGTCGCGGCTGACCAGCAGCAGGACTTCCGCCGAGGCGTCGGACACTTGCGCCTTGTAACCGGCGATGGAGCGGGCGAAGACGTTGTAGATGACCACCGCAGGAATCGCTGCCACCAAGCCCAGCGCGGTCGCCAGCAGGGCTTCGGCGATGCCGGGAGCCACGACGGCGAGGTTGGTGGTCTGGGTTTTGGCGATGCCGATGAAGCTGTTCATGATGCCCCACACGGTGCCGAACAGGCCGACGAACGGCGCGGTTGAACCGATGGTGGCCAGCACGCCGGTGCCGCTGCTCATGTTGCGCCCGCAGGCTGCGACGAGGCGCTCCAGGCGGAAGCTCACGCGTTCCTTGATGCCTTCTTTCTCGCGGCTGTTGGCCGACAGGCGCATTTCTTCCAGCGCGTCATGGACCAGCAGGTTGGCCAGGGTGCCTGCCTTGGCCGCCGTCGTGCTGGCTTCCTTAAGGGTGGCGGCTTTTTTCAGGTGGGCGATTTCAACGCGCAGACGACGCTTGGCGCCTAACAGCTCGAAGCCCTTGGCGATCCAGATGGTCCAGGTGATGATCGAGGCGATGGCCAGGCCGATCATCACGATTTTCACGATAATATCGGCGTTCTTATACATGCCCCATGGCGACAGGTCGTGGGCCATGCCCAGGGAGTTGTCGGCTTCGAGAGCTTGCGGCATGTCAGCGGCGTCTACGGCCTGGACCGGATCGGTCGCGGCAGGTGCGGCTTGAGCGGCTGGTGTTTGAGTGGCCGCAGGCTGTGTGGCCGGCGCTTGCGCATCGGCGTATACGGCGGTCGGCGCCAGCATCAGGCTGAGCAGCAGGGCGGCTACCGTGCTCCAGGCGCGAGGTCGTTTGGTAGGCGAAGCGGGGAATTGATTGGGTGTCATGCTGGCCGGACCTGAGAAAGAAAAAACGGTAGATGCTCTTCCAGGCCTCGTAAGGCCGAGAACAAAAGTGGCTGGCATTATTGCAATTAATTCTTGTTAACAAAAGTAATAGCGTCTCTTTTTTTCCTCCATTGTTAGCTGCTCATCCATTTCGGGCGCTAGTCTGTACCTTTCTTGAGGGAGTTTTCTGATGTCCGCGCCTTCTGTTTTGATCGCCGGCTGCGGTGATGTCGGCAGCCGTCTGGCCACGCAATTGCTGGCCGGCCACTGGCAGGTTTATGGTCTGCGCCGCACTGTGTCGCGCTTGCCGAGCGGTGTGGTGGGCGTTGCGGGTGACTTGTTCAGCGCGCAATGCCCGGCTGACTGGCCGACCGCGCCGCTGGATTATCTGGTGTACAGCGCCGCCGCCACCGACCACGACGAGGCGGGGTATCGCGCTGCTTATGTTGAGGGTTTGCAGCATGTGCTGGGGTGGTTGAAACAACATGGCCAGCAGCCAAAGCGCATTCTGTTTGTTTCCAGCAGCAGTGTTTACGGACAGCAGGAAGGTGAGTGGATCGATGAAACCTCGCCGACGGTGGCGGGCGGTTACTCGGGGCGTTTGATGCTGGAGGCCGAGCAAGTGGCGCGTGATAGTGGCATCCCCGCCAGCATCGTGCGCCTGACCGGTATTTATGGACCGGGTCGAGAGTGGCTGCTGACTCAGGTTCGTCGCGGTTATCGCGTGGCAATCGATCCGCCGTTGTACGCCAACCGCATTCACGTCGACGACGCGGCGGGGTTGCTGGCGTTCCTGCTGCAGGCGGATCGGCGCGGCGTGACGCTGGATGATGACTACATCGGTGTCGACGATGCGCCTGCGCCAATGGCAGAGGTGGTGGGTTGGTTGCGTGAGTACCTGGGCGTGACCGAATGGGCCGATGACGCCAGTGTGCGTCGTGCCGGCAGCAAGCGCTGCAGCAACGCCCGGGCGAAGGCGTTGGGCTGGACGCCGAAGTATCCGAGTTTCCGTGAAGGTTATGCGGCGATCCTTGAAGGCCGCTGCTGACTTCCAGTCACCACAAACCAAAAGTGGGAGCGGGCTTGCTCGCGAAGGGGCCATAACATTCAACATCATCGCTGACTGTTACACCCCTTTCGCGAGCAAGCCCGCTCCCACATGGGTTCTGCATTGGCCTCAGGGCCGGGTTACTGCTTTTCCAGCAACCATTTGCGATCACCCGGCGTAAACGAAGGCATCTCGTCCGCCAGAGCGGTATTCACGGTCTGGAAAATCTCCAGTTCCTTGCCCTTGCGCGCAAAGATCCAGGTATTGCCCTGGCCGTTCGCCTGCAGCCAGATGTTATCGTTGCCGCCGCTCATCGACGCGCAATCGCCCGCCAGGCACAGGGCATAGCGATCTGCACCGGGCAGGCCGGCAACCTGGCCATCGGCCTGGAATTGCACGGTGTTGCCTTCGCCTGGGCCGCTGAGGATTTTCCAGCTGCCGCCCATGTAAGCCGAATACAGCGCCCGCTCGAAACTGGCGCCAATCGGCGCGCCTTCCGGAACCTGGACCGATGCACGGTCGAAGATTTGCTCGGGCTCGTTGTCGTTGGCAGCCTGGCTCAGTCGCTTGCCATCACGCTTCAGCTCGCTGGCGGAGCTGCCATAAAAGTCGACATTCCAGGCGCCGGACTTTTCGCCCAGCAGCTTGCCTTCGACGTTTTCAAAACCATTGGTGTAGCGGGCCTGACCGGCTCTGGTGTTGACGTTCCATTCCAGATTCGGGCCATAGGCCTGGAGCGCTTCACGCAGGGGGCCGCCTTTGGATGCGGCATCGATCGCCACCTGGTTGATCCAGGTGCCGCTGATATCACGGTCGGCAGGGTTGCTGGCACATCCGCCCAAGAGTAGGGCGACCAGCGAGAGAGCTAGCGCGTGGCGCATGGTGGAATCCTTTCAGAACCCTTTGTACAAGATCAGTCGGCGCAGCCTCGCAAGGCTGCGCCAGACACATTACTCGATGACCAGAATGGCATCCATTTCAACCTGCGAACCCTTTGGCAGGGCTGCAACGCCGATGGCGGCGCGGGCTGGGTAAGGCTGGTCGAAGTACTTGCCCATGATCTCGTTGACCTTGGCGAAGTGGCTCAGGTCGGTCAGGAAAATGTTCAGTTTGACGATGTCTTTGAACGAACCACCGGCGGCTTCAGCCACGGCTTTGAGGTTCTCGAACACCTGGACGGTCTGGGCTTCGAAGCCTTCGACCAGTTCCATGGTTTTTGGGTCCAGAGGAATCTGACCCGACATGTAGACGGTGTTGCCAGCCTTGATCGCCTGGGAGTAAGTACCGATGGCGGCCGGGGCCTTGTCGCTGTTGATAACGGTCTTGGTCATGTATGACTCCTTGTGAAGGGTGGGCTACGCGCGCATGCGGGTGATGCGGATGACCCCGGTCAGGGCGCGCAGTTTCTTGATCACGCGGGCCAGGTGCACGCGGTCGTGCACGCTGACCACCAGTTGGACCACGCTGATACGACCGTCGCGTTCGTCCATGCTGATTTTTTCGATATTACCGTCGGCCGCGTTGACGCTGCTGGCCAGCAGGGCGATCAGGCCACGCTGGTGTTCCAGTTCGACGCGCAGCTCGACGTTGAATTCGCCGGTGACATCCTTGGCCCACGAGAGCTGGATGCATTTTTCCGGGTTGTGGCGGATTTCGCTGATGTTGCGGCAGTTGTCCAGGTGCACCACCATCCCTTTGCCGGCGGACAGATGGCCAACGATCGGGTCGCCAGGGATCGGCGTGCAGCACTTGGCGTAACTGAGCACCAGGCCTTCGGTGCCGCGAATCGCCAGCGGACCTTCCGGGCTCGGCAGCTGTTCGCCTTCGCCGAGCAGGCGTCGGGCGACTACGTAAGCCATGCGATTGCCCAGTCCGATGTCTTCGAGCAGGTCTTCGATCAATTCGAGGCGGTATTCGTGGAGCATCAACTGCACACGCTCGGCCGGAATTTTTTCCAGGGAGCTGTCGAAGCCGTTGAGCACCTTGTTCAGCAGGCGTTCGCCGAGGCTGATGGATTCGGAGCGGCGTTGCAGTTTCAGCGCATGGCGGATGTGGGTCCGCGCTTTGCCGGTGACCACGAAGTTGAGCCACGCCGGGTTCGGCCGCGCGCCGGGGGCGCTGACGATCTCGACCGTGGAGCCGCTTTGCAGCGGTTCGGACAGCGGCGCGAGACGACGGTTGATCCGGCAGGCAATGCAGCTGTTGCCCACGTCGGTATGCACCGCGTAAGCGAAGTCGACCGCCGTGGAGCCTTTGGGCAGCTCCATGATCCGGCCCTTGGGCGTGAACACATAGACCTCGTCCGGGAACAGGTCGATCTTCACACTCTCGATGAATTCCAGCGAGTTGCCGGCCCGTTGCTGCATTTCCAGCACGCCTTTGACCCACTGGCGGGCGCGGGCATGAGTGCCTTTTGGCTGCTCGTCGCCGCTGGATTTGTACAGCCAGTGGGCGGCGATGCCGTTGTTGGCCATCTCTTCCATTTCACGGGTGCGGATCTGGATCTCGATCGGTACACCGTGCATGCCGAACAGCGTGGTGTGCAGCGACTGGTAGCCGTTGGCCTTGGGGATCGCGATGTAATCCTTGAAGCGCCCCGGCAACGGTTTGTACAAATTGTGCACGGCACCCAGCACGCGGTAGCAGGTGTCGACCTTGTCGACGATGATCCGGAACGCGTAGACGTCCATGATCTCGTTGAAGGCCCGACGCTTGCCGCGCATTTTCTTGTAGATGCCGTAGAGGTGTTTCTGACGACCGCTGACCTCGCCCTGGATGCCGTCGATGGCCAGGCAGTGGCTGAGGGACTCTTCGATCTTGTTGACGATTTCCTTGCGGTTGCCCCGGGCGCGTTTGACCGCCTGGTTGATCCGCGCGGAACGCATCGGGTGCATGGCCTTGAAGCCGAGGTCTTCGAATTCTATGCGGATGGCGTGCATGCCCAGCCGGTTGGCGATGGGCGCATAGATTTCCAGGGTTTCCTTGGCGATCCGCCGGCGTTTTTCGCCGGACAGCACTTCCAGGGTACGCATGTTGTGCAGGCGGTCGGCCAGTTTGACCAGGATTACGCGAATGTCGCGCGCCATGGCCATGGCCATTTTCTGGAAGTTTTCCGCTTGGGCTTCGGCTTTGGTCTCGAAGTTCATCTGGGTCAGTTTGCTGACCCCGTCGACCAGTTCGGCCACGGTTTCGCCGAACTGCGCTTGCAGCGCTTCCTTGGCAATACCGGTGTCTTCGATCACGTCATGCAGCATGGCCGCCATCAGGCTCTGATGGTCCATGTGCATGTCGGCAAGAATATTCGCCACCGCAAGAGGATGCGTGACGTACGCCTCACCGCTACGGCGGCGTTGGCCGTCGTGGGCTTGTTCGGCGTAGAAGTACGCTCGGCGGACCAGGTTGACCTGGTCCTTGCCGAGGTAGGTCGATAAGCGATCGGCGAGGGCGTCTATGCTCGGCATGATAATTCCTGCCGTTTGCTATGACCCCGCGCCGTGCTACGTCGACCAGGCATGGCCTTATACTGCCTCGTTGGACTCGTCCTCGAACGCTGCGAACAGCGGTTCGTCTTCGACGATTTCAGCGTTGGCGATGAACTCGTAGCTCATCAGGCCTTCAGCGATTTCACGCAGCGCTACAACTGTAGGCTTGTCGTTTTCCCACTGAACCAGGGGCTCTTTGCCGCCGGTGGCCAGTTGACGGGCACGCTTGGTAGAGAGCATGACCAGCTCAAAGCGGTTTTCCACGTGTTCTAGGCAGTCTTCAACGGTTACGCGGGCCATGGTATTCCTCGGAGCGAATGCAATATGCGCGCTGCCCGGTTGGGCGAGCGGACTCAACAGTTTAAAAAATCACCAGCGATTAGGGAAGCGCTGATTTTTTGACCAGGCTCTTCAACGCGCTATAAGTGCCAATGTAAAGCCCTTGCAGCGGTTTTGGGAAGAGCTGTTTAGCCGAGCAATTCAGCCAATAATTTGCCGTGACGCTGCTGCTGACGCTTCTGATGCAGCTGATTGGCGCGGAAAATCGCCTGCAAATCGCGCAACGCGTGGGCGAAATCGTCGTTGATGATCAGGTAGTCGTAGTCGACATAGTGGCTCATCTCACTGACGGCTTCGCGCATCCGGCCTTCGATGATCTCGTCGCTGTCCTGGCCGCGATTGGTCAGGCGCTGGTGCAGGGCCTCCAGGGACGGCGGCAGAATGAAGATCGAACGGGCCTGGGGCATCAATTTGCGCACTTGCTCCGCACCCTGCCAGTCAATTTCCAGAATCAGGTCGTGGCCTTCGTCCAGGGTCTGCTGCAGGTGGCTTTGCGAAGTGCCATAGAGGTTGCCGAACACTTCGGCGCGCTCGAGGAAATCTCCGTGCTCGATCATCTTCACGAACTCGCTGCGTTCGACGAAGTGATAGTTCACGCCATTCACTTCACCCGGGCGCATGGCGCGGGTGGTGTGGGAGACCGAGACGCGGATCTCCTGATCAGCGTCGGTCAGGGCTTTGACCAGGCTGCTCTTGCCCGCGCCCGAAGGTGCGGAAATGATGTACAGGGTGCCGGTACTGTGGGTCATGTCAGGTTTGCCTTACTCAATATTCTGCACTTGTTCGCGCATTTGCTCGATCAACACCTTGAGGTTGACCGCCGCTTGGGTGCTGCGCGGGTCGAAGGCTTTGGAGCCCAGTGTATTGGCTTCGCGGTTGAGCTCCTGCATCAGGAAGTCCAGGCGCCGGCCGGCAGCGCCGCCGGATTTGAGTACCCGGCGAACTTCGATGATGTGAGTACTCAGGCGATCCAGTTCTTCGGCGACGTCGCTCTTTTGCGCGAGCATGACCATTTCCTGCTCCAGGCGCTGCGGGTCGAGGTCGGCCTTCATGTCGGTGAAGCGGTCGAGGACCTTCTGGCGCTGGGTGGCGAGCATCTGCGGGACCAGTTCGCGCAGGATCACCACATCTTCTTCGATGGACGTCAGGCGCTCGTTGATCAACCGCGCCAGCTCCGCGCCTTCGCGCTCGCGGCCGGCCTTGAGTTCTTTCAGGCCTTGGTTGAACAGCGTCAGGGCTTCGGCATTCAGCGCTTGCGGGTCGGCGGCGTCGGCCACCAGCACGCCGGGCCAGGCCAGGACTTCCAGCGGGTTCAGCGCGGCCGGGTTCTTGATCAGGCTGGCGACGGTCTCGGCGGCAGCGACCAATTGCGCGGCGCGCTCGCGGTCCACTTGCAGCGGTTTGCCAGTGTTTTCTTCGGTGAAACGCAGGGTGCATTCGAGCTTGCCCCGGGACAGTTCCTGGCGCAGGGCCTCGCGGACCGCGCCTTCGAGGTCGCGGAAAGATTCCGGCAGACGCAGGTGGGGTTCCAGGTAGCGGCTGTTGACCGAGCGCAGCTCCCAGCTCAGGGTGCCCTGGACACCGGCTTTCTCGACGCGGGCGAAAGCGGTCATGCTGTGCACCATGAAGGTACCTCGCAATGCAGGTCGGCGCGTAACCCATGGTTCGCGGACCCGCTATCTGTGAATTAAAGCCGACAGGCAGCAAAGGCGCAGGATTGTAGCGCAGTGACGCGGATGCGCCCAATCACACGCTGTGACAATGAGCTGCAGGCCGTCGGCTACGCTCTGTTCAGGGGCTTCGATCGTCGGGCGATTTTTTTAGAAGTGCCCACTTGCGGCCCACGGCTCTATAATGCTCGGCAGTTTTCCGTCCCCCGTACAGGTAATCCCTATGAAACGTCCAAGTGGTCGCGCTGCCGATCAGCTCCGCTCGATCCGCATTACCCGCAACTACACCAAACACGCCGAGGGATCTGTACTGGTCGAGTTCGGTGATACCAAGGTCATCTGCACCGTCAGCGTCGAGAACGGCGTGCCGCGTTTCCTCAAGGGGCAGGGCCAGGGCTGGTTGACCGCTGAATACGGCATGTTGCCGCGCGCCACCGGTGAGCGTAACCAGCGTGAAGCGAGCCGCGGCAAGCAAGGCGGTCGCACTCTGGAGATCCAGCGTCTGATCGGTCGTTCGCTGCGCGCTGCGCTGGACATGTCCAAGCTGGGCGACGTCACCCTGTACGTCGACTGCGACGTGATCCAGGCTGACGGCGGCACCCGCACCGCGTCAATCACCGGTGCCATGGTTGCACTGGTCGACGCCTTGAAAGTGATCAAGAAGCGCGGCGGCCTCAAAGGTGGCGACCCGCTCAAGCAAATGATCGCTGCCGTTTCGGTGGGCATGTACCAGGGCGAGCCTGTGCTTGACCTCGACTACCTGGAAGACTCGGCTGCCGAGACTGACCTCAACGTGGTGATGACCAGCACTGGTGGTTTCATCGAAGTCCAGGGCACTGCCGAAGGCGCACCGTTCCAGCCGGAAGAGCTGAACGCAATGCTGGCACTGGCGAAGAAAGGCATGATCGAGATTTTCGAACTGCAGAAAGCTGCACTGGCTGACTGATTGTTTTGACGTCCGGCAAAGGAGAGCGCCATGAGTGATGAACAGCAGTTGCTTCCCACCCCGAGCTCCGAGGCTCGCCAGTGGGCGATGTTTTGTCACCTCTCGGCGTTTCTCGGTGTCTGGTTTCCGTTCGGTCACCTGATCGGGCCGCTGATACTCTGGCAGTGGAAGCGTGAAGCCGACCCGTTCATCGATGCCCAAGGCAAAGAAGCGCTGAACTTTCAGATCACCGTGGCCCTGGTCTCGGGCATCTGTTACCTGCTGATGCTGGTGTTGATCGGCTTTGCGTTGCTGCCGTTGGTGCTGATCGGGGCGATGGTGCTGTGCATCATTGCCGGGCTCAAGGCCAATGACGGGGTGCCTTACCGCTATCCCTTCACCTGGCGGCTGGTGAAATAAGCGGCGACACGCCCCCCCTGTGGGAGCGGGCTTGCTCGCGAAGAGGCCGTCACATTCAGCGTTGATGTGACTGGCCGACCGCTTTCGCGAGCAAGCCCGTTCCTGCATTAGATAATCAGCGTATCTAGTCCTGAAACCGGCGCGCACAAAAAAGCCGACAGCGATGTCGGCTTTTTTTCATCCGCGAGAAGACGCTTAGATAGTCAGCGTCCAGTCGTAGTCCACGATCAGCGGTGCGTGCTGCGAGAACCGTGGCTGACGTGGCAGGCGTGCGCTGCGTACGAAGCGGCGCAGGCCAGGGGTCAGCAGCTGGTAGTCGAAACGCCAGCCCAGGTTGAGCATTTCCGCCTGTTCGTTGTCCGGCCACCAGCTGTACTGGTCGCCTTCGCGGCTGACTTCGCGCAGGGCATCGACATAACCCATGTTGCCGACAATCTCGTCCATCCAGGCACGTTCAGGTGCCAGGAAGCCCGGGGATTGCTGGCTGTCGCGCCAGTTCTTGATATCCAGCTTCTGTTGCGCCACGTACAGCGAGCCACAATAAATGTACTCGCGACGTTTGCGCCGCTGTTTATCCAGATAACGGGCGAAGTCGTCCATTAGCTTGAACTTCTGGTTCAAGTCTTCATCGCCGTTCTGCCCCGAAGGGAGCAGCAAGGTCGCGATGCTGACCTTGTCGAAATCGGCTTGCAGGTAACGCCCGTAGCGGTCGGCCGTCTCGAAGCCGAGACCGCTGATGACAGCCTTCGGTTGCAACCGCGAGTACAAAGCCACGCCACCTTGGGCGGGAACTTCGGCTTCGCAGGCATAAAGGAAGTAGCCATCCAGTTGGAAGGCTGGATCGTCCAGTTCAAAGGCGGAGGCACGGGTGTCCTGCAGGCAGATGACGTCGGCATTCTGTGCTTGCAGCCAACTGAGCAAACCACGCTCGACTGCAGCCTGAATACCATTGACGTTCACACTGATGATCCGCATAAGTGGCCCCAAAAATCGCGTGCGGGTATGATACACGGCGTCTACCTAATTAGCTAAATCCGTGGTATTTGGGGTTTTTTTCATGCAAGCGTATCAACGCGATTTCATTCGTTTTGCCATCGATCGCGGCGTTTTGCGCTTCGGTGAGTTCACCCTGAAGTCCGGGCGCACCAGTCCATACTTCTTCAATGCCGGCCTGTTCAACTCAGGGAAGGCCCTGGCGCAGTTGGGCCGTTTCTACGCGGCAGCCATCGTCGAGAGCGGTATTTCCTTCGACGTACTGTTCGGCCCGGCCTACAAAGGCATCCCGTTGGCGGCAGCCACCGCCGTGGCGCTGGCCGAACATCACGACCGTGACCTGCCATGGTGCTTCAACCGCAAGGAAGCCAAGGCCCACGGCGAAGGCGGCAGCCTGGTCGGCGCGCCATTGACCGGTGACGTGCTGATTATCGACGACGTGATCACCGCCGGCACCGCCATCCGCGAAGTGATGCAGATCATCGCTTCCCAGGACGGCGCCAAAGCCGCCGGTGTGCTGATTGCCCTGAACCGTCAGGAGCGTGGCAACGGCGAATTGTCGGCTATCCAGGAAGTGGAGCGTGACTTCGGCATTCCGGTGATCAGCATCGTTTCGCTGAACCAGGTGCTCGAATTCCTGGCTGACGATCCGCAGCTCAAGCAACATTTGCCTGCTGTAGAAGCCTATCGCGCCCAGTTCGGCGTGTAACTACGCTGTGATCCCTGTGGGAGCGGGGTTGCCCGCTCCCACAGGGATCACAGGTAACAAAAGACCCCGTTCAGTAATCTGAGCGGGGTCTTCTGTTTATGTATGGCCCAGTTTCACCAGGATTATTTTTTGCTGGTACTGCTGAATGTCTCGGCCTTTTTGATCCCGGTGGGCTTATTCGTTTTCTCTGGGTACGGATCAGCCACAGCATCGCCCTGGCCAGTCAGAATTCTCCAACCATGGCGGGTGTGAGCAGTTTTGCGAAATTGCGGGCACGGCGGCATCGAAGTTTTCGCCTGGTTCGAATATTCATGACCGCAATCGACGCAGACATAGGTGCCAGGTGAAACATCACTGCCGTAAGGGACGTAGTCTTTTTGCATGGTCAATCTCCTGTGAGTACAGAGAAGATCCTATGCAGATGGCTTCCTTCGTGATGTCGGACGTTTCGCCCAATCAGGTCAGGCATTTCCTGCGCGCATAAAAAAGATCGCAGCCTTCATCAACTCCTACAGGCTTTTCGTACATCCGAAAATCCGTGGGAGCTGACGAAGGCTGCGATCTTTTTAACGTTTTGAATCAGTGACGCTTGCGATTGCTGATCAAGGTGCCCACACCGGTATCGGTGAAGATCTCAAGCAGAATTGCATTCGGCACCCGACCATCGATGATCAACGAGCTGCCCACGCCGCCCTGTACCGCTTCCAGCGCGCAACGGATCTTCGGCAGCATGCCGCCGTAGATGGTGCCATCGGCGATCAGCTCGTCGACTTGTTGGGTGCTCAGGCCGGTCAGGACTTTGCCGCTCTTGTCCATCAGGCCGGCGATGTTGGTCAGCAGCATCAGCTTTTCAGCTTTCAGTGCCTCGGCCACTTTACCGGCTACCAGATCGGCGTTGATGTTGTACGACTCGCCATTGGCACCCACGCCGATCGGCGCGATCACCGGAATGAAGTCGCCTTTGACCAGCAGGTTCAGCAGGTCGGTGTTGATCCCGACCACTTCGCCGACGTGGCCGATATCGATGATTTCCGGCTGGGTCATCTCCGGGGTCTGACGGGTGACAGTGAGCTTTTTCGCGCGAATCAGCTCGGCGTCTTTACCGGTCAGGCCGATGGCGCTGCCGCCATGACGGTTGATCAGATTGACGATGTCCTTGTTCACCTGGCCGCCGAGGACCATTTCCACGACGTCCATGGTCTGCGCGTCAGTCACGCGCATGCCATCGATGAAGTGGCTCTCGATCGACAGGCGCTTGAGCAGGTCGCCGATTTGCGGGCCGCCGCCGTGAACCACCACCGGGTTGATGCCCACGGCTTTCATCAGCACGATGTCGCGGGCGAAGCCGGTTTTCAGCTCCTCGCTTTCCATCGCGTTGCCGCCGTATTTGATCACCAGCGTCTTGCCGACATAGCGGCGAATGTAAGGCAGCGCTTCGGACAGGACCTTGGCGGTGTTGGCGGCGGCTTCGCGTTCGAGGGTCATTCAGGGCTCCGGGTGCTTCAATAGATCAAAACGGTAATTGGAGATCAGGTGCAACGCGCTTCAGCTGGACGTGGAACACATCCTTGATGCGCTGCAATTCAGCCTCGTCATCGGCCTCGAAGCGCAGTACCAGCACCGGTGTGGTGTTGGAGGCGCGAACCAGGCCCCAGCCTTTGGCATAGTCGACTCGCACGCCGTCAATGGTGGTCAGGTCGGCGCCTTCACCCCACTGTGCGTCATGCAGTGCATCAATGATGCTGAATTTGCTCTCTTCGGTCACATGGATATTGATTTCCGGCGTAGAAATATCGTTCGGGAAGGTCGCGAACAACTCTTCCGCGGTGGATTTCTCTTTGCTGAGGATCTCCAGCAGCCGCGCGGCGCTGTAAATGCCGTCGTCGAAACCGAACCAGCGCTCCTTGAAGAAGATATGCCCGCTCATTTCGCCGGCCAACAGGGCGCCGGATTGTTTCATTTTCTTTTTGATCAGCGAGTGACCTGTTTTCCACATCAGCGGACGACCGCCATATTCCTTGATCAGCGGGATCAGGCGGCGGGTGCATTTGACGTCGAAGATGATTTCCGCGTCGGGGTTGCGTGCTACCACATCTTTGGCGAACAGCATCAGCAGGCGGTCCGGGAACACGACGCTGCCGGTGTTGGTGACCACGCCCACGCGGTCGCCATCGCCGTCGAAGGCCAGGCCCAGGTCAGCGTTGGTTTCCTTGACCTTGGCGATCAGGTCTACCAGGTTTTCCAGCTTGCCCGGGTCCGGGTGATGGTTCGGGAAGTTGCCATCGACATCGCAGAACAGCGGGATGACTTCGCAGTTCAGGGCTTCGATCAGTTGCGGGGCAATCACGCCGGCCGCGCCGTTACCGCAATCGACCACCACTTTCAGGCGGCGGGCGAGTTTGATGTCCTGGACGATTTCGGTGTTGTAGCGGTCGAGAATCTCGACCTTGGTGATGCTGCCCTTGCCGCTGCTCAGGTTGTTGGTCTTGAGGCGGTCGTGCAGGGCCTGGATTTGTTCGTTGGCCAGGGTATCGCCAGCAATGACGATCTTGAAGCCGTTGTAGTTCGACGGATTGTGGCTGCCGGTGAGCATCACCCCGGATTTGCCGGCCAGTACGTTGGCGGCGTAGTACAGCGCAGGGGTTGGTACCAGGCCGACGTCGCTGACGTGGCAGCCGCTGTCGGCCAGGCCCTGGATCAATTGTTCCACCAGTTCCGGGCCGGACAGGCGACCGTCGCGGCCGACTGACACATTGGGTTCGCCCTGGGCCAGGCTCTGGGAGCCGATGGCGCGGCCGAGCCAATAAGCGGTTTCAGCGTTCAAGAATTCCGGGACGGTGCCACGAATGTCGTAGGCGCGGAAAATGCTGTCGGGGAACTTGGGTGCGACTTGGGCTGGGGTGCTCATCTGTAGGAATGCTCCATCTTGAAAGTGGCTGGACCTGCCGGCGAAAAACTCGTCGGCGGGCTCAAACTGAAGGGTATGACGGTGTTTTCCACCGAGAGTTCGTGGTGTGAAAAGGCCATGCCATCAACATCGGCGGGCAATTGGTCGGCCAATGCCTTGATTTTCAGTGGTAAACCTTCCAGATGACGTCTGTGCAATTTTCATCCTTAAAATGCAGAGGGCAGGTCAGGCCAGGCGGCGCTCCCAGCCTGAATGCCGATAATCAGTGGCTGCCGGAGTGGCCGAACCCGCCGGTGCCGCGCTGGGTTTCGACGAACTCTTCGACCATTTCAAAATGCGCTTGAACCACCGGCACCAGCACCAATTGGGCCAGGCGTTCGCCGACAACGATGTTGAAATCGGTCTGGCCACGGTTCCAGCACGACACCATCAGCGGGCCCTGGTAATCGGAGTCGATCAGGCCGACCAGGTTGCCGAGCACGATGCCGTGTTTATGGCCCAGGCCTGAGCGCGGCAGAATCAAGGCCGCCAGGCCCGGGTCGCCGATGTATACCGACAGGCCGGTAGGGATCAGCAGGGTTTCGCCCGGCTTGATGATGGTGTCTTTTTCCAGCATGGCGCGCAGGTCGAGGCCGGCGGAGCCGGGCGTGGCGTACTGCGGCAGCGGAAATTCGCTGCCGATGCGTGGGTCGAGGATCTTGGCTTGCAAAGCGTGCATGTAAATTAAACCTGGTTCAGACGTTCGGCGATAAAAGTGATCAGCTGGCGGGCAATCTTGCCTTTGCTGGTCTGGGCAAAAATAGTGGCGTGCAATTCCCGGTCGATCACGCTGCAGGCGTTTTCTTCGCTGTTGAAGCCAATACTCGGGTTGGCGACGTCGTTGGCGACGATCAGATCGAGGTTCTTGTCTTTCAACTTGCGGGCAGCGTAGTCGAGCAGGTGTTCGGTTTCGGCGGCAAAGCCGACACTGAACGGACGGTCGGGACGGGTGGCGATGGTGGCCAGGATGTCTGGGTTGCGCACCATCTGTAGCAACAAGCCGTCGCCGCTTGTAGGGTCTTTCTTGAGTTTCTGTGGGGCCACGACTTCCGGGCGGTAGTCCGCGACCGCTGCCGAGGCGATAAACAGGTCGCAAGGAATCGCGGCTTCACAAGCGGCGAGCATGTCGCGGGCGCTGACCACGTCGATGCGCGTGACGCGATCCGGGGTCGGCAGGTGCACGGGGCCGGTGATCAGGGTCACGCGGGCGCCGGCTTCTACCGCGGCTTCGGCCAGGGCAAAGCCCATTTTGCCGGAGCTGTGGTTGGTGATGTAGCGCACCGGGTCGATGTTTTCCTGGGTCGGACCAGCGGTGATCAGCACATGTTTGCCGGTCAGCGCCAGACGCTGGAAGCAGTCTGCCGCGCACAGGGCGAGGTCGGTGGCTTCGAGCATGCGGCCCATGCCGACATCGCCGCAGGCCTGGCTGCCGGAGGCCGGGCCGAAGACTTTGAGGTCGCGACTTTCGAGGGTCTGCAGGTTGGCCTGGGTCGCCGGGTCGCGCCACATGGCCTGATTCATCGCCGGCGCCACGGCGACGATTGCGTCGGTGGCCAGCACCAGCGTGGTCAGCAGGTCGTCGGCAATGCCTTGGGCCAGGCGAGCGATCAGGTCCGCGGTGGCGGGGGCGATCAATACCAGGTCGGCCCATTTGGCCAGTTCGATGTGGCCCATGGCGGCTTCGGCCGCCGGGTCCAGCAGGTCCAGGTGGACCGGGTGCCCGGACAGGGCCTGCATGGTCAGCGGGGTAATGAATTCGCTGCCGCCACGGGTCATGACCACGCGCACTTCGGCGCCCTGGTCGATCAGGCGGCGAACCAGCTCGGCGCTCTTGTAGGCAGCAATGCCGCCGCCGACGCCCAGAACGATGCGTTTCCGATACAGCCGCTGCATAGGTCTGCCTTTCATTTCGTTGATGACTGCATGGCGATACCCCCTCCCCAGGGGTGAAATCGCCCGCAAAAAAGATGGGCTACGATATCACAGCGACCGCTACGGAACAGCGGCGCCCACTTACATGGAGGTGTTATGAGCATTCGCGATTGGCCAGCGGCGGAGCGACCGCGGGAGAGGTTACTTGAGTTGGGTTCGGCGAGTCTTTCGGACGCCGAGTTGCTAGCGATTTTTTTACGTACCGGTGTATCGGGTAAAAGTGCAGTAGATCTGGCACGGCATCTGTTGAGTCAGTTTGGCAGCCTGCGTTCACTGCTCGAAGCCGATCAAACTGCGTTCAGCAGGCAATTGGGGCTCGGGCCGGCGAAATTCGCTCAGTTGCAAGCGGCACAGGAAATGGGCAGGCGGCATTTAGCCGAACGTGCGCGCCAGAAATCGGCACTGGAAAATCCGCAGGCGGTTCGTGATTACCTGAAGTCGATGCTGCGCCACGAGCCTCACGAGGTATTCGGTTGTCTGTTTTTGGATTCAAAACATCAAGTGCTGACCTTTGAAGTGCTGTTTCGCGGCTCCATCGACAGTACCAGTGTCTATCCAAGACAAGTGGTTAAACGCGCTTTGGCCCACAACGCCGCAGCGTTGATCCTCTGCCACAACCATCCGTCGGGTAACTCCAACCCCAGTCAAGCCGACCGGATGCTGACCAAGCGCCTGCAAGAAGCGCTGGACCTGATCGATGTGCGGGTGCTCGACCATTTCATCGTCGGTGAAGGCGATCCGTTGTCCATGGCCGAGTACGGGTGGATGTGAAGGGGAAAGGCTAGATGAGTCCCTGTGGGAGCGAGCCTGCTCCCACAGCTTTTGTGGCGACGCTGATTACTTGAAGTTGACCTTGGAGTAATCCTGCCGGCCAAACGGGCTGACCTGATAACCCTCGACGTCCTTGCGCGTCAGGGCGAAGGCGGTCGGGTGAGCCAGCGGCAGCCACAACGCCTGTTGCTGGATCTGCGCCTGGGCCTGCTCGTAGAGCTTGGTGCGTACACCTTGCTCGCCAGTGGTCTTGCCGGCGCTGATCAGCTTGTCCAGGTCCTGGTTGCAGTAGCGGGCGAAGTTGGTGCCGGATTTGATCCCCGCGCAGGAAAACTGCGGCGTGAGGAAGTTGTCCGGGTCACCGTTGTCACCGGCCCAGCCCATGAACAGCAGGTCATGTTCGCCGGCCTTGGCGCGGCGAATCAGCTCGCCCCATTCGATCACACGGATTTCGGCTTGAATGCCGATTTCCGCCAGGTCGGACTGAAGCAATTGCGCGCCGAGGCTCGGATTGGGGTTCAGCAGGCTGCCGGAAGGGCGGGTCCAGATGGTGGTCTGGAAGCCATTCTTGAGCCCAGCCTTGGCCATCAGCGCCCGGGCTTTCTCGACATCGTGAGGGTAGCCCGGCAAATTCCTGGCGTAGCTCCAGGTATTGGGCGGGTAGGGCCCATTGGCAGGCTCGGCGGTGTCTTCGAATACCGCTTTGACGTAGTTGGCCTTGTCGAACGCGAGGTTGATTGCCTGGCGCACCTCTGGTTTGTCCAGCGGCGGATGCTGGCTGTTGATGCCGACGAATGCGGTCATGAAGGCGTCAGTCTTTTCTACCTTCAGGGTCGGTTCCTGCTTCGCAGCCTGTACGTCCAGCGGTTTGGGTGACAGGGCGATCTGGCACTCGTTGCGGCGCAGTTTCTGCAAACGCACGTTGGCGTCCGGGGTGATCGCGAAGATCAGCGGGTCCACCGATGGCTTGCCCTGGAAGTAGTCGCGGTTGGCCTTGTAGCGAATCGAGGCATCTTTCTGGAAGCGCGTGAAGATGAACGGGCCGCTGCCGATCGGCTGGCTGTTGAGCTTCTCCGGAGTGCCGGCCTTCATCAGTTGGTCGGCGTATTCGGCCGAATAGATCGAGGCGAAGCCCATGCTCAGGGTTGGCAGGAAAGTCGAATCCGGGTGATCGAGGGTGAAACGGATGGTGAGCGGGTCCAGGGCGTCGATTTTCTTGATCAGCGTCGGCAACTGCATTGACTGGGCGTGCGGGAAGCCGCTCTGGGCGACTTTGTGCCACGGGTTCGCCGGGTCGAGCATGCGGTCGAAGCTGAACTTCACGTCTTCGGCAGTCAGATCGCGCGTCGGGCTGAAGTACTCTGTGTGGTGAAATTTCACCTGCGGGTGCAATTTGAAGACGTAGGTCAGGCCATCGGGCGTGACTTCCCAACTGTCCGCGAGGCTGGCGACCACTTTGCCGCTGGCGGTGTCGAAGTCCACCAGGCGGTTCATCAGCACGTCGGCCGAGGCGTTGGTGGTGGTCAGCGAGTTGTATTGCACCACATCGAACCCTTCCGGGCTGGCCTCGGTGCAGACGCTCAGGGCGGCGGCATGGGCCAAGGGGCTCAGCAGAAGCGGGGCGAGCAACAGTGGTAGGGCAGCGAGGCGCATGGTCGGATTCCTTTACAGATCGAAGGCCCATCTGCAAGTGCAGTCTGGAAAAGGCTTACCCTAGTGGGCTCTTTTGCAAATGACTATCCCCTTTTTCATTTTCAGGGGAGTATGGGCGATTGTTTTCGGTGGGCGACGGTTGAGGAAAACCCTGAATTGGCCTGTTGGCCGATTCTCTGCGACGAGCGGTCGCTATCGGGCTTAGCCTTTGTCCAAGGCACTCGGCGCCCGAAAAACCGGGTTTTTATCAACTCAATGCACACCGGTTGTTGTTGCTCTCTGGTCTTTCTGGTATAAAGCAGCGCTCTTTTCTAGGGGCCCGGTTCCTTCGTTCGTAGGTGTAGCCGGTAAGACCCTTAAAGAAACGCGGCGCCTGGCGCCAAATGACTGAGAGATTAAGCGGCCAACCCATGCCGGGTTGGGCATGTGGTTTTAGAGGGCTGAGGCATGTCGAGAGTCTGTCAAGTTACCGGTAAGGGTCCGGTGACTGGGAATAACATTTCCCACGCAAACAACAAAACCCGTCGTCGTTTCCTGCCGAACCTGCAGCATCACCGCTTCTGGGTTGAAGAAGAGAAACGTTTCGTGCGTCTGCGCGTATCTGCCAAAGGCATGCGTATCATCGACAAGCGTGGCATCACTGCCGTGCTGGCCGAAATCCGCAAAGCCGGCAAGATCTAAGGGAGCTAATCATGCGTGAATTGATTCGTTTGATTTCGAGCGCCGGTACTGGTCACTTCTACACTACCGACAAGAACAAGCGCACTACTCCGGACAAAATCGAGATCAAGAAATTTGATCCGGTTGTTCGTAAGCACGTGATCTACAAAGAAGGCAAAATCAAGTAATTGATTTTTCCTCCTTACGAAAAAGGCCCGTATCGCGAGATACGGGCCTTTTTTGTTGCCTATAGATTTTGTATTGCCTGGACCGGCCTCTTCGCGAGCAAGCTCGCTCCCACATGGGATTTGTGAACGACGCAGAACCCATGTGGGAGCGGGCTTGCTCGCGAAGGGGCCGGCCGGGGCAGCACAAATCTTCAGGTCTTCTGTTCAAACACCACATAAATTTTGCGGCACGGTTCCAGCACTTCCCAGGTGCCTTTGAAACCGGCCGGAATCACGAAGCGATCGCCCACGCGCAGGGTCTTGGCGGCGCCGTCGTCATCGCGCAGCACTGAAACCCCCTGAACGATTTCGCAGTACTCGTGTTCGGTGTAGTTCACCCGCCACTGGCCGACTTCGCCTTCCCAAACGCCTGCGCTCATCTGGCCGCATGGGCTGTTGTAGTGGTTGTACACCGCTTGTTCAGGGTCGCCCTTGAGGACTTTGGCCGGGTCTGGCCGATAGCGATCGGGCTGGGTGGTGGCCTGACTGAAATCGACGATATCCTGAATGCTCATGCTGGTATTCCCCCGTGATTGCGGCGCGAGTCGGAAGTCTATGTTTATTAAAATGAACATCGCAAGGCCGTTTACCGGCCTTATGTCAAATATATTGAAACTTCACCTGCCGCTGGTTTAGGGTAACGGTTGCCTTGAGCCAAAAAGCAGGCTGGCCGGGCAGAATTCCTGACAGCACCCGCGAAGCGCGTGGGCGCTCGTATTCAATAAGAGGAGGACACTCGTATGACCACCCTGACTCGTGCCGACTGGGAACAACGGGCTCGCGATCTGAAGATCGAAGGCCGTGCCTACATCAATGGCGAATACACCGATGCAGTCTCCGGTGAAACGTTCGAGTGCATCAGCCCGGTCGATGGCCGCCTGCTGGGCAAGATTGCCAGCTGTGACGCCGCCGACGCCCAGCGTGCCGTGGAAAACGCCCGCGCCACTTTCAATTCCGGTGCCTGGTCGCGTCTGGCGCCGACCAAGCGCAAAGCCACCATGATTCGTTTTGCCGGCCTGCTGAAACAGCACGCCGAAGAGCTGGCCCTGCTTGAAACCCTGGACATGGGCAAGCCAATCAGCGATTCCCTGTACATCGACGTTCCCGGTGCGGCACAAGCCCTTAGCTGGAGCGGTGAGGCCATCGACAAGATCTACGACGAAGTCGCCGCCACCCCACACGATCAGCTGGGGCTGGTAACTCGCGAGCCGGTCGGCGTGGTCGGTGCGATCGTGCCGTGGAACTTCCCGTTGATGATGGCCTGCTGGAAGCTCGGCCCGGCGTTGTCCACCGGTAACTCGGTAATCCTCAAGCCTTCCGAAAAATCGCCACTGACGGCTATTCGTATTGCAGCGCTGGCAGTTGAAGCCGGCATCCCGAAAGGTGTGCTGAACGTGCTGCCGGGTTACGGTCATACCGTCGGCAAGGCCCTGGCCTTGCACAATGATGTCGACACCCTGGTGTTTACCGGTTCGACCAAGATCGCCAAGCAATTGTTGATCTATTCCGGCGAATCGAACATGAAGCGCGTCTGGCTCGAAGCCGGTGGCAAGAGCCCGAACATCGTGTTCGCCGATGCGCCAGACCTGCAAGCCGCCGCCGAATCGGCTGCCAGCGCCATTGCCTTCAACCAGGGTGAGGTCTGCACCGCCGGTTCGCGACTGCTGGTCGAGCGTTCGATCAAGGATAAATTCCTGCCGCTGGTGATCGAGGCCCTCAAGGCCTGGAAGCCGGGCAACCCGCTGGATCCTGCGACCAATGTCGGTGCACTGGTGGATACCCAGCAGATGAACACCGTGCTGTCCTACATCGAATCCGGTCACACTGATGGCGCCAAACTGGTGGCTGGCGGCAAGCGAATTCTTCAGGAAACCGGAGGCACCTACGTTGAGCCGACGATTTTCGACGGTGTCAGCAACGCGATGAAAATTGCCCAGGAAGAAATCTTTGGCCCGGTGTTGTCGGTGATCACCTTCGACACAGCCGAAGAAGCCGTTGCGATTGCCAACGACACCCCTTACGGCCTTGCGGCTGCGGTATGGACCACGGACATCTCCAAAGCCCACCTCACCGCCAAGGCATTGCGCGCTGGTAGCGTGTGGGTCAATCAGTACGATGGCGGTGATATGACTGCGCCGTTCGGTGGCTTCAAACAGTCCGGCAACGGTCGTGACAAATCGCTGCATGCGTTCGACAAATACACCGAGCTGAAGGCGACCTGGATCAAGTTGTAAGCCTGTGTGAACGACACAGATCCCCTGTGGGAGCGGGCTTGCTCGCGAAGGCGGTGTAACAGCCAACATTGAGGTTGGATGTGATGGCCTCTTCGCGAGCAAGCCCGCTCCCACATTGTTTTGTGTCGTCTGTAAAAAATAACAATCCACAGGAGTGTGGAACATGCGTTGGGCGACTTATTTCGCCGTGTTGGCGTCTGTCTTGAGTGTCGGCCTGGCTCTGGGTGTCAGCATGCCGTTGGTGTCGCTGCGTCTGGAAGGTTGGGGGTACGGTTCGTTCGCGATCGGCGTGATGGCGGCGATGCCGGCCATTGGCGTACTGCTGGGGGCAAAGATCTCCAGCCATCTCGCGGCCCGTCTCGGCACGGCCAATCTGATGCGCCTGTGCCTGTGGGGCGGGGCGGTGTCCATCGGTTTGCTGGCGTTGTGGCCGAGCTACCCGATCTGGCTGGTGCTGCGGTTGATGATCGGGGTAATCCTGACCCTCGTCTTCATCCTCGGTGAAAGCTGGATCAACCAACTGGTGGTCGAGCAATGGCGCGGGCGACTGGTGGCTCTGTATGGCAGCAGTTATGCGCTGAGTCAGCTGGCCGGGCCGCTACTGTTGGGTGCGTTGGGCACCGAGCACGATTACGGTTTCTGGGTGGGCGTCGGTTTGCTGATGACGTCACCGTTCCTGCTGCTGGGTCGTAGCGGCGCACCTACCAGTGAAGCCTGCAGTGTGACCCTCAGCGACTTGCTGAACTTCTGCCGTGGCCTGCCGGCAATTGCCTGGGCGGTGTCGCTGTTTGCCGCGTTCGAAGCGATGATTCTGACCTTGCTGCCGGTCTACTGCCTGCGTCAGGGTTTCACCACGGAGATCGCCCTGGCGATGGTCAGCACGGTGGTGGTGGGGGATGCCTTGCTGCAATTGCCGATTGGCGCACTGGCTGATCGCTTGTCGCGGCGTACATTGTTTACCGGCTGCGCGATGCTCTTGCTGCTGTCGAGCCTGGCAATTCCATTGCTGATCGATACGCTGTTGATCTGGCCGCTGTGGGTGTTGTTCGGCGCCAGCGCCGGTGGTTTGTTCACCTTGTCACTGATCTTGATCGGCGAGCGTTATCGCGACGATGCGCTGGTGCGGGCCAATGCCCATATCGCGCAGTTGTGGGGTATCGGTTGTCTGATCGGACCCTTGGCGGCCGGTGCCGGCAGCCAGTGGATCAGCGGGCATGCCTTGCCGTTGCTGATGGCGGCGGGCGCGTTGGGGCTGGTGATTCTGGTGTCGCGGCAAGGGGCGTTTGGCACGGTGCAGCCAGCATAGCTCCAGGTAATTCAAGCTACAGCATCCGCTCCAGGCCGACCATGCTGCTGAGCCATGAATTGAAATGCTGCCACCAACTTCCCGGTTCTTTGGTCAGTGTGTGCGGCTTGTCATCATCTTCAGTGGCCCAGACCATCTGGCCCTTTTCCAGTCGGACCTGATAGCTGAGAGGGGGCGCCATACCCTCCAGCGCCAATTCACGCACCCGTCCGGCGAGCTGTGGGTTGTCCACCAGTACTCCGACTTCGGTGTTCCACAGTACCGAGCGCGGGTCGAAATTGAACGAGCCGATGAAGGCTTTCTGTCGGTCGAATACCATCGCCTTGCTGTGCAGGCTGGAGTCGGAGCTACGGGAGGAGCTGCTCCCGCTGTGAAACAGGCTCGGTCCGCTGCCGCTGCCTCCAATGTCGCCGGGCTGGCGGCGTAATTCGAACAGCTGCACGCCATGCTCCAGCAAGGCTTTGCGATAAGGTGCGTAACCACCGTGCGTGGCCGGCACATCGGTAGCTTCCAGTGAATTGGTCAGCAAACTTATCGACACGCCGGCATCGGCGCGACCGGTCAGGTACACCAGGCCCGGTTGGGCGGGTACGATGTAGGGCGAGACCATGATCAACTCCTTGCTGACTCCATTGAGCTCGGGTGCCAACTGGGTGGACAGCTGCAAGTACGGAGCCGGCTCGCCGTCGGCCAGCACCTTGGTTGGTGCGTCCCACAGCGCCTGGTTCCAGGCCCAGATCAGCTCCTGGCGCCAGGTCTCCAGGCGAGGATGAGTGGTATAGGTCATCAACTGTTGGTAGAGCGTGTGATTCTGTTTGCGCGTTTCCTCCAGGGATTCGTCCAGTCGCGTCCGGGTATTTTCCAGGTCCTTGAGTGTCGGCCTGATCGAGAGAAACTGCTCGATCGGCTTGCTCAGAGCGCTGTTCCAATACTCGTCGAAGCTATGCCCCAGCTGCTGGGCAACCGGGCCGACGCTGAGCATGTCGATGTCGGTGAAATTACGGTTGGGCTCGGCATCGAAGTACTCGTCCCCCAGATTGCGCCCGCCAACGATTGCCACGCTATTGTCCGCCACCCACAGTTTGTTGTGCATGCGGCGATGTTGCTGCGACAGGTTGAACAGCCGGCCCATGGTGCGCGTCACGACGGTGCTGCGGCCCAGGTGCAGCGGGTTGAAGACGCGGATCTGAATCTTCGGATGGACAGCGAGGGTTGCGATGATCTGGTCCAGGCCATCGCTGGTGGTGTCGTCGAGAAGAATCCGCACCCGTACGCCGCGGTCGGCGGCCTTGAGCAGTTCGCTTATCAGTATCCGTGTGCTGATGCCGTCATGGACGATGTAGTACTGCAAGTCGAGGCTGCTTTGGGCATTTCGAATCAGCTCGGCGCGGGCGGTGAAGGCCTCGGTGCTATCGGATAGTAAGCGGAAGCCCGACTGACCCTGGTGGGGAGCGGCCTGGGCCTGGATCGAACGGCCGAAAGCAGAGTCGGCCGCCGGCAGGGCCTGGCTTGGTTCGCGAGGGATGTTGAGTGTCGTACAGCCACCCAGAAGTGAGGCGAGTAACAGAAGAGCAAGCAGGGGCTGTCTGATTCTCACGGCGCGTATTCCGGATGGTGGCGGATAGCATATGGACGCCGTATCCCGAAGAAAGGTCAGTCGGTTTCCGCCAGCAGTTTGATTGCTGTCGCGCCGACCTTGCGCACGGCTTCTTCAATCTGCGGGGTCGTTTTGGCAGCGTAGTTCATCCGCAGGCAGTTGCGGTATTTGCCCGAGGCGGAAAAGATGCTGCCGACGGCAATCTGCACACCTTGATCATGCAGGGCACGATTGAGTTTCAGGGTGTCGAAGCCCTCCGGCAGTTCGACCCACAGCATGAAGCTGCCTTGCGGACGGCTGGCGCGGGTACCGGCGGGGAAATAGCGGGTGACCCAATCGATCATCGCGTCGCGATTGCGCTGGTATTGCATACGCATCCGCCGTAAATGTGGTTCGAAGTGCCCGGCCTTGAGAAAATCGGCAATCGCAATCTGTGGTTGCGGCGCGGTTGAGCCGGTGCTGATGTATTTCATGTGCAGTACCCGTTCCAGATAACGGCCCGGTGCGACCCAGCCAATGCGCAGGCCCGGTGCCAGAGTCTTGGAAAAGGAACTGCAGAGCAGGACGCGGCCGTCTTCGTCAAAGGACTTGATCGTGCGCGGGCGTGGGTAGGTGTAGGCCAGTTCGCCATACACATCGTCCTCGATAATCGCCACGTCGAAACGCTGGGCGAGTGTCAGCAGCGCACGCTTTCGCGACTCCGGCATGATATAGCCCAGCGGGTTGTTGCAGTTGGGGGTCAACTGTATGGCTTTGATCGGCCATTGTTCCAACGCCAACTCCAACGCATCGAGGCTGATGCCGGTGAGCGGGTCGGTGGGGATTTCCAGGGCTTTCATGCCCAGACCCTTGAGCGTCTGCATGGCGCCGTGAAAGCTCGGCGAATCCACCGCCACAATGTCGCCGGACTCGCAGATGGCGCGGATGCTGGTGGACAGCGCTTCGTGGCAACCGGTGGTGATCACCAGATCGTTGGCGCTCAACTGACAGCCGGAATCGAGCATCAGGCGGGCGATTTGTTCGCGCAGTTCGAGGGTGCCGCAGATGTTGTCGTAATACAGGCCTCGCATGTCCTGCTGGCGGCTGATTCGCGCCAGGTTGCGCAGCAGCGGTTTCATGGTCGGCGAGGTGATGTCCGGCATGCCGCGGCCCAGTTGCACGACATCCTTGCGCGGCACGGCGCGAATCAGTTCCAGCACCTGATCCCACTGCGAAATATCCACCGGTCGTTGGGCGGGGCGGCCAACCACTGGCAGCTCCGGCAATTCGCGACTCACCGGTACGAAGTAGCCGGATTTGGGTTTGGGCATCGCCAGCCCCACGTCTTCCAGCACGCGATAGGCCTGCTGCACCGTGCTCAGGCTGACCCCGTGCTCGACACTCAGCGCCCGCACCGACGGTAGCCGGTCACCGGGGCGATAGAAGCCCTGTTCGATACGTGTGCCGAGCAACTCGGCGAGGTTGACGTAAAGGGTCATAGCGCAGTCTCGGTAAAGGTGATTCGGTTAACCAATACAGATTGGGCAAAAATAAGCGATTCAGAGACAGAAACAGAAAAACTGTATGGAATTAATAGAGCCCTGTTGGATCTGTAATGCTTTTTGCCGTCCGCGCATCATGAAAGCTCTGGCTACCCAAGTAAACAGGAGCGACGAAAATGAACGGCTTGAGCGATGTGCGGCTGACGTTACGCAGTCAGGAACTGGCGGCAGGGCAAAAGAACGGTGCGCGCGAGGCGGTCATGCGCAACGCCCCGTCCTGCCTGGGTCGCTGGGGTCTGTTCTGGCATCGTCTGCACACACGCAAGACGTTGCTGGAACTGACGCCGGAGCAACTCAAAGATGTCGGGTTGAGTTGGGAGCAGGCGCGGGAGGAGGGGCTCAAGCCTTTCTGGCGGATCTGAAATCTATGGCGTTCTTGCGGGCCTCATCGCGGGCAAGCCCGCTCCCACAGGGATTAGCGGTAAACACAATTTTTGTGAACGCCAGCGACCATTGTGGGACCGGGCTTGCCCGCGATGAGGCCCGCAAGAATGCAGCAAACCGATCAGATCAACTCTTTAAGACGATGCCAAAGCATCCCCAGCGCGAGCAGCGGCGAACGCAAATGTTTGCCACCCGGAAAGGTGATATGCGGCACCTTGGCAAACAGATCGAACCCGCCACTGTGCTGCCCGCTGATGGCCTCAGCCAATAATTTGCCCGCCAGGTGTGTGGCATTTACGCCGTGACCGGAATAGGCCTGGGCGTAATACACATTAGGCTGGTCCTTGAGTCGGCCGATCTGTGGCAGGCGATTGGCACCGATGCCGATCATTCCACCCCACTGATAATCGATTTTCACCCCGGCCAATTGCGGGAACACCCGCAGCATCTTCGGCCGCATATACGCGGCGATGTCTTTCGGATCATGTCCTGAATAATGGCAGGCGCCGCCGAACAGCAAGCGTCGGTCCGCCGAGAGACGGTAATAATCCAGCGCTACCCGTTGATCGCAGACCGCCATGTTCTGCGGCAACAGTGCGTGAGCCTGCTCTTCACTCAGTTGTTCGGTGGCGATGATGTAACTGCCGGCGGGCAGCACCTGGCCGCCAAGTTGCGGGTTGAGATCGTTGAGGTAGGCGTTGCACCCCAGCACCAGAGTCTTGGCGCGGACCGAGCCCAGGGCGGTGTGGACCTTGATCTCGGGGCCATAGTCGATGCGGGTTACGGCCGATTGCTCGAACAGTTTGGCGCCCAATTGCCGGGCGGCGGCCGCTTCGCCCAGTGCCAGATTCAGTGGGTGCAGATGCCCGGAGCCCATGTCGATCATGCCGCCGACGTAGCGATCGGAGCCCACCACACTGTGCATTTCGTTGGCTTGCAGCAGACGGGTTTCGTAACGATAGCCAAGGCTGTGCAGCTCGATGGCGTCTTCGGCGAAGCCTTCCAGGTCGTGGGCTTTGTTGGCGAGGTCACAGTAACCCCAGGTCAGGTCGCAAGGAATCTGAAAACGCTCGATCCGCTGTCGGACGATTTCCACCGCTTCCAGCCCCATCAGTTTCATCTGGCGTACGCCGTCTGTACCGATCACATTGGCGAACTGATCGAGGCCATGGCCGACGCCACGAATCAATTGCCCGCCATTGCGTCCGCTGGCACCCCAACCGATCTTGTGCGCTTCCAGCAACACCACGCGCAAGCCACGTTCGGCCAGTTCGAGCGCGGTATTCAACCCGGAGAACCCGCCGCCCACCACGCACACGTCCGCAACCCATTCACCTGTGAGCGCCGGAAGGTCGGGCTGCGGCAGGCTGCTGGCGGCATAGTAAGAGGCTACGTGCCGGTGGTCTGGGGCCGGTTGCTGAACGGGGGCGTTCATGGACGTCATCCTGATGCGTGTGTTTAAAAAAGTTGACGGAGCATAAGCCGCCGTTTCAGGCGCGAGCAACATCGGTCGGTTGGCGCTGTCTGGATTGAGGTTTTTGCGTCAGAATCCCGGTCTATTCCGCATTCGGTCACCGCTTCGATGAGCTGCAACAGTCAGAAAATCCGCACGCTGCGCCAGCAGATTCCCACCTTCGAGTGCGTGCCCGGCTGCCATGACTGCTGTGGGCCGGTGACCACCTCGCCCGAAGAAATGTCCCGCCTGCCGCGCAAGACCCGGGCCGAGCAGGACGCGGCGATGGATGAGCTCAATTGTGTCCATCTGGGCCCCAACGGCTGCACGGTATATGACGAACGACCGCTGATCTGCCGTCTGTTCGGTACTACCAAGACGTTGCCTTGCCCCAATGGGCGGCGGCCGGTGGAGCTGATTCACCCCCGGGTCGAGAAGCAGATCCACGAATACATGGCCAGTACCCGGCAGGTGTTGGTGTAGGGCTCAATCCGGAATCGGCAGACTCAAGCTCTCTTTCACTTCCTCCATCACGATATAGCTCTTGGATTCGCGCACATGCGGCAACTTGAGCAGGATGTCGCCCAGCAGTTTGCGGTACGAGGCCATTTCGGAAATCCGCGCTTTCACCAGATAATCGAAGTCACCTGACACCAAATGGCATTCCAGCACGTGGGGCAGTTTCAGTACCGCGCGTCGGAACTCTTCGAAAGTATCGCCGGATTTGTAGTCGAGGCTGATCTCGACGAACACCAACAGACTACCCTTGAGGTGCTGCGGATTCAGCCGGGCGTTGTAGCCCATGATGATCCCTTCGCGCTCCAGGCGCCGTACCCGTTCAGTGCAGGGGGTGGTGGAGAGGCCGACCTTTTCCCCCAGTTCGGTAAAGGAGATGCGCCCGTCCGCTTGCAGGATCCGCAGGATGTTACGGTCGATCTTGTCCAGCTCACGTTTGGTTTGAGTGTTGGTTCGCATAGGGGATGCGCCTCCGTGAAAAGGGTTTTTGCCGAGAATTGTCGCCAAATATAGGCACTTATATAGTGAAAAGCACTGCCTAATCTTTTTTAAACTGCCCACATCTTCGGTCTGCACAATAAACGTCAGCGGTAAGCCGCGATGAGGGATATGAAAATGCGCGTTCTGGTCTTGGGTAGCGGCGTTATCGGTACCGCCAGTGCCTATTATCTGGCACGAGCCGGTTTTGAAGTGACGGTCGTGGACCGTCAGCCAGCGCCGGCCATGGAAACCAGCTTCGCCAACGCCGGGCAGGTTTCGCCGGGTTATGCCTCGCCGTGGGCTGCGCCAGGCGTACCGCTCAAAGCCATCAAGTGGCTGTTGCAGCGTCACGCGCCATTGGCAATCAAGGCCACCGCCAATATCGACCAATACCTGTGGATGGCGCAGATGCTGCGCAACTGCACGGCCAGCCGCTACGCGGTGAACAAAGAGCGCATGGTGCGCCTGTCCGAGTACAGCCGCGACTGTCTCGACGAATTGCGCGCCGAAACCGGTATTGCCTACGAAGGCCGCAGCCTCGGTACTACCCAGCTGTTCCGCACCCAGGCGCAACTTGATGGGGCCGCCAAGGACATCGCCGTGCTGAAAGAGTCCGGCGTGCCGTTTGAACTGCTTGATCGCGCCGGCATTGCCCGGGTCGAACCGGCCCTGGCCAGCGTCACCGACATCCTCGCCGGTGCCTTGCGACTGCCGAACGACCAGACCGGCGACTGCCAGATATTCACCACCCGCCTGGCCGAAATGGCTGTGAAACTGGGTGTGGAATTCCGTTTCGGCCAGGACATCCAGCGCCTCGACTTCGCCGGTGATCGCATCAATGGTGTTTGGATCGACGGCAAGCTGGAAACCGCCGACCGTTATGTCCTGGCGCTGGGTAGCTACTCGCCGCAATTGCTCAAGCCGCTGGGCATCAGGGCGCCGGTGTATCCGCTCAAGGGTTACTCGCTGACTGTGCCGATCACCAACCCGGCGATGGCTCCGACGTCGACCATTCTCGACGAGACCTACAAGGTCGCGATCACCCGTTTCGACAACCGCATCCGCGTCGGTGGCATGGCGGAAATCGCCGGTTTTGACCTGTCGTTGAACCCGCGCCGACGCGAAACCCTGGAGATGATCGTCAACGACCTTTATCCTCAGGGCGGCAATCTGGCCGAGGCGAGTTTCTGGACCGGTCTGCGTCCGACCACCCCGGACGGCACGCCGATTGTTGGTGCCACGCCGTTCAAAAACCTGTTCTTGAACACGGGCCACGGCACACTTGGCTGGACCATGGCTTGTGGTTCCGGTCGCTTGCTGGCGGACTTGATGGCGAAAAGAACGCCACAGATCAGCGCCGAAGGCCTCGATATTTCCCGTTACGGCAACAAACTTCAGGAGTCTGCAAAACATGTCAATCCAGCGCCAGCTCACCAATGAGCGCATGAGCCAGATCGTTGTCCATAACGGCACGGTGTATCTGGCAGGGCAGGTCGGCGACGACATGAACGCCGGGATTGAACAACAGACCCGTGAAACTCTCGCCAACATCGAGCGTTTGCTGGATTTGGCCGGGACCGACAAAAACCGTCTGCTATCGGTGACGATTTATCTGAAAGACATCGATGCGCACTTCGCGGGCATGAACTCGGTGTGGGACCAGTGGCTGCCCAAAGGCGTTGCACCGGCCCGTGCCACGGTCGAATCGAAGCTGTGCGAGCCGCAAATCCTGGTCGAGCTGTCGGTTGTCGCCGCGCTGCCATAAATCAAGTTACAAAGATCCCTCTCCCGGTGCTGTTGGTGGTTGACGCTATCAGCCAGCGCCGGTTTTTTTCCAATGACCGACTAGAAGTCTGCTGCCATGCGTCCTGCCCGTGCCCTGATCGACCTTCAAGCCCTGCGTCACAACTACCGGATCGCTCGTGAAGTCACGGGTGCCCGTGCGCTCGCGGTGATCAAGGCCGATGCCTATGGCCATGGCGCCGTGCGTTGCGCCCAGGCGCTGGAAGCCGAGGCGGACGGGTTTGCCGTGGCCTGCATTGAGGAAGCCCTGGAGCTGCGCGCCGCCGGCATTCGTGCGCCGGTGTTGTTGCTGGAAGGTTTTTTCGAAGCCGATGAGTTGGCGCTGATCGTCGAACACGACTTCTGGTGCGTGGTGCACTCGCTGTGGCAGCTCGAAGCCATTGAAAAAGCCGCGCTGAGCAAACCGATCACGGTCTGGCTCAAGCTTGACTCGGGCATGCATCGGGTTGGCCTGCACCCGGCGGATTACCAGGCGGCCTATCAACGGCTGCTGGCCAGCGGCAAAGTGGCGAAGATCGTGCTGATGAGTCACTTCGCCCGCGCCGATGAGCTGCACTGCCAGGCCAGCGCCGAGCAGGTTGCGGTGTTCGAGGCGGCGCGTCAGGGGTTGTCGGCCGAAATCAGTCTGCGGAACTCGCCGGCGGTGCTCGGTTGGCCGCAGATTCCGAGCGATTGGGTGCGCCCCGGCATCATGCTCTATGGCGCGACGCCATTCGAAGAGGCCAATGCCGTGGCGTCCCGCCTGCAACCGGTGATGACCCTGGAATCGAAAGTGATTTGCGTGCGTGAACTGCCGGCCGGCGAGCCGATTGGCTACGGCGCGAAATTCGTCACCCCCAAGCCGATGCGTGTGGGTGTGGTGGCGATGGGGTATGCCGACGGCTATCCGCGCCAGGCCCCGAGCGGCACACCGGTGCTGGTGGCCGGGCAGCGTAGCCAGTTACTGGGCCGGGTATCGATGGACATGCTGTGCGTCGACCTGACCGACGTGCCTCAAGCCGGCCTAGGTTCACCCGTCGAGTTGTGGGGCAAAAATATCCTCGCCAGTGACGTCGCCGCCGCCGCGGGCACGATTCCTTACCAGATCTTCTGCAACCTGCGCCGGGTGCCGCTGCTCTATTCCGGGGCCTGACAAACAGCCTTCCCGACCGAAAGTCGCTTCACCAAACAGGATTCAGGCCCAAGTGTTGTAAATACTGAACGCTGTCGCCATGATAACGCTCAATATCCCTGCAACCTGAATCCCTGGAGGCTCCAGCATTGGACGTCGGTGAACGACTGCAATCGATCCGTAAGCTCAAAGGTCTTTCCCAGCGTGAGCTCGCCAAACGTGCGGGTGTTACCAACAGCACCATTTCGATGATCGAGAAGAATAGCGTCAGCCCCTCGATCAGTTCGCTGAGGAAAGTCCTGGGCGGGATTCCCATGTCCATGGTCGAGTTCTTTTCCGAAGAAATCCTGCAGGAAAAGCCGACTCAGATCGTCTACAAGGCCCACGAGCTGATCGATATTTCCGATGGCGCAGTGACCATGAAGCTCGTCGGCCGGGCTCACCCGAGCCGGGCTATCGCGTTCCTCAACGAAATCTACCCGCCAGGTGCCGACACCGGTGAGGAGATGCTTACCCATGAGGGCGAAGAAACCGGGATTCTGGTGGAAGGTCGGTTGGAACTGGTGGTCGGGCTCGAAACATTTGTGCTCGAAGCCGGCGACAGCTACTACTTTGAGAGTACCAAGCCGCACCGTTTCCGGAATCCGTTCGATGCCCCGGCGCGACTAATCAGCGCAGCCACTCCAGCGAATTTCTAAGAGAAGAGGCGTCGTGCCCGGATTGCGCAGACGCCCATGCTGTATCCCCGCCTGGTGATAAGACCCCTTCGACTTTGGGGTTGTTTCAGTGTGGCGGGCTTACCGCTATACTTGCGCCCGCCTGCGAACCGTGGCCGTAGGCGTGACTAGCCACCATTGAGGGTGTACGCGTGAACCTAATTATGAAAATGCTGGCCGCACCAGCAACCGTATTGGCCCTTTGGGCAGTCAGCGCACAAGCTGCGACCAACGACGATATCGCTAAACGTCTTGAACCAGTCGGCCAGGTTTGTGTGCAGGGTAAAGAATGCAAGGGGATGGAAGTCGCTGCTTCGGTTGGCGGCGGTGCAGCGAAAACTCCCGACGAAATTATTGCCAAACACTGCAATGCTTGTCATGGCACCGGCCTGTTGGGCGCCCCCAAAATCGGTGATGCCGCAGACTGGAAAAAGCGCGCCGATAAAGAAGGCGGCACCGCTGCTGGCTTGGCGAAGGTAGCGTTGAACGGGCTCAATGCGATGCCGCCAAAAGGCACCTGCAGTGACTGCGAACTGAAAGACCTTGAAGGTGCCATCCAGAAGATGTCTGGCCTGAAATAAGCCTGTCTTCAACGAAAAGCCGCTTGCGAGCGGCTTTTTTGTACCTGCGATTTCCCCCTGAGGCTATTCTTTGCAGCAAAGACCCGGCAAGCTCGGTCCAGCCCCAATTCATGGAACGGGCGGGAGGATCAGATGGTGCAGTTGTGTTCTATCGAGCAGGCGGTCGATGACGTCCTGGCACGATTGCCGGCGCATATCCACATGGGCCTGCCGCTGGGGCTGGGCAAACCCAACCACTTCGTCAATGCGCTGTATCAACGGGTCGCGCAACTGCCCGAGCGGCAGCTGACGGTCTACACCGCCCTGTGCCTCGGCCGCCCGCCCTTGGGCGATGGCTTGCAAAAGCGCTTTCTCGAACCCTTCATCGAGCGGGTATTCGGCGATTACCCGGAACTGGATTTCCTCGCCGACCTGCATCGCGACAGCCTGCCAGGCAACATCCACATTCATCAGTTCTTCATGCAACCGGGCAGCCTGCTGAACAGCGCACCGGCCCAGCAGGACTACGTCAGCAGCAATTACAGCCACGCCGCGCGGGACATCAATGCCGCCGGATTGAATCTGGTGGCGCAACTGGTCGCCAGCCACAGCGAACATCCCGATCGCCTGAGCCTGAGCTGCAACCCGGACATCACCCTCGACCTGTTGCCGATGATCGCCAAGCGCCGGGCGGCGGGGGAGACGATCCTGATGGTGGGCCAGGTGCACAACGACTTGCCGTACATGCCCGGTGACGCGGAAGTCGGCATCGACACCTTTGACCTGCTGATCGACGCCAAGGACAACACCACATTGTTCTCCACACCGAACATGCCGGTGGGTTGCCAGGATCACTTCATCGGGCTGCACGCCAGCACGCTGGTGCGCGATGGCGGCACCTTGCAGATCGGCATCGGCGCCATGGGCGATGCCCTCACAGCGGCGTTGCTGGCGCGGCAGGCTGACAGTGACGGTTACAAGGCGTTGCTGGCAGATTTGAATCTCAGCCAGTGGGCGCAGCTGATCGAGCGCGAAGGGGGCGTCGAACCGTTCGCCAAAGGCCTTTACGGTTGCAGCGAAATGTTCGTCAACGGCTTGCTGGTACTGGCGGATGCCGGGATCGTGCGGCGCAAAGTCTACCCGGACGTGCCGACCCAGCAGCAGGCGAACGCCGGGACGCTGAATGAGGCGGCGCAAACCGATGGCATCTCGGTACATGGCGGTTTTTTCCTCGGGCCACGCAGTTTCTACGAGCGCTTGCGCGAGTTGCCGCAGAGCAAGCGGCTCGAATTCAACATGACCCGTATCAGTTACATCAATGAGCTCTACGGCCAGGAAGAGCTCAAACGCTTGCAGCGCCTTGATGCGCGCTTCATCAACACCGTGTTCACCATGACCCTGCTCGGCGCCGGCGTGGCTGATCAACTTGAAGACGGGCGGGTGCTGAGCGGCGTTGGCGGGCAATACAACTTCGTGGCCCAGGGTCATGCACTGGAAGGGGCGCGCTCAATTCTGCTTCTGCGCAGTTGGCGTGAGTCGGGTGGTGAAGTCAGTTCGAACATCGTTTGGGAATACGGCCACTGCACGATCCCGCGGCATCTGCGGGACATCGTTGTCACGGAGTACGGCATCGCCGATCTGCGGGGCAAGACCGACGCGGCGGTGATCGAGGCGTTGCTGAACATCAGCGACTCACGCTTCCAGCCGGGGCTGATCGAACAGGCGCAGAACGTTGGCAAATTGCCGAAGCATTTCCGTCTCGATCCGCGTTTTGCCGACAACAGCCCACAGCGTTTACAGGCCGTTCAGGCACGGCATTCGAATCTGTTTCCGGAGTATCCACTGGGCTGCGATTTCACAGCTGAGGAGCGGGACTTATTGCGGGCGCTGAACTGGTTGAAGAGCAAGTTCAAGCTCACGGAAATTCTGGAACTGGGCAAGGCGGCGCTGGATGCGCCAGAACCTTCGGAGTTTCCCGTGCATCTGGAGCGGATGCAGCTGACGAAACCGGAAGGGTTGAAGGAGGATTTGTTCCAGCGGTTACTGCTCACCGGCCTCAAAGCCACTGCTCAGTAGCGGCGAACAGAGAAATGTGGGAGCGGGCTTGCTCGCGAATACGGAGTATCAGTCACAGATGGTGTCGACTGATACACCGTATTCGCGAGCAAGCCCGCTCCCACATTGGTTTTTGCGGTGTGGCGGTTTATTCGATGAAGGTTACAACGCCATCCTTCAGCGACTGAACACGCGCCAACGATTCAACCCGATAACCCTGGGCATCCAGTTCCGCGCGGCCACCCTGGAACGACTTCTCGATCACGATGCCCAGACCGGCCACGGTCGCGCCGGCCTGTTTGATGATCGAGATCAGCGCTTGCGACGCCTTACCGTTGGCCAGGAAGTCGTCGATGATCAGCACGCGGTCGCTGCTGGTCAGGTGGCGTGGGGAGATCGCCACGGTGCTTTCGGTTTGCTTGGTGAACGAGTAGACAGTCGCCGACAGCAGGTTTTCAGTCAGGGTCAGGGACTGATGCTTACGGGCGAAAATCACCGGTACGCCGAGGTTCAGGCCGGTCATGATTGCCGGGGCAATGCCTGAGGCTTCGATCGTGACAATCTTGGTGATGCCCGAATCCTTGAACAGCGAGGCGAATTCGTCGCCGATCAGCTTCATCAGGGCCGGGTCGATCTGGTGGTTCAGAAAGGCGTCGACTTTCAGAACCTGGTCGGAAAGCACGATGCCTTCTTCGCGAATTTTCTTGTGCAGTGCTTCCATGAAGCTTTCCTCTACTGGCGCCGTGTGCGCCCAGCTTGTAAAAAGTGTTCGGTTAAAAAAAGCATCGGCTGAAAAGTGCTCAATTCTAGCGCTTTAGCATCGCGCGTATATCCGCCAATGCGGTATTACCGCGAACCGCTTTGACTTCAGTCGGGGTGTCGTCGTTACCTTCCCAGGCCAGGTCGTCCGGCGGCAGTTCATCGAGGAAGCGGCTGGGCGCGCAGTCGATGATCTCGCCGTATTGCTTACGCTTGGCGGCAAAAGTGAAAGCCAAAGTCTGACGCGCTCGGGTAATTCCGACGTAGGCCAGGCGACGTTCCTCTTCGATGGTGTCGGCTTCGATGCTGGAGCGGTGCGGGAGGATTTCCTCTTCCATGCCCATGATGAACACGTAAGGAAATTCCAGGCCCTTGGAGGCGTGCAAGGTCATCATCTGCACACCTTCGGCGCCGTCTTCCTCTTCCTGCTGACGTTCCAGCATGTCGCGCAGCACGAGTTTGCCGATGGCGTCTTCGACGGTCATCTCGCCGTCTTCGTCTTTTTCGAGGGTGTTCTTCAGCGCCTCGATCAGGAACCAGACGTTACCCATGCGGTAATCGGCGGCCTTGTCGCTGGAGCTGTTGGTGCGCAGCCAGTTCTCGTAGTCGATGTCCATGACCATGCTGCGCAGGGCGGAGATCGGGTCTTCGCCGGCGCACTGCTCGCGGACCTTGTCCATGAAACGCTTGAAACGTGACAGCCGATCGGTGAAGCGGCTGTCCAGGTGTTCGCCCAGGCCGATTTCGTCGGTGGCGGCGTACATCGAGATTTTGCGCTCGGTGGCGTAGTTGCCCAGCTTCTCCAGTGTGGTCGAGCCGATCTCCCGGCGTGGGACGTTGATCACCCGCAGGAAGGCGTTGTCGTCGTCCGGGTTCACGATCAAGCGGAAGTAGGCCATCAGGTCTTTCACTTCCTGACGTCCGAAAAAGCTGTTGCCGCCGGACAGGCGATACGGAATCTGGTGGTGCTGCAGCTTCAGCTCGATCAGCTTGGCCTGGTAGTTGCCGCGATACAGGATCGCAAAATCGCTGTAGGGCCGATCCGTGCGCAGGTGCAGGGTCAGCAGTTCCACAGCCACGCGCTCGGCTTCGGCGTCTTCGTTGCGGCAACGGATCACGCGGATTTCGTCACCGTGGCCCATCTCACTCCACAGCTGCTTTTCGAACTCGTGGGGGTTGTTGGAAATCAGCACGTTGGCGCAGCGCAGGATACGGCTGGTGGAGCGGTAGTTCTGCTCCAGCATCACCACTTTCAGGGACGGGTAATCGTCCTTGAGCAGCATCAGGTTTTCCGGGCGGGCGCCGCGCCAGGCGTAGATCGACTGGTCGTCGTCGCCCACCACGGTGAACTGGTTGCGTTTGCCGATCAGCAGTTTTACCAGCAAATACTGGCTGGCGTTGGTGTCCTGGTATTCGTCCACCAGCAGGTAGCGGACCTTGTTCTGCCATTTTTCCAGGATGTCGTCGTGTTCCTGGAACAGTTTTACCGGCAGCAGGATCAGGTCGTCGAAGTCCACCGCGTTGAACGCCTTGAGCGTGCGCTGGTAGTGGGTGTAGACGATGGCGGCGGTCTGTTCCTTGGGATTGCGCGCGTTTTCCAGGGCTTCGGGCGGCAGGATCAGGTCGTTTTTCCAGGCGCCGATCATGTTCTTGATCTCGTCGACGCCATCGTCGCCCGAGTATTCCTTCTGCATGATGTCGGTCATCAGGGCTTTGACGTCGGTCTCGTCGAAGATCGAGAAGCCCGGTTTGTAGCCCAGTCGTGCGTGTTCCTTGCGGATGATGTTCAGGCCCAGGTTGTGGAAGGTGCACACCGTCAGGCCGCGGCCTTCGCCGCCCTTGAGCAGGGTGCCGACCCGCTCCTTCATCTCCCGCGCGGCCTTGTTGGTAAAGGTCATGGCGACGATGTACTGGGCACGGATGCCGCAGCTCTGGATCAGGTGCGCAATTTTGCGCGTGATCACGCTGGTCTTGCCGGAGCCTGCGCCGGCGAGCACCAAAAGAGGGCCGCCGACGTAGCTCACGGCTTCTTGCTGCCGGGGATTGAGTCGGGACATACGAAATCAGGGAGTCGTTAGCGAAATGGGCCGGCATTTTAACAGGCTCAGCGAATTGTGCTGCTCTCTCCGACTTGTGACGCAACACGCGATCTCTATTTGCCGGTTTTGATACTTTCACGCAGGATGCGCAGTGAATTCGCGTCTAATGTTCGTATTCAAGACTCGAAGCCATGTTTGATAACCGATGTCATTTGGTCATTGGTTACCCGAGCGGCATAATGCCCGCCGCCTACATCTTTGCAGAGTCTAGGGAGCTAGCTTGTCTACGCCTGTCGAACCCTTGCGTTTGCTGCTACTGGCCGAAGAGCCGGCATGGGCGGCGTTGTTGCGCGAGTGTCTGGCTCCGATGGGGAATTCGGCGGTGCTGCTTAGCGCGCCGAGCTGGGAGTCGGTCAGCAACCTGTTCGATGACAACCGCAGCGCGGTGTTGTTGACGATTCCTGCTCTGCAGCCGGCCCCCGGCCGTTGCAACCTGCCGACGGTGTTGCTGCTCGAACACGAGCCGCTGGCGCCGCCCGACGGTGTGAGCGACTGGTTGGTGCGCAATCTGCTGGATGCCGGCATGCTGCGCCGCTGCCTGCGTCATGTCCGTGAACGCGGCGTGCTGGAAAACACCTTGCAGCGTCTGGCCGAGCAGGATCCGTTGACCGGCATCGCCAACCGTCAGGGTTTTCAGACCTTGCTGGCGGCGCGGCTGGCGGAAAACGACGGCCGTGGTCTGGCCCTCGGTCACCTCGACCTCGACAATTTTCGACACGCCAATGACGCCCTCGGGCATCAGGCCGGCGACCGGTTGATCCTGCAGGTGGTTTCGCGGCTGAAAAGCCAGCTGGAGGCCGGCGATCAACTGGCGAGGCTGGGCAGCGATGAGTTCGCCCTGCTGATCGACACCCGCCGCGCCCCCCAGCGTGCCGAATGGATGGCCGAACGCATTACCGAAGCGCTGTCCGAACCCTATTGGATCGACGGCGAAAGCCTGTTGATCGGTTCCAGTCTCGGCATTGCCCACGCCCGAGCGCAGGCCGGTGCCGACCCATTGATGTGGCACGCCCACATCGCCATGCAGCAGGCCAAGAGCACCCAAGGTTGTACCTTTCACATCTTCAACGAGCGGATCAACCGCAATGCTCGCAGCATCGCCGATCTTGAAAGCGAGCTGCGCCGGGCCTTGCGCCGCGATGAGCTGGAGTTGCATTACCAGCCGCGCCTGAACCTTGAGGACGGTCAGATCGTCGGCCTCGAAGCTTTGGTGCGCTGGCGTCATGGCGAACGCGGTTTGCTGCCCCCCAGCGAGTTCGTGCCGCTGGCCGAGCAAAGCGGCTTGATCGTGCCGCTGGGTTACTGGGTGATTTCCCGAGCCCTGCGGGACATGCAGGCGTTGCGCGAACGGGGGTTGCCGGCGTTGCATATGGCGATCAACCTGTCGTTCCGACAGTTTCAGGACAGCCAGTTGCTGGCGACCTTGAGCCGGCTGATTGCCGAGCGTGGGGTCGAGGCGCAATGGCTGGAGTTCGAACTGACCGAAACCGCGGTGATGCGTCGCAGCGATCTGGTCAAGCAGACCATGGATGCCCTCGGGCGTCTGGGCGTGCGCTTCTCGCTGGACGATTTCGGCACCGGGTTCTCTTCGTTCGTGCACCTCAACAGCCTGCCGATTGCTTTGCTGAAGGTCGACAAGAGCTTTGTCGGCGGCATGGAGGAGCGCGAAGAGAATCGCAAACTGGTGCATGCCATGATCAACCTGGCGCACAACCTCAACCTCGAAGTGGTCGCCGAAGGGGTGGAAACACAGGCGCAGCTGGAATTGTTGCGCGGGTTCGGGTGCGATCAGGTGCAGGGGTACCTGATCAGCAAGCCGTTGCCGTTGGCGGAGTTGGTTGAGTATTTGACCTTCTCCAGTCAGCAGCCCGCACTGGAAGTAGTTTAAACACGGACAAATGTGGGAGCGGGCTTGCTCGCGAAAGCGGTAAATCAGCCAACGTAGATGTCGACTGGCACACCGCTTTCGCGAGCAAGCCCGCTCCCACAGGGGATCTCAATCTGGCTGAGCGATTTGGAAACTCGCCCCTGACGACGGCTCCCGCCGAATCATCCGCTTCATTTTCCACTCAAACGCCAGCGTCAGACTCACCGCCGCACAGGCCAGCCCCAACGCCAACCCCCACCAGACCCCCGTCGGCCCCCAGTTCAGATGGAAGGCCATCCACCACGCGGCTGGCGCGCCGATCAGCCAATAGCAGCCCAAACCCACCAGGAACGTGGTCTTGGCATCCTTGAGCCCGCGAATACAGCCCATGGCAATGGTTTGCGTGCCGTCGAACAGCTCGAACCACGCCGCCACCGCCAGCAGGCTCACAGCCAACTCGATCACCGGGCGAAAGGCCGGGTCGTTGTGGTCCAGGAACAAGCCGATCAGCTGATGCGGCAGCAGCCAGAAGACCATTGCGAACCCCAGCATCGACACGGCCCCGAAGGCGATCCCGACCCGTCCGGCCAGCCGCGCATCCAGCAATTGCCCGGCGCCGTAATGCTGACCGATGCGCATGGTGATCGCATAGGAAAGCCCCGCCGGCACCATGAACGCCACCGAGACGATTTGCAGGGCGATCTGATGCGCCGCCAGTTGCGTACTGCCCATGGTGCCCATGCACAGCGCGGCGAAGGCAAACAACCCGACTTCCACCGCATAGGTGCCGCCAATCGGCAGGCCCAGGCGCCACAACTCCTTGAGGTACTGACGGTTGGGCCGCGACAGACCCTGGCTCAACGGATAAGCGTCATAGGCCGGATGCCGACGGATGTGCAGCGCGAGCGCCAGCGCCATGAGGTTGGCCACGATCGCCGTGACCAGACCGATGCCCATCAGGCCCATTTTCGGCAGGCCGAACATGCCGGTGATCAACGCGTAGTTGAGCAGGAAGTTGGCCACGGTGCCGCCGAGGCTGATGACCATCACCGGCGTTGCCCGGCCGATGGCGCTGGTGAAGCCGCGCAGGGCCATGAAGCTCAGGTAGCCGGGCAGGGCGAACGGCAGGATCAACAGAAACTGGCCGGCCGCCTGAACGTTGGTTTCGGTCTGTCCGAACAGCAGCAACACCGGTTTGAGGTTCCACAGCAGCAGACCCGCCACCAGCGCCATCAACCAGGCCAGCCACAAACCGGCCTGGGTCAGCCGCGCCGCGCCGATGATGTCGCCCGCGCCCTGACGGATCGCCACCAGGGTGCCGACCGCCGCGATCACGCCGATGCAGAAGATCGACACGAACGAATACGTCGCCGCGCCCAGGCCGCCGCCGGCCAGCGCCTCGGGACTCAGGCGCGCCATCATCAAGGTGTCGGTGAGAACCATCAACATGTGCGCCAACTGCGAGGCAATCAACGGCCCCGCCAGCCGCAGGATGGCCCAGAGTTCAATACGCGCTGGATGCTGCATGATCATCACGCTCGATTGTCAGAGAGAACAGGAAGCGTCGATTCTCGGCGCTCTGCGGGGTTTCCACAAAGGGATAAAAAGGATGGGTGGCATGATTAAAACTCATGCCAGGGACTTTCTGATAAGTTGAGGCAACCGCGCTATAGGAGCTTTCCCAATGTCTCGTCGTCTTCCTCCCTTGTATGCCCTTCGAGCATTCGAAGCGGCGGCGCGACATAGCTCGTTCACCCGCGCCGCCGAAGAACTGTCGATCACCCAAAGTGCGGTCAGCCGGCACATTCGTACGCTCGAAGAGCATTTCGCCTGTCGGCTGTTTCATCGCAGCGGGCGCAACCTGCAACTGACCGAATCGGCGCGGCTGATACTGCCCGGCATTCGCGAAGGCTTCACCGCCCTGGAACGAGCCTGCAATACCCTGCGTGCCGAGGACGACATCCTGCGCATGAAAGCCCCGTCGACCCTGACCATGCGCTGGCTGTTGGCGCGGCTCAGTCGTTTTCGCCACCTGCGACCGGGGAACGAGGTGCAATTGACCAGCGCCTGGATGGACGTCGATACGGTGGACTTCAACCACGAACCCTTCGACTGTGCCGTCATCCTCAGCAACGGGCATTTTCCACCGGACTGGGAGACGACTTTGCTGTTTCCCGAAGAGCTGATTCCGGTGGGCGCACCGAATCTTCTGAAGGATCAACCGTGGGATGTTGCGCGCCTGGCCAGCACCGAGCTGCTGCACCCGACGCCGGACCGCCGTGACTGGCGCAACTGGCTGGAGCGCATGGGCCTGACCGATCAAGTTTCGCTCAAGGGCGGACAGGTGTTCGATACGCTGGAACTGGGCATGATCGCTGCCGCCCGGGGCTACGGCGTGTCCATGGGCGATTTGCTGATGGTCGCGGAAGATGTCGCCCAGGGGCGCCTGAGTTTGCCGTGGCCGACGGCCGTCGCCAGTGGTGAGCATTATTACCTGGTCTGGCCGAAAACCCGCCCCGGCGGTGAACGTTTGCGTCGGCTCAGCGATTTCCTGCAAGGCGAAGTCCGGGCCATGGAGTTACCGGAAGTCGAGCGCCTGGGCTGAATCGATGGAGCCGCTGCAATGGCGGCCTTGAGCCATATCCCGGCTAATCACTCAAGTATTCGGTTTTGCCGCCGAAAATCTGCTGATGGAACCTTAGTGCCAGGCTCCATGTTTTCCCCACTATCAGAAATTTTGCCGAGTGCGACGGGATCAGGATGATCCGGCCACTGGGTCAGGAGCTGTCATGTCTCAACCTCGTGCTCGGATTGCCTCACAGCTGGGTCTTGCGCTTGCCGTGATACTGGCGATTGTCATCAGCGGCAGTACCGTGTTCGCCTTGCGCTCGCTGGACGCTGCCAACCTCGCCACCCGCGAAGAGCATCTGGCCAGCGAGGCGCGGCTGCTGGCCGATCAGCTGAGCACGTTCCACGGCACGTTGCGTGAAAGTACCCAGCGCCTCAGCGGCCTGTTCGAGAAGCGCTTCAGCGCCGGTCTGAGCGTGCACCCGGATGAGCCGGTGGCTGTGGCGGGTGTGCAAACGCCGGGCCTGCATTTGGGTGGCGAAGTGTTGAACAACAATTTCAAGGAAGTGGACGAGTTCAAGCAAATGACCGCCGGCGTCGCGACGCTGTTCGTGCGCAGTGGCGAAGATTTCATTCGGGTCAGCACCTCCCTGAGCAAACAGGACGGCACCCGGGCCATCGGCACATTACTGGATCACGCTCATCCGGCTTATGCGCGCTTGATGGCCGGGCAGAGCTACGTCGGTCGCGCCTTGCTTTTCGAACGGTCCTACATGACTCAGTACACCCCCGTACGCGACAGCGGCGGTAAGGTGATTGCCGTGCTGTTTGTAGGATTCGATTACACCGACGCACAGAACGCCCAGTTCGAAAACCTCAAACGCTTCCGCATCGGCCAGACCGGCTCCCTGGCATTGCTCGATGAGCAGAACAAATGGCTGGTGCCGATCGCCGGTGTGCAAGCATTGGACGTGGCAGTCCCGGCCATCGTTGGTCTGGCCAAGACACCAGGCAAGGGCGATTTCTGGAGCGACAAGTCGCAAGACTTCTACAGCATTGCCGTGCCATTCGAAGGCGGGCCGTGGTCGGTGGTGGCGAGCATGCCGAAAACCGAAATCCGCGCCGTGACCTGGAGCGTCGGCATTCGACTGGCCATCGGCAGTCTGCTGGCGATGTTGCTGGCGGTGGGGGCGGCGGTCTGGTTGCTGCGCAGCAAACTGGCGCCACTGGGCGATCTGGTGCGTCAGGCTGAAGCCTTGGGCGCGGGTGATTTGAGCGTGCGCCTGAACGTGTCGAGCCATGACGAAATCGGTCAGTTGGCCCGCGCCTTCAACCAGATGAGCCAGGCCCTGTCGACCATGGTCGAGCACATTCGTAGAGCCTCGGAAGAGGTCAACAGCCGCGCCCAAGCGTTGTCTGGTCTGTCCGGTGGTGCCTATGAAGGGATGGAGCAGCAGTCCGGCGAAATCACCAGCATGGCCGGCGCCGTGGAAGAGTTCAGCGCCACCTCGCTGAACATTGCCGACAACATGGGCAACACCCAGCGCCTGGCGCAGGAAAACGCACAACAAACCCAGATCGGTCGTACGTCGATGGACGAAGCGTCCTCATCCCTGGAGCAAATCGCCGGTGCGCTGAACAGCACCGCGACAGTGATCAATACTCTAGGTCAGCGTTCCCAGGAAATCGGCGGCATTGTCGGGGTAATTACCGCGATCGCCGAGCAAACCAATTTGCTGGCGCTCAATGCCGCCATCGAAGCCGCCCGTGCCGGTGAACAAGGTCGTGGGTTTGCGGTGGTGGCCGATGAGGTGCGCAACCTGGCTTCACGCACCCGCCAGGCCACTGATGAGATTTCCGGGATGATCCAAAGCATCCAGCAGGAAACCGGCAACGCCATCAGCACCATGGAACAAGGCAACGTGCTGATGCAGGAAGGCCTGTCGCGCAACGCCAACGTCGCCTCAGCCCTGGCGCGGATCGACGAGCAAAGCCGCTCGGCCGGTCAGCAGTTCGCCGCCATCACCGCCGCGACCCAAGAGCAAAGCAGCACCGCGACCTTGCTCAGCAGCAATCTGCAAAGCATTGCCCTGGCGAACAGTGAGCAGCGGGAAGTGGTGTCGAACCTGGCGGTGACTGCCAAAGAGCTGGAGAAGCTTGCGGCGGATCTGCGGCATGAGGTTGACCGGTTTCGTTGAGTCGCCTCTGAAACCGCTTTCGCGAGCAAGCCCGCTCCCACATTCGGTCTCGGGTGTTCACAAATACTGTGTTCACCGCAGATCTAATGTGGGAGCGGGCTTGCTCGCGAAGGGATCGACTCAATTCCCGACTTGCACCAAATCTGCGAATCAATTCATCACTCATAGTCTTTCTTGGCGTTTATCGACTTTATCTCGATTTTTATGCTTGCTGAAACGTTTCTTCAAGTTTATAAAAATGGCACAACTCCAAGAAAGGCTGCTGCCATGACCCCGCTCAAACTCTTCGTTGCCCTCAGTGCACTGTCCGCTGCTTCCCACGCCATGGCCTGGGATTACGTCCTGCTCGATACCGACAAAGCCGCCCAGAACTGGCAGATCACCAGCCAGCAACTGGGGGTAAAAACCGACAAACCCTTCAGTGTGACCCTGCGCACCTTGCACGGCGGGCGGCAGGAAGGCGTCAGCATCGTCGACATCGATAACGGCACGATGAAACTCTCGGTGGTGCCCACTCGCGGCATGAACGTCCTACAGGCGTCTGTAGGCAACGTGCGCATGGGCTGGGACTCGCCGGTGAAGGAGGTGGTCAATCCGTCCTTCATCGAGCTCAACGGCCGTGGGGGCCTGGGCTGGCTGGAAGGTTTCAATGAACTGGTCACCCGCTGCGGCTACGAATGGGTCGGCCATCCCGGCATGGACAATGGTGAGCTGCTGACCCTGCACGGTCGCGCCGCCAACATCCCGGCCAACAAAGTCACCCTGCACATTGACGAAAAACCGCCGTACGCCATCAGTTTGCGCGGCGAGCTGAAAGAGCAGGCATTCAAGAAAGTCGACTTCTCCGTCGCGACCGAACTGGTTACCGAGCCCGGCAGCGTAGTGTTCGCCCTCAACGACACCCTGACCAACAACGGTGATTATCCGAAGGAATACCAGGCGCTGTATCACAGCAACTTCAGCACACCGTTCCTGGAGCAGGGCGCCCGCTTCGCCGCGCCGGTGAAACAGGTGTCGCCGTTCAACGACAAGGCCAAGGGCGATCTGGCGGATTGGCAAACCTACCGCGCACCGACCAAGGACTACGACGAGACGGTTTACAACGTGGTGCCGTATGCCGATGCCAAGGGCGATACGTTGACCGTGCTGCATAACAAGGCCGGCAGCCTGGGGGTTTCGGTCGCCTTCAATACTCAGACACTGCCCGTGTTCTCCCTGTGGAAAAACACCGATACCCAAGGCCAGGGCTATGTCACAGGGCTGGAGCCAGGGACGAGCTTTTCCTACAACCGCCGGTATCAGCGGCCACTGAACCTGGTGCCGACGATTGCGCCGAAGGAACAGAAGCAGTTCCGCATCAGCTACAGCTTGTTGTCGGATAAAGCGGCTGTGGATAAGGCGTTGAAGCAGGTGAGCGAGATTCAGGGTGGGCGCGAGACAGAGGTGCGGCAGACGCCGTTGGTTGATCTGACCAAGGGGTGACACCGACTAGAGTGCTGTTGGCCGATATTGCAGCGCCTCGGCCAAGTGTTCGCGTCTGATCCCGTCGGCTTGTTCAAGGTCCGCCAGAGTGCGCGCGACCTTGAGCAGTCGATGGGCCGCTCGCAACGACAGCGTTAAACGCTCGCAGGCGGATTCAAGCCAGTTTTCATCGGCTGTGGATAACTTACAGTGCCGGCGTAGGCTTGGCAGGTCGAGGAAGGCATTGGCGCAACCCTGGCGTTTGTGTTGCCGCTCTCTTGCCTCGGCAACCAGCTCGGCGGCGGTGGCTGTATCGTCGCCGGGTTTCAACGCAGGATTCAGCGCCGTAGCCTCCCGAGCAACCGTCAGGTGCAGATCGATGCGGTCCAGCAGCGGCCCCGATAGCTTGTTGCGATAGCGCTGAACCATGTCCGGCGTACAGGAGCAACGGCCGCTTGGTTCGCCAAGATATCCACAGGGGCAGGGATTCATCGCAGCCACCAGTTGAAAGCGCGCCGGAAAGCGTACGCGGTCCTTGGCGCGGGAAATCACGATGTGGCCGGATTCCAATGGCTCTCTCAATACCTCCAATACCTTGCGATCAAATTCCGGGAGTTCATCGAGGAACAACACACCATGGTGGGCGAGAGTGATTTCGCCGGGTTGCGGTTTCGAACCGCCACCCACCAGTGCGGGGCCTGAAGCGGAGTGGTGTGGTTGTCGGAAGGGGCGCTGTGGCCAATGACTCAACGGCACACAACTGGCCACCGATTGAATCGCCGCGACCTCCAGCGCTTCGCTCTCGGCCAATGGCGGTAACAGCCCCGGCAGACGACTCGCCAACAACGTTTTCCCCGTCCCCGGCGGACCGCTGAACAGCAGGTTATGAGCCCCCGCGGCGGCAATCAGCAAGGCGCGCTTGGCCGCAAGTTGTCCCTGCACTTCGTTCAAGTCCGGATAGGGTTTGCTGGCGTAGAGCAAACCGTTGGAAGCGTAGGGTTCGATGGGCGTGTGACCATTGAAATGCGCGACCGCTTGAAGCAGATGATCCACCGCAATCACCTTCAACCCCGATGCCAGGCATGCCTCCTCGGCATTCGCTCGCGGCACCACCAGCGTGCGCCCGGCCTTGCGCGCCGCCAGCGCCGCCGGCAACACCCCGCGAACCGCCCGCACCGCGCCTGACAGCGCGAGCTCTCCCAGGCACTCCACGTCATCCAGCGTCAACGTCGGCACCTGCACGCTGGCCGACAGAATCCCCAAGGCAATCGCCAGATCGAACCGCCCGCCATCCTTCGGCAAATCGGCGGGAGCGAGATTCAAGGTGATGCGCCGCGCTGGAAATTGCAGCCCCGAATTGATGATCGCGCTGCGTACCCGGTCCTTGCTTTCCTTCACCGCCGCCTCGGGCAGCCCGACCATGGTCAGCGACGGCAAGCCGTTGGCCAGATGCACTTCTACGGTGACGGCGGGCGCATCCACACCAATCTGGGCGCGGCTGTGGACGATGGATAGGGACATGGTCGTTCCTTGAGCTGACGGGGAACCGCTTCCTGCGGGTTTTTGAAGGGTAGACGGGGAGTGAGGGTTTAGCGTGGCGGCAAGGGAAGGAAACTTTCGCAGGATGTTGCGAGTTTTGGTGAGCTAATCCGGGAGCTTCGTCAGGCTCGTGCCTGCAAGCCAGCCACTCGGTTCAAGTTCTTTGCCCTGAGCAGCGGCGACATCAAAAAAGCGGCGTTGTTTGGCCGATACGCTCCCGGCTAACCGGAGTGCCTCAGCATGATATTTAGTGGCGAGTAACAGTTTGGCTTTTTGTTTTTTAGATTTCATAGCGACCTTTTCGATTTGTAGATTGGTTTTTTTGGGTCAGTCAGCTTAAGAGGTGGACACGGTTTTGATGCAATGGGAATTGGCGCTTGTTTTTGTAGGATTCGGCTGGATTTCGAAAGCCTTCTGAAGGACTCAGGTAGTCCTTTTCCTAAAGTTTTGAGAGGGGGACCAAGAATCGCAACACCGCGTTTGCATTAGTGAATTCAGGTTATACACTCAAGATTAATGCATAACGTTAAGCTTTAAATTATGATCGTTGGCTTTAAGTGTTCTGAGACCGAGTACCTGTTTCGCAACGGAAAGACCCGTATGTGGTCACTGAGGTGAGTAATGACTAAGAATGGTATGCGCCCGGTTCACCCTGGCGAGATCCTCAAAGAGGAATACCTGGAGCCTCTGAGCCTTACGGCTGCAGCCTTGGCCAGAGCGTTGAGCGTTTCGACGCCTACGGTGAACGACATCGTACTTCAGCGTCGAGGTGTCAGTGCCGATATGGCTCTAAGGCTATCTATCTGCCTGGACACGACTCCCGAGTTTTGGCTGAACCTGCAATCGACATACGATTTGCGAAAAGCCGAGATCGAACGAGGGGCTGCGATCCGGGATCAGGTTGAGCGGCTCCCGCACTGCGCCTGAACCTCTGTACCTGAACGAACCCCACGCGATAAACGTGGGGTTTTTTTGTCGTTCAGAATGCCTGGAGTATTCGTGACGCACGCTTCCACCACGGAGCATTGACCATACTTCGCGGTCGTTCCTCATTCGGCAACAGCTGCGGAACATCCTGCAACCGAATCCACGGCTGGTTATTCCAGTGCAGCAAACTCAACGACATCTGCGGCCAATTGAGCAGGCTCAGAATCGGGCGTTCGGTTGAGGTGGGTTGTTGGGCGTCTCTGAGGGCTGGTACCACGTTGTGGGTCAGCCATTCGCGCAGGCCTCGGTATTCGGGGCAGTAGTGGTAGACCAGTAATGCGTAGACGCCGGATTCGCTGATCAGCAGTGTGCGTTCGATGGTGCCGTGGATCAGCATTTGTACGGTTTGGTGTTGGTCGGGATCGAGTTTGCGTAATGCTCGTTCGTCCAGGAATAGCCTGAGCAATCGGCCGAGGTCGCGAGCGCTGAACCAGGCCTGGTTTTGCAGGAGGAGGGCGTGGAGGTGGAGTTTGTTGCGGGTGAAGACGTAGGGGATTAGATAGTTTTCGTCCATGGTGCAGTTCTCGGGATCAAATGAAGAAAACTGCCTCTGATCGTCGCCAAACGAAAAGGGTGGCAGCCATGCGCGGGTTGGCGAACCGGTGACGCCCGAAAACCGGTAGACCCGAAGGTCTCCCACGCATAGCCGCCATAATTCGAGATGGGAATAAATTCCTCGGTCGAATGTGGTCGCGGTGCGTCGGGGGCTTCCGGGTCGCCAAACCCAGAGCTGAACATTCAGCTGGGGATGAGCATAGAAACTGGAGGTCTTACGACGCAATCGGACGGCGGTGGTGTTCTTTGTAGGACGTTGCCGGGATGTTTGCGAGGCTTAGGATCAAAAGATCGCAGCCTTCGGCAGCTCCTACAAAGGTGATCTGTCCAGTATGGGAGGGCTGGTAGACCGAGGCGCCCGCTTTCGCGAGCAAGCCCGCTCCCACAGGGAATGCATTTCACAGAAGAGTCGGTGCGTTACTCGGCAGGTGGATTGAGCTTCGCTTCCAGCTCCGCCACTTTCGCCTCAAGGCTCTCCAGCCGGGCGCGGGTCCGCGCCAGCACAACCATTTGGCTATCGAATTCTTCACGGCTCACCAGATCCAGCTTGCTGAAGCCGCTCTGCAGCAGGGCCTTGAACTGGCTTTCGATTTCGCTTTTCGGCAGTGGGGTGTCGCCGCTGAAGAGGCGGGAGGCGGTGCCGCTCAGGGCATCGAGGAAGTCTTTGGGCGCGAGCATGGGAAAAGTCCTGTCAACAATGGCGGGCAGTGTACCACGCAGTGTCTATAGTCAATCTCGGCGGCTGCGATGCACGCTTTTCGCGCATGCGAGTGGGCGGCCGCGCACTGTTGTTGTGCGTAACCGTGGCGTCAACCGTGCGAAGGGGCCTGCGGCTGCGGCCAAGGGCTTGAAATCAATGGGTTTTGGATAGATGGCAAGCTTTCTGCTTAGTCGCTGGTGACCCATGCACTGATGCAGTCGCTGTGACGAATGCAGTGCGCCAAGCGGAACGGGGGAAGTTTCGTGCGGAGTGGTTAGCTGGCGTCGAACGGGCAGGTAAGGCCGACGATGCGTTACAAAGCCAGGCACTGCGCTTAGACTTGAGTCGGGTTTGTTTTCCTGGGGCAAGTCCACCAATTCGGGAGAGAGTTTTCATGAAGCTAGTCACTGCCATCATCAAGCCGTTCAAACTGGACGACGTGCGCGAGTCGCTGTCCGAGATCGGCGTGCAGGGCATTACCGTTACTGAAGTCAAAGGCTTCGGTCGGCAGAAGGGTCACACCGAGCTGTATCGCGGCGCGGAGTATGTGGTTGATTTTCTGCCCAAGGTGAAGATCGATGTCGCCATTGACGACAAGGATCTGGACCGGGTTATCGAGGCGATAACCAAGGCCGCCAACACCGGCAAGATCGGTGACGGCAAGATCTTCGTGGTCAATCTGGAACAGGCGATTCGCATCCGTACCGGCGAAACCGATACCGACGCAATCTAAGCCGCCACAAACCCAACGCCCCAGGAGAAAACAATATGACTCTGCGTAAAATCGCAGGGCTAGGAGCCCTGTTGTCCCTCGTAATGCCCGGCCTGGCCATGGCGGCAGACGAAGTGGCGGCCCCAGTCCTCAATTCCGGCGATACCGCCTGGATGATGACCTCGACAGCCCTGGTGCTGTTCATGACCATTCCCGGCCTCGCGCTGTTCTACGGCGGCATGGTTCGGTCGAAAAACATTCTTTCCGTGATGATGCAGTGCTTCGCCATTACCGGTCTGATCAGCGTGCTGTGGGTCATTTATGGCTACAGCGTCGCGTTCGACACCACTGGCATGGAACAGGGCGTCATCAATTTCAACTCGTTCTTCGGGAGCCTGAACAAGGCCTTCCTCGCCGGTATCACGCCTGCGAGTCTGACCGGGCCTGCGGCGCTGTTCCCTGAAGCAGTATTCGTCACCTTCCAGATGACCTTCGCCATCATTACCCCGGCGCTGATCGTCGGTGCCTTCGCCGAGCGGATGAAGTTCTCCGCCATGCTGATCTTCATGGGCGTGTGGTTCACTCTGGTTTACGCACCGATTGCGCACATGGTCTGGTCCGGTAACGGTGGCCTGTTGTGGGACTGGGGCGTGCTCGATTTCGCCGGCGGCACCGTGGTGCATATCAACGCCGGTGTGGCCGGTCTGATTGCCTGCCTGGTACTGGGCAAGCGTAAAGGTTTCCCGACCACTCCGATGGCTCCGCACAACCTCGGCTATACCCTGATGGGCGCCGCGATGTTGTGGGTCGGCTGGTTCGGTTTTAACGCCGGATCCGCTGCGGCTGCCAACGGCACCGCCGGCATGGCGATGCTGGTGACCCAGATCGCCACGGCCGCTGCGGCGCTGGGCTGGATGTTTGCCGAGTGGATCACTCACGGCAAACCAAGCGCACTGGGTATCGCTTCGGGTGTGGTGGCCGGTCTGGTTGCAATCACTCCGGCGGCAGGCACCGTGGGCCCGATGGGCGCCCTGGTGATCGGTCTGGCAGCAGGCGTGGTGTGCTTCTTCTGCGCCACGACTCTGAAACGCAAAATGGGTTACGACGACTCCCTCGATGCCTTCGGCGTGCACGGCATCGGCGGTATCCTCGGCGCGATCCTGACCGGTGTGTTCGCGGCACCGTCCCTGGGTGGTTTCGGTACCGTCACCGACATCGCGGCTCAAGTCTGGATTCAGTGCAAAGGTGTGGGCTTCACGGTGATCTACACCGCGATCGTCACCTTCATCATCCTCAAGGTGCTGGACGCCGTCATGGGTCTGCGTATCACTGAGGAAGAAGAGGCAGTTGGTATCGATCTGGCGCTGCACAACGAACGCGGCTACAACTTGTAAGCACGCCCGAAAAAAATTGCCCGGCTTGCCGGGCATTTTTTTGTCTGGATTTTGTCAGTGAAGGAGTGGCTGAAAGGTTTTTTCATACACGTTCAGGGGCGTTTATAACGGGCGTTTTTCTGCGGCCAATGGCTTACACGATTGAAGGAATATTAGGGCCTTTGTTTTTTCCCAGAGCGCGCTAGAATGCGCCCCGAACGTGCGGAGAACTGTATGTGGCAACAGACTCTGATAACCCTGCGGGCACGGCCCCGGGGCTTTCATCTGGTAACGGACGAGTTACTCGCCGGCTTGCCTGAACTCAAGGCGTGTCGGGTCGGTCTGTTGCATTTGTGGCTACAGCATACCTCGGCGTCGTTGACCATCAACGAGAACGCCGATCCGGCGGTACGTCGCGACTTCGAACGATTTTTCAATCGTCTGATCCCACAAGGAACAGACGGCTATGAGCATAACGACGAAGGCTTGGACGACCTCCCGGCGCACTTCAAGGCCAGCGTGCTTGGCTGTCAGCTCAGTTTGCCGATCTCGGCAGGCCGGCTGGCGTTGGGGACCTGGCAAGGTGTTTATCTGGGCGAGCACCGTGATCATGGCGGTGCCCGCAAAGTCCTCGCCACCGTGCACGGTGAAGGGGCATAAACCGCTGGTCACCAGCGGTGGTTGAATTTTTTCCGGCAGCCTTCGACAGATGGCAAAGCTGGGCTATAACTAATCTGCTTTTCGCAAGTCATGAGGTAGAACATGAGCGACGATGATCTGGAAAACGACGACCTCGAAGTAGGCGACGACGACGAAACCGAAGAAGGCCTTGAAGCGGCGGCAGATGACGTCGTTGAAGACGACGGTGGTGATGTGCCCGTTCCGACTGCCAAAGGCAAGGCCAAGGCAGCGGTATCGGTCGATGAGCTGCCGAGCGTAGAAGCCAAGAACAAGGAACGCGACGCCCTGGCCAAGGCCATGGAAGAATTTCTGGCACGGGGTGGCAAGGTGCAGGAAGTGGAGGCCAATGTGGTCGCCGATCCTCCCAAGAAGCCTGATAACAAGTACGGCAGCCGGCCTATCTAAGCGCCTGTTTCCTGCTTGCTGAAAAAGCCCGCCGTCGCTGCGGGCTTTTTCATGGGCGGTGTCAAAAGTCTCGAACTCTGTGTGATCCAGTGTGGGAGCGGGCTTGCTCGCGAAAAGGCCAGCACAGTCGATATTGATAGTGACTGATACTCCGCTTTCGCGAGCAAGCCCGCTCCCACAGGATGTCTGTTCTACACAAGGTCAGTGTTGGGTGTTCCAGCGCGCCAGCAGCGCAGGCAGCTCGGTCAAGCTGCGAACCTCGGCATCCGGCGCCTTCTCGGCTTCCCACACTTTACCCGCCGGGTTAAACCAGATCGCCCGCAACCCCGCTTGCTGTGCTCCGGCAATGTCATCGCCAGGATGATCGCCGATATGCACCGCGGTGTCGGCGGTTGCGCCGCCACGTTGCAACGCTTCATGAAACAGTCGCGCATCCGGTTTGGCGATGCCGATGTCTTCGGCGCACAGGGCAAACCTGAAGTAATCCGCCAGGCCCAGTCGGCGCACATCGGCGTTGCCGTTGGTCACTACACCGAGGGCGTAGTGCCTGGCGAGTGTCTCCAGCGTCGGCTCGACTTCGGGGAATACTTCCAGCTGATGCCGGGCATGCAGAAACACTTCAAAACTCTGATCCGCCAGATCTGACGCCTGGCCATGGTCGTAACCGGCTTCTTCCAGCGCATGGAACAGCACCCGCCGACGCAGGGCGCTGATGCGGTGCTTGAGGCTCGGTTCGTGGCTCAGCACCCGTTCGCGAATCGACCACAGATGTTCCACCGGTACCGCGCCCAGGTTCGGCGCATGCTCGGTGAGCCATTCACGCAATATGGCTTCGGCGCTGGCGATCACCGGGGCGGTGTCCCACAGGGTGTCGTCGAGGTCGAAGGTGATCAATTGGATGGTCATGAATCATCGCCTTTAATGCGTTTGGCCCGTGGATGGGCGCTGTCGTAGACCGTCGCCAGGTGCTGGAAGTCCAGGTGGGTATAGATCTGGGTGGTCTTGATGTCCGAGTGGCCGAGTAGCTCTTGCACGGCGCGCAGGTCTTGCGAGGACTCCAGCAAATGGCTGGCGAAGGAGTGTCGCAACATGTGCGGGTGCAGGTTCTGCCCCAGCTCGCGCTCGCCGGCGGCCTTGACCCGCACCTGAATCGCCCGAGGGCCAAGGCGCCGGCCTTGCTGGCTGACAAACACCGCGTCGTCCGTCGGGTTGGTCATGGCCCGCAACGGCAACCATAACTCCAACGCTTCACGAGCCTTTTTGCCCACCGGCAACAGTCGGGTCTTGCTGCCTTTACCGAGGACCTGGACCATTCCGTCAGCCAGGTCCAGCTGATCGAGGTTGAGCCCGGTCAGCTCCGAAAGCCGCAAGCCGGAGGAATAGAACAACTCCAGAATCGCCTGATCCCGACGCGCCAGAAAGTCATCCTCAACCGCGCCCTCCAGCAGTTGCAACGCGCGGTCGATGTCGAGGGTTTTCGGCAGGCGGCGTTCGCCCTTGGGCGGTGCCAGACCATTGGCCGGGTCGTGGTCGCACAGGCCTTCGCGGTTCAGATAATGATAGAGCCCGCGTACCGCCGACAGCAGCCGCGCCAGGCTGCGGGACGACTGGCCTTGAGCATGCAGGCGAGCGACCAGGCTGCGCAGGCGCTGGATATCCAGCGCGGCCCAGCTACCGATGTTTTGTTTGACGCACCAGCCCAGCACTTTGTCGAGGTCGCGGCGGTAGGCGTACAGCGTGTGCGGCGACACCTGCCGCTCACTGCGCAGGTGTTCGCAGTAAGCGTCCAGCTGCCGTTCCATGGTCAGCGTACCGAGCGCAGGGGATTGTTGACCCGTGGCAACACGCGGCCCATGACTTCGGCGATGTAGCTGAGGAACAACGTGCCCACCGAGCTCTTGTAGTGCTGCGGATCGCGGCTGGCGATGGCCAGGATGCCATGAATACCCTGGTGGCTGATGGCGACGACGGCCGTGGAGCCGATCTGCTTGCGCTGTTCTTCGCCAAACAGGAAGTCCAGCTCATGCTCACGCAGGCTGCCACTGACGCTTTTGTCCTCCGAGAGCAGGCCGCCGATGGCTGTTTGGGCGTCAGCGTGGGTGACCCAGCGGCCTACCGGCATCGGGTTGTCGCCCAACAGGATCAGGCTGACGAAGGGCACCTGGAAGTCCTGGCGCAGGCTGTCTTCGACGCCGATCACCACGTCTTCCAGGCTGGTTGCGTCCATCAACGTGAGGATCAGGCGGCGGGTCTTGTCGAACAGCCGGTCGTTATCGCGGGCCACGTCCATCAAGTGCGAGAGACGATGACGCAACTCGATGTTGCGGTCGCGCAGAATCGTCATCTGGCGTTCGACCAGCGAAATGGTATCGCCGCGCTGGTGCGGAATGCGCAGGGCCGGGAGCAGTTCTTCGTGCTCGATGAAAAAGTCCGGATGAGCCTCCAGGTACGCGGCAACCGCCGCCGCCTCAAGGCTTTCGGAAGGGGATTCGTCGGGCTGTAGGGCGGGAACCTGGGGCTTATCTTTCATGGATTCGACTCTCTCAAAGACGCACTTGTCCTTCATAAACGCGCACTGCCGGGCCGGTCATCATGACCGGTTGGCCTGGGCCTGCCCACTCAATGGACAGGCGCCCGCCAGGCAGGTCGATCAATAGCGGCGAATCCATCCACCCCTGGCTGATCGCAGCCACTGCAGCTGCGCAAGCGCCGGTGCCGCAGGCCTGGGTTTCCCCGGCGCCACGTTCCCAGACGCGCAACTGCGCGCGGTTCCGGTCGATGACCTGGAGAAAACCGACGTTGACCCGTGCCGGGAAGCGCGGGTGATGTTCGATTTTCGGCCCCAGTTCATGCACCGGTGCTTTGTTGATGTCGCTGACCCGCAACACGGCATGGGGGTTACCCATGGACACCGCCGCCAGTTCGACCACGGTACCGTCGACGTCGACCTGATAGCTCAGGGCCTGGCTCGGGGCTTCGAACGGAATCTCGGCCGGCACCAGGCGCGGGGCGCCCATGTTGACGCTGATCTGGCCATCGTTGCGGATGTCCAGTTCGATGATGCCGCTTTTGGTCTCGACGCGAATCTGCCGTTTGGCGGTCAGGCGCTTGTCGAGCACGAAGCGGGCGAAGCAGCGCGCACCGTTGCCGCACTGTTCCACCTCGGAGCCATCGGCGTTGAAGATCCGATAGCGGAAATCCACATCCGGGTTGCTGGGCGCCTCGACGATCAGCAACTGGTCGAACCCGATGCCGGTGTGCCGATCGCCCCATTGCTTGGCATGCTTGGGCAGGATGTGCGCGTGCTGGCTGACCAGGTCGAGGACCATGAAGTCGTTGCCCAGGCCGTGCATCTTGGTAAAACGCAGCAGCATGGGATTACTCCGGCAGCAGGCTTTCGCCGGCAAACAACTCGGCTACCGTCTCGCGGCGACGCACTTCAAAGGCCTGGTCACCGTCCACCAACACTTCGGCGGCACGGCCGCGGGTGTTGTAGTTGGAGCTCATGACAAACCCGTAGGCGCCAGCCGAATGCACGGCCAGCAGGTCGCCTTCTTCCAGCGCCAGCTGACGATCCTTGGCCAGGAAATCGCCGGTTTCGCAGATCGGGCCGACGATGTCGTAGGCGCGAGCGGCGCTGTTGCGCGGGCGCACGGCGGTGACGTCCATCCAGGCTTGATACAGCGCCGGGCGGATCAGGTCGTTCATGGCGGCGTCGACGATGGCAAAGTCTTTGTGTTCGGTGTGCTTGAGGTACTCGACCTGGGTCAGCAGCAGGCCGGCGTTGGCAACGATGAAACGGCCCGGCTCGAACACCAGCGCCAAGTCACGGCCGTCAAGACGTTCGCGCACGGCTTTGATGTAGTCGGCAGCCAACGGCGGCTCTTCATCGCGATAACGCACGCCCAGACCGCCACCGAGATCGATGTGACGCAGGTAGATGCCGCAATCGCCGAGGCGGTCGACCAGGCCCAACAGGCGGTCAAGGGCATCGATGAAGGGCGGCAGGGTGGTCAGTTGCGAGCCGATGTGGCAATCGACGCCGACCACTTCCAGGTTGGGCAGTTGCGCGGCGCGCACGTACACGTCTTCGGCGTCGGCGATGGCAATGCCGAACTTGTTCTCTTTGAGACCGGTGGAGATGTACGGGTGAGTGCCGGCATCGACGTCCGGGTTGACGCGCAACGAGATCGGCGCGCGAACGCCCAGTTCGGCGGCCACCACTTGCAGACGTTCAAGCTCATCGGTGGATTCGACGTTGAAGCAGTGCACACCGACTTCCAGCGCACGACGCATGTCGTCACGGGTCTTGCCGACACCGGAGAACACGATCTTGTCGGCGCTGCCGCCAGCGGCCAGTACACGTTCCAGCTCGCCACGGGAAACGATGTCGAAACCGGCGCCCAGACGCGCCAGGACATTCAGTACACCCAGGTTGGAGTTGGCCTTGACCGCAAAGCAGACCAGATGCGGCGTGCCGGCCAGCGCATCGGCGTAAGCCAGGTACTGGGCTTCGATGTGGGCGCGGGAGTAGACGTAGGTCGGTGTACCAAAGCGTTCGGCGATGGCGGACAGGGCAACCCCTTCCGCGAACAGCTCACCGTCACGGTAGTTAAAAGCGTCCATGGCGTTCCCTTATTGGTAGACGTCGTGCTTGTGTGCTTTCGACGGAGACTGTTGCGACGACTTGGCTTGCTCTGCAGGATCCTGGTTTTCATCAGGCAGGTACAGCGGGCCTTTTTGACCACAGGCCGAGACCAGGCAGGCGACCGCGACGAGCGCAGCAAGGGAAGAGATCAGGCGCTTCATGGCGAAATCCTTGAAAATGCATTAATTGCGCCGGAGTATACCGGCCACCCGGCAGCTTGCCTATGCGACGCGGCTCCCGTCCGGCGGGCCTTTGCACGATGCCGGTCAGTTATGTGCAATCCATTGTGGGAGCGGGCTTGCCCGCGAAGGGGCCGTGTCAGTCAGCATTAATGTCGACTGACACTCCGCTTTCGCGAGCAAGCCCGCTCCCACATGAGGTTTGAGTACTCTCAGGTTCTGATGGATATATTTCGTACCGCGCCTCGCCCTGGGTGGTTATCCTTTGCAATCATCGGGGCTCGCCCGTATCTTGCGGCGCTTGAGCGTGAGTAGACACTTTTTGAGGTTCCCGTAATGAGTTTGACCGAAGCCCGTTTCCACGATCTGGTTGATTCCACCCAGCAAGCGCTGGAGGATGTTTTTGACGAGAGTGGCCTGGATATCGATCTGGAGAGCTCGGCCGGTGTGCTAACCGTCAAGTTTGAAAACGGCAGCCAGTTGATCTTCAGTCGTCAGGAACCGTTGCGGCAATTGTGGTTGGCGGCGGTGTCGGGTGGCTTCCACTTCGATTACGACGAAGAGAGCGAGCGCTGGATGTGCGACAAGAGTGAAGAGCAGTTGGGCGAGATGCTCGAGCGCATCGTCAAGCAGCAAGCCGACGTCGAACTCGAATTCGAGGGTCTGTGAGATCGTGATCCAGCCTGCACCCGTTCGCCCGCCCAAACCGCTCTATAGCAACGTCAGCCCGGCCGTGCCTTCGCCGTGCAGCGGTGTGTGCCGGCTGGACGAGCAAAAGGTTTGCCTGGGTTGTTTTCGGCATGTCGAGGACATCCGCGAATGGCGCTCGGCTGATGATGAGCGGCGCCGGGTGATTTGCGCCCAAGCCCTCCAGCGTAAATCACCCGCCTGACGCACAACCTGTGGGAGCGGGCTTGCTCGCGAAGGCGCCAGCACAGGCGCCCAAAGCTTCGCGAACAAGTCCGCTCCCGCATAGTCTCCTCTGAGCCACCTCACAATTTCCCCCTATCGGGTCGGTTGCCCACTCACTTGTATATTTATTGAGCTGTGATAGTGTCCAGATACGCCTCAACCCATCGAGGCTCGTGAAAACCCCGCCTTTTTCTGGCGGGGTTTTGCTTTTTTCGTGCAGAAGAAAGGAGTCTGCCCTGATCATGACCGCACCTTCCATCACCCTTACCCGTCTGGACGTGCAACGTCTGGAGCGCCTGATCGACAGCCTGGATGACACGCTGCCGGGCGTTATCGCGCTGCAAACCGAACTGGATCGCGCCGATACCCTGGTCGGTCACGAAGAGGTGCCAGCCGATGTCGTGACCATGAATTCTAAAGTGCATTGCCGTGAAGAGAGCAGTGGCAAGGACTATCACCTGACCCTGGTCTATCCCAAGGATGCCAACGCCGACGAAGGCAAGATTTCCATTCTGGCACCGGTCGGCAGCGCCCTGCTGGGTCTCAAGGTCGGTCAGCACATTGACTGGCCAGCGCCGGGTGGCAAAACCCTGAAACTGACCTTGCTGGCAGTCGAGTCGCAACCGGCCAATGGTGGCGACTTTCCGGAATAAAACCCTCAGACCTGCTCGAGCGCCTCGTTCAATGCGCGCTCCAGGTCGGCCTTGTAGCGCAGATACAACTGGCTTGAACTCTGACCATCACCGAGCAGGCCCGACAGGTCCAGGTCGGTGATGTAGCAGCGATAGCGTTCGGTCTCGCGGCGCTGCTCGACGATTTCCCGGGCAACCACGCTGAACAGTTGGTCGCCATGTTCCAACTCTGAAAATTCCCGCTGATTGCAATACAACGTGACCTGCACCTGCCCCGGTGCGGCTTTGCCGACGATCGCTTGCACGTCGTAGAACGGTTTGTTGACCGGGGTCTTCGGCGCCGGACGGGCTTCGACCCGACGTGCCCGCGCAGAGCCTGAAGGCAACAACTGGTAATACAAAGTCTCCAGGCTCAGCGGCTGGGCGGCATCCATCGGCAGCAAGGCGTCGCGCCGGTACTGGATCGATTGCAGGAAACGTTGCAGCGGTACCAGCAGGCTTTGTTCGTCGTGATAGGGCAAGCGCTGCTGCCACAAGGCATTGAACTCATCCAGCACATACAGATCCGCCAGGTGTTCGTTGATCCGGTAGAACACCTGAACGCAGTCGGGTTGCCCCATGGGCAGGATCAGCGCCAAGTCGTGGTCTTCCAGCGCCATCGGGTCCAGATGCAGCGGGCTGTAGCTGGCCAGTTCTTCACTGAGGTAGTCAAACAGTGCCGGCAGCGTGTCGAGGGCCACGTGATTGACCTGGCCGGGCACCAGCTCCAGCACGTGGTAATGCTGCTGGACCTGAATCAGGTAACGATGATTGAGTTTGCTCAGCAGCAGGTTTTGCGCGGTATCGAGAATTTCTTCGACCCGTCGGGCAATGAATTGCGCGCGGTTGTGGCAGAAGCAACGTACCCGCAGCTTGGGTTGCTGTGGCCCGTCGGGCAGGTTGTTGAGGTAATCGCGCAGGCAGTCGAGCAGGGCGTGGGGGCCGTCAAAGCGGCTGACCAGCACCTCGTTCCAGCTATTGAGCGTGACCTGATCCAGGGTCAGCACCAGGTTTTCCCGCACACCGGCGTAGCTCAGGGAGTCGGTGCGCTCGGTAGTCATCAGGATGTTCAGGTCGCGATGGTGCTTGAGCGGATCGATGCCGACGTTCACCAGAATCAGTATTTCGCTCGGCACGCTGGCACGCAGCAAAGGCTCTTCGGCGACGGTGGCCAGGGGCAGGGCGATGCTTTGTTGCAGGCTGCCGAGCAGGTTGAACAGTTCGAACTCGCTCAAATCGCTGGTGCCGGGGTGCAGGGCCAGGCGGGTGCTGCTGTCGATCACGCCGTTACGGTGGCACCAGGTGAGCAGTTCCAGTAACTGGCGGCTGCGCTTGATCGGCGCGAAGTGCTCCCACTCGTGGGCGGTCAGGCTGCCATTGTACAAACCCCATTGGGTTTGCCCAGGTTCTCTCTTGTTCGGGGCTTGCACCAGCGTCAGGGTGTCTTCGGCCAGGTCGGGGGCGATGCCCGGGTTGATGAATTCGACCTTGTCGGCCTTGCGCTCGAAGGCCGCGTACAGCCGCCTGCCCAGCACATTGAGGTCGCGTTTGTTGATCAGGCTGACGGTTTGCTCGTTGCGGGCAAACTGTGTCAGGAAACGGTAGCTGTAATTCAGTTCGCCGACCAAGGCCCGGCGTTCGGCACTGACCTGGCGGACTTTCCACTGGCTGCGGCTGTCGAGCAACGCCAACTGACGCTGATCCCAATGCCATTCGTGGGCCAGGCGCTCAAGCAACGAACGCTGCCAGCTCTGGGTGCGACCGCTATTGCCGGTGAGCTTGCGATTGACTTTCAGGTACAGCGCGCGGCGTACCAGCTCCAGCCGCTCCGGTTCGCCCCGGGCCGTGAGGTATTCCTCGATGCGCCGGTAAACCACCATGTACGGGTCCAGCTCATCGAGGTCCAGCCGATTGGCAAACACCGCCTGTTTGTAACGCAGGCTCAGGCAATGGACCTTGGGGTGCTCGCTGGCATAGACCTCGGTCAGCAGCAGTTTGAGCACCGATTTGTATGGTGACTCGATGCCTTTGAACAACTGCCAGAGCCCGGCGCCGATGAATTCCCCCGGCGGGATGTACGCCAGATGCCCCAGGTCCAGGGTTTCGTCGGCACGGATGAAACGCTTGGAAAGCAGCGTGTGGGTGTAACGGTTGTACGCGGCCTCTTCATAAACCGGCACCAACCACCAGATGGGAGTGCGTCCGGCCAGCCAGATCGCGGTGCGGTAGAACTCGTCCAGCAGCAGATAGTGCTGGGTGGTGCCACAGTCTTCCGAGCTCAACTGCGTATCGCGCTCGCCGAGCACGAAGCGGGCCGGATCGATCAGGAAAAAATGCGCCTCGGCACCCTGGCTGGCGGCCCAGATTTCCAGCAACTGGCATTTTTTGCGCAGTTCGGTGAGCTCGCTTTCGCTCAAGTCCGGGCCGTGACAGACCCACACGTCCATATCGCTCTGGTCGGCCTGGGCCAGGGTGCCGAGGCTGCCCATCAGGAACAGGCCGTGAATCGGCCGCGGCGGATTGCTGCCATGGCGCGGCTTGTAGGAAAACGAACGGGTCAGGCGTTGGGCTTCGGCGAGGGTGTTGGTGTCGGGTTCGTAATTCGACAACCCGGCCGGGGTGCTACCCGAAACGTAACCCGGCAACAGCGGATGATTGACGTGGAAAAACAGCGGCAACAGGGTCAGCACCGTTTGCTGGCGGGTCGACAATCCTTCCAGGGCGCGGGCCATGCGGCCCTCGTTGAGTTTCAGAAAACGGGCGCGCAGCTGACTGAGAACCTTGCGGTCGATTCCCTCGTCCAGATCGGGGCGGATTTCATGGGTGCGGGTCATGTCAGCTCAATCCGGCTCGCGGGGCTCGGACGCAGAAGGGCTCAGGGTGAGGGGCAGTTTAGCGCCTCGGCCCCGGGACTTTTAAGCTGATTTTGTTTTCCTGGCGTCAGATTTCTATCGTTTGGCGACGGCAGGTAACTGGGCTGCTAATCAAGTGTGCCCGCGGAAATCCCGTAACAGAGCTTTCCGTGGGCCATGCGCTGGTGCTCAGGCAGTTTCCTGGACGGACAGAATGGTGAGAACGGTCTGCACATTTTGTGCGGCGTCACGCCCCAGGCTGGTCAGATAACCGCCATCGGGCTGGGTGATCAATTCTTTCTCGAACAGTCTTTGTGCGGCGGCAATGGCTTTGGGGGCAGCGGTCTGATGAATTTTCAAACCTTCCTGGGAACTGTCCAGGTTGAAGAGTGCGAGGATTTCCAGTTCGGCAACCAGCTCAGGGGTAAGCGACATAAGGACTCCAGACTTTCTAGGAATTGGACGACAGCGCCCCTAAGGTGAACCCGTCAGTGAGGCATGTCCAGTGCTGGCAACAGGGTTTTTTCGCCTCTGGGAACATTCCCCGGTGGGTGGTGCGGACGTCGGGGTGGTTACCAGTGTAGTCAGGGTCTGGGGTAAGACGGGACTGATTGGTGACAATCTGTGTGGGAGCCGGCTTGCTCGCGAAAGCGGAGTGTCAGCCAACATCGATGCTGGATGTGCTGGCCTATTCGCGAGCAAGCTCGCTCCCACAGGTATTGCGTGAGGCAATTGTTCGGTTATTGCTTTTCCGGCGGCAACTCTGGCAGCGCGCGCAGCGCAGCTTCGTACCATTCGGTATCGAACGCGCGGTCTTCTTCGAGGATTGCGTCGATTTCCACCGCCAGCACATGGGCCATCAAGTTGAGGATTTCTTCCCGCTCGTAACCCACCAGGGTCAGCTTGTTGAAGGTTGCCTTGGCGGCTGGCGGGTTGTCGCTTTCGATCTGGTTCTCGATCGCTTCGATCAGCGTCGTTTCGGTGAACGCTTCTTCGTCGTTGTCGATGTCGTTTTGCTCGCTCATGGCAGGCTCCTCAAGGAAAGGCGGCCAGTTTACCTGCATTCAGCGCTGTGATGCTGCTGGCAAGAAGTGCCCGGGCGTTCTATAACTGGCGCTGCCAACCCCCTGCACGGCCTGGAGGCTATGTAATGCTCAAGCTTTATGGATTTTGCGTCAGCAACTACTACAACATGGTCAAGCTGGCGTTGCTGGAGAAGGGACTGTCGTTTGAAGAAGTGCCGTTTTACCCAGGCTCCAGCCCCGAGTCGCTGGCCATCAGCCCGCGCGGCAAGGTTCCGGTACTGGGCGTCGAGCAGGGTTTCGTCAACGAAACCAGCGTGATTCTCGAGTACCTCGAGCAGAGCCAGAAAGGCACACCGCTGCTGCCGAGCGAGCCCTTCGAGCGAGCGCAGGCGCTGGCTTTGGCCAAGGAAATCGAGTTGTACATCGAACTGCCGGCGCGCGCCTGCTACCCCGAAGCGTTTTTCGGCATGTCAGTGCCGGAAGCGATCAAGGACAAGACCAAGGCCGAGTTGCTGCTGGGGTTCGCCTCACTGGGCAGGCACGGCAAGTTCGCCCCTTACGTGGCGGGCGACCGTCTCAGTATTGCGGATTTGTATTTCCTGTACAGCGTGCCGATGGCCTGTGCCGTGGCGCAGAAGCTGTTCGATATCGATCCGTTGGCTGAGATGCCGGCGGCCAAGGCGCTGCTGGAGCGTCTGGGGCAGAATCCGAACGTGCAGCGAATTGCGGCGGACAAGGACGCAGCAATGCCCGCGTTTCTGGCGATGATCGCGTCGAAGAAGTAGGTTTTGTAATGTTCTGAAGTCAGTCATCGCGGGCAAGCCCGCTCCCACAGGTTTCTCTGTCTGCCATGGATTTTGGCCAGTCGGAGGTTCTTGTGGGAGCGGGCTTGCCCGCAATGCTGTCAGCGGCTGGCGAGTAACGCCTGGCCGCGAGCCACGGCAGCCTTGACCTGTGCCGGCGCGGTCCCGCCGATATGGTCACGGGCATTAACCGAGCCTTCCAGGGTCAGCACGGCAAACACGTCCTGCTCGATCTGGTCGCTGAACTTGCGCAGTTCTTCCAGGCTCATTTCCGCCAGGTCCTTGCCGCTGTCCACGCCGTATTTCACCGCGTGGCCAACGATCTCGTGGCAATCACGGAACGGCAAGCCGCGGCGTACCAGGTAGTCGGCCAGGTCGGTGGCGGTCGAGAAACCGCGCAGGGCTGCTTCGCGCATCATCGCGTGCTTGGGCTTGATCGCCGGGATCATGTCGGCAAAGGCCCGCAGCGAGTCGCGCAGGGTGTCGGCGGCGTCGAACAGCGGTTCCTTGTCTTCCTGGTTGTCCTTGTTGTAGGCCAGGGGCTGGCCTTTCATCAGGGTCAGCAGGCCCATCAGAGCGCCGAACACCCGGCCAGTCTTGCCGCGAACCAGCTCCGGCACATCCGGGTTCTTCTTTTGCGGCATGATCGAGCTGCCGGTGCAGAAACGGTCAGGCAGATCGATGAATTGGAACTGGGCGCTGGTCCACAGCACCAGCTCTTCGGAGAAACGCGACAAGTGCATCATCGCGATGCTCGCGGCCGAGCAGAATTCGATGGCGAAGTCGCGATCGGACACGTTATCCAGGGAGTTACCGCCGACAGCGTCGAAGCCCAGCAGTTGTGCGGTGTACTCGCGGTCGATCGGGTAGGTGGTGCCGGCCAGCGCGGCGCTGCCCAGCGGCATGCGGTTGGTCCGCTTGCGGCAGTCCACCAGACGCTCGTAGTCGCGGCTGAGCATTTCGAACCAGGCCAGCATGTGGTGCCCGAAGGTCACCGGCTGCGCGGTTTGCAGGTGCGTGAAGCCCGGCATGATGCTGCCGGCTTCGCGCTCGGCCTGCTCCAGCAAGCCTTTCTGCAGGCGGGTGATTTCGCTCAGGATCAGGTCGATTTCGTCACGCAACCACAGGCGGATGTCGGTGGCCACCTGGTCGTTACGGCTGCGGCCGGTATGCAGTTTTTTACCGGTCACGCCGATGCGGTCGGTCAGGCGCGCCTCGATGTTCATGTGCACGTCTTCGAGGTCGATGCGCCAGTCGAACTGGCCGGCCTCGATTTCCCCCTGGATGGTCTTGAGGCCATCGATGATGCTGTCGCGCTCGGCATCGGTCAGCACGCCGACCTTGGCCAGCATGGTGGCGTGGGCGATCGAACCCATGATGTCGTGGCGATACAGGCGCTGGTCGAAGGTGACGGAGGCGGTGAAGCGGGCGACGAAGGCGTCGACGGGTTCACTGAAGCGGCCGCCCCAGGACTGATTGGTCTTGTCAGTGCTCATGAATTCGCTCGTATCGGCTTGAAGAAAGGTGGTGTGGAACGCTGTCGCGGATAATAACAGGGTTGCCAAGCCTGTCGCTGACGCTGGTCGATACGTTTTTTTCTCATATGGCGACCCATACTTGCAGCAAGCCTTGTGGAAATTGCACAACGATATTTTTCATTTGAGCAATATCGTCCCGGCAACCGTCTACAGTTGGACAGTAGGATCAGCGCACTTCTCGATGCTGCGGCTGACTATAGAAAGAAGAGGGGTGTTCATATTGTGTATCAGCAAACCCTACGGCGATGTCTCGCCAACGCGGGCCTGGGCCGTCAGTGACCCGGCAGATGTAAATTTAGCCGCGGGTCTCGCGGCACTTTTTGGCCCTCGCGCTAGTCTTAGCGTGGATCGCGGTGACGGACGTCACTCCACCTGTCTACGCTATCTTTGTGCGAGACTCACGCAGGAATCCAGCGCAATATGAATGTCCTGATCGTTGATGACGAACCCTTGGCCCGCGAGCGCCTGAGCCGAATGGTCGGTGAACTCGAGGGATACAACGTCCTGGAGCCCAGCGCCACGAACGGCGAAGAGGCGTTGGCACTGATCGACAGCCACAAACCGGATATCGTGTTGCTCGATATCCGCATGCCGGGCCTCGATGGCCTGCAAGTGGCGGCACGATTGTGCGAACGCGAAACCCCGCCCGCCGTGGTGTTTTGCACAGGGCCCGATGAATTTGCCGTGGAAGCCCTGCAGGCCAGCGCCGTGGGCTATCTGGTGAAGCCCGTGCGCACAGAACAGTTACACGAAGCATTGAAGAAGGCCGAGCGCCCCAATCGCGCCCAACTCGCGGCCCTGACCCGTCCTGCCGCCGAAACCGGCAGCGGCCCACGCAGCCACATCAGCGCCCGTACCCGAAAAGGCATCGAGCTGATTCCGTTGGGGCAGGTGGTCTATTTCATCGCCGACCACAAGTACGTGACCTTGCGCCACGAAGGCGGCGAAGTACTGCTCGATGAACCACTCAAAGCCCTTGAAGACGAATTCGGCGACCGTTTCGTGCGGATCCACCGCAATGCACTGGTCGCCCGTGAACGCATTGAGCGGCTGCAGCGCACGCCTTTGGGGCATTTCCAATTGTTCCTCAAAGGCCTGAACGGCGATGCCCTGATCGTCAGCCGGCGCCATGTGGCCGGTGTACGCAAAATGATGCAACAGCTTTAGCAAGGGCGGATTTCTACCCTGTCACCGGACCTTGAGGCCAGGGAGGCCATGCAGTTTCTGATACAAGTCAAAGTGGATTTGGCTGAGCTGTTATTATCCGCCGTATCTATTCAGTACGGATTGATCCATGTCCTCTCGCGAAATCCGCATCGCCACCCGCAAAAGTGCTCTGGCCCTATGGCAGGCCGAATACGTCAAGGCTCGTCTGGAACAGGCCCATCCGGGCCTGCTCGTGACGCTGGTGCCCATGGTCAGCCGCGGCGACAAGCTGCTCGATTCGCCCCTGTCGAAAATCGGCGGCAAGGGTCTGTTCGTCAAGGAGCTGGAAACCGCGCTGCTGGAAAATGAAGCCGACATCGCCGTGCATTCGATGAAAGACGTGCCGATGGACTTCCCGGAAGGCCTCGGTCTGTTCTGCATCTGCGAGCGCGAAGACCCGCGCGACGCATTCGTTTCCAACACTTACTCCAGTCTGGATGAGTTGCCGCCAGGCAGCATCGTCGGCACCTCCAGCCTGCGCCGCCAGGCTCAGTTGCTGACCCGTCGCCCGGATCTGCAAATCCGCTTCCTGCGCGGCAACGTCAACACGCGCCTGGCCAAACTCGATGCCGGTGAATACGACGCCATCATCCTCGCCGCGGCGGGTTTGATTCGTTTGGGCTTCGAGGGCCGCATCACTTCGGCGATCAGTGTCGATGACAGCCTGCCGGCCGGTGGCCAGGGCGCGGTCGGTATCGAGTGCCGTAGCGCCGACACTGAAATTCATGCGCTGCTCGAGCCGCTGCATCATCAGGATACGGCCATCCGCGTGACCGCCGAACGTGCCCTCAACAAACATTTGAATGGCGGCTGCCAGGTGCCGATCGCCTGCTACGCCGTGCTTGAAGGCGAGCAGATCTGGCTGCGCGGTTTGGTGGGTGATCCGAGCGGCGGCCTGCTGCTCAGCGCCGAGGCCCGTGCGCCACGTAGCGATGCCGAGGCATTGGGTGTGCAAGTGGCCGAAGACCTGCTGAGCCAGGGCGCCGCCGACATCCTCAAGGCAGTCTATGGCGAGGCAGGTCACGAGTGACCGGTTGGCGCCTGCTGCTGACACGTCCGGCAGAGGAGTCGGCGGCGCTTGCGCGTGTGCTGGCCGAAGCGCGGGTTTTCAGTAGCAGCTTGCCGCTTTTGGACATTGAGCCGATTCCTGCCTCTGACACAATGCGCGAAGTGATTCAGGCCCTGGACCGCTATTGCGCGGTAATCGTGGTCAGCAAACCGGCCGCCAGAATCGCTGTCGATTTGCTTGAACAGTTCTGGCCGCAACCACCGGTCCTGAGGTGGTTCAGCGTGGGCGCGGCGACGGCGCAAATCCTTGAGGTTAACGGGCTGGATGTGAGCTTCCCGGCCGATGGCGATGACAGCGAAGCCTTGCTTGAACTTCCACGGTTGCGCGAGGCTGTCGCTCGACCCGACGCACGGGTGCTGATCATGCGCGGCGAGGGTGGGCGCGAACTGCTGGCTGAGCGTTTGCGCGAGCTTGGTGCTAGTGTCGAGTATCTGGAGTTGTACCGGCGTGGTTTGCCGCAGTACCCGCCAGCGGTGCTGCCTCAGCGGATCGAAGCGGAACGCTTGAATGGGCTGGTGGTCAGCAGTGGACAGGGTTTTGAGCACCTGCACCGATTGGCCGGCGATGCCTGGCCGCTCATGGCGCGGTTGCCGTTGTTTGTTCCAAGCCCCAGGGTCGCCGAGCTGGCACGTGCCGCCGGGGCCCAAACAGTTGTGGATTGTCGTGGCGCCAGCGCCGCGGCCTTGCTGACGGCGTTACGGGAGCACCCCGTGCCCGTTTTCTAATGCAAAGGATGGATACGTGAGCGAAACAGCCTTGCCTAAAGATGACGTCCAGCCGGTATTTGATGCACCGGTTGAAACTCCTTCACCTGCTGCTGAGCAGCGCCGAGGCAATGGGCTGGCAATCGTCGCGCTGCTGTTGGGCGCTGCCGGTGTTGCCGTGGGCGGTTGGGGAGTCTGGCAGGTGCGTCACCTGCAAGCCAATAACCTGCAACAGTTGAGTCAGGTACAGGCGTTGAACGATCAGGCACAGAGCCTGAAGCTCAACGAGCAGCGTCTGACCGCTCGCCTCGAACAAATGCCTGCCGCCGAAGAGCTCGATGCGCGCAGTCGCCTGGTCATTCAACTTCAGGGCGATCAGCAACGCTTGAATCAGCGTCTGGAAACCGTCCTCGGTGCCAGCCGCAAGGATTGGCGTCTGGCCGAGGCTGAGCATTTGCTGCGTCTGGCCAGCCTGCGTCTGTCGGCGTTGCAGGACATCAGCAGCGCCCAGGCCCTGGTGCAGGGTGCCGATGAGATTCTCCGTGAACAGAACGACCCGGGCTCCTTCGCTGCCCGCGAGCAAGTAGCCAAAACCCTGGTCGCCCTGCGCAGTACCCAACAGCCGGATCGCACCGGGTTGTTCCTGCGCCTGGGTGCCTTGCGCGATCAAGTGATCAACCTCACCGAGCTGGCGCCCGAGTACAAGGACCGTGGCGAATCCCTGATGGGCCTGACGGCCGATGGCGACGGGGCCAGTCGCTGGGCGCAATGGTGGGATCAGATCTCGCGTTATATCCGCATCGACTTCAACGCCGACAAGAATGTTCGTCCGTTGCTGGCAGGGCAGAGCCTGAGCCAGGTACGTCTGGCCCTGAGCCTGGCGCTGGAGCAGGCGCAGTGGGCCGCACTCAATGGTCAGGCTGCCGTCTACACCCAGGCGCTGACCGAGGCGCGGGACGTGCTCAAGGGCAACTTCAACCCGGACAACCCTCAGAGCAGAATCATGCTGGAGCAGGTGGGCGAGTTGAGCAAGCAGCCGGTCACGGTGGTCACCCCGGATCTGACCGGTACGTTGAGCGCAGTCCAGGCTTACCTTGAGCGGCGCAACATCAATGCCGAGGACTCGGTGAAACCCCTGGCCAAACCTGCCACCAACACTGTGCAGGAGGCCACACCATGAAACGCCTCTATGTAATCGTGTTTGTGGTTATCGCTGCCGCTGCCGCGTTGGGGCTGGCGATCGCTGAACATTCCGGCTACGTGTTGATCGCCTACAAAAGCTTCCGTTATGAATCGAGCCTGTGGGCAACCCTGGCCCTGGTGGCCGTGCTGTGGCTGGTGTTCTGGGGTATCAAGGCGTTGATCGAACTGGTGACAACTTCCGGTGGGGTGGTCAACCCATGGTCGCGACGCAACCGCAGTCGACGGGTACAAGTGGCGATCGAGCACGGCCAGCTGGATTTGGCTGAGGGCCGGTGGGCCAGTGCGCAGCGTCATCTGCATCGTGCCGCGGAAGCCGAGCGTCAGCCGCTGCTCTACTACCTGGGGGCTGCCCGCGCCGCGAACGAACAAGGTCTTTACCAGGAAAGCGACAACCTGCTGGAGCGCGCTTTGGAGCGACAGCCCCAGGCCGAGCTGGCAATTGCCTTGAGTCATGCCCAATTGCAGACCGACCGCGGCGATACCGACGGCGCACTGGTCACCCTGCAAGCGATGCACGAGCGTCATCCTCATAACGTGCAGACCCTGCGCCAGTTGCAGCGTCTGCTTCAGCAGCGGGGCGACTGGTCGGCCGTGATTCGCCTGTTGCCGGAGTTACGCAAGGACAAGGTATTGCCTCCGGCCGAACTGGCTGAGCTGGAGCGTCGGGCATGGGGTGAGAACCTTTCGCTGGCGGCGCACCGGGAAGAGGACGGAACGGTTGGTTTGCAATCGCTCAATCGCGCCTGGCAGCAGCTTACCGCTGCTCAGCGCCAGGAGCCGCAACTGGTGCTGGCCTATGCCGAGCAACTGCGGCAACTGGGTGCGCAGGTCGAGGCTGAAGAGGTCCTGCGCGTGGCCCTCAAGCGCCAGTACGACAGCCATCTGGCACGCCTGTACGGTCTGGTTCGCGGCAGCGATCCGGCCAGACAGTTGCATACCGCCGAAGGTTGGCTCAAGGATCATCCGGCCGACCCGAGCCTGTTGCTGACATTGGGTCGCTTGTGTCTGCAAAGCAGTCTGTGGGGCAAGGCCCGGGATTATCTGGAGAACAGTCTGCGTGTGCAGCGCAATCCTGAAGCCTGCGCCGAACTGGCGCGGTTGCTGGCGCAATTGGGTGACACCGAACGCAGCAATCAACTGTTCCAGGAGGGCTTGGGCCTGTTGGACGAGCGCTTGCTGGCGGCACCGCTGCCGGTGCCGGCTCACGCTTGATGACGGCCAGTAGCAGCTGCCGAAGGCTGCGAAGCAGTCGTGAAATCAGGCGCCGCAGTCGGATCAGCTGAGTCGTGTTAAACCGATCACGACTGCTGCGCAGCCGAACGCAGGCTGCGCCCGCTGCTACAGGGGGAGTCGTTCTCCAGGGCGATCCAACCGCTCCAAGTCCGTCACTGTTTTTGCGTTGTAGTCCTTAGCTGGCAAAGTCCTACAAAGGACTACATCTTATCCTCTCGACTCTGTCGGGAATTCCCTACACTTCTGGTGAAGTGTCCGCGCTGACCCGCCTTGAAAGGCTGCTGCGCTTTCCTCTACCGTAACCACTTGTCTCTACAGTTACGGAAAAGCCATGTCTTTGGCCTGCTCACGCTCCTTGTTTTTCATGGTCTTCATTGCAGGTGCCCTGGCCTTGGGCGTTTCCTATTACCTGGAATATGCGGTCGGCCTCAAGCCTTGCGGGTTGTGCCTGTTGCAGCGGGTTTGCCTGGCGCTGCTCACGGGTGTCTGCCTGACGGCTTCGGTGCAGGGGCCTGGTCGCTTCGGATCATTCCTGTATTGGCTGCTGGGTCTGCTGTGCAGTCTGGCGGGCACTGTCACGGCGTGGCGGCAGGTCGTGTTGCAGAGTGATCCGGTGCATCAGCTATCGGCATGCTCGCCCAATCTGACCGATCTGTTCGCCAGTAGCCCCTGGTTGTGTGTCGTGCAGCGAATGTTCGAGGGAACCGCCGACTGCGCGGAGATTTCCTGGACGCTGTTCGACCTGAGCATTCCGGAATGGAGCCTGCTGTTCTTCGTCGCGATGATGATCCTGGGCGGTTATCAGTTGCTGCGCCTTGTCTGGATCGCATGTCAGCGACCGCTCAGCGGCGAGTCGTCGCACCGGGTACTGGCGGGTGATTAAACACTTGTATGAACTTTATCTCCTGCGTACCTTGAAGCCATAGGCGCGCGGGCATAATCTGGCCCGCACGTGTCACTGGAATTATGTTGCTCGTTGCTGTTCTGCCTGACCAAGACCGGATGTGCCGAGTGTTGGGGGCAGGCGTAGAACGGCATGACCCATTAGGGAAGAGAGATCGCCATGTTAGATAGTTGTCAGAATGCTCAGGAACGCTGGGGTGGGGTTCATAAGCTCATTGACCGCTGGCTACAAGAGCGTGAAGAGTTGGTAAAGGCGTTCCACGACTTACGGAATGCTAAGCCGGCTTTCGCCGACAAGTCCCTGAATGGTCGGTTCTGCGAGGTGCTTGTCGATTACGTTTCTGCCTGGCACTTCGAAGTGAGTGAGCATCTGGTCAATGAGGCCAAGGCCTTTGGCGACGATGGCGGCCTTGAACTGGTGAAGCAGATCAACCCGCGTATCGACGTTAGCACTGAGACCGCTCTGTCGTTCAATGATCATTGCCACAAGGGTGACTGCAACGACACCGGGCGTTTCGCCGAAGCGCTGGAAAAGCTGGGCAGCCAACTGCGTGAACGCTTCGAACTGGAAGATTGCCTGATCGAAGTGTTGCATACCGCCCACAAGGAAGAGAGTTCGGTTCAGGCCTGAACCCTTCCCGGCGGAAACCCCCTTCCAGCAAGAAACCAAAAGCGGTGCGCAATGCGCGCCGTTTTTCGTTTCCGGCATTCAGCTTGTCGCACCACGCAATTCGACTTCGAATACCAGCGGCGTGAACGGTGCGATCAAGTCGCCGGCACCGTCGGCGCCATAGGCCTCGGCCGATGGAATCACCAGGCGCCATTTCGCGCCGACCGGCATATTTTGCAGCGCACTGCGCCATCCGCTGATCACGCTATCAAGACTGAACCACTGCGGCTGGCTGTTCTGATCGAACACCGTGCCGTCAGGCAAGCGTCCGATATACAGCACCTGGACCTTGCCATTCGGACCCGCCTTGGCGCCGGTGCCCGGTGCCAGTTCTGTCAGCAAGATTCCATCCGCCAATTCGCGAACCCCGGGTTTGGCTTTTTCTTCGCTGAGAAATCGCCGCTCCTTTTCGAGGGCGACTTCGCTTTGCGCGACGGCGGGTTGCTCGGCCGCTTGTGCTTCATGCTCGGCCAGGATCTGTTCGATCCGCTCGTCTTTCAGTGCCAGCGGCTTGCCTTGATAGGCTTGCTGCAAACCTTCGAGCAACGCCTGAAGTTGCAGGTCCGGAACCTCCTGGCGCAAGCGTTCGCCAAGGCTCGCCCCCAAGCTGTAAGCGAGATCGTGAGCATCATTCGCAGTGGTTTTTTCGGCGGCCTGGGCCACGGAAAAAAACACGCACAGTGATAAAAAAAGGTAGCGCAACATGGGCACTCTCCGTCCTGAGATGCGCGGGATTATGCCAGTGTGAATGCGCTCGAAGGTGAACTGGTTTTGCCTAAGCGCAGAACATTTTTACTTCGTTGCAACGGAGAGCTTTCGATAGTGTCAACATGCCCTAGCGGCGGTTGCAGCAGAGGTCTAGTATGAGCCGCACTCACGTCAGCCAGGAGGTAAACCATGTCGGCCACCAAGAAGCCAGTAAATACTCCGTTGCACTTACTCCAACAACTCTCGGGCAGCCTGCTCGAGCACTTGGAAAATGCTTGTTCCCAAGCCTTGGCTGATGCTGAAAAACTGCTCGCCAAACTGGAAAAGCAGCGCGGAAAAGCGCAGGAAAAGTTGCACAAATCCCGTACCAAATTGCAGGACGCTGCGGCGGCCGGCAAAGCCAAGGCACAAGCCAAGGCCAAGGATGCGGTGAAAGAACTTGAGGACCTGCTCGACGCCCTGAAGGATCGTCAGTCCGAAACTCGCAGCTACATCCTGCAACTCAAACGCGACGCTCAAGAAAGCCTGAAATTGGCCCAGGGTGTCGGTCGTGTCCAAGAGGCTGTCGGCAAGGCGTTGTCCCTGCGTTCGGCCAAGCCAGCTGCGGCACCTGCGAAGAAAGCCGCTGCCAAACCGGCTGCTGCAAAAGCACCGGCCAAGCCTGCTGCGGCTGCTGTTAAAAAAACCGCCGCCAAGGCACCGGTAAAAGCCGCGGCAAAACCCGCCGCAAAACCTGCGGCGAAAAAACCAGCCGCTGCCAGCGCTGCGAAACCAGCAGCTAGAACGGCGGCTGCCAAACCTGCCGCCAAGCCAGTTGCTGCCAAAACGGCTGCCGCTAAACCTGCTGCAAAAACCACAGCTGCCAAACCCGCCGTGGCGAAAACTGCAGCGGCCAAATCGGCTGCAAAACCTGCTGCAAAACCAGCAGCCAAAGCTGCCGTCGCGAAACCGGCCGCGAAGCCTGTCGCAGCTAAAACCGCTGCAGCCAAGCCTGCTGCAAAACCGGCGGCGAAACCTGCTGCAAAAGCTGCAGCCAAACCCGCCGCTAAACCGGCTGCCAAAACTGCCGCGAAACCTGCCGCCGCTGCCAAACCAGCCACTGCCGCCAAGCCAACTGCCGCGAAACCGGCAGCCAAACCTGCCGCTGCAAAACCGGCAGCCAAACCAGCGGCAAAACCGGCGGTGAAAAAGCCAGTCGTTACTGCGAAACCAGCTGCCGCACCTGTTGCCAAGCCAGCAACCCCGGCGCCGGCTGCATCGGCTTCGCCTGCGCCTGCGGCAACCACCTCGACAGCTTCGCCTGCGCCAACGCCAGCCGCACCGTCGAGCACCAGCACCACCCCAACCAGCGCTTCCTAAGTGCCGGTTACCGCGACGCGCAGCTGATGCAGCGCGTCGCGGTCCAGGTTGGCGGCGCCCGCCGCCATACCTTCCAGCCAGGCCGTTAGATCGGTCGCCTCATACTGCGGCCAACTCTGTGCCAAACGCTCCAGTCGCAGCAACAAATGCCTTTCGGCTTCCATCTCCAGTGTCTTCACTTGTTCGCGTAAATCATCCAGTCCGGCATCTTCGCCAGCGGCGGCTTTCCATTGCTGGCGCAAGGCGCGCAACGGTTGCACGACATCCGTGTCCCAAGGCCCGGCTACATCGCGCAGCAGCTGCAAGCGTTGTTCGTCGCAGGTAACGCCGCGTTCTTCCAGCCATAACCCGCACAGCAGCAGGCACACGTTCGCTCCCGTCGACTGCAATTGCAGGCAGGCGCCTTCAACGCCGGGTCGGGAGTAGGTGTCGAGGGAAAAGCTCCACAGGTCAGAGGACATAGTGCTACTCGCGCCAGTTGCGAGCGAAGCTGGTAGACTCCGCCGCCATTATGATTCGACTTCAGAACCTGACTTTACAGCGTGGCCCGCAACGTCTGCTAGAAGACGCCGAGCTGACCCTGCACGCCGGCCACAAAGCCGGCCTTATCGGTGCCAACGGCGCCGGCAAATCGAGCCTGTTCGCCTTGCTTCGGGGTGAACTGCACCCGGACTCGGGTGACTGCTTCCTGCCGGCCGACTGGCGCATCGCCCACATGCGCCAGGAGGTCGACACCCTCGAACGCCTGGCGGTCGACTACGTGCTCGATGGCGACCTTCGCCTGCGCCAGGTGCAACGCGACCTGGCGGCGGCCGAAGCAGCCCATGACGGTGCCGCTCAGGCCCGCCTGCACTCGGAACTCGACAGCGCCGACGGGTACACCGCCGATGCCCGGGCTCGCAAGCTGCTGGCAGGCCTTGGGTTCACCAACGAGCAAATGGACCGGCAGGTAGGAGATTTCTCCGGTGGCTGGCGGATGCGTCTGAATCTGGCGCAGGCTTTGATGTGCCCCTCGGACCTGTTGCTGCTCGACGAACCGACCAACCACTTGGACCTCGACGCCATCATCTGGCTCGAAGAGTGGCTCAAAAGCTATCCAGGCACTCTGTTGCTGATTTCCCACGACCGCGACTTCCTCGATGCCGTGGTCGATCACGTGGCCCACGTCGATCAACGCAAGATCACCCTGTATCGCGGTGGTTATACAGCGTTTGAACGGGCCCGTGCCGAGCGTCTGGCCCAGCAACAGCAGGCTTACGAGAAGCAGCAGGCGCAACGTGCGCACATGGAAAGCTACATCGCCCGCTTCAAGGCCCAGGCCACCAAGGCCCGTCAGGCCCAGAGCCGGATCAAGGCGCTGGAGCGGATGGAAGAGTTGTCAGCCGCCCACGTCGATTCACCCTTCGACTTCGTCTTCCGCGAGTCGCAGAAAATTTCCAGCCCGCTGATCGACCTGTCGGATGCGCGCCTGGGTTATGGCGACAAAACCGTGTTGGAGAAGGTCAAGCTGCAACTGACCCCCGGGGCACGGATCGGTTTGCTCGGGCCCAACGGTGCCGGTAAATCGACCCTGATCAAAAACCTCTCCGGTGAACTCGAACCGTTGGCGGGCCGACTGACCCGGGGCGAGAACACCGTGGTCGGCTACTTCGCCCAGCATCAACTGGACTCCCTCGATTCCAAGGCCAGCCCGTTGCTGCATTTGCAGCGCCTGGCGCCGACCGAGCGTGAGCAGACCCTGCGCGACTTCCTTGGCGGTTTCGATTTCCGGGGTGCGCGCATCGATGAGCCGGTGCTGAACTTCTCCGGTGGCGAAAAAGCGCGACTGGCCCTGGCACTGATCGCCTGGGGCCGGCCGAACCTGTTGCTGCTCGACGAACCGACCAACCACCTCGACCTGGAAATGCGCCTGGCGCTGACCATGGCCTTGCAGGAATTCAGTGGCGCGGTTCTGGTGGTTTCCCACGATCGTCATTTGCTCAAAAGCACCACCGACAATTTCTACCTGGTGGCAGACGGCAAGGTCGAGGAGTTCGACGGCGACCTGGAAGACTACACCCGTTGGCTGGTCGATTATCGTCAGCGTAATGCGCCGGTCAGCAATACACCGGTCAACCCGGACAAGACCGACAAGAAGGCCCAGCGCCAGGCCGCCGCCGCGTTGCGTCAGCAACTGGCACCGCACAAGCGCGAGGCCGACAAGCTCGAAGCCGAGTTGGGCAAGCTGCACGAGAAGCTGGCGAAGATCGACGCCAGCCTGGGCGACAGTGATATTTACGAGCCGGCGCGCAAGAACGAATTGCGCGATCTGCTGGCCGAACAGGCCAGGCTGAAGGTGCGTGAAGCCGAACTGGAAGAGGCCTGGATGGAAGCGCTCGAACTGCTCGAAAGCATGCAGGCGGAGCTGGAGGCATTGTCCTGATGGATGCCTTCAAGCTGCCGTTGCCGGCGGTGTGGGTCGAGCCGCTCTGGCTGGTGGTGCAAATCCTGCTGATCCTGCTGGCCGGTTATGTCGCCCAGCGCGTTGTCGCCAAATGCCTGACTCGCCTGGGCGAGCGCTACCCGTTCCCGCCGCAGTTTTTGATGCCGCTGCGCGGTGGTTTGCGCTGGCTGATCATGGGCAGCGCGTTGATCTTCGTGCTGGAACGCCTTGGGGTGTCGGCCACAGTGCTCTGGACCGCGTTGTCCGGTTTCGTGGCGGTGGCCGCCGTGGCGTTTTTCGCCATGTGGAGCGTGCTCTCCAATCTGTTGTGCGCGATCCTGATTTTCACCGTCGGCCCATTCCGTATCGGGGATGTGGTCGAGTTGGTGGACACCACCGACAAGCCCGGCGTCAAAGGCCGGGTGGTGGCGATCAATCTGCTCTACACCACGTTGATCGAAGCCCAAGAGCTCGGTACCGGCAGCGCCATGGTGCAAGTGCCCAACAGCCTGTTCTTCCAGCGCTCGGTTCGACGCTGGCGTGGTACCGATGTATTCCCTTCGAACGGGTTCGAAAAGTAAGTCTTCTGTTGCCTGACACACCGCTTTCGCGGGCAAGCCCGCTCCCACAGGCTTTTTGGGGCGGATTGCAGGTTTGTGATCAGCCCGAATCCCTGTGGGAGCGGGCTTGCTCGCGATGGTGGTCCGTCAGACGATGGGACCTTCAGCCATCAATGCTGGTCGGCAGCTACTCTGTCCGGCAAAAAAATCGGTAGTCATCGGCCCAAAGCCGCATTAGCTTAGACATCTGTCACGAGTCTGAGTCGAGGTGTGCGATGCTGCTTCAAACATGGCTGGCGTTTTTTGCCGCTTGCTGGGTGATCAGTCTTTCCCCCGGTGCCGGTGCCATTGCGTCGATGTCCAGCGGTCTGCGTTACGGCTTCTGGCGCGGTTACTGGAACGCCTTGGGTCTGCAGCTGGGCCTGGCGCTGCAGATTGCGATCGTCGCCGCCGGTGTCGGTGCGATCCTCACGGCCTCCGCCACTGCCTTTTATGCGATCAAATGGTTCGGCGTGGCCTATCTGGTCTACCTCGCGGTCAAGCAATGGCGCGCGCTGCCCAATGAGATGAACGACGACGCTGCCATTCGGCAGATCGGCAAGCCGATGGCGCTGATGTTCCGCGGTTTTCTGGTGAACGTCAGCAACCCCAAGGCCTTGGTGTTCATGCTGGCGGTACTACCGCAATTCATCGATCCCAACGCGCCGCTGGTGGCTCAATACCTGATCCTCGGCGTGACCATGATCTGTGTCGACCTGATCGTCATGGCCGGCTACACCGGGCTGGCGGCCAAGGTTCTGCGTTTGTTGCGCACGCCCAAGCAGCAGAAACGCATGAACCGTACTTTTGCCGGGCTATTCATCGGCGCGGCGGCGTTCATGGCGACCCTGCGCAAAGCGGCGATGTAAAACCGTCAGGCACAAAAAAGGCGACCTATCGAGGTCAATGCCAGTCAGTTAAGCGCAATCCATGTGGGAGCGGGCTTGCTCGCGAAGACGGCGACACAGTCAACATTGATGTTGCCTGACACATCGCTTTCGCGAGCAAGCCCGCTCCCACAGGTTTCGCGCCTTAACTGACAGGCATTAACCTATCGAGGTCGCCTTTTTTCATTTATGGCGAGGGGCAAGCCCCCTCGCCATAGAATGACTAGCCTTGGATCAGTGCAGAATCACCGGCGGCGTATCCCGCGGCAGGTTATTGTGCAGCGGCGCCTGGCCTGGCGGCTCGTAACCGCCACCACCGAGCTGTTGGCTCAGTTGCGAAGCCACGTCTTCACCCAGCGCCTTGGACACGTCACGCACCACCCGCGGGCGGTTCAGGGAAACCCGGATGTCCCGGCCATTCACCAATTTGGTGTCCTGACCTTCGCCCATCGCCGTGAAGGCCGAGGTGATCTCGAAGGTCTTGGTGTTGATCAGGCTGAAGTCCGCCACCAGCGTCAACGCCAGCACCGCCGAATAGCTGTCGGTATTGGCCAGCTCGTTCATGTCGCGGGTGAAGTCGATGTCTGACACGGTGCCGAACAGCACGTAGTCGGCACCCTTGAAGCTACCGGCCTTGATGCGCTTGATCACGTCATACACGTCACCTTTGGACGATGCCGTATAGGGCGTGCCCTGCACCAGCTGGAACATGCCGGTGCGCAGAATCTCGCCCTTGATGTCACCGGTGAATTTGCGCAGCTCACCTTGCTCGATGTAGCTGCTGGTGGCTTCGTACTCTTCGTAACTGGATGAACCACTGGCGCCGTAATAGCTCTGGCTATGGTTACTCTGTGCCGAAACAGTGTGGACGTATTGCTCCACGCGCTCCTGGTACGCCAGATCCGCTACTGCAACTTTCGGGGCCGCTTGCACGCTGAACGCGCAAGCCAGGGCCATCATGCCAATCCATGTGCGCATCGATTAACGCTCCGTGGTTTTGCGGATCTCTTTTTCGTCCATCCATTCGGCCAGACCGCTTTCAACGTCGATCAACTGCAGGCTGAATTTGTAGAAGACGTCCTTGTAGTCGCTGCTGCGCTTGACGATCGAACTGATCGAGCCTTCAAGACGGTATTGGGCAGCGATCATGTTGCCCGTCTTGGCCACGGTGCTTTTCTTGTACAGGCCGCTCTGGTTTTGCAGCTTGAGCTGGTCGACCTGGCTCTGCATCGCGGTGTTGTCGCTGGCGAAGCGGGCGACGCCGGTCTTCATCAGCTGAGTCTTGATGCTGGTGGTGATTTCGCGGGTATCGATGTACTCGCTGGTCTTGTTCTTCACGTCGTAGACCTGAACCACCGGACGGCCTTGCAGGATGCCGGACTGGGCCAGGGAGCGGGTCATGGATTCGGCGATCATCTGCAGGTCGGTGGAGCCGAACTCGTTGGTCACGGTTTCAACCGCTTTGGTGTCGCCGTAGCTGATGTTTTTGCTGCCCAGCGTCGGCGAAGTGTTGGCGCAACCGCTGGCCAGGAGGGCGATGACGGCGATGAACGAAAAGCGTGCAAACATGGGAATGCTCTCTAGAACTGAACGAATAGGGTGTCGGGCTTAAGGCGTTTTGATTTCGAGACGGAAATCCACGGCTTTGGCGGTTGGCGCAATGGCCTGAATGAAACTGGTCTGCTCGCCGTACATCATCTGGCTTTTCCAGGTTTCTTCTTCGGCAACCGGGAAGCCTTCAGGGCCGAGCCAGGCAAAGCGGTAGTAGAAGGTCTTGTTGTTGTAGCTGGTGTTGCTCAGCTGTGCATTGACCGTCATGAAGCCATTTTCCCGCGCCACGCGCATAGCGCCGACCACGATGTTCTTGAGCTTGCCCATGGCCACGACCTTGCTGGCAGCGCTGCCGGGCTCTGGTGGCGGCGGGGTGGCGCAGCCGGCCAGCAAGGCCAGGGCGACGACAGTGATGAGTTTGAAGCGCATGCAAAGACTCCGTTCTTAAGGTTGTTTGAGGCTGGCCATGGTGGTCGGGTTGGTGCTCGGGATCACATGAGCGGCCAGGCCGCTGGCGAACACCTGATTGCCCACGGCGCGCAGGCTGATGACCTGATAGCGCTGATCCACAGTGACCTTGACCACCGAACCGCCCACGGCGCTCGGCAGGGAGACTTGGTGCTCGCCTTTCTTCAAGCGCAGACGCACCACTTGAGTGGTGTCCGGCAGGGTTCGCCACGTACGGGTATCGGCACCTTCGAGCACGGCTGAAGAGATACCGACCGCAAGACCGGCCAGCGGGTTGGTTTCGTTGATCTTCTTCTGCGCCACGCCTTTGGTCACGGCACGGACGGTGGTGCGCAGGATGATGCCCGGCATGTCATCACGCAGCGCGCGGCGGGACATGGCGGTGGTGCTGTTGAGTTGCGTCAGGTTCACCTGCTGACCGTCCACGCCGATCTGGGCGAAGGGGGCGGTGGAGGTGTCTGGCTTGATGATCGGGAACGACAGCGGCGTGATCACCACGTTGTTGCTGATCGGCAATGGCAGCGGAATGCGGATCGAATCGCGGGACGGCGCCAGACCGCTTTGCACGACGATCAGGATGTCGCTGTCTTGGTCCTTGGCGGGCTTGTCGAGATTCACCAGCGCCTGTTCCAGCAGCGGCGTGTTCGGCCGCAGCTCGGCGGCTTTGCGATAGCCCGGCGCAGCCAGGTCTTTCTCGCCCAGGGCTTCGTAGACGAAACCGGCCAGGTAATGGCTGAACGCGCTCTGGTAGCTGTTTTTCAGGCTGACCACTTCTGGCGCGTCGAGGCTGGCCACCGGATACCCCTGAAGGTCCTTGTACTGGGTTTTGACGCCTTCTTTCTCGGCTTGCTCTTCGCTCTTGAGGTATTCCTTGTCACGTAAATCGGCGATCACCGCTTCACGCTCGTGAGTCTTCTTGATCGCGGTGCGCGCGCCGTCGAAGTCGTTCACTGCCAGCAGGTTGAGGGCCATCTGCGTGGTCAGCATGACTTTTTCGTAATCGTAGCCTTCGTAGCGACGGACCTTGTCGTTGACCAGGAAGCTGCCGAACTGGGCCAGGTATTTTTCGGTATCGAGCTTGACCGCGTCTTCCCACTTGCCCACCACCTGATCGGCGCTGGTCCAGGCATTCTGGCTGCCGGACAAGTCGCCCTTGGCGCGCAGCAGTTCACCCTTCTCGAAGTAATAGAGCAGGTCTTTGTCGGTGCCGGTGTTGTTCTTTTCCAGCAGGGTCAAGGCGGCGTCGACGTTGCCGGCCGCCAATTGCTGGTTGGTTTGCGCCAGTTCGGAATCGTAGTTGCGAAAAGCCGAACAGCCGGAGAGTAAGGTGACAGCGCTGAGCGCGATCGAGGTAAGGGCGCGGGAGGCCATAGGGGGTACTTCTTCCCTGAGTGTAAGCAGCCGCGTGCTGGTCGGGCTGTTGGGACCCATCGGCAGGGAGACTGGCGTCCTGCCAATTCCTCATAAAAAGAGGAGCTTAAATGCCATATCGCAATAACGACGGCGCGGCATTATAAACAGGGATGCTGGCTATGTAATGGCTTTTTAATTACATGTTTTCACAATGTGCCATTACTTATTTCTGGCCTGATACCACACTGCTTTCAGGCGCAACGTCAGGTTCAAAAGCCACTCCGTTGCTGTAAATCCGCTCTCCCAGCGCTCGCAGGGTTATGACCTGATGGTTCTGCTCGATGCGGACTTTCAGGGGCGCGGCGCCCGGCGCGTTGGGCAGGCTGATCAGGTGCTCGCCTTTTTTCAGGCGTAGGCGCGCCACCAGGGTGATGTTGGGCAAGGTACGCCAGGTTCGGGTGTCCGCGTGCTCAAAGCCATCGTGCTGTGTCACGTACGAGGCTTTGCTCGGGTCGCGTCGGTTGTCCGTAGCCTGAACAGAAGCGGCCAGGTAGGCACGATATACGGTGCGCTGAATGATGCCCGGCATATCGTCGCGTAACGTGCGTAAAGACATGTCGGTGATGCTGTTAACAAGGATCAGTTGCTGCTTGCCACCGTCGATCGTCATCTGTGTGAACGCCGGGGTCGACGTGTCGGGAACCATCACCGGAAACGACACGTTGGCGACGATCACCTGATTGTCCTCCAGGCGCACCGGGTAGGGGACACGAACCGAACTGCGCGCTGGCGCCAGGCCACTTTGCACGATGATCAGCACATCACTTTCATTGGCCTTGGCGGCCGGTTTGTCGAGTTCGCGCAACGCCTGCTCGAAGAAGGGCAGGTCGGGTCGCAACTCGATGGCCTGGCGATAACCCGGGGCGGCAAGATCACGCTCACCCAGCGCTTCATACGTAAACCCGGCCAGGTAGTGACTGAATGCACTCTGATAGCCGTTTTTCAGCGCGATCACGGTGGGCGCATCGAGGGTCATCACGGGGTAGCCCTGGAGATCCTTGTAGTGCACGCGAACGCCCTGGGCCTTGGCTTCTTCTTCAAGTCGCTCGTATTCCTTTTCCCGCTGACGGGCAATCAGGGCTTCACGTTCGTGGGTTTTCTTGATGTCGGCGCGAGCACCGTCGAAGTCATTCACGGCCAACTGGTTCAGGGCCATTTGCGTGGTCAGCATGACTTTTTCGTAGTCGTAGCCATCGTAGCGCCGCAGTTTGTCGTTGATGATGCTGCCCCAATGATCGCCCATCGCGGACAAGAGCTGTGTGCCGGCAGACTCTACGGTGTCCTGGCGCTGGATCACCATTTGCTCTGCACTGCGCCAGGTAGCCTGGCTTTGCGGCAGCGCACCACCGGCACTCAGGACTGCACCTTTTTCGAGGTAGTAGAGCAGGTCCCGTTCTTCTGACGGATTGTGCAGCTCCAGCAGTTGGAGAGCGCCCTGCGGATTTCCCGCTTTCAACTGGGCGGTCGTTTGCTCCAGTTCCAGGTCGTAGTTGCGGTAAGCGGCGCAACCAGTCAGTTGCAGGGCAAGGCTTAACAGCAACGAGAAAAACAGGCGTGAATGCATGGACGTTGATTCTTCCCTGATCGGATACCGCGAGTAGATGGCAATTTGCCGCCAAATGTACACGCCGTTACGCAGGAAATACCAACAAAGCTTGAGTGAAACTGATTGGAAGTGAACAATGTGTTACTTCGTATTTCCATTTGAGAATTATTCATGACTGCATCTTCTCGTTTTCTGGCGTGGCTCGTGCTGCCGATGATCGCGCTTTGCAGCTTCAATGCGCTGGCCGAAACCGCAGACGGTGCGCCCAAGGCCTTGCATTTGCTCGATTACATTGGCGCCGATTACCCGGCGACGGTCGAGGCGGGCAAAGTCATCGATGAGTCCGAGTACCGCGAACAGCAGGAATTCCTGACGGTACTGCAAGGCTTGATCGCCGATTTCCCGGCCAAACCCGAGCGCGCCGAACTGGAGCAGGGTGTCAGCAACCTGCGCACCGCGATTGCCGCTCGCAAGGACGGCGCGGACGTTGCTCGCCAGGCGCGGCAACTGGGGGCGAAACTGGCGGTGACCTATGAGGTCAGCCAAGCCCCGGTCATTACCCCGGACCCGACTCGCGGCGCGCCGCTGTATGCCCAGCAATGCTCGGTATGCCACGGTGATGCGGGCGCCGGTGACGGCCCGGCGGGTGTCGGCATGACACCGCCGCCGGCCAATCTGCGCGATACCGTGCGACTGGACCGTCTGAGCCTCTATGGGATCTACAACACGCTGGGCATGGGTGTCGAAGGCACCGATATGCCGGCCTTTGCCGATCAACTGGATGATCGCCAACGTTGGGATCTGGCGACCTATATCGCCAGCTTCAGCGCCGATCCGGCAGCGGCCAAATCCGGGAAAACCTACAACATCGCCGACCTGGCGCGTCAGACGCCGGCTGAAGTACAGGCCGCCGAAGGCCCACAAGCAGCCGCAACTTTCCGGGCGCAACGAGCGCAGCCGCCGCAGGTCAAGCGCGGCCCGGGGCAATTGCTTGATTACACGGCGGCCACGCTGGACAAGAGCATCGCCGCCTATCGGGCCGGCGATCACGATCAGGCTTACGACCTGTCGGTGGCGGCGTATCTGGAAGGTTTCGAACTGGTCGAAAGCTCCCTGGACAACGTCGACGCCAACGTACGCAAAGACACTGAAAAATCCCTGATGGCTTACCGCCAGTCGTTGCAGGACGGCTTGCCGGTGGCCCAGGCCGAGCAGCGCCTGGAGGCGGCCAAGGCCAAGTTGAAGCAGTCTGCCGGTTTGCTCGGTAGCGATGGCTTGAGCTGGTCGCTGAGCTACATTTCCGGCCTGTTGATTCTGTTGCGAGAAGGTCTGGAAGCGATTCTGGTGCTTGCGGCGATCCTCGCGTTCCTGCGCAACACCGGCCAGCAATCGGCGGTGCGTAGCGTCAACGCCGGTTGGGGCCTGGCGCTGCTGGCCGGGCTGGCGACCTGGGCATTGGCGGCGTATGTGATTGATGTCAGCGGGGCTCAGCGTGAACTGCTGGAAGGCGCGACGGCGTTGTTTGCCAGTGTCATGGTGCTCTGGCTCGGTGTGTGGATGCACGACCGTCGCCACGCAGCAGCCTGGCAGGACTACATCAAGAGCAGCCTGGTGAGCGGCGGCGGGCGTTTCGGCTTTGCGATCCTGGCGTTCTTCTCGGTGTACCGCGAACTGTTCGAAGTGATCCTGTTTTACGAAACCCTGTGGTTGCAGGCCGGCCCGGCAGGGCATAACGCCGTACTGGCGGGCGGTGCGACAGCGCTGGTGTTGCTGGTCGGACTGGCGTGGGTGATTCTGCGCGGCTCGGCGAAACTGCCGCTGGCGCTATTCTTCGGTATCAATGCCGGGTTGCTGTGTGCGTTGTCGGTAGTGTTTGCCGGTCATGGCGTGAAGGCGTTGCAGGAAGCCGGGATCTTCGGCACGCGGCCGGTGCGGTTCTTTGACTTCGATTGGCTGGGAATTCACGCTGATGCCTATTCGCTGGGTGCTCAGGCCGTGGCGATCATTGCGATCATCGTGTTGTACTGCCGCAGCCGTATGGCCGAGAAGCGGCGGGTATCGGTTTCCTGAAGCATTCGCTGTGCTCATAATCGCGGGCAAGCCCGCTCCCACAGGTTCAGCGCTAACCTTGTGGGAGCGGGCTTGCCCGCGATGCTTTTCAATAGAGGAAACCCAATGCGCGTGTGGATCGATGCCGACGCCTGCCCTCGGGCAGCCAAGGATCTGGTAGTGAAGTTCGCCCTCAAGCGCCAGTTCGAAGTGGTGCTGGTGGCCGGTCAGCCGCAGATCAAGCCGGGCCTTGCCCTGGTGAAGCTGATCGTGGTGCCCAGCGGCCCGGATGCCGCCGACGATTACCTGGTGGAACACGCGGTGCCGGGGGAGTTGGTGATTTGCAGCGATGTGCCGCTGGCGGATCGGCTGGTGAAGAACGGCGTTGCGGCGCTGGACCCGCGGGGCAAGGAGTTCGATGCGCAGAACATGGGCGATCGATTGGCGGTGCGTAACCTGTTCACCGACCTGCGCGAGCAGGGTCAGATGAGCGGCGGACCGGCGCCGTTCGGCGAGCGCGAGAAACAGGCGTTCGCCAATGCGCTGGACCGGATACTGACCCGGTTATCACGCAAGTCTTAAGCCATGCGTTGAACTCTGTGGGAGCGGGCTTGCTCGCGAAAGCGGTGTGTCAGCCAACACCAATGTTGAAGGTCAGCCCGTCTTCGCGAGCAAGCCCGCTCCCACATTGAACGGTGTTACTCGTCGTTTTCGTGGGTCAGTTCCAGTACGCGGTCGACCAGTTTGTTGATGCCGGAAGCGGCCTCGCTGATCGATTGCGCCAGCATGTAGGCCGGGGTGGTTACCAACTTGCGCGCCTTGTCTTCGATGATGTCGGTCACTGCGCATTCGGCATGGGTGGCGCCCATCTTGTTCATTGCGGCGGCGGTATCGGCATCGTTGCCGATGGTGCAGGTCACGCCCGGGCCGTAGATCTTGGCCGCCAGGGCCGGCGAGATGCAGATCAGCCCCACCGGCTTGCCGGCCTCGGCGAACGCTTCGGTCAACGCCAGGACGTCAGGTTGAACGCTGCATCCGGCGCCTTCGATGGCAAAGTTCGACAGGTTCTTGGCCGAACCGAATCCGCCAGGAACGATCAGCGCATCGAAGTCCTCGACGCTGGCTTCACGGATATCCTTGATGTTGCCCCGGGCGATCCGCGCCGATTCCACCAGCACGTTGCGCGATTCGGGCATTTCTTCGCCCGTCAGGTGGTTGATCACATGCAATTGCGCGATGTTGGGTGCGAAACACTGCACCTGGGCTCCGCGCTGGTCCAGCCGCAGCAGGGTGATCACGCTTTCGTGGATCTCGGCGCCGTCGTACACGCCACAGCCGGAAAGGATCACTGCAATTTTTTTGCTCATGGGTTTTTCTCCAGATTCATGGCGTTAAATGTCCACTAATTTGTCACTCGTTGCCATAGGGTTGATTCGTGGTTACACCTAATCTCTGCTGAACGATTCTGATCAGGTCGCGTCATGAACTTCATTCTGTATGCGGTGCCGTTTTTCTTTGTGCTGATTGCGGTCGAGTTACTGGCCGACCGTTGGCGCGGGGTGAGCAATTACCGCGTGGCAGACGCGATCAACAGCCTCAGTACCGGCGTGCTGTCGACTACCACGGGCCTGTTGACCAAAGGCGTCGGCCTGGTCACATATGCCTTCGCCCTTAAACACCTGGCCGTGATCGAGCTGTCGGCCGACAGTGTCTGGGTCTGGGTATTCGCTTTTGTCTTCTACGACTTCTGCTACTACTGGCTGCACCGCATGGGCCATGAGCGCAACATTCTCTGGGCCGCACATTCAGTGCATCACCAGAGCGAGGACTACAACCTCTCCACAGCCTTGCGCCAGACCAGCACCGGGTTTCTGTTGAGCTGGATTTTCTACCTGCCCCTGGCTGTACTCGGCGTGCCGCTGCTGGTGTTCGTCAGCGTTGCGGCACTGAACCTGCTGTATCAATTCTGGGTGCATACCCGACACATTCCCAAGCTCGGCTGGTTCGAGTGGTTCTTCGTCACGCCGTCCAATCATCGGGCCCACCATGCACAGAACGCTCTCTACATGGATCGCAACTACGGCGGGGTGTTCATTATTTGGGACCGTCTGTTCGGTTCGTTCCAGGAAGAAGACGACAACGAACCGGTGATTTTCGGCGTGACCACGCCGCTGGCGAGCTGGAATCCGTTGTGGGCGAACGTGCAGTTTTACGCGCAGTTGTGGGATGACGCCCGGCGCGCCGAGCGCTGGTGGGACAAGCTGCGGATCTGGTTCATGCGCACCGGTTGGCGGCCGGCGGACGTGGCGGCCAAATACCCGATGAACAAGCCGGACCTGGCTCAGTTCCGCAAATTCGAGGTGCCGCTGGACGGGCGTCAGCAGTGGTATGTGGCGCTGCAATTCTGCGTCTACATCGCCTTGGGCAGTTACTTGATGAACCTGGAGCAGAGCCTGTCGACCGCTGCCCTGGTGTTGGGCTGGGGGGCGGTGGCGTCAGGGTTGTTTGTGTTGGGCGTGGCCCTGGAGAATCGCCCGCAGGCGTTGAAGCTGGAGCTGTTGCGGCTGGCGTCGAACCTGCCGCTGGTTTGGCTGGCGCCGATGGTCGGGCTATGGCCGGGCAGCGCGGTGGGCTGGGTAGGGCTGCTCAGTTACAGCCTGCTCAGTGGCATCGGTCTCTACTGTTGTAGAAACCGCTTCACTCGATGGGTGTCGTAGGTTCGTTGGACTTGGCCTGTTCGGCTTTCAGTGCCTGCTCATCGGCGTAGATTTTTTTCGCCAGGCGGGCATTCTTGAAACGCCGCCGCAGCCACAGGACGAAGCCCAGTACCAACAGGGCACCCAGCACCCACAGCTCGTACTTCTTGACGCTGCCGAGCATGCCTTCGAGCACCGCACCGAAGTGATACGCGGCTGCTGCCAGCGCGGCGGCCCAGATCGCCGCGCCAATCCCGTTGAGCAGCAGATAACGTCCCGGCGGATAGCCCGACAGACCGATTGCCACCGGCATCACGGTGCGCAAACCATAGACAAAACGGAAGCTCAGCACCCAGATGTCCGGGTGCTTGCGGATATGTTCCAGTGCCCGATCGCCCATCAATTGCCAGCGCGGTTTGCGCGCCAGCAATTTGCGCCCGTGCTTGCGCCCCAGGAAGTACCACAGCTGATCGCCGGCATAACTGCCGAAGAACGCCACGACCACCACCAGGTTGATGTCCATGTACCCACGGAACGCGAGGAAGCCTGCGAGCACCAGAATGGTTTCGCCTTCGAAAAACGTGCCGAGGAACAGGGCGAAGTAGCCGAAGTCATGTAGAAATTGTTGGAGCATTGTCTGGGTGCTGGCGAAATGAACGCGCAGCCTAACCCTTCGTGCACATTCATGAAAGTGTCCAAATGTGTCTCGACGTGAACATTTCCTACAAGGACAATGGAATGCGACTACCTGCCACAGGGGTGCACATAACTGTAATACGTTGGTCATAATGGCCGCTTATAACTGTCACGCTCGCCCGCCAGCGCGGGCTCAGGAGTCTGCCGTGAGCTTTACCCCCGCCAACCGTTTGTTTCCTGCAACCCGCCTGCGTCGCAACCGTCGCGATGATTTTTCGCGTCGACTGGTCCGTGAAAACGTACTGACTGTCGATGATCTGATTCTGCCGGTGTTCGTGCTGGACGGTGAAAACCGTCGCGAAGCGGTGGCCTCGATGCCGGGCGTCGAACGCCTGACCATCGATTTGTTGCTTGAAGAAGCGGCCAAGTGGGTCGAGCTGGGGATCCCGGCGCTGGCACTGTTCCCGGTGACACCACCGGAGCTCAAGTCACTGGACGCTGCAGAAGCCTGGAACCCCAACGGCATCGCCCAGCGCGCTACCCGCGCTCTGCGTGCGCAGTTCCCGGAGCTGGGTGTGATTACCGACGTGGCCCTGGACCCGTTCACCACTCATGGTCAAGACGGCATCCTCGACGAAGAAGGCTACGTGCAGAACGACATTACCGTCGACGCACTGGTTAAACAGGCTTTGTCCCACGCCGAAGCCGGCGCTCAGGTGGTGGCCCCGTCGGACATGATGGACGGCCGCATTCAGGCGATCCGCGAGGCGCTGGAGCTGGCCGGTCACGTCAATGTGCGGATCATGGCCTACTCGGCCAAGTACGCCAGCGCCTATTACGGCCCGTTCCGCGATGCGGTGGGTTCGGCGTTGAACCTGGGCAAGGCCAACAAGGCCTCCTATCAGATGGACCCGGCCAACAGCAACGAAGCCCTGCACGAAGTGGCGGCGGACTTGTCAGAAGGCGCGGACATGGTCATGGTCAAGCCAGGCATGCCGTATCTGGATATTCTTTATCGGGTCAAGGAAGCGTTCAAAGTGCCGACCTTTGTGTATCAGGTCAGCGGCGAATACGCCATGCACATGGCGGCGATCCAGAATGGCTGGTTGAGCGAAGGGGTTATCCTCGAATCCCTGACCGCTTTTAAACGTGCAGGCGCTGATGGCATCCTGACTTACTTTGCCGTCCGTGCTGCTCAATTGTTACGAGAGCAAAAATAGCCCTCCCAGGAACATTCGATGAATACCGAAGGACTCACTGAAGTTGCCGTAAAAGATGCTCAACCTGTGGTGGAGCAAATCGCTGAAACTCCGCCGGAGCTGGAGCCCGCTCCACCCGCGGTGGTGGCCGAGCCCGTTGTGGCGGCACCAGCGATTGCCATTCCCGGTCTGGATGACAGCAGCCTGTACATCCATCGCGAGCTCTCGCAACTGCAGTTCAATATCCGCGTGCTGGAACAGGCGCTGGATGAGTCCTACCCATTGCTGGAGCGGCTGAAGTTCCTGCTGATCTTCTCCAGCAACCTGGACGAGTTCTTCGAAATTCGTGTGGCCGGCCTGAAGAAGCAGATCACCTTCGCCCGTGAACAAGCCGGTGCCGATGGCCTGCAACCGCATCAGGCCCTGGCCCGTATCAGCGAGTTGGTGCACGGTCACGTCGACCGCCAATACGCGATCCTCAACGACATTCTGTTGCCGGAGCTGGAAAAACATCAGGTCCGCTTCATCCGTCGCCGCTACTGGACCACCAAGCTCAAGACCTGGGTTCGTCGCTATTTCCGCGACGAGATCGCGCCGATCATCACCCCGATCGGCCTTGACCCGACGCACCCGTTTCCGTTGCTGGTGAACAAGAGCCTGAACTTCATCGTCGAGCTTGAAGGTATCGACGCCTTCGGTCGCGACTCCGGCCTGGCGATTATCCCGGCGCCGCGTCTGTTGCCGCGGATCATCAAGGTGCCGGAAGAAGTCGGCGGCCCGGGCGACAACTACGTGTTCCTGTCGTCGATGATCCATGCCCACGCCGATGACCTGTTCCAGGGTATGAAGGTCAAGGGCTGCTACCAGTTCCGCCTGACCCGAAACGCCGACCTTGCGGTCGATACCGAAGACGTCGAAGACCTGGCCCGCGCCCTGCGCGGCGAGTTGTTCTCCCGTCGCTACGGGGATGCGGTGCGGCTGGAAGTGGCCGATACCTGCCCGAAACACCTGTCCGATTACCTGCTCAAGCAGTTCAACCTGCACGAGACCGAGCTGTATCAGGTCAACGGTCCGGTCAACCTGACGCGGCTGTTCAGCATCACTGGCCTGGACAGTCATCCAGAGCTGCAATACACCCCGTTCACCCCGCAGATCCCGAAACTGCTGCAGAACAGCGAGAACATTTTCAGTGTGATCAGCAAGCAGGACATCCTGCTGCTGCACCCGTTCGAGTCGTTCACCCCGGTAGTCGACTTGCTGCGCCAGGCGGCCAAGGATCCGCATGTGTTGGCGGTTCGCCAGACGTTGTATCGCAGCGGCGCCAACTCGGAGATCGTCGATGCCCTGGTGGACGCTGCGCGTAACGGCAAGGAAGTGACGGCGGTGATCGAATTGCGCGCGCGGTTCGATGAAGAATCCAACCTGCAGCTGGCCAGCCGTCTGCAAGCGGCCGGTGCGGTGGTGATTTACGGTGTGGTCGGCTTCAAGACCCACGCCAAGATGATGCTGATTTTGCGTCGTGAGGCCGGTGAGATTGTCCGCTACGCCCACTTGGGTACCGGTAACTACCACGCGGCCAACGCCCGTCTGTATACCGACTACAGCCTTCTGACCTCCGACGATGCCTTGTGCGAAGACGTCGGCAAACTGTTCAGCCAGTTGATCGGCATGGGTAAAACCCTGCGCATGAAAAAACTGCTGCACGCGCCGTTCACGTTGAAGAAGGGCATGCTCGACATGATTGCCCGGGAGACACAATTCGCCCTCGACGGCAAACCGGCGCACATCATCGCCAAGTTCAACTCGCTGACCGACCCGAAAATCATCCGTGCGTTGTACAAGGCCAGCCAGTCCGGGGTGCGGATCGATCTGGTGGTGCGCGGCATGTGCTGCCTGCGACCGGGCATCGCCGGGGTTTCCCATAACATCCACGTGCGCTCGATCATCGGTCGCTTCCTGGAGCACACCCGGGTCTTCTACTTCCTCAATGGCGGCGAAGAGCAGATGTTCCTGTCCAGTGCCGACTGGATGGAGCGCAACCTCGACAAGCGCGTCGAGACGTGCTTCCCGGTCGAGGGCAAAAAGCTGATTTTGCGGGTCAAGAAAGAGCTGGAGCTTTATCTCACCGATAACACCCACAGCTGGAGCCTGCAGTCGGACGGTCGCTACGTCCGCAACACGCCGACCGGCAACCAGAACCCGCGCAGCGCCCAGGCCACCTTGCTGGAGCGTTTGGGCAGCCCGATTCTGGCGGTGCGTTAACGCGCAAAACCTGTGGGAGCGGGCTTGTGTGGCGAGGGGGCTTGCCCCCGTTGGGTCGCGAAGCGGCCCCAGAGTCTGCGGTCGTGGTGTATCAAGTTCAACGCGTGCAACGTTCTACGACTGCTACGCAGCCGAACGGGGGCAAGCCCCCTCGCCACAAGCCCGCTCTCACATGGGGTTTGCGTCGTTTGCTGAATCGCGGACACAAAAAAGGCCTTCCGAAGAAGGCCTTTTTCAATTTCAGCGGACGTTGAGCACGAAGCTGACGCGAGTCAGCCATTCTGCTTCCAGGGCGAAGTCGGCCTGGGTCAACTGGTTGTCGTCCAGCCAGTGCTCCGGGAACAATACATCCAGGCTGTCGCCGTTGGCATGCAGCACCACCTGAGGCATTTCCTGGGTGCCGCGGATGTGGTGGAACAGAATCGCAAAGCGCAGCAGCACGCACAGGCGAATCAGCTTGATGCCGTCATCGCCGAAATCGGCGAACTTGTCCTTGGGAATGTTACGTCGGTGGCCACGCACCAGCAGCGCGAGCATTTGCTGGTCTTCGCGGGAGAATCCGGCCAGGTCCGAGTGCTCGATCAGGTAGGCGCCGTGCTTGTGGTACTGATAGTGCGCGATGTCCAGGCCCACTTCATGGACCTTGGCCGCCCAGCTCAGCAGTTCGCGCCAGACGCCGTCGTCCAGGTCCCAATCCTCGGCCACTTGATCGAAGGCATGCAGCGCCTTGCGCTCGACTCGCGCAGCTTGTTCCAGGTCGACGTGGTAGCGCTCCATGAGCGAGCTGAGCGTGCGCTCACGGACGTCTTCATGATGATGACGGCCCAGCAGGTCATACAGCACGCCTTCGCGCAGGGCGCCTTCACAGTGGTCCATGCGTTGCAGTTCGAGGGCGTCGAAGATCGCTTCGAGAATCGCCAGCCCGGCGGGGAAAATCGCCCGGCGGTCGGGCTTGATGCCTTCGAAGTCGATTTTCTCGACATCGCCGAGTTTGAACAGCTTGCGCTTGAGCCAGGCCAGGCCTTCGGCATTCACTTCGCCGGTACCATGCCCACCGGCCTTCAGCGCCAGGCCAATGGCACGAATGGTGCCCGAGGAGCCGATGGCTTCATCCCAGGTCAGGCGGTGCAGGGCGTGTTCGATGCTCATGATCTCCAGCCGCGCCGCGGTGTACGCCTGGGCGTAGCGGGCCGGGGTAATCTTGCCATCCCTGAAATAGCGCTGGGTGAAGCTGACGCAGCCCATTTGCAGGCTTTCGCGCAACAATGGCTCGAATCTCTGCCCGATGATGAATTCGGTACTGCCGCCGCCGATATCGGCTACCAGGCGTTTGCCCGGAGTGTCGGCGAGGGTATGGGAGACGCCGAGGTAGATCAGGCGCGCTTCTTCACGGCCGGAGATGACTTCTACCGGGTGGCCGAGGATTTCTTCGGCGCGACGGATGAACTCGCCGCGGTTACGGGCTTCGCGCAAGGCGTTGGTGCCGACGATCCGCACGGTGCCGGGCGGCATACCGTTGATCAGTTGGGCGAAACGCTTCAGGCAATCGAGCCCGCGCTGCATGGATTCTTCGCTGAGTTGACGCTCTTCGTCGATGCCGGCGGCCAGCTGAACCTTCTCCCCGAGACGTTCGAGAATCCGGATTTCGCCGTTCTGGGCCTTGGCCACGACCATGTGAAAGCTGTTGGAGCCCAGGTCGATTGCGGCGATCAGGGACAGATTCTTGGCTTGGGGTAGCGGCATGGTCAGGGGGTCTCGGTCGATAACCTCGACATCCTGCCACGATCAAACGCTCGCGCCAACGCGTAGGAGCTGTCGAAGGCTGCGATCTTTTACCACGGGACACTTGCGGTGTTGCGGATGGCCCCTTCGCGAGCAAGCCCGCTCCCACATTGGTTCGGTGTCGTTTTCACGATTGTAGGCAACACAAAATCCCTGTGGGAGCGGGCTTGCCCGCGAAGGCGGCCTCCAAGGCACTGAATATCCTTCAGGCCGTCACTTCCACGGTCCCGATGAAATTCGCCAACTCCGCCGTCTGCGGATTGGCAAACAACACCTTCGGATCCCCCACTTCATGCACCTTGCCCTGATGCATGAACACCAACTTATCCCCAACTTCGCGGGCAAAGCGCATTTCATGGGTGACCATGATCAGCGTCATGCCTTCCCTGGCCAGTTGCCGGACCACGCTCAGCACTTCGTTGACCAGTTCCGGGTCCAGGGCCGAGGTGATTTCGTCGCACAGCAAGACTTTCGGTGACATCGCCAGCGCCCGGGCAATCGCTACCCGCTGTTGCTGGCCGCCGGAGAGTCGATCCGGGAAGGCATCGAATTTTTCGCCTAATCCGACCCGTTCCAGCATCTGCCGCGCCAGTTCGGTGGCTTTGGCTTTCGGCACTTTCTGCACCACTTGCGGCGCAAGCATGACGTTTTCGCCGACGGTCAGGTGCGGGAACAGGTTGAACTGCTGGAACACCATCCCGACTTTCTGCCGCAGGCTGCGCAGGTCGGCGCGGGCGGCGTCGAGGTATTCGCCGTCGACTTCGATCACGCCGTCGTTGATCGATTCCAGGCCATTGAGGGTGCGCAGCAAGGTGGATTTGCCCGAGCCGCTGCGACCGATGATCGCCACCACCTGGCCTTCCTCGACACTCAGGTCAATGCCTTTGAGCACATGATGGTCGCCGTAATATTTATGCAGGGCGGAAATTCTAAGCAGAGGCATGCAGTCTCCTTTCCAGGTAGCGCGCACTGAGGGACAAGGGGTAGCAGAGCAGGAAGTAACCGAGGGCGACGAGGCCGTAGACCATGAAGGGTTCGAAGGTCGCGTTGGCGAGCATGCCGCCGGTCTTGGTCAGTTCGGTGAAGCCGATGATCGAGGTGACGGCGGTGCCCTTGACCACTTGCACCGAGAAGCCCACGGTCGGCGCCACGGCAATGCGCAGGGCTTGCGGCAGGATCACGTAACGCAATTGCTCCAGCGGGTTGAGCGCCAGGCTCGACGAAGCTTCCCACTGGCCGTTGGGAATCGAGTCGACGCAACCGCGCCAGATCTCCGCCAGGTAGGCGCTGGTGAACAGCGTCAGGGCAATCGCCGCCGCCATCCACGGCGAAATTTCCACACCGGCCAAGGCCACGCCGAAGAACACCAGAAACAGTTGCATCAACAGTGGCGTGCCCTGGAACAGTTCGATGTAGGTTCGGGCGAAGTGGCTGGGCAAGGGTTTCTTTGAAATCCGCATCACCATGATCAGCAAACCGATCAGCCCGCCACCGATAAACGCCACCAGCGACAATGCCAGCGTCCATTGCAGGCCCGTGAGCAGGTTGCGCAGGATGTCCCAGAAGGTGAAATCGCTCATTGGCTGCTCCTTGCGCTGCTTTTGGATATGTAGCGGCGACCGATCCAGTTCAACAGCTGACGGATCAGTAGCGCCATGCACAGGTAGAGCAGTGTGGTCAGGGCATAGGTTTCAAAAGCGCGAAAGTTGCGTGATTGAATGAAGTTGGCGGCGAAACTCAGCTCTTCGGTGGCGATCTGCGAACAGACCGCCGAGCCCAGCATGACGATGATGATCTGGCTGCTCAGGGCCGGCCAGACCTTGCCCAGCGCCGGCAGCAGAACCACATGGCGGAAGGCTTCGAAGCGGCTCATCGCCAGGGCGGCCGCGGCTTCCAGCTGCCCGCGGGGGATCGCCTGAATGCCGGCGCGGATGATCTCGGTCGAGTAGGCGCCCAGGTTGATCACCATCGCCAGTATCGCCGCCTGCCATTCGGAAATCTGCAGGCCCAGCGACGGCAAGCCGAAGAAGATGAAAAACAACTGCACCAGAAAAGGCGTGTTGCGGATCAACTCGACGTAGACCCCGAAAATGCCGGCGAACGGGCGGATGTTCCACGCCCGCACCAACGCGCCGACGATGCCCAGAGCGACCCCGAGCACTGCGCCGATGGCTGTCAGCTCAAGGGTGAACAGCGCACCGCGCAGCAGCAGGTCGGTGTTTTCCACCACCGGCAAGAAATCGAACTGATAAGCCATAAGTCGTCTCCCGCGCGAACGATCAGAGATCGGCCGGCAGCGGCTCTTTCAGCCAGGTTTGCGAGTTCTTTTCCAGCGCACCGTCGGCCTTGGCTGTGGTCAGGATCTGGTTGACCTTGTCCAGTAAAGCCGGCTCGTTCTTGTTCACGCCGACGTACACCGGAGAGTCCTTGAGCTTCACTTTCAGCGCCGGCACCCGTTTCGGGTTTTTCTCGCTGATCGCCACCATTACCACGTTGCCGCTGGCGATCAAGTCGACTTGCCCGGCAAGGTAGGCGGCGATGGTCGAGTTGTTGTCTTCGAAGCGTTTGATCGTCACGCCTTCGGGGGCGACTTTGGTCAGCTCGATGTCTTCGATGGCGCCACGGGTGACGCTGATGGTTTTGCCCTTGAGATCGTCCAAGCCCTTGATGGCGGCGTCTGGCGGGCCGAACACGGCGAGATAGAACGGCGCATAGGCCCGGGAGAAGTCGATGACTTTCTCGCGCTCGGGGTTCTTGCCGAGGCTGGAAATCACCAGGTCGACCTTGCCGGTAGTCAGGAATGGGATGCGGTTGGTGCTATTGACCGGGGTCAGTTCGAGTTTGACCTTGAGTTGGTCGGCCAGCAGTTTGGCGGTGTCGATGTCGAGGCCGCGGGGTTTCATGTCCGGGCCGACCGAGCCGAACGGCGGAAAGTCCTGGGGCACGGCGACTTTGAGGGTGCCGCGCTTGACTACATCCTCCAGACCGTCGGCGTGGGCGGGTGCCTGGCTCAGCATCAGGCTGGCAAACAAGGCGGCGAGGAGGGCGCTGTAACGCTGGGTCATGGCAAATCTCCGGATCGGCGGGAAGTGATTTCTGCGGATCGACAGAGCACGGGCCATGCCAAGATTCGGTTTCAGGGGGTGCAAGCCACGGTTTTGCTGGTGTCGTTCGGTCTTACTGGTCTGAACAGTCAGGTGGAATTTCGCACCCTGATGGCGCACCCGTGAACAATCCCGAACCCCCATGGGGCACGACTTGCCGGATGTCGCGAATAGCTTTACAACTAGCCGCTCATTGGCCTGGTTCGTCTGAAAAAAACCATGAACTCGATCTCCCGCGCAGTACCCGAAGTGGCGCTGCAAGCCATCCGTAAATTGATCACCGAGCAAGGTTTCGGACCGGGTGATGCCTTGCCTTCGCAACGGGATCTGGCGGTGCAATTGGGGGTCAGCCGGGCGTCACTGCGGGAGGCGTTGTCGTCCCTGAGTGCGCTGGGCGTGATCAGCATCCAGCCGGGCAAGGGCGTGTTCGTGCAGTCGCCGGTCGATCTGCCCCGGGGTGATGCGGCGCCGGGTTGGCCGTTCGCGGCGCAGGCATCGCCGCTGGACATCTTTCAGTTGCGCTACGCGCTGGAGAGCTTTGCCGCCGGGCTGGCGGCCGTGACCCTGAGCACCGAAGATCTCGATGCCCTGGAAGACAATGTCGCCGCCATGCGCAACGAACTGCGGGCCGCCGACTTTGATGCAGCGGCGCGGCTGGATTTCGAGTTTCACCGACGCATCCTCCTGGCCAGCGGCAATCAGGCGATGCTGAGCATTCTGACGGCCAGCGCCGACATCTTTCTGGAGAGCCAGAAGCTACCGTTCATCCGGGCCGAGCGCGCCATGGAAACCTGGCAGGAACACCGCAAAATCCTTCGTGCACTGGCTCGCCGTTCGTCCGGTGCCGCGCAGAAGGCCATGCAGGAGCATGTGCGCAACGCTGCCCTGCGCACCGGAATCGCCTTTGTCGCTCCCGTCACCTTGTGACTTGAGCTATACCCAAATTCATGGGGCGCCATAGCGAGACTCAATCATCTGCGGCTTCCTGAACGGGGGAAGGGCAGCTATGATGGGCCACGTTTTTTTGCTTACAACCTGGAGACTTCCATGAGCAGCGATCTTATCAAACACGTTAGCGACGCTAGCTTCGAGGCCGACGTACTCAAGGCCGAAGGCGCTGTACTGGTCGACTACTGGGCTGAATGGTGCGGCCCTTGCAAAATGATCGCTCCTGTTCTGGACGAAATTGCCGAGACCTACAAAGGCAAGCTGACCGTTGCCAAACTGAACATCGACGAAAACCAGGAAACCCCGGCCAAGCACGGCGTGCGTGGTATCCCGACACTGATGCTGTTCAAGAACGGCAACGTCGAAGCCACCAAGGTCGGCGCGCTGTCGAAGTCGCAACTGGCCGCTTTCCTCGACGCCAACATCTAAGCGTTGTTATAAAGCGTCATGAAAAGGCCCCGCATATTGCGGGGCCTTTTCGTTATTGAGGGCTAGACGCTCCGAAACTCAGGTGGTACATTCGGCCCCGCACTGGTTTCTCCACTGCCCCCTGCTAGCCGTCGCCGACGCACTCCTTTTCGAATAAGTACGCGATCCTGTCGCCTTCTCTGCGGCGCGGCCTCATTAAGCCAAAAGCTTAATTTCCCCCCTCCATAAATGATTACGTCATTCCTATATGAATCTGACTGAACTCAAGCAAAAGCCGATTACCGAACTGCTCGAATTGGCCGAACAGATGGGCATAGAAAATATGGCCCGTTCGCGCAAGCAGGACGTGATTTTCTCCCTGCTCAAAAAGCACGCGAAAAGCGGCGAGGAAATCTCCGGTGATGGCGTGCTGGAGATTCTCCAGGACGGCTTCGGCTTCCTGCGCTCCGCTGACGCTTCCTATCTCGCCGGCCCGGACGACATTTACGTCTCGCCGAGCCAGATCCGTCGCTTCAACTTGCGCACCGGTGACACCATCGTTGGCAAGATCCGTCCTCCAAAGGAAGGCGAGCGGTATTTCGCGCTGCTGAAGGTCGACACGATCAACTACGATCGTCCCGAGAACGCGAAAAACAAGATTCTCTTCGAGAACCTGACCCCGCTGTTCCCGACCGTGCGCATGAAGATGGAAGCCGGCAACGGTTCCACCGAAGACTTGACCGGTCGTGTCATCGACCTGTGCGCCCCGATCGGCAAAGGCCAGCGTGGCCTGATCGTTGCTCCGCCGAAAGCCGGTAAAACGATCATGCTGCAGAACATCGCGGCAAACATCGCGCGTAACAACCCTGAAGTTCATCTGATCGTGCTGCTGATCGACGAACGTCCGGAAGAAGTGACCGAAATGCAGCGCACCGTGCGCGGCGAAGTGGTTGCCTCGACGTTCGACGAGCCGCCAACCCGCCATGTGCAGGTTGCCGAAATGGTGATCGAAAAGGCCAAGCGCCTGGTCGAGCACAAGAAGGACGTGGTGATTCTGCTCGACTCCATCACCCGTCTGGCCCGTGCCTACAACACCGTGATCCCGAGCTCCGGCAAGGTGCTGACCGGTGGTGTCGATGCCCACGCCCTGGAGAAACCGAAACGTTTCTTCGGCGCTGCGCGGAACATCGAAGAAGGCGGCTCGCTGACCATCATCGCCACCGCACTGGTTGAAACCGGTTCGAAGATGGACGAAGTGATCTACGAAGAATTCAAAGGCACCGGCAACATGGAACTGCCTCTGGATCGCAAGATCGCCGAGAAACGCGTGTTCCCGGCCATCAACATCAACCGTTCCGGTACTCGCCGCGAAGAGTTGCTGACAGCTGACGACGAACTGCAGCGTATGTGGATCCTGCGCAAGCTGCTGCACCCGATGGACGAAGTCTCTGCCATCGAGTTCCTGGTCGACAAGCTGAAACAGACCAAGACCAACGACGAGTTCTTCTTGTCGATGAAGCGTAAGTAACACGTAGTATTGTCTGATCCTGAAGCCGGTCAAGCCTGTTCAGGACGAGACAAACGCTTCAAAAAGGGCGCCCCGCAAAGGGCGCTTTTTTTTTGCGCCCGGTATTTTGTATCTGGATAGATACTTACCGTGTTGTAAACTGGCGCCCATTCTATGGGGGGGCCGCCGCCCGCGAGTCCCTTATCAATCGGCTTCGTATCGGAAACGACAAGGAACGTTATGCACACATTTGGCAATCGCCGTGATATCGACGGATTGCGGGCTCTGGCCGTTATTCCGGTGGTGCTGTTTCATTTTGGCTTCAGCACTTTCAGCGGTGGCTTTGTCGGTGTCGATGTCTTCTTTGTCATTTCCGGATTCCTGATTACCAGCATCCTGTTCCGTGAGATCGGTGCACAGCGTTTCAGCTTCGTCGATTTCTGGGCTCGCCGTGCACGACGGATCATTCCGGCCCTGAGCGTGGTGCTGCTGGCGACGCTGGCTCTGGGCTGGCTGTTGCTGACGGCCAAGGACTTCTCCGAGTTGGGAAGGACGGTTCGTTATCAGTCGCTGTTCATTTCAAACATTCTGTTCATGCGCGAAGACGGCTACTTCCAGCCCGCATCGGAACTAAAGCCGTTGCTGCATACCTGGTCCCTGGCCGTTGAAGAGCAGTACTACATCTTCTTTCCGCTATTGATGGTGTTGCTGATGCGCCATGTTCGCCATTGGCGCTGGATGCTGTTTGCCATGCTGCTGGTGTCTTTCGGGCTCAATATCGCCTATATCGACCGCAAACCCGACGTGGCTTTCTTCTCGCTGCCGACACGTGCCTGGGAGTTGTTGTGCGGTGCCATGCTCGCGGTCTTGCCCGCCTCAAAACAGGCTGTGCGGCCCTGGCTCTATCAGTCTGTGGGAGTGGCCGGGTTGATGGCGGTCCTGGTGGCTGTTTTCACTTTTGACAAGGCCACGGTGTTCCCGGGCTGGGCGGCTTTGTTGCCCGTGCTCGGTGCCACCGCGCTGATCTGGTCGGGTGGGCACGGTTCTACATGGAGCGGCCAGGTGTTGAGTGCTCGCGCACTGGTATGGATCGGCTTGCTCTCCTATTCGTTGTATCTGTGGCACTGGCCGGTCTATGTCTACGCCAATGCCATTTCGATCGACGGCATTCAGCCCTTGGAGGCTGCGGGCTGGATGCTATTGGCGCTCGGCCTTGCATGGTTGAGCTGGCGCTTCGTCGAACTTCCATTCCGTGAAAAACGCCTGCTTGGTGGACGCAAACCCGTGTTGTTGGGGGGCATGCTGGCCATGGCCGCGCTGGCGGTCACGGGTTCGATGGTGCGATCGGCGGACGGCTTTCCTCAACGCCTTACCGGCAAAGCGCTGGAATATGCTCAGTCTCGGGAGTGGCGGGCCGGGCAGATGAAATGCATGTTGGTAACCTCGGACAAAGAACTGGACAAGGCGTGTCTGGTGGGTGGTCACGAAGAGATTCCGGCGACACAAATGTTCTGGGGCGACAGTCACGCGGCCGCGCTGTTGCCGGCGATCGAAAGTAGCGCAAAGCGTGAGGGTCGCCCGGTATGGCTTTACAGCATGAGTGCCTGTCCGCCGGTTCTGAGCAATGACTTGCGCCAACGTTGCAAGGATTTCAACGAGCAGACAATGGAGCGGGTTCGCAGCCTGCAGATCAAGGATGTGGTGTTGGCATCCAATTGGAATCTGTACATTTACGGTCGCGAAGACGGCGATAAAAAGGTTCTGCTTAATCAGTATGACAATACGGCGCAGGCCGAGGAGCGCATGGCCACGGCGCTCAAGGCGCGGGTGGCGGCGTTAAGAGAGGCGGGCGCGCAAGTCTGGTTGTTCAAGGAAGTGCCGCTGCAGCGCAAAGGCACCATTGATCGACTGACGAGTCTGGCCCGGATCGGGCGTTCGGCCGAGGGGCTGGGCCGACCACTCGAAGAGCACCTGGCGCGCCAGCATTTTCTCAATACCTTGTTCGAGTCGATGAGTGCCGCCGATCCAGGTGTACATATCATCGATCCTACGCCATTGATGTGTGTGGGCCAGGTTTGCAGTATCGAGGTCAATGGTCATTCGCAGTACAAGGACGAGGATCATCTGTCGGATACCGGCAGTGCTCGCTTGGGCCCGTTGTTTGCCCCGGTGCTGCTGGGTGCAAATCACAATTGATTGCTGCTGCGCACTGACAGGCTGCTGTTTGGCCGGCAGAGCAGGTAGGATGTACGCCTATTTCAGGGGTGCCATCGTCAAATGAAATTCAAGGATCTTCGGGATTTCGTGCAGCAGCTTGAGCAGCGCGGAGAGTTGAAACGCATCCAGATCCCCGTCTCTCCAGTGCTGGAGATGACCGAAGTCTGTGATCGCACGCTGCGAGCCAAAGGCCCGGCGCTGCTGTTCGAAAAACCCACCGGCTATGACATTCCGGTACTCGGCAACCTGTTCGGCACCCCCGAGCGGGTGGCCATGGGCATGGGCGCCGAGTCGGTCAGCGAGCTGCGCGAGATCGGCAAGCTGCTGGCGTTCCTCAAGGAGCCCGAGCCGCCGAAGGGTTTGAAGGACGCCTGGTCCAAGCTGCCGATCTTTCGCAAGATCATTGCCATGGCGCCGAAGGTCGTCAAAGACGCGGTCTGCCAGGAAGTGGTCATCGAAGGCGACGATGTCGATCTGGCGATGCTGCCGGTGCAGACCTGCTGGCCGGGCGACGTCGGCCCGCTGATCACCTGGGGCCTGACGGTCACCAAAGGTCCGAACAAGGATCGCCAGAACCTCGGCATCTACCGTCAACAGGTGATCGGCCGCAACAAAGTGATCATGCGCTGGTTGAGCCACCGTGGCGGTGCGCTGGATTACCGTGAGTGGTGCGAGAAACACCCCGGCCAGCCGTTCCCGGTGTCCGTGGCCCTGGGCGCTGACCCGGCCACCATTCTTGGCGCCGTGACGCCGGTGCCGGACAGCCTCTCCGAATACGCTTTCGCCGGTCTGTTGCGGGGTAACCGCACTGAGCTGGTGAAGTGCCGCGGCAATGACCTGCAAGTACCGGCCACCGCCGAGATCATCCTCGAAGGCGTGATCCATCCGGGCGAAATGGCCGATGAAGGTCCTTACGGCGACCACACCGGCTACTACAACGAAGTCGACAGCTTCCCGGTGTTCACCGTCGAGCGCATCACCCACCGGATCAAACCGATCTACCACAGCACCTACACCGGCCGTCCGCCGGATGAGCCGGCGATTCTCGGTGTGGCGTTGAACGAAGTGTTCGTGCCGATTCTGCAAAAGCAGTTCCCGGAGATCACCGACTTCTACCTGCCGCCCGAAGGCTGCTCGTACCGCATGGCCATCGTGACCATGAAGAAGTCGTATCCCGGCCATGCCAAGCGGGTAATGCTCGGTGTCTGGTCGTTTTTGCGACAGTTCATGTACACCAAGTTCGTTATCGTCACCGACGACGATATCAACGCACGGGACTGGAACGACGTGATCTGGGCCATCACCACGCGCATGGACCCCAAGCGCGATACGGTGATGATCGACAACACGCCGATCGACTACCTGGACTTCGCCTCGCCGGTCTCCGGCCTGGGGTCGAAGATGGGGCTCGATGCCACGCATAAATGGCCGGGCGAAACCACCCGCGAGTGGGGCCGGGTCATCGTCAAGGATGAAGCCGTTACCCAACGGATCGATGCCATCTGGAATCAGTTAGGAATAGATTGATGCGTGTAACCTTGCAGCCCTCCGGAGCAGTGCTTGAGATTCTGCCCGGCGAGCGGATTCTCGATGGTGCGCGGCGCCTGGGCTATGAATGCCCACAAAGCTGTCGTAACGGCAATTGCCATGTGTGCGGCGCGTTGCTGGTGGAAGGGCGGGTCGAGCAGGGCGGTGATGTGCGCGACCATGGCGAGTTCTACACTTGCATTGCAGAGCCGCTGGAAGACTGCATCGTGCTGTGGGATGGCGTGCTCGCGCTGGGAGAATTGCCGGTGCGCAGCCTGTCGTGTCAGGTCATTGAATGCAGGGATGTCGGCGGCGATACCTGGCGCGTGCGTTTGCGTGCGCCAGCGGGCAAGCCGCCGCGCTATCACGCCGGCCAGTACCTGATGATCGAGCGTGAGAATGGCGAGAAATCCGCCTTCTCCCTGGCCTCTGCCCCGCATTCCGGCCGTGACCTGGAAATTCATGTACTGGCGCGCGAAAGCAGTGCGCTGAGCCTGATCGAACAGCTTCAGCGCAACTCGATGGTGCGCATCGAGATGCCATTCGGCGACACCCATCTGGCGGAATTGCCGGACGGTCCACTGGTACTGATCGCTGCCGGTACCGGCATGGGGCAGATCCACAGCCTGATCGAACATTGCCGGGCCTCGGGCTTCAAACATCCGGTGCATTTGTATTGGGGCGTGCGCCGTCCTGAAGATTTTTACGACATCGAGCATTGGGATGAATGGCTGAAGCTACCCAATCTGTTCCTGCATAAAGTCGTCAGCGATCAATGCGGCTGGCAGGGGCGCTGCGGCATGTTGCATGAGGCGGTGTGTGAAGATTTCCCTGATCTGAAAGCGCTGCACGTCTACGCCAGCGGCTCTCCGGCCATGGTCTATGGCACGCTGGATGCTCTGGTGGAAGCGGGGATGGATGCCCATCAAATGCGCGCGGATGTATTCGCCTACGCGCCGCGATCTTGATCCGCGATTTTGATCGTTATAACTCTCTATATAGCCGATCGGTATTTATAGATTTATATAAATGCCGGTAGGTTATATCTCATTCAGGCAATCATTTTAAAGCAGTGCCATGGCACTGAAATTGCCTCGAACCTTATGTGCCTTATTGTTTCAGCGGTGCGTTCTATTAAGTAATTCTTTACTCGCGGGGAGCTGAACGCTATTCGCCATGAGCGCCATTGAATCTGCTTTTTTGAATCTGGCTTACCCTCCGCGGCTCGATCTGGGGCCGCAGCTTACACACGAACAATTGCTCAGCTCGATGCAATCGACCATGGCGCGCCACAAGGGCGGGCCGGTCTGGCTGTTCGCTTACGGTTCACTGATCTGGCGCCCTGAATGTCCTGCGGTTGAGCGCGTGCGTGGTCGCGTGCATGGCTACCATCGCGGTTTGTACCTGTGGTCCCACGAACATCGCGGTACGCCGGAAGTGCCCGGGCTGGTGTTTGGCCTGGACCGCGGCGGCTCGTGCAGCGGGTTCGCCTATCGCTTGCCCGAAGAGCAACTCGAGGCTTCGCTTTATGCGTTGTGGCAGCGTGAAATGCCATTTCCATCTTATCGCCCACACTGGCTCAACTGCCGTCTTGAAGACGGAAACCAGGTTCAGGCATTGGGATTCGTGTTGGAGCGGCACCTGCCCAGCTATGCCGGCAACTTGCCGGACCATGTGCTGAGCCAGGTGTTCGAAAGCGCTTGCGGGCGTTACGGCACCACTCGCGAGTATGTCGAGCAGACCGCCCACGCCCTGCGTAGCCACGCCATGCCAGACCGGAATCTGGAGGCGCGGCTCAAGCGCTGTAAATCAAAGGCAGATCAGGCGAGCGCTTCGCGGCCCTGACTGGCGACGTTTTTGTGGCCCAGGGTGGGTGCCAGGAACGCCATCGCCAGCAGGCAGGCAACGACCAACAGAATGAAGCCGCCATTCCAGCCGAAATAGTCCACTGTGTAGCCCATCATGGCACTGGCCGCGACGGAACCACCCAAGTAACCGAACAGGCCGGTAAAGCCTGCCGCCGTACCCGCGGCCTTCTTCGGCACCAGTTCCAGCGCCTGCAGGCCGACCAGCATCACCGGGCCGTAGATCAGGAAGCCGATGGCGAACAGCGAGATCATGTCGATCATCGGATTGCCCGGCGGATTCAGCCAATACACGATCGTCGCAACGGTCACCAACGCCATGAACACCATGCCGGTCAGGCCACGGTTGCCACGGAAGATCTTGTCCGACATCCAGCCGCACAGCAGGGTGCCGGGAATGCCCGCCCACTCGTACAGGAAGTAAGCCCACGACGTCTTGTCGAAGTCGAAGTGCTTGACCTCTTTGAGGTAGGTCGGCGCCCAGTCCAGAATGCCGTAGCGCAGCAGGTAGACGAAGACGTTAGCCAGTGCGATGAACCAGAGCATTTTGTTGCGCAGCACGTATTTGACGAAGATGTCCTTGGCGCTGAATTCCTCTTCGTGACTGGCGTCGTAGCCTTCCGGGTAATCATTCTTGTACTTCTCGATCGGCGGCAGGCCCGTCGATTGCGGTGTATCGCGCATCACGATGAAGGCGAATACGGCAACCAACAGTGCCACGGCCGCCGGCACGTAGAACTTGCTGTGCCAGTCGTTGAACCAGCCCATGCCAAGAATCGCCAGCGGGCCGATCAAGCCACCGCCAACGTTATGTGCGGTGTTCCAGACCGAAACCACACCGCCACGCTCTTTCTGCGACCACCAATGCACCATGGTTCGCCCGCTCGGCGGCCAGCCCATGCCTTGCGCCCAGCCGTTGATGAACAGCAGGATGAACATCATGGTCACGCTGGACGTCGCCCAGGGTGCGAAACCGAAAACGAACATCACCGCGGCGGACACCACCAGGCCAAAGGGCAGGAAGTAACGCGGGTTGGAGCGGTCGGACACGATGCCCATCAGAAACTTGGACAGGCCATAGGCGATTGCAATCGCCGACATCGCCACACCCAGCTGGCCTTTTGTATAGCCTTGGGCGATCAGGTCCGGGAACGCCAGGGTAAAGTTCTTGCGCAGCAGGTAGTAACCGGCATAGCCAATGAAAATCCCGGCGAAGATCTGCCAGCGAAGGCGTCGGTAGGTGCTGTCTATTTTTTCTTCAGGCAATGGAGCCTGATGTGCGGCAGGACGAAAGAAAGCAAACATTCAAGAGCTCCAGATTTCTTGTTTTGACTGCGGATGCGAATGTTACAGTTTCGTTACCGAAAATAGCACCGGTTCGCATCGGCAAAACAGCGGAAATGTTGGAGATTGCATGTTCCTTTATGAACATGTCGCTCAGGTGTAAATGAGGGTCGGTGTGGGGATGACGGAGCCAGGTCGCAGGGCTGCGACCTGGCTGGAAAACAATCAGCGAACCTGTACGACAACCTTCCCGACCGCCTTGCGCTGGCCAAGATCATTGATCGCCTGCGCCGCATTACTCAGCGGATACACCTGCGACACCAACGGTTTCAACTTGCCCTCGGCGAACCAGTCAAACAACTGCTGGAAGTTCGCCGCGTTGTCCTGTGGCTGGCGTTGGGCGAAGGAGCCCCAGAACACACCGACCACCGCGGCACCTTTGAGCAGCGCCAGGTTCACTGGCAGCTCGGGGATGCGTCCGCTGGCGAAGCCGACCACCAGCAGGCGGCCGTTCCAGGCGATGGCGCGGATGGCCTGGTCGAACAGGTCGCCGCCCACCGGGTCGTAGATCACGTCGGCGCCTTGGCCGTCGGTCAGGCGTTTGATTTCGTCCTTGAGACTGGTTTCGCTGTAGTTGATCAGCTCATCGGCGCCGGCGGCCTTTGCCACCGCGAGTTTTTCCGCGCTGCTGGCGGCGGCGATCACCTGGGCGCCCATGGCTTTGCCGATTTCCACGGCGGCGAGGCCGACGCCGCCGGACGCGCCGAGCACCAGCAATGTTTCGCCGGGTTGCAGGTTGCCCCGTTGCTTGAGGGCGTGCATCGAAGTGCCGTAGGTCATGCTGAAAGCGGCGGCAGTGTTGAAGTCCATCGATGGCGGGATCGGCAGCACGTTGTAGCCCGGCACCGCGACCTGCTCGGCGAAACTGCCCCAGCCAGTCAGGGCCATGACCCGGTCACCGACCTTGAGGTGGCTGACCTTTTCCCCCACCGCGCTGACCACGCCAGCCGCTTCGCCACCCGGTGAAAACGGGAAGGGCGGTTTGAACTGGTATTTGCCCTCGATGATCAGCGTGTCCGGGAAATTCACCCCGGCTGCGTGCACGTCCAGCAGGATTTCGTTCTTCTTCGCGACAGGACTGGCGACGTCTTCCAGCACCAGCGATTCGGCAGGGCCGAAGGCTTTGCACAGCACGGCTTTCATCAGGGCTATTCCTTTGGGAGTGATGGCCGATAAGTGTAGGTGTGTGAGTTAACGGGTCAACGAGCATGCCCGGCCCTGATAGTCAGCCATAAGCTTGTGCTTGAGCGGCGGGTCGTTATGCTAGGCCGCAAACCGGATAAGGAGCGAATTGTGAAAGCGTGGATCGTGTTGATGCTGGCCCTGTCTCTGCCTGTGGCAGCGATGGCCGAAGAAGCCAAAGAAGGTGAAGCCCCGAAGGTCAACTACATCACCCTGAGCCCGCCGTTCGTGGGCAACTATGGGTTGGATGGCACGCCGAAGCTCAAGGTCTACAAGGCCGATGTGGCGCTACGGGTGACCGGTGACGAGGCGACCAAGGCGGTGAAGGCCAATGAGCCGTTGATCCGCAATCAGCTGGTGGCATTGTTTGCGCAGCAGACCACTGAAACCATGAACAACGTCGAAGCCAAGGAAAAGCTGCGTCAGGAAGCCTTGAAGCAGACTCAGCAAGTGATGAACGACGAGACTGGCAAACCGGTGGTTGAGGATCTGTTGTTCAACAATCTCATTATCCAGTAAGACTTTTGTTGTCTGGGGCGGCCCCTTCGCGGGCTTGCCCGCGAAGGGTGACTCGGCCCTTCAGGACGCCAGGCTCTTGCGAAACCGCATCAGCGCAATGGTGAAGAACAGCAGGCCGATGGCGCTTAATGCCAGCAAGTCCGGCCAGACCACGCCGATGCCGGCGTCGCGAAACAGTATCGCGGCGCTGAGGCTGACGAAGTGCGTCGATGGCGAGCCCTGCATCACCCATTGCAGCCATTGCGGCATGCTGTCGAGGGGCGTACTGCCCCCGGAAAGCAGCAACATCGGGATAATCACCGGAATCGCCAGCAAGCCGAACTGCGGTGTCGAGCGGGCGAGGGTCGCGAGGAAGATCCCCAGCGCCGTGCTGGCGAACAGATAAACCGCCGTTACCAGCAAGAAAAAACTCAGGGAACCGGCCAGCGGCACGCCGAGGGCGCCTTTGACAATCACTTCCAGCGATACCCAGGTGCACAGAACCACCACCAGCATGTTGCTCCAGACTTTCGCCAGCATGATTTCCAGCGCCGTCAGTGGCAGCACCAGCAAATGGTCGAGGGTGCCGTGTTCGCGTTCACGCAGCAGCGCCGTGCCGGTCAGGATGATGGCGAGGATGGTGATGTTGTTGACGATCTGAATCACCGCCAGGAACCAGCCACCCTCCAGATTGGTGTTGAACAATGCTCGTGTCGTCAGCAGCACGGGTGTCTGGCTCGCCGCATCGCCCTGGCCGCTGTAGGTCAGCAGCTCGCGCTGGAAAATCCGCCCGATATAGCCTGCCCCCATGAACGCCTGGCTCATGGCGGTGGCGTCAACGTTGACCTGCACTGCCGGCTGGCGACCGGCCAGCATATCGGCCTGAAAATTGGCTGGAACATTGATCACGAAGGTGTACCGCCCGCTGTCCAGCACCTCGTCCAGTTGCCCATAAGGCAGCGGCACCGGCGGCTGGAATTCCGGTGGCCGCAGGACCTGGGCCAGTTGGCGTGACATCGGGCTGTGATCTTCATCGACCATGGCCACGCTGGCGTTGTGCACGCCGATCACTGAACCCGCCGCCGGCATGTAGATCGCCACTGTAAAGGCGTAGAACAGGAACAGCAGCAACACACTGTCGTGTCGCAGGCTTGTGAGTTCCTTGAGGCCAAGACGCAGGATGTGCGCAAGCTTATGCATCAGACTTCCTGCTTTTTCAGCATGGCCAGGCTGAGCCCGGTGAACCCGAGAAAGAACCCGAACAGCGCCAGGCATTGCGGCCACAACTGCCGGATATCCAGGGCCTTGGTAAAGGTGCCGACAGCGATATCGAGAAAATAGCCCGCCGGAAACAGCATCCCCATGACCGCGGCGGCGCCATCAAGGGATGACCGTGGCACGATCAAACCGGAAAACTGGATGGTCGGCAGACTGGTGATGATCATCGTGCCGAGAATGGCGGCGATCTGGGTTCGGGTGAACGCCGAAATCAACAGACCCATGCTGGTGGTCGCCAGCACGTAGAGCAATCCGCCGAAGGCCAGGGTCAGTGCACTGCCCTTGAAAGGCACGCCGAACAGCCAGCGGTTCATGGCCGTCAGCACGGCGAGATTGATCAGACTGACGGCCAGATACGGCACCTGTTTACCTAACAGGAATTCCAGGCGGGTCAGCGGTGTGGCGTAGAAGTTGGTGATCGAGCCCAGTTCTTTCTCCCGCACGATGCCCAGTGCAGTCAGCATGGCCGGGATAAACGCCAGGATCAGCGCCATCACCCCGGGGCCGATCGCATTGACGCTGACGACGTCCTGGTTGTAGCGGAAACGGGTTTCCAGTCTGGCGGGCGCTTGCCGGGTCGGCGCGGGGCTGGACTGATCCGCCAATTGCTCCAGGTTGGCCTGGTGTACCGCTTCCACATAATTACGGCTGGTTTCGGCGCGAAACGGCATGCCGCCATCGAGCCAGGCCGCCACGGCGGGTTGGCGGCCGGCGAACAGATCTCGGCCGAATCCGGAGGGAACCTCCAGCGCCAGTTTGATTTCCGAGCGTTGCAATCGTCGATGCAACTGCGCGGCATCGCTAATGGGGGGCTGCTCATCGAAGTAGCGGGAGCCGCGGAAGGCCTCCAGATAAGCCCGGCTCTGTGGGGTCTGGTCCTGGTCGTAAACCGCGAAGGCGAGTTTCTCCACGTCCAGGGAAATGCCGTAGCCGAAAATCACCATCATGAGCATCGCCCCGAGCAGCGCGAAGGCCAGGCGTACTCTGTCGCGCAGCAATTCCTTGCCTTCACGACTCGCCAGAGCCCGCAGCCGCCCAAAACTGAAGCGGCGGTCTTTCATCGATGTGGCGGGTGCGAGCGTTGTGTCGCCGGGTGCTGGTGGCGCTGCTGTTGCGACCGGGCTCTGAGCCTGTTCCAGACAGGTGACGAATGCGGCCTCAAGTGTCTGGCCATTGAATTGCTGTTGCAGTGCTGCCGGTGTGTCACAGGCCAGAACCTTGCCTGCGTGCATCAATGAGATGCGGTCGCAGCGCTGGGCTTCGTTCATGAAATGGGTGGACAGGAAGATCGTCACATCCTGTTCGCGGGACAGCTCGATCAGCAGTCGCCAGAAATCGTCCCGCGCCGCCGGGTCGACGCCGGAGGTGGGTTCGTCGAGGATCAGCACTTCCGGGCGATGCAGCACGGCTACCGCGAGGGATAGCCGTTGACGCAGGCCCAGCGGCAATGCACCGGACGGCTGATGGGCGACGCTGGCCAGGTTGAAACGCTGGATCAGCTCGTCGATGCGCTGAGCGCTGTCGGCCTTGGGCAGATCGAACAGTCGCGCGTGCAAATCCAGGTTCTGCCGCACGCTGAGTTCGCCATAGAGCGAGAAACTCTGAGACATGAAGCCGACGCGCTTGCGGGTGGCCAGATCCTTGGCGTTCACCGGATTGCCCAGCAGCGTGGCACTGCCTTCGCTGGCCGGGATCAGCCCGGTGAGCACTTTCATGGTGGTGGTTTTGCCGCAGCCGTTGGAGCCCAGAAACCCGAAAATCTCGCCGCGGCCGATGGCGAAGCTGACCTTGTCCACCGCCGTGAAGTCGCCGAAACGCAGGGTCAGGTCATGGGCCTGGATGGCGATATCGGCCGTAGCGTTGGTTCGGGGAGGGATCACCAGTGGTTGGTTATCGTGGCCGGTGTCGCCCTGAAAGTGGGTGAAGGCTTCATCGAGCTTGCCGCTGGGGGTTGCCGCCCTCAGGTCGCTGCTCAAGCCGGCGGCGATCAGCTTGCCGCCGTCAAGCATCAGGCAATGCTCGAACTGCTCGGCCTCTTCCATGTACGCGGTGGCGACCAGTAGCGTCAGTTGCGGGCGTTGGCGCCGAACGTCATCAATCAACTCCCAGAAATGCCGTCGGGACAAGGGATCGACGCCCGTGGTCGGCTCATCGAGGATCAACAGATCCGGTTCATGGATCAGTGCGCAACAGAGGCCGAGCTTTTGTTTCATTCCGCCCGACAGCTTGCCGGCCGGGCGCTCGGCAAACCGCAGTAGATCGGTGGCCAGCAGCAGGCTGTGCATGCGCTGATTGCTTTCGGCCCCGGACAGCCCGAACAGTGTGGCGAAGAAGTGAATGTTCTCGCGGATCGACAAATCGGGGTACAGGTTGCCGCCCAGGCCTTGAGGCATGAACGCGATGCGCGAGTAGAGGCTGTTGCGGTGGCGCCGGTCCTGGATCGAGCCACCAAGCACTTCCAGTTGACCCTCCTGTAGCGTCTTCACGCCGGCGATCAATCCCAGCAGGCTGGATTTACCGGCGCCATCCGGGCCAATCAATCCGCACCGGGTACCGGTGGGCAGACTGAACGTGATGTCGGTCAACGCATGCCGTTCGCCGTAGCGGTGCTGAAGGCGGGTGGCATGCAGTGCCAGGCCGGTCATTGAAGATTGGCCGGCCAGTCAATGGGAGCCGTGCGCACGTAGCCGTTGCCGGGCATCCCCGGTTTGGCCTGGGGCACGGCGCTGGGCTGGGTCAGGCGTAGCTTGACCCGGAACACCAGTTTCTGACGTTCGTCGCGGGTCTCGACTTCTTTGGGGGTGAACTGCGATTTGGCCGCCACGAAGCTGATTTTTGCCGGCAATGGCTGGTCGGGCAGGGCGTCCAGCAGGATCCGCGCTTCATCGCCGACCGCCAGGCGTCCGGCGACGGATGCTGCAAGATAGAGGTTCATGTATTGATCGTTCGGGTCAATCAGCAGCAGCACTCGCCCACCGGCGCCGAGCACTTCTCCGGGTTCGGCCATGCGAAGCTGAATGATCCCGTCGATGGGGGCCCGCAAGCTGCTGTCGTCGATTTCGCTGGTTAACTGAGCCACTTGCGCCTGTGCCGCGCCAATGGCTGCGCCGACGGCGGACACCTGGGCGCGGGCCGCCGTAACGGCCGCGTTGGCGGTATCGAAGCGTGACTGCTGTTGGTCGATGATCTGGCCACTGGCGAAACCGCGATTGAACAACGCCTGGGAGCGTTTGAGTTCCTGCTGGGCAAGCAGTTGTTCGCTCTGGCGCAGTTGCACATTGGCCTGGGCCGCGGAAAGATTTTCCCGGGCACGTATCACTTCGGCTTCAGCCTGGTTGCGCTGGGCTTCGAGGGTTCGGGTGTCCATGCGGGCCAACAGTTGGCCCTGGGTTACCTTGTCGCCTTCGTCCACCAGCACTTCAGCCAATCGACCGGGTGTTTTGCTGGCGATCTGCACTTCTGTGGCTTCAAGTCGACCATTGCCCACATACAACCCTTCGGGCAGTCGGTTAACGGTCGACCGCCAATAACCAAACCCCCCGGCGGCCAGTAGCAAAGCCCCGAGTAAAAAAACAAAGAAAAGCGAAGAACGGCTGTGCGTCGACATGTCGGCATCCTGCGTCTATTGCGTCCCAGTCTGACAGCAAAGCGCTTGAGCACTTTGATGTCAGTCAACTGAGTGGCAAGCCTGACCGGTTGGCAAGGTAAGCCAGCGTGACCGGCGGTTGTGCACTATTTAACGCAAATCAAGCACCGCTGCCCATTGTTCGGCTGTCACCGGCATCACCGACAGCCGCGAGCCTTTCTGTACCAGTGGCATTTCGGCCAGCGCCGTTTGCTGTTTCAGATAATCGAGCTTCAGCACCCTGGAAAACGTCTCGACGTGAGCGACATCGATCGCGCTCCAGGCGTTTTTTTCGGCAGTGGCCTTCGGATCGAAGTAATGACTCTCGGGCTCCAGCGCCGTCGGGTCCGGATACGCGGCCTCGACAATCTTTCCGATCCCGGCAATCCCCGGCTCCGGGCAGCTGGAGTGATAGAAAAAAAACTCATCGCCCACCGCCATGGCCCGTAAAAAGTTGCGTGCCTGGTAGTTGCGAACCCCGTCCCAGCGCGCTTGGCCAAGCTTCTCCAGGTCTTTGATGGAGAGTTCGTCGGGCTCGGATTTCATCAGCCAATAGGCCATGGTTTTGCTCCTTGCGAGGTGAATGGGCAAGCGGTCGGGCAATTTTATGACAAACCGACAGTCGGTTGACGCCAGCGTTTGCGTGTCGGTTCACGTTGTCGCAAAATGCCGGCCTTCTTAGCTTGACGCTGCTGCACGGCCTACACCTACAACGGAAACCGCTGCTGTCATCGTGTTGATGTGCCTTTGGGGGGCAATCGATGAAACGCAAACCGGATTTACTATGGATTTTGGTTATTTTATTCGGCCTTGGTGTCGTGACCACCGGCTATGCCCAAAGCCTGTGGAACAACAAACCCGATGCTCCCGTCGAGATCGCGCAGCAACAGCCGTCGGCCTTCAAGCGCTGAACCTGTCGCCTGGACGCCGCTGAGATCAGTGGCGTCTAGCCCGCGAAATACCACGCCTTGTCAGTGACCGTGCCCTGCAACGGTACATCCCAGCTCGCCTGAGCCAATCGTTGAACCTTCTGACATTCGTGGGCCAGACCCAGCAGCGTCGGCTTGCGCCAGTTCTTGCGGCGCGCCAGATACGCCAGGCTTCGGTCGTAGAAGCCCCCGCCCATCCCCAGGCGTCCGCCGACATCGTCAAACCCCACCAACGGCAGCAACACCAGGTCCAGCGCCCAGACCTTGCGTTGCCGGGCGATGTTGTGCCTTGGTTCGGGGATACGGAAGCGGTTGGGTTTGAGCTTTTCGCCGGGACGAATCCGCTGGAACACCATTTTGGTTCGCGGCCAGGCGCTGAGTACCGGCAGGTACGTGGCTTTCCCCCGACGTTGCGCGGCACGCATCAGCAGGCGCGGATCGATTTCACCGTCGGTGGGCAGGTACAGGGAGATGTGTTTTGCGCGGCGGAACAGCGGGTGCCGGGCCAATTGTTTATACAGCCCGCGAGCGGCCTCGCGCTGCTGACTGGGTGTCAGTGCGCGGCGGGCCTTGCGCAGCATGCGTCGAAGTTGCGGGCGGGGCAGCAGCGCAGGTTCGGTCATGGATTCAGGCTTCGGAAAGTGCGAGTACCGAAAGCGTACCCGTAAACACGCCGATGCCGGTATGAAAACCGGCATCGGATTGAAATCAGGCTCCCCGGATGAACCGCTGTCGACGTAGCCCTTGAACCCGAAAGTTCAAGGTGGAAGATGCAGTAGGCTTTAAGGCTTTCCGTCTAGCGGACATGCACACCAGCCCAACGTGCAACTTCCAGGGTAGTGCGAATCGGCTCAGGGACGTGGTCAACTGGCAAGCACCCCAGGGAGTGATGCGAGTATACCCCAAGCGGTCACGCGAATCAGCCCTTGGTGACATCCGGATCGGTCGACAGCACCAGATCGACGCGGTCCAACAGGTCGCGAACCTGCTCGCGGGTCGAGCCGCTGGCCTGCACATCCGGGCGTTCTTCCTTGTGCAGAAGATCGTGGGTGATGTTCAGCGCAGCCATCACGGCAATGCGGTCGGCACCGATGACTTTGCCGCTGCTGCGGATTTCGCGCATCTTGCCGTCCAGGTAGCGGGCGGCGCTGATCAGATTGCTGCGCTCTTCCTGGGGGCAGATGATCGAATATTCTTTATCGAGGATCTGCACAGTAACGCTATTACTTGAACTCATGAGTCTTGCTCCAGGGCCTTGAGGCGCGAAATCATCGATTCGACCTTACGCCGGGCGATTTCATTTTTTTCAATGAGGTGCGCGCGTTCCTCGCGCCAGGTCTTTTCCTGAGCTAGTAAGAGTGCGTTTTGACTCTTAAGTTGCTCGACTCGAGTAATCAGCAACTCGAGTCTGGCCATCAGCGCTTGCAGGTCGGTGTCTTCCATTGTGTCCACGTGTTCGTCTGATGGGAGGTAGCTGGCGGACAGCCTTTAATAGTCTTGGCGAGTCTGTCGATGTAGGATACAAGGCCTTCATTCTAGACATAGCGCCGTCTGGCGCCTAGCTACCCATGCCCATTCAGAATTCTCCGTACCAAGCCTTCGCCACCCTGCTGAGCACCAGCGGCCATCCCGTCTCGCCTGCCGAACTGCATGGCTTGTTGCTCGGCCGCAGTTGCGCCGGTGCCGGTTTCGATGCCGACAGCTGGCTGGCAGACGCCGCCGAGCTGCTCGAAGGCGAGCCGCAAGACAACGTTCGCAACGCCTTGATCGGCCTGCAAGAGATGGTCAAGGGCGAGCTGACCAGCGACGACATGACCGTTGTTCTGCTGCTGCCGAGCGACGACGCGCCGCTCACCGAGCGCGCGGCCGCACTGGGCCAGTGGTGCCAGGGCTTCCTTACCGGCTTCGGTCTGACCCGCCGCGAGTATGCCCTGAGCACCGAAGCCACCGAAGTGCTGCAGGATCTGGCCGCCATCGCCCAGGTGCAAGACGCCCTGGAAGAGTCCGACGACGGTGAAAGCGACTACATGGAAGTCATGGAATACCTGCGCGTCGCGCCGCTGCTGCTGTTCACCGAAACCAAAAAAACCGACGAAGCGGCTGCCAAACCGTCGTTGCATTAATAATCGCGTGCCAGGGAACGCCATCTGCCCATGATTCATATCCCGAAATCGGAATACAGCCGTCGCCGCAAGGCCCTGATGGCGCAGATGGAACCCAACAGCATCGCCATCCTGCCTGCCGCTGCGGTGGCCATTCGCAACCGCGATGTCGAGCACGTCTACCGTCAGGACAGCGACTTCCAGTACCTCAGCGGGTTTCCCGAGCCTCAGGCCGTCATCGTATTGATGCCCGGTCGCGAACATGGCGAATACGTGCTGTTTTGCCGTGAGCGCAATGCCGAACGCGAGCTGTGGGACGGCCTGCGTGCCGGTCAGGAAGGCGCGATCCGCGATTATGGCGCCGATGACGCGTTCCCGATCACCGACATCGACGACATCCTGCCGGGCCTGATTGAAGGCCGCGACCGGGTGTATTCGGCCATGGGCAGCAATCCGGAATTCGATCGGCACCTGATGGACTGGATCAACGTGATTCGCTCTAAAGCGCACCTCGGCGCCCAGCCGCCGAACGAATTCGTTGCCCTGGATCATCTGCTGCACGACATGCGCCTGTATAAATCGGCGGCAGAAGTGAAGGTGATGCGCGAAGCCGCGCGGATTTCCGCCCAGGCCCATATTCGGGCGATGCAGGCCAGCCGAGCCGGTTTGCATGAGTTCAGCCTCGAAGCCGAGCTCGATTACGAATTCCGCAAGGGCGGGGCGAAGATGCCGGCCTATGGTTCGATCGTCGCCGCCGGGCGCAACAGCTGCATCCTGCACTACCAGCAGAATGACGCGGTGCTCAAGGATGGCGACCTGGTGCTGATCGACGCCGGTTGCGAGATCGACTGCTACGCCAGCGACATCACCCGCACCTGGCCGGTCAGTGGCAAGTATTCACCGGAGCAGAAGGCGATCTATGAGCTGGTGCTGGCGTCCCAGGAAGCGGCGTTTGCCGAGATCGCACCGAACAAACACTGGAATCAGGCACACGAAGCCACGGTCCGGGTAATTACTGGCGGCCTGGTGAAGTTGGGCCTGTTGCAGGGCGAGGTCGATGAACTGATCGCCAGCGAAGCCTACAAGGCGTTTTATATGCACCGCGCCGGCCACTGGCTGGGCATGGATGTGCATGACGTCGGCGAGTACAAGGTCGGCGGCGAATGGCGCGTACTGGAAGTCGGCATGGCGCTGACAGTGGAGCCGGGCATTTACATTGCTCCGGACAACCAGAGTGTGGCGAAGAAATGGCGCGGCATTGGCGTGCGCATCGAGGACGACGTGGTGGTCACCAAAACCGGTTGTGAAATCCTGACGAACGGCGTGCCGAAAACGGTCGCCGAGATCGAGGCCTTGATGGCCGCCGCACGGACACAAGCGGCATGAGTCGAGTCAATCTGGCAATCATCGGCGGTGGCCTGGTCGGCGCCAGCCTGGCGTTGGCGTTGCAGGCCGGGGCCAAGGCCCGTGGCTGGAAGATCGTGCTGATCGAACCCTTTGCCCCCGGCGATAGCTATCAACCGAGTTACGACGCTCGTTCTTCGGCGCTGTCCTACGGGGCCCGGCAGATTTATCAGCGCTTGGGCGTGTGGCAGGAAATCTCCCGCCGCGCCGAGCCGATCAAGCAGATTCATGTCTCCGACCGTGGGCGTTTCTCCACCGCGCGACTGTCGGCGATGGAAGAGGGCGTTCCGGCGCTGGGTTATGTGGTGGAAAACGCCTGGCTCGGCCAATGCCTCTGGCAAGGTCTGGACAAGGATGTGATCAGTTGGCGCTGCCCGGCGGAAGTCACCGGCATGGAACCGCTGACCGACGGCTATCGCCTGACCCTCAACGATGAAACCCTGCTGGAATGCGACCTCGCGGTGCTGGCCGATGGCGGGCGTTCGGGGCTGCGTGAACAATTGGGGATCGGCATCAAAACACGCCCGTACAACCAGAGTGCGCTGATCGCCAACATCACGCCGAGCGAAGCGCACAACGGCATGGCTTTCGAGCGCTTCACCGATGACGGCCCGATGGCTTTGCTGCCGTTGCCGGAAAACCGCTGCGCCTTGGTCTGGACCCGTCTGGGCATGGACGCGCAACGGCTGGCGGCCCTTGATGAGCGCAGCTTTCTCAGCGAGTTGCAGGGCGTGTTCGGTTATCGCCTCGGCACGCTGAAACAGGTTGGCGCGCGGAATTTGTATCCGTTGTCGCTGATCGAGTCCGAGGAACAAGTCCGGCCGCATCTGGCGATCCTCGGCAACGCCGCCCACAGCCTGCATCCGATTGCCGGGCAAGGGTTCAACCTGTCCCTGCGCGATGCCCAGGCGTTGGCCGACAGTTTGTTGGGCAGCGAGACAGCCCCCGGCGATTTTGCCACCTTGCAGGCTTATCGCGAGCGCCAGCGGCTGGACCAGAGCCTGACCGTGGGTTTCTCCGATCAGGTCACCCGGCTGTTCGGCAGCACCCAGCCGCTGGTTTCCCTGGGTCGCAACATCGGCCTGCTCGGCCTCGATCTGCTGCCGCCGGCCAAGCGCTGGTTTGCCCGGCAGGCCATGGGCCTGGGTACGCGTTCCGATGTTTGAGTGGCTGGCGAACCCAATCGATATTCACGACGGCGCAGGCACCTTGGTGGCGTGCGTCGAGAAACTCCTTTACGTGCGGCCCGCGCCGCAAGCGAGACAGGCTTAAAGCATGGAAATGCGCGCAGATCTGCTGATTGTCGGGGCCGGAATGGTCGGCAGCGCCCTGGCGCTGGCGCTACAAAACAGTGGGCTCGAAGTGCTGCTGCTGGACGGTAGCCCCCTGAGCGTCAAACCCTTCGACGGGCAGGCGCCGTTCGAGCCTCGGGTAAGCGCCTTGTCGGCGGCCAGCCAGCGCATACTCGAACGCCTGGGCGTCTGGGACGGCATCGCCGGCCGGCGCAGCAGTCCCTACACCGACATGCACGTCTGGGACGGCAGCGGCACCGGGCAGATCCATTTCTCGGCGACCAGTGTGCATGCCGACGTGCTCGGGCATATCGTCGAGAACCGCGTGGTTCAGGACGCCTTGCTCGACCGGCTGCACGACTGCGACCTCGGGATGCTGGCCAATGCGCGTCTGGAGCAGATGCGCCGCTCCGGTGACGACTGGCTGCTGACCCTGGCCGATGGCCGCACCCTGCGGGCACCGTTGGTGATTGCGGCGGATGGCGCCAACTCGGCGGTGCGGCGCCTGACCGGGGTTGCGACCCGCGAGTGGGATTACATGCACCACGCGATCGTCACCAGTGTGCGCAGTTCCAAATCGCATCAGATGACCGCGTGGCAGCGTTTCACCGACAACGGCCCGCTGGCGTTCCTGCCGTTGGACCGGGACGGTCAGCAGGATTGGTGCTCGATCGTCTGGTCGACCACGCCGAGCGAAGCCGAACGCCTGATGGCGCTGGACGACGAAGGATTCTGCAAGGAGCTGGAGCGGGCCTTTGAAAGCTGCCTCGGCACCGTGCTCAGCGCCGACCCGCGTCTGTGCGTGCCGCTGCGTCAGCGTCATGCCAAGCGTTATGTGGCTGAAGGCCTGGCGCTGATCGGCGACGCGGCCCACACCATCCATCCGCTGGCCGGGCAGGGCGTGAACCTCGGTTTCCTCGATGCCGCGGTGTTGGCCGAAGTGCTGCTGCAAGCGGCCGGGCGCGGTGAGCGGCTGGCGGATGTGAAAGTGCTCAGTCGCTACGAGCGTCGGCGCATGCCCCACAACCTGGCGCTGATGGCGGCGATGGAAGGGTTCGAGCGTTTGTTCCAGGCCGATCCGTTGCCGGTGCGCTGGTTGCGTAATACCGGGTTGAAGATGGTCGACCAGATGCCCGAGGCCAAGGCGTTGTTCGTGCGCGAAGCGCTTGGGTTGATTGGGGATCTGCCGGCGCTTGCCAAGGCCTGACATCTTCGCTGCGGTTGATGGCCTCTTCGCGAGCAAGCCCGCTCCCACATTGAAATGCATTCCAAATGTGGGAGCGGGCTTGCTCGCGAAGGCGGTGGCACATTCAACGCACATTTCAAAGCTGTGCAACATCTGGTAACTCCTCCGCCCACTGTTCGATTGAGAAGCGAAATGTGAGTCCTTATCATTTAGCCTCACTTCCCCATTCGAGAGAGCGCTTCCATGTTGGCACCCAAGCGTCTACTGACCGCACTGGCCCTGACCCTGATTGGCAGCACCGCCGCCCAGGCCGCCGACGAGGTGGTGGTTTACTCCTCGCGTATCGATGAGCTGATCAAACCGGTCTTCGACGCCTACACCCGGAAAACCGGGGTGCAGGTGAAGTTCATCACCGACAAGGAAGCGCCGCTGATGCAGCGGATCAAGGCCGAGGGCGAAAATGCCACCGCCGACCTGCTGCTGACCGTCGATGCCGGCAACCTCTGGCAGGCCGAGCAGATGGGCATCCTCCAGCCGTTCACGTCCAAGGTGGTCGACGCCAACATCCCGCTGCAATACCGCGCGTCCTCCCATGCCTGGACCGGCCTGAGCCTGCGGGCGCGGACCATCGCCTACTCCACCGACCGGGTGAAACCCGGTGAGCTGACCACCTACGAGGCGCTGGCCGATAAACAGTGGGAAGGCCGCCTGTGCCTGCGCACGGCGAAGAAGGTCTACAACCAGTCCCTGACCGCCACCATGATCGAAGTCCATGGCGCCGAGAAAACCGAGAAGATCCTCAAGGGCTGGGTCAACAACCTGTCCACCGATGTATTCTCAGACGACATCGCCGTACTCGAGGCGATCAACGCCGGTCAGTGCGACGTCGGCATCGTCAACACTTACTACTACGGCCGCCTGCACAAACAGAAGCCGGACCTGCCGGTGAAGCTGTTCTGGCCGAATCAGGGCGACCGTGGCGTGCACGTCAACCTGTCGGGCATTGGCCTGACCAAACACGCCCCGCACCCGGAAGCCGCCAAGGCTTTGGTGGAGTGGATGACCACGCCTGAAGCGCAAAAGATTTTTGCTGACGTGAACCAGGAGTTCCCGGCCAACCCCGCTGTTCAGCCTTCAGCTGAAGTCGCGAGCTGGGGCAAGTTCGTGGCTGATACCTTACCGGTGGAAATCGCCGGCAAGCGTCAGGCTGAAGCGATCCGGATGATGGATCGGGTCGGCTGGAACTGAGTCTGTCGATATACTGCGCCACCGAATGAAGTGGCGACGTCCCTGCCGGCCTGATCGTTCCAACGCTCTGCGTGGGAATGCATCCACCGACGACGCTCTGCGTCGAGGCGTGACGCAGAGCATCACAAGATGTGTGCCCACGCAGAGCGTGGGCATACTCATTTAAACGAGAACTTTCCTTGGCCCACCCCGCCCAACGCCGCTGGTATCCCCTGGTCTTCGCCATTGCCGCGCTGGTCCTGCTGCCCTTGAGCGTCCTGCTGCTCTCCTGGCAAACCATCGATCAGCAGATCTGGTCCCACCTGTGGGACACGCAGATGCCGCGGCTACTGGGCAATACCCTCACGCTGGTCGTTGGCGTTGGCATCGGCGTAACGCTGTTGGGCGTCAGCCTGGCCTGGCTGACCAGCCTCTGTGAGTTCCCCGGGCGGCGTTGGCTGGACTGGGCGTTGATGCTGCCGTTTGCGATTCCTGCTTATGTGCTGGCCTTCGTCTTCGTCGGCCTGCTGGATTTCGCCGGCCCGGTGCAAACCCTGCTGCGCGAATGGTTCGGCAGTGGTCTGAGGCTGCCGCGAGTGCGTTCCACCGGTGGCGTGATTCTGGTGCTGGTGCTGGTTTTCTATCCCTACGTTTACCTGTTGGCGCGCACTGCATTTCTGGCTCAGGGCAAAGGCCTGATGGAAGCGGCGCGAGTCCTTGGGCAATCCCCGTGGCAGGCGTTCTGGCGAGTGGCGTTGCCCATGGCACGTCCGGCGATCGGCGCGGGGGTGGCGTTGGCGCTGATGGAAACCCTGGCGGATTTCGGTGCGGTGTCGGTGTTCAACTTCGATACGTTCACCACCGCCATCTACAAGACCTGGTACGGCTTTTTCAGCCTGTCCACCGCCGCGCAACTGGCCAGCCTGTTGCTGTTGGTAGTGATGGTTGTGCTATATGGCGAACGCCGTGCCCGCGGCGCCAACCGGGCGAGCAACGAACGGCCGCGGGTCAAGGCGCTGTATCACTTGCGCGGGGTCAAGGCGCTGGCGGCGATGAGCTGGTGTGGTCTGGTGTTCGCCTGCGCCTTCGTCATTCCCGTGCTGCAACTGCTGGTGTGGTTCTGGCAACGCGGGCGCTTCGATCTGGACGAGCGGTATGCCGGGCTGATCGTGCACACCTTGTACCTGGGCGGCATGGCGGCGTTGATCACTGTCAGCGTCGCGCTGCTGCTGGCGTTTGCCCGTCGATTGGCACCGACCCGGGTGATCCGCTCCGGCATCAGCCTGGCCAACCTCGGCTACGCACTGCCGGGATCGGTATTGGCGGTGTCGATCATGCTGGCGTTCAGTTATCTGGATCGCGAACTGGTGATTCCGCTGTCGGGCTGGCTTGGCGGCGCGGGCAAACCGTTGCTGCTGGGCAGTCTGTCGGCATTGTTGCTGGCCTACCTGGTGCGATTCATCGCCGTGGCGTATGGGCCGCTGGAAAGCAGCCTGGCGCGAATACGGCCTTCTTTGCCCGAAGCAGCACGTAGCCTTGGTGTCAGTGGGCCACGACTTTTTTTCAAAGTGTATCTGCCGTTGCTGCTGCCGGGCACGTTGAGTGCGGCGTTGCTGGTGTTCGTCGACGTGCTCAAGGAAATGCCCGCAACCCTGCTGATGCGCCCGTTCGGCTGGGACACGCTGGCGGTGCGGATCTTTGAAATGACCAGCGAAGGCGAGTGGGCCAGGGCCTCGTTGCCGGCACTGACGCTGGTTTTGGTCGGGCTGTTGCCGGTCATCGGATTAATCAGAAGGTCGGCACATCGAAACGGCTAGGTGTCAGTCCTACACCTTGCGGCTACAATGCGCGGCATTCGGTGCGGTCCGTCTTTGATACCGGGTTGCTGAAATCGGCTGAAGGCCTTTATTTCAAGGCGTTTCACCCCGTACAGCGGCTGTCCGCACCTTCGCCACGCCCGGAAGGAGAAACCCATGGGACAGCGCACGCCTCTGTATGACCTTCATCTCGCCCTCGGCGCGAAGATGGTCGATTTTGGCGGTTGGGATATGCCTCTGCATTACGGCTCGCAGGTCGAGGAACACCATCAGGTGCGCCGAGATTGCGGGGTTTTCGATGTATCCCACATGACCGTGATCGATGTCGGCGGCCCCCAGGCCAAGGCCTGGCTTCAATACTTGCTGGCCAATGACGTCGAACGTCTGCACAGCCCCGGCCGTGCCTTGTACAGCGCCATGCTCAACGAGCACGGTGGTATCGTCGATGACATGATCGTTTATCGCCTCGATGACGGCTATCGGCTGGTGGTCAACGCCTCCACCCGCAATCAGGACCTGGCCTGGATGCAGGCTCATCTCGGCGACTTCGATGTGCAGCTCAACGAGCGTTCCGAGTTGGCGATGCTGGCCATTCAAGGCCCTCACGCCCGGCACAAGATTGCCGAACTGGTGACCCAGTCCCGCGCTACGCTGATCCAGCAACTCAAATATTTCGAAGGTCAGACCGACGGTGACTGGTTCATCGCCCGCACCGGCTACACCGGTGAGGACGGTCTGGAAATCGTGCTGCCGGCCGATCAGGCGCCGGGTTTCTTCAACGATCTGGTGGGCGCGGGTATTTCCCCGATCGGCCTCGGGGCGCGCGATACCTTGCGGGTCGAAGCCGGGATGAACCTGTACGGTCAGGACATCCATCAAGATGTTTCACCGTTGGCCTCCAACATGGCCTGGAGCATTGCCTGGGAACCGGCCACGCGCCAGTTCATCGGCCGCACCGCCCTGGAGGCCGAGCAGACCGCCGGCGTGCAGCACAAACTGGTCGGTCTGGTCCTTGAGGAACGTGGTGTCTTGCGAGCGCATCAGGTGGTTCGCATCGCCGATGTTGGCGAAGGGGAGATCACCAGTGGTAGTTTCTCTCCTACGCTTAGCAAGTCGATTGCACTGGCGCGGGTGCCGGTGGCCACCGCCGACCGCGCTGAAGTGGAAATCCGTGGCAAGTGGTACCCGGTTCGAGTGGTCAAACCGACCTTCGTGCGTCACGGCAAAACCTTGATCTAACTTTTTCTGGCGGGCAATGACCGCTGACATTTTTCTTGAGGACACAGAACATGAGCGAAATCCCTGTCGACCTGCGTTTTGCCGAAAGTCACGAATGGGCCCGTCTAGACCATGATGGCGGCGTGAAAGTGGGTATTTCAGACCATGCTCAGGAAGCCTTGGGTGATGTAGTGTTCGTCGAGCTGCCGGAAATCGGCAAAGTGTTCGCTGCCGGAGAGGCAGCGGGTGTCGTCGAGTCGGTCAAGGCCGCGTCGGATATCTACTCGCCAGTCTCCGGCACAGTCATTGCCGTCAACGAAGAGCTGGCCAACAGCCCGGAACTGGTCAACAGCGCGCCTTATGACAGCTGGTTCTTCAAACTTCAGCCAAGCGATACCTCTGAGCTGGACAAGCTGCTCGACCCCATGGCCTACAAGGCCGCCATCGGCGAGTAATGCTCGCCTTCGCAGGAGCTGCCTTTGGCCGCTCCTGCGAAGGTCGAATCAAGGCCGCAAGACGGCTTTCACCGCAGCCACCGAACGCTCGACATCCGCTTTATCCATGGACGTGAACATCGGCAGCGAGACGATCAGTCGTCCGACCCGCTCGGCGACCGGGAACATGCCTTCCTTGAACCCGCGTTCGCGGTAAAGACTCAGCAGGTGGATCGGCGGGTAGTGATAGCCAATACCAATCCCCAGTGCCTGCATCTGTTCCATGAAAGTGGCCCGTGCCGGTTTGCCATCCTGGCGTTCCGGGAGCACCAGTTGGAACAAGTGCCAGTTACTGTTCTCGAAATCTGCCGGCGGTAGTTGAGCGCCGTACTGCGCTTCGAAGTCCTCACCGAAACATGCGAAATAGTGCCGCGCCAGTTCACGCCGATGAGCCGTGATCGCCTCGATATGCGCAAATTGCCCCAGGCCAATGGCTGCCGCGACATCGGTCATGTTGAACTTGCCGCCCAGCACATCAACGTCCAGCCCATCGAAACCGCTGCGGGTGACGCCCTGCAAACGGTACTTTTCCGCCAGCCGCGCTTCTTCGGCATTGTTCAGCACCAGGCAACCGCCCTCTGAGCAAGTGACGTTCTTGTTCGCCTGGAAACTGAAGGACACGAAATCACCAGTCGCACCGATGCGCTGTCCGTTCCAGCTCGAACCCAATGCCTGGGCCGCGTCTTCCACCACTCGCAAACCGTGTTTTTTTGCAATCGCGTAAAGGCGCGTCATGTCCACGGGCAGTCCCGCGAGAAACACCGGGATAATGGCTTTGGTGCGCGGGGTTATCGCTGCTTCAAGCTGCGCCAAGTCGATATTGCGGGTAACCGGGTCGATGTCGGCAAACACCGGCGTGGCGCCAACTTCCAGGATCACGTTGGCGGTGGCCACCCAGGAAATCGGCGTGGTGATCACTTCATCACCCGGTCCGACGCCGGCAATTCGCAATGCGATCTCCATGGTGCAGGTGCCGGAATTGAACGTACGCACCGGGCGCCCGCCGAAATATTCCGAGAGTTGCGCTTCAAAAGCCTGGACCTTGGGGCCGCTGGTAATCCAGCCCGAGCGCAGCACATCGCCGACAGCGGCAATCGTGGCTTCATCGATGGTGGGTTTGGAGAAGGGCAGGAAAGACAGTTGGCTCATAAATGTGGATACCCGATCAGCGAACGTTTGTAGGCGTCGAGCATGATGATCCGGAATGACCGACAGCGCCACGCCATCCGTGCCGGTATCGACTGCTATGCTGGTTTGACCGAGTTGCATCGACGCTGAGCGCCAGTCATGAGAGAGCCCGTCATGTCCCAGTTGCCGTCCTTGAGCCAGTTACGCGACCCCAATACCTTCCTGCGCCGCCACCTCGGGCCTGATGCCGCCGAGCAGCAGGCGATGCTCGACAGCCTCGGCCTTGGCAGCCGGGTCGAGTTGATCGAGCAGACGGTGCCGCCGGGAATCCGTCTCAACCGACCACTGGACCTGCCGCCCGCCCTCGATGAAGAAGCCGCACTGGCCAAACTGCGCAGCTACGCCGAGCAGAACCAGGTCTGGACCAGCCTGATCGGCATGGGTTATCACGGCACCCTCACACCGGCCGTCATCTTGCGCAACGTGCTGGAAAATCCCGGTTGGTACACCGCCTACACGCCTTATCAACCGGAGATTGCCCAAGGCCGGCTCGAAGCGCTGCTGAATTTCCAGCAGCTGACCATCGACCTGACCGGCCTGGAACTGGCCAACGCCTCGCTGCTGGATGAAGCCACGGCGGCAGCCGAGGCCATGGCCCTGGCCAAGCGTGTCGCCAAGTCCAGAAGCAATCTGTTTTTCGTCGATGAAAATTGCCACCCCCAGACGATTTCCGTGGTGCAGACACGGGCAGAAGGGTTCGGTTTCGACCTGATCATCGACGCTGTGGATAACTTGAAACAGCACCAGGTGTTCGGTGCGCTGCTGCAATATCCCGATACCCATGGCGAAATTCGCGATCTGCGTCCGTTGATCGATCATTTGCATGCCCAGCAAGCCCTGGCCTGCGTCGCCACCGATCTGTTGAGCCTGCTGTTGTTGACCCCGCCGGGGGAGCTGGGTGCCGACGTGGTATTCGGTTCGTCCCAGCGTTTCGGCGTGCCCATGGGGTACGGCGGCCCGCACGCGGCGTTTTTTGCCAGCCGCGACGAATACAAACGGGCGATTCCGGGGCGGATCATCGGCGTGTCGAAAGATGCTCGCGGCAATGTCGCCCTGCGCATGGCCCTGCAAACCCGCGAGCAACACATTCGCCGGGAGAAGGCCAATTCGAACATCTGCACCGCCCAGGTGTTGCTGGCCAATATCGCCAGTTTCTATGCGGTCTACCATGGCCCCGAAGGGCTCAAACGAATTGCCCTGCGCGTCCATCGGCTGACCTGCATCCTCGCCGCCGGCCTGGAACGCCACGGCATTACGCGTCTGAACCAACACTTCTTCGACACCCTGACCCTGGAGGTCGGCGGCGCTCAGACCGCGATCATCGAAAGCGCCCAGGCGGCGCGGATCAACTTGCGCATTCTCGGTCGCGGGCGGTTGGGCCTGAGCCTCGATGAAACCTGTGACGAAGGCACCGTGGCGAAGCTGTTCGATGTGTTTCTAGGGGCCGATCATGGGCTCAATGTCGACGAACTGGACGCTGAAGCCCTGTTGTCCGGTATTCCTGCCGGGTTGCAGCGCCGTACACCTTATCTGCATCACCCGGTGTTCAACGCTCATCACAGCGAAACCGAAATGCTGCGTTACTTGAAGCAGCTGGAAAACAAAGACCTGGCACTCAATCAATCGATGATCCCGCTGGGCTCCTGCACCATGAAGCTCAATGCCACCAGCGAGATGATCCCCATCACCTGGCCACAATTCGCCAACTTGCACCCGTTCGTACCGAAAGAGCAGGTGGTGGGTTATTCGTTGATGATCGAGGAGCTGGAACGCTGGCTCTGCGCGATCACCGGTTTCGATGCGATCTGCATGCAGCCCAACTCGGGCGCTCAAGGCGAGTACGCCGGGTTGCTGGCGATCCGCAAATATCACGAGAGCCGCCATCAGGGCGCGCGGGACGTTTGCCTGATCCCGTCCTCGGCCCACGGCACCAACCCGGCCTCGGCACAAATGGCCGGGATGCGGGTAGTGATCGTCGAGTGCGACGAGGCGGGTAATGTCGATCTGGAAGACCTGAAAGAAAAGGCCATAGAGGCGGGGGATAAACTCGCCTGCCTGATGGCGACTTATCCTTCGACCCATGGGGTTTACGAGGAAGGCATCAGCGAGATCTGTGAAGTTATCCACCGCCACGGCGGTCAGGTGTACATGGATGGCGCCAACCTCAACGCGCAGGTCGGATTGGCGCGGCCGGCAGACATCGGCGCCGACGTGTCGCACATGAACCTGCACAAAACGTTCTGCATTCCCCACGGCGGTGGCGGGCCGGGGATGGGACCGATTGGTGTGCGGGCGCACCTGGCGCCATTCGTTGCCAATCACCCGGTGGTGCCGATCGACGGCCCGTTGCCGGAGAACAGCGCGGTGAGCGCGGCACCTTGGGGCAGTGCGAGCATTCTGCCCATCAGCTGGATGTACATCGCGATGATGGGGCCGCAACTGGCGGATGCGAGTGAAGTGGCGATTCTTGCCGCGAATTACCTGGCGCAGCATTTGTCCGGCGCGTTTCCGGTGCTTTACTCCGGGCGCAACGACCGAGTGGCCCACGAATGCATCCTCGACCTGCGACCGCTGAAGACGCTGACCGGGATCAGCGAAGAGGACGTGGCCAAACGGCTGATGGACTACGGTTTCCATGCGCCGACCATGTCATTCCCGGTACCGGGAACATTGATGGTCGAGCCGACCGAGAGCGAGTCGAAGGCGGAGCTGGATCGTTTTATCGATGCGATGCTGAGCATTCGCGCGGAAATCAACGAGGTGCAGAACGGCAACTGGCCGGCGGAGGACAACCCGCTGAAGCGCTCTCCGCATACCCTGGCCGACATCACCGGCGTCTGGGAGCGCCCGTACAGCATCGAGCAGGCGGTGACGCCGGATGCCCACACCAAGGCCCATAAGTACTGGCCGGTGGTAAACCGTGTGGACAATGTCTACGGCGATCGCAACCTGTTTTGCGCGTGCGTGCCGGTGGACGAGTACCGCTGAAATCACGAGGGATGAAGATCTGATGTGGGAGCGGGCTTGCTCGCGAAAGCGGTTCAACATTCACCAGCGATGTCGGCTGAAATACCGCTTTCGCGAGCAAGCCCGCTCCCACAATGGATCGCATTTCAGGCAAAAAAATGCCGCTCATCCAGAGCGGCATTTTTTGTTCAGCAGCGAAGCTTATTTCGAGGCGATGGCATTCTTCGCCAGGATGGCGTTCGCCAGTTCCATGTCCGTGGCTTGCAGGCCAGGGTTTTCAGCGCGGACTTTCTGCATGGCGGCTTCCAGATAGGGGCCGCGAATAGCGCCGTCACTGGCGACAAAGCTGCCGGCGTCGTCCTGGGCGGCGACGATCAGCTTGTGATCCCTGGAGGTCAGGTAGGACGAGCCGGTGGTGGCACCGGAAGTAAGGATGCTACGCCAAAAGCCGTCATCAGCCATCGCCGAACCGACTGAAAGGGACAACACGGCGAAAGTAGCGACAGCAAGTTTGAGACGCATAAAAGGTGACTCCACTGGGTTTTAACTGCGGGCTTTGATTGCCAATAACCCAATCGAGTTCCGTGACGTTAGTCGGCATCGCCTACTTCTGCTCACTCTGCGGCGTCACCCGCAACACCTCTTCAATCGTGGTCAATCCCGCCGCCACTTTCTGCGCCCCAGACAAGCGCAAACTGCGCATGCCTTCCTTGAACGCCTGACGGCGGACCGCCAGCAAATCGGTGTCGGGGTTGATCAGCGCTTTGATGCCGTCCGTCAGCTGCATGATTTCGTAAACCCCGGCGCGGCCCCGATAGCCGGTTTCGCGGCATTCCAGGCAACCGATGGCACGCTGGGCATTGTTCGGCAGTGGCGCTTGCCAGGGGCGAGTCAGGGTTTGCCAGTCGTCCTCGCCCAACGTCAAGGGTGCCTTGCAATGCGGACACAAGGTTCGGACCAGACGCTGGGCCATGACCCCGAGCACCGTGGCCTTGATCAGGTAATGCGGCACGCCGAGTTCCAGCAGGCGGCTGATGGCGCTCGGCGCATCGTTGGTGTGCAATGTCGACAGCACCAGGTGGCCGGTGAGTGCCGCCTGAATCGCCATCTCGGCGGTTTCGAGGTCGCGGATCTCGCCGATCATGATGATGTCCGGGTCTTGCCGCATCAGCGCGCGCACGCCCGCGGCAAAAGTCAGGTCGATGTTGTGCTGGACCTGCATCTGATTGAACGCCGGCTCGACCATTTCGATCGGGTCTTCGATGGTGCAGAGGTTGACCTCCGGCGTCGCCAGTTTCTTGAGGGTGGTGTACAGCGTGGTGGTCTTGCCCGAACCGGTCGGCCCGGTCACCAGAATGATGCCGTTGGGCTGGCGGATCATGTCTTGCCAGCGGCGCAAGTCATCGGCGGAAAAACCCAGTTGATCGAAGTCCTTGAGCAGCACTTCCGGGTCGAAGATCCGCATGACCATTTTTTCGCCGAATGCCGTCGGTAAGGTCGACAGCCGCAACTCGACTTCGCCGCCGTCCGGGGTTTTGGTTTTCACCCGGCCGTCCTGGGGTTTGCGTTTTTCCGCGACGTTCATCCGCCCCAGGCTTTTCAGGCGGCTGACGATGGCCATGGTCACCTGCGGCGGGAATTGATAGACGTTGTGCAGCACACCGTCGATGCGAAAGCGCACCGTGCCTTGCTCGCGCCGGGGCTCGATATGGATATCGCTGGCCCGCTGCTGGAACGCGTACTGGAACAGCCAATCGACGATGTTGACGATGTGCGCATCGTTGGCGTCCGGCTCCTGGTCGCTGGCGCCGAGGTTGAGCAACTGTTCGAAGTTGCCCAGGTTGCTTGTGTGCTGATCGGCGTTGGTGGCGCCGGTGACCGATTTGGCCAGGCGGAAAAATTCCACGCTGAAGCGCTGGATGTCCACCGGGTTGGCCACCACGCGCTTGATCGGCAGCTTCAATACGTGGGTCAGGTCGGCTTCCCAACCGCTGACGAAGGGCTGGGCGCTGGCCACGGTGACGGCATCGCGGTCGATGGACACCGCCAGAATCTTGTGGCGCTGGGCGAAGGCATAGGACATCAGCGGCGTGATGGCCGCGACGTTGATTTTCAGTGGGTCGATGCGCAGGTAAGGCTGGCCGGCCTGCTGGGACAGCCACAGCGTCAGGCTTTCCAGATCGAGGTGTTTGCCAGGACGGCTGAGGTCGTCCAGGTGTTGGCTGGCGATGAACTCCAGCGGATGCTGCTGAGCGTTGGTGGCGTGACGGCGGCGGGCGTTGATAGCGTGCTCGGCCGAATCCTGGCTGATAAAGCCCTGGGCGACCAGTTCACGCAGCAAATCGTTAAGGTCCAGCCAGCGGTCCTGAGTGGCAAGTTGAACGGACATGCGGGCTCCTTATGAACAACCGTTCGCAAAGGATAGCTGTGCACCCGCAGACCGTTGGGCCACTACCGGACCAATACGTGTCGGGTTTTTTCAGCCAGCTGCCTGAGCGGTCTCCGCCCACACAGAATCAGCCGCTTGCAGATTCACCGAGCAGACGCTGATCAGGTTACGCAGTTTTTCCGCGATCACCTGGGCGCGGTGCCAGCTCAGGCCGTCCATGACGATGTCGATCGACAGCAGATCGTCCAGGCGCCGCATGTTGACCTGCTGTGGCGTCAGAAACTGCAAGGCGAACAGGTTGAGCGCGCGGCACAGCAGATCCGGCTCGGCCTCGGCCAGCAGTTGATAGTGAACGCGGCAGTGGGCGTTGCTGACGTTCCAGACATCGGCGCGGGCGGGCAGGGTGTTTACGGCTTCAAGGGGCGGCATGGTCGGGCTCCAAAATCATTGGAGGAATTTTTACATTCGGTGCGGGGCATTTCTTATCTATGATTGGCTTTGTTGACGATTTATCGAATCGATCAATTCAAGATCATATTAATTTCAGGTTTTTCTATGCACAGCGAGCTGGATGGCTACGACCGCAAGATTCTCGCGTTGCTGCAAGAGGACGCTTCGCTCTCCAGCGCGCAGATCGCCGAGCAGGTGGGGCTTTCGCAGTCGCCCTGCTGGCGGCGGATCCAGCGGATGAAGGAGGAGGGGATCATTCGTGGTCAGGTGACGTTGCTTGACCGCAAGAAAATCGGCCTGAACACGCAGATCTTCGCCGAGATCAAACTCAACGCCCACGGACGTTCGAACTTCACTGAGTTCACCGAGTCGATTCGCGGTTTTCCCGAAGTGCTGGAATGTTATGTACTGATGGGGTCGGTGGATTTCTTGCTGCGGATCGTCACGGCGGACATCGAGGCTTATGAACGCTTCTTCTTCGAGAAGCTGTCGATGGTGCCGGGGATTCAGGAGGTCAACTCGATCGTGGCGTTGTCGGAAATCAAATCCACCACGAGTTTACCGGTGTTGCGCTGATGATGTTCGAAGGCCTTTGTGGCGAGGGGGCTTGCCCCCGTTCGGCTGCGAAGCAGTCGTAATCCAGCCAACACGTTATGCCTGATGCACCGCGCTGGCTGGTTTTGGGAGTCCTTCGGTCTCCAACGGGGGCAAGCCCCCTCGCCACAGGGTGTTACAGGCGCAGCAGGGTCTTCCAGGCACGATTCTGATACACCGCAATCGCCTGCTGCTTACGCGCATCCAGCGACTCATCGGTGATCGGCTCGTTAGCCAGCAGGGCAAGCTGTTTCAGCTCACCGTACAGGCGATCCATCTCCGGGATGTCCAGCACGCCACGGGCATGATGCAGCCAGGCCTGGATGCGCTCGATGCGCGGCAGTTGCTCGGCCAGGTCTTCCGGCTGTTGCTGGTAACGCTGTAATTGCAGCGAGTTGGCTTCTTCGCCCAGCAGGCGTGGCAGCCAGCTACCCAGTTGCGCAGCACCCTGACGATTGCCGCGGACGTTGCGATCGGCAGCCCAGGCACGGGCCAGCAGCCAGCGCGAGGTGTTCAGCGAGAACAGGCCCCAACGCGGATCTTCCAGCTCTTCGAGGAATTGCTCCGGCGCGGCTTTGCGCACGTCTTCGTCGTCCAGGCCGGCTTGTACCAGTGGGCGCCAGTCTTCCAGCAGGGCATCCAGCGCGACTCGCAGATCGTGAGTCGACTGACGCGGTGCGGCCTGACCGAGGCTGCTGATCAGCGCGCGCATTTCCGCGAGGTTTTCGACCCAGTCCTGCAGCAGGCGCCAGTGGCCATTGAAGCGATATTGCTCGGCCAGGCGCTGGCTGCTGCTCAACAAATGCCAGCACAGGGCGGCGAATGCATCGTCCAGTGGCATTTCGGCGGTGATCTGCGGCGCCGGCAAGCTCAGCGAGTAGCTGTTGGCGTCGAACAGGCGATAACCGCGCTCGGCCTTGCTGATGTCGCATGGCATCAGCGGCAGGGTCGCAGCCAGTTCGGCGGCCAGTTCCAGCAGCGCGGCCGGTTCGCCTTCGCGCAGCTCCAGTTCCAGCTCGCAGATTTCTTCTTTCTGCTTGCCGACCACCACGTGGCCCAGGTCCAGCGCGGCTTCGATGACCACTTTGGTCTTGCCACGGCCCCAGGCGATTTCCGCGCGTTCGCGAACGAAATCGGTGGTGAAGATGGCTTTCAGGGTTTTCTTGTCCAGCTCGGCCAACTCTTCGGGCCAGCATTCGCCGTCGAGTTTTTTCACGTCGAGTTTGGCTTTGGACAGGGGCCAGTCGTACTCGTGACGCTCGGACAGGCCGGCGACGCTCTGGCCACGGGTCTTGAGGGTCTGAATCACTTCTTCGCCGTCGCGGCGCAGGCGCAGGGCCACCTTGGCGCGGGCCAGGTCGCGCTCGGGCGTGTCGAAGTACTGGTTCATCAACTCACGGCGTTCCCAGCCACTTTTGTTGCGTTTTTTCAGTAACGGGTGCTCGCGCAAGGCGGCGAGGGTTTCGCGGCTGACGCGGAGTTTGATTTCGGTTTCTTTCTGCATGGCCGGAAAATCCAGGATCGGGAGCGCAGCCGGGGGGAATGGTGGCTGCCAAGGTCGTGCAGTGTACAGGACTGATCCGTCCTACGCGCCGTAGCGGTTTATTCCTGTCGCCGGATGGCTCTATGATGGACTTCAATTCGGGAGTTGGGAGTCAGCGATGCCTTTGCCGTCCATGAGAGATCAGTTCGCTGCGCTGATCGCCGCGCCGTCTGTCAGTTGCACCCAACCGAACCTGGATCAAACCAATCGTCCGGTCATCGACTTGCTGGCGACATGGCTCGGGGAGCTGGGTTTTGCCTGCGACATCCAGCAGGTCAGCCCCGGCAAATTCAACCTGCTGGCCAGTTTCGGCTCCGGCCCCGGCGGCCTGGTGCTGGCCGGTCACAGCGATACGGTGCCGTACGACGCGGCGCTGTGGCAGACCGACCCGCTGAAACTGACGGAGGTGGACGGCCGCTGGGTCGGCCTGGGCAGTTGCGACATGAAGGGCTTTTTCGCCCTGGCGATCGAAGCCGTCAAACCCTTGCTCGACCAACCATTCAAGCAACCCTTGCTGATTCTTGCGACCTGCGATGAAGAAAGCTCGATGTCGGGTGCGCGTGCCTTGGCCGAAGCCGGGCGGCCACTAGGTCGCGCGGCGGTGATTGGCGAGCCGACAGGGTTGAAGCCGATCCGCTTGCACAAAGGCGTGATGATGGAGCGCATCGACATCCTCGGTCAGAGCGGCCATTCCTCGGACCCGAGCCTGGGCCATAGCGCCCTCGAAGCCATGCATGATGCCATTGGCGAACTGCGCGGCTTGCGACTGGCGTGGCAACGGGAATTTCGTAATCCACAGTTCAGCGTGCCACAACCGACGATGAATTTCGGCTGCATTCACGGTGGCGATAACCCCAACCGCATCTGCGGGCAGTGCTCTCTGGAGTTTGACTTGCGCCCGCTGCCGGGCATGGACCCCAAAGCCCTGCGCGCGGCGATTGTGCAGAAGCTCAACCCGATTGCCGAACGACATAAGGTGAAGATCGATTACGCGCCATTGTTCCCCGAAGTGCCGCCGTTCGAGCAGGCCGAGGACTCGGAATTGGTGAGGATCGCCGAAAAGCTCACCGGCCATCGCGCCGAAGCAGTGGCATTCGGCACAGAAGCGCCTTATCTTCAGCGCCTTGGCTGTGAAACACTGGTATTGGGCCCCGGAGACATCGCCTGCGCCCACCAACCGGGGGAATACCTCGAAATGTCACGTTTGCAGCCTACCGTGCATCTATTACGTCAATTGATCGAACATTACTGCCTGACACCGGCCAAAACGGCGATGCCAGTCAGTTGAGCACAACCCACGTGGGAGCGGGCTTGCTCGCGAAGAGGTCGGCACATTCAACATCGATGTCGACTGACCTGACGCCTTCGCGAGCAAGCCCGCTCCCACAGGTTCTGTGTTTTGGCTGACTGACCGTATAAATTGCCCGTGTCACAACCCGTACTTATGAGGAGAGCGCGCGTGTCGCCAAGCCTGTTCCGACGATAACCATCAGCCCGCTGTGCGTTTACTGCGTTACTCTTTTTTCGGCTGCTATTTATTACAGGCCCAGGTTCATGCCCGAATACGTCAATTGGCTTCGTCACGCTTCGCCTTACATCAACGCCCACCGCGATTGCACTTTCGTCGTCATGCTGCCCGGCGACGGCGTGGAGCACCCGAACTTCGGCAATATCGTCCACGACCTGGTGCTGCTGCACAGCCTGGGCGTGCGACTGGTGCTGGTTCACGGTTCGCGTCCGCAAATTGAAACACGCCTCGCTGCTCGCGGCCTGACCCCGCACTACCACCACGGCATGCGCATCACCGATGCGGCGACCCTGGAGTGCGTGATCGATGCGGTTGGTCAACTGCGCATCGCCATCGAAGCGCGGTTGTCCATGGACATGGCCTCGTCGCCGATGCAAGGCTCGCGTCTGCGGGTGGCCAGCGGCAATCTGGTCACTGCGCGGCCGATTGGCGTGCTCGAAGGCGTCGACTATCACCACACCGGCGAAGTGCGCCGTGTCGACCGCAAGGGCATCAATCGCCTGTTGGACGAACGCTCCATCGTGCTGTTGTCGCCATTGGGTTATTCGCCGACCGGCGAGATCTTCAACCTCGCGTGCGAAGACGTCGCCACCCGAGCGGCCATCGATCTGGGGGCAGACAAACTGCTGCTGTTCGGCGCCGATCTCGGACTGCTGGATGAAAATGGTCGTCTGGTTCGCGAACTGCGTCCGCAACAGGTGCCGGCGCACCTGCAACGTCTGGGCAGCAACTATCAGGCCGAGCTGCTGGACGCAGCCGCTGAAGCGTGCCGGGGTGGGGTGGCGCGCAGTCATATCGTCAGCTACGCCGAAGACGGCGCGCTGCTGACCGAACTGTTCACCCGTGACGGTGGCGGTACGCTGGTGGCCCAGGAGCAATTTGAAGTGGTGCGCGAGGCGGCCATCGAGGACGTCGGCGGTTTGCTGGACTTGATCAGCCCGCTGGAAGAGCAGGGCATTCTGGTGCGTCGTTCCCGCGAGGTACTGGAGCGCGAGATCGAGCAGTTCAGCGTGGTTGAACGTGAGGGCATGATCATCGCCTGCGCGGCGCTGTATCAGATTGCCGATTCGGATGCGGGGGAGTTGGCGTGTCTGGCGGTGAACCCGGAGTACCGCCATGGCGGTCGCGGCGATGAATTGCTGGAACGCATCGAAACCCGCGCCCGGGCGCAGGGCCTGAAAACCTTGTTCGTGCTCACCACCCGGACCGCCCACTGGTTCCGTGAGCGGGGTTTCGTGCCGAGCAGCGTCGATCGCCTGCCGTCGGCGCGGGCGTCGCTTTACAACTATCAGCGTAATTCGAAGATCTTCGAAAAAGCCCTCTGACCCCCGAACCTGTAGGTGTGAGGCTTGTCCGCGAAGCAGAGGACTCGATTTATCGGTTGTCCTTGATGATGCCTTCGCGGGCACGCTGCGCTTCTACAGGGCGCTGACATACGGCGCATCATCCGGCACCCCCGTTTCTACCTTCCCCTGCCCCTTCACGTACTTCGCCGTCTCGCCAATCGCCCTGGCCGTGCAGCCATCGAGCAGCGCAGTGGTCCGCTGCGCGGCGCTCTGACCACTTCCAGACTGTTATTGAAATCACGGCAATCGATTTTTTGGCCTATGGTTCTCTCGAAAACGCCATCAGCCTGAGGAGCTTTGCCGGGATCGACACCGGTTTGATCACCGACCGCGTCGCCGCCTAAGTGGAAGGAGAAAATAATGGTGATACACAAACTGTAACAAATTGACTAGATAGTGCGCGTTTAGCCATGATGGCGTCGCCTTTTCGATAGGGATTGACGCGTACGGGATGTGCCAAAGCCAATGGGAATAAAAAAAGGCTCATAAATACCCTTTAGGAATTAGCTTTTGGGCCAATGCCGTTATGTCCGGTTCGATGAGCCGCCGGCAGGGACTCAATATTCGACGTTAGACCTTGGTCGTAGACACACATGGTTACGATTGACTTGGTAGTCACGGTCTGGCGCTAATCGCGCATCTGTGGATCCAGGGCATTCGACCCAAGACCAAAGAACACAAAAATTAGAAAACGAGAGGAGCGAAACAATGAACAAGTCCACCTTGGCCCTGGCGGTGACCTTAGGGGTTATGGCGCAGCAGGCAGGCGCTGCGGGTTTCATCGAAGATAGCAAGGCTTCCGTCAGTTCCCGGACCATGTATTACGACGCTGATACGCGTAATACCCCGAGTGGCACTAGTCCTGCTTTTGCCAAGTACAGACAGCGCGAAACCGCTGAGGGGCTAAAGTTCGATTACCTGTCTGGCTTCACCCAAGGTACCGTTGGTTTCGGTATCGATGCCCAGGCGTTGGTCGGTATCCATCTGGATGGTGGCAAGGGTCATCACCCGACCGGTAATGACAACTCATTCTTCCCTAGCGATGGTAAGGAATCGGCCGACGAGTGGAGTCGTCTGGATGCCAACGTCAAGGCGCGTTTCTCGAAGACCGAGGCCCACTTGGGTGGCGCTCTGGCACCTAACCTGCCGATCCTGATTGCGAACGACAGCCGTGTGCTGCCGCAGACCTTCGAAGGTGGCACCATCACCTCCAAAGAAATCGACAACGTGACCTTCAACCTGGGTCAACTGGAGCACGCGTCGGGTCGCGCCTCCTCTAACTCCACTGGTCTGTCGGTGGCTGGCGCGACTCAGGACAGCAACAAATTCCGGTATGCCGGTGCTGACTGGAAGGTCACCAAAGACCTTACGTTGCAGTACTACTATGCGAATCTGGAAGACTTCTACAAGCAGAACTTCCTCGGCCTGGTGCACGTCTATCCGATTGCTCCCAACCAGTCATTCAAGACCGATATTCGTTATTTCGACAGCAGCTCCGACGGCAAGAACGGCGACGCCGGCTACCAGTTCAACAACAACAGTGGCTACGCCAAGGAAAGGGGCGTGGTTGATAACAAGACCTGGAACGCCACCTTCACCTATACCTTGGGTGGCAGCGCATTCCTGCTCGGGCATCAGCGTGTCAGCGATGACGGCGGTTTTGTCTTCTTGAACCAAGGCAGCCTTGTCAATGACAACGGTCGTCCAGAAGGTGCCGGCGGCGGCAGCTTCTACTCGTTCACCGACGCCACCGTGGGCAGCTTTATCCGTGCCGGTGAAAACACCACGTACGGTCAGTACTCCTATGACTTCGCTTCACTGGGCGTGCCAGGTTTGAAAGCGTCGATTGGTTACTTGAATGGCCAAAACATCAAGGCAACCAGCGGTGTGGGTAAAGACCTGAGTGAGCACGAGACCGACGCGCGCGTGGATTACGTGATTCAAACGGGCATGCTGAAAGGGTTTGGTACGACGCTGCGTCACGGTACCTATCGTGGTAACACCAGCACCGCTGACCAAGACCAGACCCGTCTGATCTTCAACTACACCTACAGCTTCCTGTAATAACCATTAGAAAAGAGCCTCGCCTATTGGCGGGGCTTTTTTTTGCGTTTTTTTTGATATTCCAAAAAAATATCTTAAGTTGATTATTTATTCTTTTTTGTTTTTTACCTAAATCTATAAAATGAAGCCATCAGGTACTCATTGGCAGCAACACGAGTATCGGATTCAGCAACCCCGATTTTGAAGGTCAAGGAATTGGTTCATGAGCCGATACCTTGTGTTCCGGCGTGGATTTATATACCTAAATGGTATGAAAAAATCCGCATATAAATCTTTTTGGTTTATAAGCCGACCCAAATCAAGATGGCCTGACCAACCAGCGTTAATTGCGCATCCCAGGATCCGGGCGCTCGACCCAGGACCAGGAACCCAGAATTAGAAACGAGAGGAGCGAAACAATGAACAAGTCCACCTTGGCCCTGGCTGTGGCCGTAGGGGTTTTGGCGCAGCAGGCAGGCGCCGCCGGTTTCATCGAAGACAGCAAGGCTACATTGGGGCTGCGTAACTTCTACATCAACACCGATAACCGCGACTCCGACGCGGGTACCGCCAAGGTCAAGGCCAACGGCGTTCAAAGCAAGAACGAAGAATGGGGCCAAGGCTTCGATCTGCGCTTCACTTCCGGCTACACCCAAGGCACTGTCGGCTTCGGTATCGATGCCATTGGCCTGTTGGGCGTGCGTCTGGACACCGGCGGTGGCACTAACGGCGCCACTTCAACTTCTTACGGCGGCACTGTTTTCCCAAGCGAGTCCAACGGCGAAGCGGTTGATAATTTCTCCAGCCTGGGCCTGACTGCCAAAGCCAAGATTTCCCAAACCGAACTGAAGTTGGGCACCCTGCAGCCAAAACTGCCGGTGATTGTGACCAACGACGGTCGTCTGCTGCCGCAAACCTTCCAGGGCGGTCAGATCACCTCGAACGAAATCAAAGACCTGACACTGGTCGGCGGTCAGATCGAGCACGCCAAGGGTCGTAACTCCAGCAACAACGAAGAGCTGTCGATTGCTGGGGCCAACGCTCACACTGCTGCCGGTCGTGACAGCAACAAGTTCATCTATGGCGGTGGCGACTACAAAATCACCAAGGACCTGACCGCCCAGTACTACTACGGCAACCTGGAAGATTTCTACAAACAGCACTTCCTGGGGCTGGTTCACAACTGGTCTATTGGTCCGGGCGTACTGAAGTCTGACTTCCGTTACTTCAACAGCCGTGACGATGGCGCCAACGGCCATAACTCCTCCTATTTCACTACCGGTGACTACGGCACCGGCATTACCAAGGGTAAAGTCGACAACAACCTGTATAGCGGTCTTTTCCTGTACTCGGTTGCCGGTCACACTTTTGGTGGCGGTTACCAGGTCAGTAACGGTAACAGCGACTTCCCTTGGCTGAACCAGGGTGATGGCTCGTCGGCTTACTTGACTACCGACAGTCAGATCGCCAAGTTTGCCCGTGCCGGCGAACGTACCTGGCAAGCTCGCTACTCGTACGATTTTGCCAAAGTCGGCGTCCCAGGTCTGACCGCGGGTATGGTTTATCTGCGTGGTGATAACATCGACACTACGGGTAAAGTGGGTGCTGCTCAGAAAAGCGTCAACGCAACTGGCCGTTCCGAGTGGGAACGCGACCTGACCCTGGCGTACGTAGTCCAGGAAGGCCCACTGAAAAACCTGGGCTTCATGTGGAAAAACGCCATGTGGCGCAACGACATTCCAGGTCAGCGCGACCAGGACGAAAACCGTCTGATCGTCAGCTACTCGATCCCGCTGTTGTAATAGCGCTCGCGTAACCGACGTAAAAAAAAAGCCCCGCCCGGCATCGCGCCGGGCGGGGCTTTTGCGTTTTCAAGGCGGGCTCACCCCCGTAAACCCTCCTTGAAGTTCCCTCTTTTGCAACAACTCAAGGCCTTCTCGAACCTTGCGATCGATGTTCGTTCCCGTGGCCGTGCAGGTCCAGTGAAGAGATCTTTAATATTTCCTTTGGGTCTAAATAAATCGATATATATTCTTTTTGATTAAGGTGAAAGGCAGGCACAGTTGAGCTCGACAAGCACTCACAAGGAGCAGCACCATGAGCCTCAGACTGGGCGATATCGCCCCCGATTTCGAACAGGATTCCAGCGCCGGCACCCTCCGTTTCCACGAATGGCTGGGCGATAGCTGGGGTGTGTTGTTTTCCCATCCGGCGGATTTCACGCCGGTGTGCACCACCGAGCTGGGCTTCACCGCCAGGCTCAAGGATGAATTCGCCCAGCGCGGCGTCAAAGCCATTGCTCTGTCCGTGGACCCGGTGGACTCGCATCACAAGTGGATCGAGGACATCAACGAAACCCAGAACGCCATCGTCAACTTCCCGATTCTCGCTGACGCGGACCGCAAAGTGTCCGACCTGTATGACCTGATCCATCCGAATGCCAACGACACCCTGACCGTGCGTTCGTTGTTCGTGATCGATCCGCACAAGAAGATTCGGCTGACCATCACTTACCCGGCGAGCACTGGCCGTAACTTCAATGAGATTTTGCGGGTGATCGATTCGCTGCAGCTCACCGACAACTACAAGGTGGCCACGCCGGCTAACTGGCAGGACGGTGATGAAGTGGTGATCGTGCCGTCGCTCAAGGATGAAGATGAAATCAGGCAACGCTTTCCCAAGGGGTATCGCGCGGTAAAACCGTATCTGCGCCTGACGCCGCAGCCGAATCGTTAACGTCAAAAGATCGCACCCACGCAGAGCGTGGGAGCGATCATGTCTACCAAAGCAGGGGATTTCGGGCCGTTTCGACGGCCTGTTTTTTTGCCCGGAAAAAGACAATCAATATATTCTTTAAAGATATAACTAAATGAATAAATATGATTTATGGATATATAAATCACCTGTTAAGGTCACTCCATCGACGCGAAATCGCAAGCTGCGAATCGCCAACACCGCTCAAGGAATTGTCTGAATGCTGGTCGTCTCACTCGGTGGCAGCCCCAGCCTACGCTCCCGTTCCGGGGTGTTGCTGGAGCGCTCCAAACGCTGGTTGCAAGAGCAAGGTGTGGAAGTGGTGAGTTATCAGGTGCGGGACTTCCCGGCCGAAGACTTGCTGCATGCCCGCTTCGACAGCCCAAAGGTAATCGACCTGTTGCAACAGATTGATCACGCCGATGGCTTGCTGATCGCCACACCGGTTTACAAGGCATCGTTCTCCGGTGCGTTGAAAACCGTACTGGATCTGCTGCCCGAACGCGCCCTGGCCCACAAGGTGGTTCTGCCAATGGCCACCGGCGGCAGCATCGCCCACATGCTGGCGGTGGATTACGCGCTCAAGCCGGTATTGTCGGCGTTGAAGGCCCAGGAAATGCTCCACGGGATTTTCGCCGTAGACAGTCAGATCGCCTACGGCGAAGGCAGCGCCCAGGCGCAGTTGGCTCCCGAGCTTGCACAACGACTGAATGAATCGCTGGAGCTGTTCTACAGCGCCATGGCGCGACGGCCCAAGCCGCTCGATCCAAACCTGTTGAACGAACGTTTGTTGAGTGCTCGCTGGAGCATTTAAGCCTCACCCGAAACTGATTTACTCCACCTCACTGGCCCGCCAACGGGCAAGCAGGTGCAGCCAAAACCCAACTGCAAAAAGGAGAGCGCCATGCGCCCTGTCATTTTGCGTCGTGGTCTGGTCGCTCTGTTTGCTGCGGCTGTGTCCTTCGGCGTCATTACTCAAGCTCAAGCCGAGACGTTAAGAATCGGCTATCAGAAATACGGCACCCTGGTGCTGCTCAAAGCCAAAGGCACGCTGGAAAAACGCCTCGCCGCCCAAGGCGTGGACGTGCAATGGACTGAATTCCCCGGTGGCCCGCAACTGCTCGAAGGCCTGAACGTCGGCTCCATCGACTTCGGCGTCACCGGCGAAACGCCTCCGGTTTTCGCCCAGGCCGCGGGCGCCGATCTGCTCTACGTTGCCTATGAACCGCCAGCGCCCCACAGCGAAGCGATCCTGGTGCCGAAGGGCTCGCCGATCAAATCGGTGCAGGAACTCAAGGGCAAGAAAGTCGTGCTCAACAAAGGCTCCAACGTGCACTACCTGCTGGTGCGTGCGCTGGAAGACGCCGGCCTCAAATACACCGACATCCAGACCGTGTTCCTGCCGCCCGCCGATGCCCGCGCCGCGTTCGAGCGCGGCAGTGTCGATGCCTGGGTGATCTGGGATCCGTACCAGGCTGCCGCCGAACAGCAACTGCAAGCGCGCACCTTGCGCGATGGCAAAGGCATCGTCGACAACCATCAGTTCTATCTGGCGACCAAGCCTTATGCGCAGAAAAATCCTCAAGTGATCAAAACCCTGGTGGAAGAAGTGCGCGCGGTCGGTGAATGGTCCCGGGCCAATCCCGAGGACGTCACCAAACAGGTTTCGCCACTGCTCGGCCTGCCGGCGGACATCACTCTGACTTCGGTGAAGCGCCAGGGCTACGGCGCGCTGTTCCTGACCCCTGAGGTGGTCGCCGCCCAACAGAAAATCGCCGACAGCTTCTACCAGCTCAAGCTGATTCCCAAGCCCTTGAGTATCAAGGACGTGATCTGGACGCCACCGGCAGCCGTCGCCAAAGCGCCGTAATTCGATTCCCCAAGGAGACCACTCCATGAGCCTCAATATCTTCTGGTTCCTGCCTACCCACGGCGACGGCCATTACCTTGGTACCGCCGAAGGCGCTCGCGCCGTCGACCACGGTTACCTGCAACAAGTCGCGCAAGCGGCGGATCGCCTGGGGTTCGGCGGGGTGCTGATTCCCACCGGTCGCTCCTGCGAAGATTCGTGGCTGGTGGCCGCCTCGCTGATCCCGGTAACCCAGCGTTTGAAATTCCTCGTCGCCCTGCGCCCCGGGATCATTTCCCCGACGGTGGCGGCGCGTCAGGCCGCGACCCTGGATCGTCTGTCCGGCGGTCGTGCGCTGTTCAACCTGGTTACCGGTGGCGATCCGGAAGAACTGGCCGGTGATGGCTTGTTCCTCAGTCACGAAGAGCGCTACCAGGCCTCGGTGGAATTTACCCGCATCTGGCGCCGGGTATTGGAAGGCGAAACCGTCGATTACGACGGTCAGCACATCAGCGTGAAGGGCGCCAAATTGCTCTATCCGCCGATCCAGCAACCGCGTCCGCCGTTGTATTTCGGCGGCTCGTCGGAAGCGGCGCAAGACCTGGCGGCAGAGCAGGTCGAAATGGTCCTGACCTGGGGCGAACCGCCGGCCGCCGTTGCCGAGAAAATCGAACAGGTTCGCGCCAAAGCCGCGAAGCTCGGGCGCACCGTGCGCTTCGGCATTCGCCTGCATGTAATCGTTCGCGAAACCAACGCCGAGGCGTGGCAAGCGGCGGATCGACTGATCTCTCATCTGGACGATGACACCATTGCCCGCGCCCAGGCGTCTTTGGCGCGTTTCGATTCGGTCGGTCAGCAACGCATGGCGGCCTTGCACGGCGGCAGCCGCGACAATCTGGAAGTCAGCCCCAACCTCTGGGCCGGTGTCGGTCTGGTGCGCGGCGGGGCCGGTACGGCGCTGGTCGGCGATGGTCCGACAGTGGCCGCTCGGGTGAAGGAGTACGCCGATCTGGGCATCGATACGTTCATCTTCTCCGGTTATCCACACCTGGAAGAGTCCTACCGGGTGGCGGAGTTGCTGTTCCCGCACCTGGACATCGAGCGTCCGGAGCTGCCGAAAAGCGCCGGTTACGTCAGCCCGTTCGGCGAGATGGTGGCCAACGACATTCTTCCCAAAGCCGCGTCCCAGAGCTGAGGCGTGGCCATGAAGAAAACTATCCACAACCTCGCGCCCTGGGCATTGCCGATCCTGTTGCTGGCGGTATGGCAGTTGTCGGTGTCGGCGGGCTGGTTGTCGACGCGGATTCTGCCGGCACCGATCGCGGTGATCGAAGCCGGTGTGAGCCTGGTGCGCAGCGGTGAAATCTGGAGTCACCTGGCGATCAGCGGCTGGCGCGCGGCACTCGGGTTCGCCATCGGCGGTGGTATTGGTCTGGCCCTGGGCTTTATCACCGGTCTGTCGACGTGGGGCGAACGCCTGCTCGACAGTTCGGTGCAGATGATCCGCAACGTGCCGCACCTGGCGTTGATTCCGCTGGTGATCCTGTGGTTTGGCATCGACGAGTCGGCGAAGATTTTCCTGGTGGCGCTGGGCACGTTGTTCCCGATCTACCTCAACACTTACCACGGCATTCGCAACGTCGATCCGGCGCTGGTGGAAATGTCCCGCAGTTATGGCCTGTCCGGTTTCAGCCTGTTTCGCCAGGTGATCCTGCCGGGTGCATTGCCTTCGATTCTGGTGGGTGTGCGTTTTGCCCTGGGCTTCATGTGGCTGACCTTGATCGTCGCCGAAACCATCTCCGCCAGCGCCGGCATCGGTTACTTGGCGATGAATGCCCGGGAGTTCTTGCAGACCGACGTGGTGGTGCTGGCGATTCTTTTGTATGCCGTGCTCGGCAAACTCGCGGATCTCGCGGCCCGTGGACTTGAACGCGTGTGGCTGCGCTGGCATCCGGCCTATCAGGTTGCCAAGGGAGGTGCCGCATGACGGCTCAACAACCTCCACGCCTGCTGCGCGGAATTCCACTGGCAGTGCGCAAGCTGCAAAAGACCTTCGGTTCGCGGCAAGTGCTGCGTGAAATCGACCTGCACATTCCGGCCGGGCAGTTTGTGGCGGTGGTCGGGCGTAGCGGCTGCGGTAAAAGCACCTTGCTGCGCTTGCTCGCCGGTCTGGACAAACCCACGGCTGGCGAGTTGCTCGCCGGTCCCGCACCGCTGAGTGATGCCCGGGAAGACACCCGGCTGATGTTCCAGGAAGCACGGTTGCTGCCATGGAAAAAGGTCATCGACAACGTGGGTCTCGGGCTCGAGGGCAACTGGCGCCCGCAAGCATTGGAAGCCCTTGAGGCGGTTGGCCTGGCGGATCGCGCCAACGAATGGCCGGCCGCTTTGTCCGGCGGGCAGAAGCAGCGTGTGGCCCTGGCTCGCGCACTGATCCATCAACCGCGCCTGCTGTTACTCGATGAACCCTTGGGCGCACTGGATGCCCTGACCCGAATCGAGATGCAACAACTGATCGAACGGCTCTGGCAACAACATGGCTTCACCGTGTTGCTGGTGACCCACGACGTCAGCGAAGCGGTGGCGATTGCCGATCGGGTGATCCTGATCGAAGAGGGCGAAGTCGGCCTCGACCTGGCGGTGGAACTGCCGCGCCCTCGGGCCCGTGGCTCCCATCGGCTGGCGACGCTGGAAACCGAAGTGCTCACCCGCGTGCTGTCGCTACCCGGCCAACCGCCGGAACCGGAACCTGTTTCACCCTTGCCCACGCAATTGCGTTGGGCTCAATAACTTAAAGATTCATCCAACGACAGGAATCAACATCATGACAATCAAAGCCATCAACGTTCGTAACCAGTTCAAAGGCTCGATCAAGGAAATCGTACTCGGCGACGTATTGTCGGAAATCGACGTTCAGACCGCTTCCGGCATCGTCACTTCGGTGATTACCACGCGTTCGGTGAAGGAGCTGGAACTGGTGGTCGGCAGCGAAGTGATCGCGTTTGTGAAATCCACCGAGGTGTCGATCGCCAAGTTGTAAGCGCGTGCATTACCCACAACCCCGGAGGGTTTGAGTCCTTCGGGGTTTTTTATGCGTGTGAATCAGTGCTTTCGGCAGCGCGGCCTTCGCGAGCAAGCCCGCTCCCACATTTGATCTTCAGGGCAACAGATTCTGTGTACGACAGAAATCCACTGTGGGAGCGGGCTTGCTCGCGAAGGGGCCAGTGAAAGCAAGCGAGGATATCAGGCTGGAACAGTTCGCTTGGGCAGGTACGGCGGCAAATACAGCCCGAGGTAGGCATCAAACACCCGCATCCCTTCTTCAGCCATGCGCGGCGTGATCTGCCCATGTTGCTGCACCGAGCGCGCATACACCCGATCCCCCAGTTCCATGGCCAGGGCAAACACATCGACGTCTGTCGGCAGCCTTGGCAGCTCGAAGTGATGGTCGAACAGTTTGTGCATCAGGTCGCCGAGCTCGATGTCGTGCTGGCGGTCAGCCTGGGTGACTTCGGTCAGGCCGTGCTGGGCGAGGATCAACTGGCGGGCGGCGGCGTCTTCGTCGTAGATGTCGAGCATGCGTTGTTCCACCAGTCGCGACAGGTCGCGCCAACCGCTCAGGGCATTGTGGTCGATGGGCGCTTGCAGGCAGGCACGGAACGCGGCGTGGACGTCGGCGGTCAGGGCTTCGAGCAGGGCCGGGACGCTGGCGAAAAAGTGGTAGACGGAGGAGGGCGGGATCTCGGCGCGTTCGGCGACGCTGTAGATCGACAGACTGGCCACGCCCTCGGCGGCCAGCAGCGTGCGGGCGGCATCGAGTATCGAATCGATCCGGGCCTGGCTGCGGGCGCGGGGTTTGCGAATGGTGGCGGTGCGCGTCATTGGAGTCTCCTGCAGGGCAGCGGGCATTGTACGAGCAGGGTTTGATGTTGTCTGCCAGGACGCCTTCGCGAGCAAGCCCGCTCCCACATTGGGTCGGTGTTGAATGCAGATTTTGTGTTCGCAGAAGATCCAGTGTGGGAGCGGGCTTGCTCGCGAAGCAGGCACCTCGGTCCAACGGAATGAACTCGTAAAAAAACGCCGCAGGCTGTGAGGCCGGCGGCGTTGTTTTTACGGCAACCGCTTACACGGTATGCAGGTACCAGTTGTACTCGAGGTCGGAGATGGAGTGTTCGAACTCCTCCAGCTCGCTCTCTTTACAGGCGACAAAGATATCGATGTATTTCGGATCGATGTACTTGGCCATGACTTCGCTGTCGTCCAGCTCGCGCAATGCATCGCGCAGGTTGTTCGGCAGGCTTTGCTCGTTCTGCTCGTAGCTGTTGCCTTCCACGGGCGCGCCCGGCTCGATCTTGTTGACCAGGCCGTGGTGCACGCCGGCCAGGACCGAGGCCATCAGCAGGTACGGGTTGGCATCGGCGCCGGCTACACGGTGTTCAATGCGCACGGCATCGGAGGAACCGGTCGGTACGCGGATCGCCACGGTGCGGTTATCCAGGCCCCAGCACGGCGAGTTCGGCACGTAGAACTGTGCGCCGAAACGCCGGTAGGAGTTGACGTTCGGGCAAAGGAAAGCCATCTGCGCCGGTAGGGTCTCGAGCACACCGCCGATCGCGTGACGCAGTGCGGCGTTCTGCTCGGGATCCTCGCTGGCAAAAATGTTTTTGCCGTCTTTATCCAGGATCGAGATGTGGACGTGCAGACCATTACCCGCCTGGCCTGGATAAGGCTTGGCCATGAAGGTGGTGTCCATCTCATGGTCGTAGGCGATGTTTTTGATCAGACGCTTGAGCAGGACCGCGTAGTCGCAGGCCTTTATAGGGTCGGCCACGTGGTGCAGGTTCACTTCGAACTGCGCCGGGGCGCTTTCCTTGACGATCGCGTCGGCAGGGATGCCTTGCTCTTTCGCGCCTTCCAGAATGTCCTGGAGGCAGTCGACATATTCGTCCAGATCGTCGATCAGGTAGACCTGGGTCGAGTGCGGACGTTTGCCGGAGATCGGCGAGCGCGGCGGTTGCGGGCGACCGTTCACGTTTTCCTGGTCGATCAGGTAGAACTCCAGTTCGAACGCGGCGCAGATGGTCAGGCCCATCTCATCGAACTTGGTCACCACTTGACGCAGGACTTCGCGCGGGTCGGCGAAGAAAGGTTCACCTTCGAGTTCGTGCATGGTCATTAACAGTTGCGCAGTCGGGCGCTTCTGCCAGGGCTCATTGCACAGGGTGTCGGGGATTGGATAACAGATTCGGTCAGCATCGCCGATGTCCAGGCCCAGGCCGGTGCTTTCCACCGTCGAGCCATTGATATCCAGAGCAAATAAAGAGGCCGGCAGGTTGATGCCTTTCTCGTAAACCTTGTGGAGGCTGGTGCGTTCGATGCGCTTGCCGCGCACCACACCATTCATATCCGCAATCAGAAGGTCAACGTACAGAACCTCAGGATGTTCCTTAAGGAACGCGTTCGCTTCGTTAAGCTGAACGGCACGCGGGGGTACCGACATGATGCAACACCTTTGTTGTTAAAAATATCAATCATTGATCTTTTCGGATTCCAGTCAACCCGAACGGCATGCCGAAGTCAAGTAAGGCCTTTTTTGCCCTAAAAAAGCGCCAGCAGGGCTTTTTTGAGGCACTTTGGGGCGTTTTTTTGCCTTCTGACGTCTTGGCGCCCGCGGGCTTGAGCGGGCCGTGTTGTATTTTTTACGGGGGTGTTGTGTAAAAAAATGAACAAGGCTAAGCTCGATTCAAACCCATAACAGCAATAATACCGGGGTGCTTCATGTCTCGCCTGCCGTTAATCGGCGTCACCGCCTGCTCAAAGCAGATCGGTCTGCATGCTTATCACATCAGTGGCGACAAATACGTACGCGCCGTGGCTTCAGCTGCCAAGGGCCTGCCGTTGATTCTTCCATCCCTGGCGGATCGACTGGCGCCGTCCGATATTCTGGACGCTCTGGACGGCATTCTCTTTACAGGCTCTCCTTCTAATATAGAACCGTTTCACTATAGCGGCCCGGCCAGCGCGCCAGGTACTGCTCATGATTCTGCACGCGATGCCACCACTCTCCCGCTGATCCGCGCCGCTGTCGAGGCCGGCGTTCCCGTGCTCGGTATCTGCCGCGGCTTCCAGGAAATGAATGTGGCGTTCGGTGGCAGCCTGCATCAGAAGGTCCACGAGGCCGGTCCCTTCATGGACCACCGTGAAGACGACAGCCTGCCGCTCGAAGGGCAGTACGCCCCCAGTCACCCGGTGCACGTCCAGCCGGGTGGTGTACTTGCGGGGCTGGGCCTGGCGAGCGACATTCAAGTCAACTCGATTCATGGTCAGGGCGTCGAGCGGCTGGCGCCGGGCCTTCGCGTGGAAGCCGTGGCGCCCGACGGGTTGATCGAAGCCGTCTCGGTGATCGAAAGCAAGGCTTTTGCTTTGGGCGTGCAATGGCATCCCGAATGGCAGGTAAGCTTGAATCCGGACTACCTTGCGATTTTCCAGGCATTTGGCGATGCCTGCCGCAAGCACGCATTACAACGCGACGCCGATGCGTCAAACAACGCCTGACTTATAAAAGTCAGGAAACTCAAGCCTAAGAGGCATTTATGAGTAACAACCTCGACCAGCTCACCGATTGGTTGAAAGACCACAAGATCACAGAAGTCGAATGCATGATTGGCGACCTGACCGGTATCACCCGGGGCAAGATCTCGCCGACCAACAAGTTCATCGCCGAAAAAGGCATGCGCCTGCCCGAGAGCGTTCTGTTGCAGACCGTGACCGGCGACTATGTCGAAGACGACATCTATTACGAACTGCTCGACCCGGCCGACATCGACATGATCTGCCGCCCCGACCAGAACGCGGTGTTCCTGGTGCCCTGGGCCATCGAGCCCACCGCCCAAGTGATCCACGACACCTACGACAAGCAGGGCAACCCGATCGAGCTGTCGCCGCGCAACGTGCTCAAGAAGGTACTGAAACTCTACGCCGACCACGGCTGGCAGCCGATCGTGGCGCCGGAAATGGAGTTCTACCTCACCAAGCGCAGTGACGACCCGGACTACCCGTTGCAACCGCCGATTGGCCGTTCCGGTCGTCCGGAAACCGGTCGCCAGTCGTTCTCCATTGAAGCGGCGAACGAATTCGACCCGTTGTTCGAAGACGTCTACGACTGGTGCGAGCTGCAGGAGCTGGACCTCGACACGCTGATCCACGAGGACGGCACCGCGCAGATGGAAATCAACTTCCGTCATGGCGATGCCCTGTCCCTGGCCGACCAGATTCTGGTGTTCAAGCGCACCATGCGTGAAGCCGCGCTCAAGCACAATGTGGCGGCGACCTTCATGGCCAAACCCATGACCGGCGAGCCGGGCAGTGCCATGCACTTGCACCAGAGCATCATCGACATCGAGACCGGCAAAAACGTCTTCTCCAATGAAGACGGGACCATGAGCCAGCTGTTCCTCAATCACATCGGCGGTTTGCAGAAATTTATCCCTGAATTGCTGCCGCTGTTCGCGCCCAACGTCAATTCGTTCCGCCGCTTCCTGCCGGATACCTCGGCACCGGTGAACGTGGAGTGGGGCGAAGAGAACCGCACTGTGGGCCTGCGGGTTCCGGATGCCGGGCCGCAGAACCGTCGGGTGGAAAACCGTCTGCCGGGTGCCGACGCCAACCCCTACCTGGCCATCGCCGCCAGTCTGTTGTGCGGCCTTATCGGCATGCTCGAAGGGCATAACCCGAGTGCCCCGGTGGTGGGGCGTGGGTACGAACGGCGCAACCTGCGCCTGCCGTTGACCATCGAAGACGCTCTGGATCGCATGGAAAACAGCAAGACCATCGAAAAGTACCTGGGCAAGAAATTCATCACGGGTTACGTCGCGGTCAAGCGGGCCGAGCATGAAAACTTCAAGCGCGTGATCAGTTCGTGGGAGCGGGAGTTCCTGCTCTTCGCCGTCTGATACGCCGTCACTGGAATCCAAGGAGAATTCGCATGACCAGTAACAACCCGCAAACCCGTGAGTGGCAAACCCTGAGCAGCGATCACCACCTGGCCCCGTTCAGCGACTTCAAGCAGCTGAAAGAGAAAGGCCCGCGGATCATCACCCATGCCAAGGGCGTTTACCTGTGGGACAGCGAAGGCAACAAGATCCTCGATGGCATGGCCGGCCTGTGGTGTGTCGCGATCGGCTACGGTCGCGATGAGCTGGCCGATGCCGCCAGCAAACAGATGCGTGAACTGCCTTATTACAACCTGTTCTTCCAGACGGCTCACCCGCCGGTGCTGGAGCTGGCCAAGGTCATCGCTGAAATCGCGCCTGAAGGCATGAATCATGTGTTCTTCACCGGTTCCGGCTCCGAAGGCAACGACACCATGCTGCGGATGGTTCGCCACTACTGGGCGATCAAGGGCCAGCCGAAGAAGAAAGTCATCATCAGCCGCAAGAATGGCTATCACGGCTCCACCGTGGCCGGCGCGAGCCTGGGTGGCATGACGTACATGCACGAACAGGGCGATTTGCCGATCCCGGGCATCGTCCACATCGCCCAGCCGTACTGGTTTGGCGAAGGTGGTGACATGACGCCGCAAGAGTTCGGTATCTGGGCGGCCAATCAGCTGGAAGAGAAGATTCTGGAAATCGGCGTCGACAACGTCGGTGCCTTTATTGCCGAACCGATCCAGGGCGCCGGCGGCGTGATCATTCCGCCAGACAGCTACTGGCCGCGCATCAAGGAAATCCTCGCCAAGTACGACATTCTGTTCGTGGCCGACGAGGTGATCTGCGGTTTCGGCCGTACCGGCGAGTGGTTCGGCACCGATTTCTACGACCTCAAGCCCCACATGATGACCATCGCCAAAGGCCTGACATCCGGCTACATCCCGATGGGAGGCCTGATCGTGCACGACGATGTGGTCGAGGTGCTCAACGAAGGCGGTGATTTCAACCACGGTTTCACCTATTCCGGGCACCCGGTGGCCGCTGCGGTGGCGCTGGAAAACATCCGCATCCTGCGCGATGAAAAAATTGTCGAGCACGTGCGGGCAGAAACGGCACCTTATTTGCAGAAGCGTCTGCGGGAACTGAACGATCACCCGTTGGTGGGGGAAGTGCGTGGGGTCGGTCTGTTGGGGGCTATCGAACTGGTTCAGGACAAAGCCACTCGCAAACGTTACGAAGGCAAGGGCGTCGGCATGATCTGCCGGCAGTTCTGCTTCGACAACGGCCTGATCATGCGTGCCGTCGGCGACACCATGATCATTGCTCCGCCTCTGGTGATTACACCGGCTGAAATCGACGAGTTGGTGACCAAGGCGCGCAAGTGCCTGGACCTGACCCTGAGTGCGTTGCAGGGCTAAGTGCTAGGCTCTGAGCGAGGTGCGAAGTTTGCACCTCGCCCAGTGCAAACAAAGGATGGGGCTTTCCTTGAAAGCCTGCCTTGGATCTTGCCAGACTAACGGTTGTTCGGATGCCCTGTGACTGGCCGCTGAGCACGTGGTTAAAAAAGAAAAATTGGAGCATTACCCATGAAGGCATTAGGTATGAAGATAGCTGGCAAGACCCTCCTCGCCATGTCCCTGATGGGCGTGATGGCGGGCGCCGTTCAGGCTGACGACAAAGTGCTGCACGTGTACAACTGGTCCGATTACATCGCACCGGACACCATCGCGAACTTCGAGAAAGAGTCCGGGATCAAGGTGGTGTACGACGTTTTCGACAGCAACGAGACCCTGGAGGCCAAGTTGCTGGCGGGTAAGTCCGGCTACGACATCGTCGTGCCGTCGAACAACTTCCTCGCCAAGCAAATCAAGGCCGGGGTTTACCGGGAGCTGGACAAGTCCAAGCTGTCCAACTACGGCAACCTGAACAAATCGCTGCTTAAAGCGGTTTCCGTCAGCGACCCGGACAACAAACACGCATTTCCTTACATGTGGGGTTCGATCGGTATCGGTTACAACCCTGCGAAGGTCAAGGCAGCGCTGGGCGTCGATACGATCGACTCCTGGGACACCCTGTTCAAGCCCGAGAACATCGCCAAGCTCAAGAGCTGCGGTGTGAGCTTCCTGGATTCGCCTACCGAAATGCTGCCGGTCGCCCTGCATTACCTGGGTCTGCCAACCGACAGTCAGAAGAAAGAAGACATCAAGAAAGCCGAGGAACTGTTCCTCAAGATTCGTCCTTCGATTACCTACTTCCACTCCTCGAAGTACATCTCGGACCTGGCCAACGGCAACATCTGCGTAGCCGTCGGTTATTCGGGTGACGTTCAGCAAGCCAAGTCCCGCGCTGCCGAAGCCGGTGACAAGGTGAAAGTCAGCTACGCCATTCCAAAAGAAGGTGCTGGCAGCTTCTACGACATGGTCGCAATCCCCAAGGATGCGGAAAACGTCGAGGGGGCCTACAAGTTCATGAACTACCTGCTGCAACCGAAAGTAATGGCTGACATTACCAACGCCGTGCGTTTCCCTAACGGTAATGCGGAAGCCACCCAGTATGTGAGCAAGGAAATCACCTCGGATCCGGGCATCTATCCGACTCCAGAAGTACAGGCCAAGCTGTATGCGATCGCTGATTTGCCAGCCGCTACCCAGCGTGAGCTGACCCGCAGCTGGACCAAGATCAAATCCGGTAAATAAGTCATAAACCTGTAGCAGCTGCCGAAGGCTGCGTTGAGGTCCGAAGGATCTCCGCTTTTCGACAGCACGACTGCTTCGCGGTTGAACGCAGCCTGCGGCGGCTGCTACAGGATCTTCATAAAGTTTGCTGGAACGGTTTTTCGAGGGTAAGTTGCGCGCCGGTTTTGTTGTCAGGCAGCCATGGCTGTCATGTAGCGCGGGGCAACTTGGGCCCAACTAATTTTAGAGGACCTCCACTTGCCTGTTTTTTCTTTGTTGCGCAGTGCCCTGCTGGTCGGCGCCGGGCTGACGCTTGCCGTCAGTGCCCAGGCTGCCGGCACGGTGCACATTTATAACTGGTCGGACTACATCGGTGAGACCACCCTGGCGGACTTTCAGAAAGACGCCGGTATCAAGCCGATTTACGACGTATTCGATTCCAACGAAACCCTGGAAGGCAAATTGCTGGCCGGGCGTACCGGTTATGACGTGGTCGTCCCGTCCAACCACTTCCTGGGCAAACAGATCAAGGCCGGCGCGTTCCAGAAGCTCGACAAGTCGAAGCTGACTAATTACGCCAACCTCGACCCGGTGCTGCTCAAGCGCCTGGAGCAGAACGATCCGGGTAACCAATACGCCGTGCCGTACCTGTGGGGCACCAACGGCATCGGTTACAACGTCGACAAGGTCAAGGCTGTGCTGGGGCTGGACAAGATCGACTCCTGGGATGTGGTGTTCGAGCCGCAGAACATCAAGAAACTGCACAGCTGCGGCGTCGCGTTCCTCGACTCCGCCGATGAAATGATGCCCACGGTCCTCAACTACATGGGCCTGAACGCCAACAGCACCAACCCCGAAGACTACAAAAAAGCCGAGGCCAAGCTGCTGGCGGTGCGGCCTTATGTGACGTACTTCCATTCCTCGAAGTACATCGCGGACCTGGCCAATGGCGACATCTGCGTCGCGATCGGTTTTTCCGGCGATATGTTCCAGGCCAAGGCCCGCGCGGCTGAAGCTGGCAAAGGCATGAACATCGCCTACGTGATTCCGAAAGAGGGCGGAGCGCTCTGGTTCGACATGCTGGCGATCCCCAAGGACGCGGCCAACGTCAAGGAAGCCCACGCCTTCATCAACTATTTGCTCAAGCCTGAAGTGATTGCCAAGGTCAGCGATACCGTCGGCTATGCCAACCCAAACCCCGGGTCGGACAAATTGATGGAGCAGTCCATACGTACCGACGCATCGGTTTATCCACCACAAGCGGTCCTCGACAAGACGTACGTGTCCATCGAGTTGCCACCGAACATACAACGTTTGATGACGCGCAGCTGGACCAAGGTCAAGTCGGGCAAATAGCGTCAAACTATCCAGGTTCGCCACGTTGAGCGAACTGCAAATTCTGTTGGGAGTTTCGTAAATGGCAGTTGCCTCCGGCGCCTATAAGAAAGCCCTCGAGGGCGACCAATCACCTAAACAGGTGTTGGTCAAAATCGACCGGGTCACCAAAAAGTTCGACGAGACGATTGCCGTGGACGATGTGTCCCTGGAAATCAAGAAAGGCGAAATCTTCGCCTTGCTCGGTGGCTCGGGTTCGGGCAAATCCACCTTGCTGCGGATGCTGGCAGGTTTCGAACGGCCCACGGAGGGGCGCATTTTTCTCGATGGCGTAGACATCACCGACATGCCGCCCTACGAGCGGCCGATCAACATGATGTTCCAGTCCTACGCCTTGTTCCCGCACATGACCGTGGCGCAGAACATCGCCTTCGGTCTCAAGCAGGACAAGATCCCGGCGGCCGAGGTCGATGCCCGCGTGGCCGAGATGCTCAAGCTGGTGCAGATGAGCGAGTATGCCAAGCGCAAACCGCATCAACTGTCTGGTGGCCAGCGGCAGCGAGTGGCCCTGGCGCGTTCGTTGGCCAAGCGGCCGAAGCTGTTGTTGCTCGACGAACCGATGGGGGCGCTGGACAAGAAACTGCGCTCGCAGATGCAGCTGGAGCTGGTGGAAATCATCGAGCGCGTGGGCGTTACCTGCGTGATGGTGACCCACGACCAGGAAGAGGCCATGACCATGGCCGAGCGCATCGCGATCATGCACCTGGGCTGGATCGCCCAGATCGGCAGCCCGATCGACATCTACGAAACCCCGACCAGCCGGCTGGTCTGCGAATTCATCGGCAACGTCAACATCTTCGAAGGCGAAGTGGTGGATGACGCCGAGGGCCATGCGCTGATCACCTGCAAGGACCTGGACCGCAATATCTACGTGGGTCACGGCATCAGCACCTCGGTGCAGGACAAGTCCGTTACCTATGCGATCCGTCCGGAAAAACTGCTGGTGACGGCCGAAATGCCGACCTGCGAACACAACTGGTCCAGCGGCAAGGTGCACGACATCGCCTACCTCGGCGGCCATTCGGTGTTCTACGTCGAATTGCCGAGCGGCAAGCTGGTGCAGTCCTTCGTCGCCAACGCCGAGCGCCGTGGCCAGCGCCCGACTTGGGGTGACCAGGTTTACGTGTGGTGGGAAGACGACAGCGGCGTGGTACTTCGCTCATGAACATGCGCAAACTCAAACGCCGGCTCAATCGAATAATTCCCGGTGGCCGTCAGCTGGTCATCGGGGTTCCGTTCATCTGGCTGTTCATGTTCTTCATGCTGCCGTTCTTCATCGTCCTGAAGATCAGCTTCGCTGAAGCCGACGTGGCCATTCCGCCGTACACCGAGATCTACACCTTCGTTGACCAGAAACTGCAGGTGCTGCTCAACCTGGCCAACTACGCGATGCTGGGCGATGACGAGTTGTACATCGCCGCTTACCTAGGCTCGCTGAAGATGGCGCTGTTCAGCACCATCCTCTGCCTGCTGATCGGCTACCCGATGGCCTATGGCATTGCCACCGCCCGCAAAGAGCTGCAAACGGTGCTGGTGCTGCTGATCATGATGCCGACCTGGACCGCGATCCTGATCCGCGTGTACGCGTGGATGGGCATCCTCAGCAACAACGGACTGCTCAATGGTTTTCTGATGAGCATGGGCTGGATCGACGAGCCGTTGCAGATCCTCAATACCAACCTGGCAGTCTATATCGGGGTGGTTTACTCCTATCTGCCGTTCATGATCCTGCCGCTCTACGCCAACCTGGTGAAACACGATCACAGCCTGCTGGAAGCCGCGTCGGACCTGGGTTCGAGCAACTTCAACAGCTTCTGGAAGATCACCGTGCCGCTGTCGAAAAACGGAATTATCGCCGGCTGCATGCTGGTGTTCATCCCGGTGGTGGGGGAGTTCGTGATCCCGGAACTGCTCGGCGGTCCGGAAACCCTGATGATCGGCAAGGTGCTCTGGCAAGAGTTCTTCAACAACCGCGACTGGCCGGTGGCGTCTGCCCTGGCGGTGGTGATGCTGGCAATCCTGATTGTGCCGATCATCCTGTTCAACCGTAGTCAGGCCAAGGAAATGGAGGGTAAAGAATGAAGCGCTTCCGTTTCTCGAACCTGATGCTGGTGCTGGGTCTGCTGTTCATCTACGCGCCGATGCTGATTCTGGTGATCTATTCGTTCAACGCCTCGAAACTGGTAACGGTGTGGGGCGGCTGGTCGATCAAATGGTATGTGGGCCTGCTCGACAACACCCAGCTGATGGGCTCGGTGGTGCGTTCGCTGGAAATCGCCTGCTACACCGCCATTGCGGCAGTGGCGCTGGGCACGCTGGCGGCCTTCGTGCTGACCCGCATCACCCGCTTCAAGGGCCGCACACTGTTTGGCGGCCTGGTCACCGCACCGCTGGTGATGCCCGAAGTGATCACCGGTCTGTCGTTGTTGCTGCTGTTCGTGGCCATGGCGCAGATGATCGGCTGGCCACAGGAGCGCGGCATCGTCACCATCTGGATCGCTCACACCACGTTCTGTGCAGCGTACGTGGCCGTGGTGGTATCGGCGCGTCTGCGTGAGCTGGACCTGTCCATCGAAGAGGCGGCCATGGATCTGGGGGCGCGGCCGTGGAAGGTGTTCTTCCTGATCACCATCCCGATGATCGCCCCGTCGCTGGCGGCGGGGGGCATGATGTCGTTCGCGTTATCCCTGGATGACCTGGTGCTGGCGAGCTTCGTGTCGGGTCCGGGCTCCACGACCCTGCCGATGGAAGTGTTCTCGGCGGTGCGCCTGGGCGTGAAGCCTGAGATCAACGCCGTGGCCAGTCTGATTCTGCTGGCGGTATCGCTGGTGACCTTCCTGGTCTGGTTCTTCAGCCGCCGTGCTGAAGAAATTCGCAAGCGTGCAATCCAGCAGGCCATCGAGGAGGCCGCTGCCGACTCCTGGAAGCAACCGGACATACGTCGGGCGCAGGCGCCGGAAGCGGCTTGAGCCCGATGGGTTGACCACCGTTGCGTGGCAAGCCCAAATCCCTGTGGGAGCGGGCTTGCCCGCGATGGCGGACCGACATTCAACATCCATGTTGACTGACTCACCGCTTTCGCGAGCAAGCCCGCTCCCACATTGGTTTTTATGCCACCCAAGGCGATTTGCGGATGATCTCGACGAAGTTCATCGGCTTGAAGCCCGGCTCGCTGTCCACCAGCACATCCGCGTTCACGGTGCCAAACGTGCTGTCGGGTTTGTGTTTGAAGCCATTGGCGAACGCACACAGGATGCATTCCTTGAACCCTTCACCTCGTGGATGCGCATGCACCACTGCTTCACGCTGCACGGTGGAAAATGCTGCGTAGTCGATGCCCAGCACATCCATTTCGACGCCGGCAGTCACCAGTGCCACGTTGGGACGCAAGTGTTGCGGTACCCCCGGCGTGGTGTGCAGGGCGATCGACAGCCACACCTGTTCGATATCGTCGTCAGACAAACCATAGGGTGTGAGGAAGGCTTTGGCGGCGTTGGCGCTGTCGACTTCGAAGCGTTCGTCATCGCTGCGATGACCTTCCACCAGGCCCAAGTCATGGAACATCGCACCGACGTACAGCAGCTCCGGGTCGTAGGCCAGTTGCTTGCGCTCACCGCTCAAGGCACCGAACAGAAATACCCGGCGTGAGTGGTGGTACAGCAGGTCGGACTCGACGTCGCGAATGTATTCAGTGGTGGCCCTGGCCAATGCGCTGTCGGGGATCTTGATGCCGGCGATGATGCTGCTCATGGTGCTGTCCTCATGGGGAACGCCGTGGCGGCGCTGATGGAGTCAGTCTGTTCGTGCCGCCGAAACCGGACAATCGATCCATGGCTGCGATCCCGGCCAATGAGCAGGCATATCGCGCCAACCTCGCTTGTCGGGCCTGAATTGGCTAGGGTTGAACGCAGCCTCGCAGGCTCGGCAGCTGCTACGGGGCGAGTGATAGCTGATATCTAGTCCAGTGCCATAGAAGGTGTTTCATGCCATGCACAAAACCATTGCCATCGTAATGTTCGCCGGCGTCCAGTCACTGGATGTCACCGGCCCCATGGATGTGTTTTCCGAAGCCAATCGCTTCCTGGCACCGGAAGATCACTATCGGCTGGAGGTGATCGGTGTCGAACATGGGGTGATGGCCTGTTCAAACGGTTTGTCACTCAATGCCCATCGGCATTTCAGCGAAGCGCTGGAGGCTTATGACCTGCTGTTGGTGGCGGGCGGGCCGCAGTTGCCGTTCCTGAGTTTTGGTGCGGCGTTCGATACCTGGTTGCAAGAGGCCTGCGCGCGGGCGCAACGCTTCGGCTCGATCTGCAACGGTGCCTTCATGCTCGCCCGGGCCGGACTGCTCGATGGGCGAACCGTCACCACCCATTGGGGCGACGCCGCGGCGCTGGCGCAGTTGTGCCCCTCGACTCAGGTCGAGGCTGATCGTTTGTATGTGCAGGATGACGAGCTATACACCTCGGCCGGGGTCACTGCGGGGATCGATCTGTCGTTGTATCTGCTGGCCCGGGATCACGGGCCGGACGTGGCGCTCAGCGTGGCCAAGCGACTGGTGGTGTTCACTCAGCGCTCGGGTGGGCAATCGCAGTTCAGCCCGTTTCTCACACCTCACGCCGAGCCCACTTCGGCGGTGGCGCTGGCTCAGCTCTATGTGATGGCCAACCTTAATGGCGACCTGACCATTGCCGACCTGGCCAACGCCGCCAACATGAGCGCGCGCAACTTTTCCAGAGTGTTTGCCAAAGAGGCCAAAATCACCCCGGCGGAATTCGTCGAGCGGGCGAGGGTGGACGCGGCGCGGGTGATGCTCGAAAGCACCTGTGCGCCGCTGAAAACCGTGGCATACCAGTGCGGCTTTCGCGATGCCCAGCACATGCGCAGTGTGTTCAACCGCAGGCTGGGGGTGACGCCGCAGCAGTTCAGGATGAATTTTGCGGCGATGGTTTAGCGGCAATTTGTGTTGCCTGTGAGGGCCTCTTCGCGAGCAAGCCCGCTCCCACATTAGACCGTGGCTGTTTGGGCAACTCGATCAACTGTGGGAGCGGGCTTGCTCGCGAAGAGGTCAGCCCGGCCAACAAATATTCCGACCTATTGTGCAGTCCGCGCCGGCAACAGCCTCAACGTGCTGCGAGTGTTGGCCGTCACTTCTTCCTCATTGAAATTTGCCTGGAAATAAACCCCTTCGATATACGCCTCGGCCTGGTCGGCATAGTGGCTGTCGAATGGTACGCCGCTCTGGCCGACCGGGTTGATGGTCAGGCTGTGGGCCGGGTCGGCGAAGTCGATCAGCCGCCGCGTCGACGGACCGTAGGTCACGGGCCATGGCGCCGGGCCGATCTTGGCCGAGAGGTTGTTCGGCACTTCGTGGGTGCCGGGTGCGGCGAATGGGCCAACGTTGAAGATCTGGTCCAGCGGTTTTTGCATCCCCAGCGGATGGCCGTGGGTCAGGGTGTGCGCCTTGCCCCATTGCCATTGCGTGAAATCGTTGCCAAGGGTGGTCTTGAGGTGAGCCATGCTCGCTTGCCAGGCCACCTTGACCGTATCGGCGCGGGTTTCCTTGCCGGGGGTGTTGCGATTGTCCCACCACGGTGAGTCGGCGGAGGCCGCCAGACGCGGCAGTGCGGCGTCGATCACCCGGGTCGGGAGCAGCGTTTCGAAGAAGTCATTGCCCAGTTCATCGCGCATGGCTGCGTCGGCGAGGTTGAACAGGAACTGGTTGAACAGCGTGGCGTTGATGGATTCCAGCGGATAATCGCCGCTCCACTGCGCCAGTTGTTCCACCAGCTTGAGCTCGGCGGGATCACTCACCACTTCACGCAGCACCGGCAACAACGGCGCCAGCAAACGTGGACCGTAGGCGGTGGTGGTGCCCAGTTGCAGCTTCTGGTTGGCCTCGTTGTCCCATTTCACGTTCTTGTCGCTGAGCTGGCGATTGAGCTGCTGCCCGCGATCGGCGAGGTTGTAGTAACCAGGAATTTCCATGCCGGTCGGCGACACCGGTTGGAAGTTGGCCGAGACGATATAGCCCCGCGCCGGATTCTCTTCCTGTGGGTTGGCGCTGAACGGGTAAAAGCCTTCCTTGTCTGCCTGTGGGGTGCTGCCATCGAGGATGAAACCGGGCTTCACCCCGGCCGGACGCTTGGGCAGCAGCGCCGAGGCCCACCAGCCAATGTCGCCCTTGGCGTTGGCGTAGACGATGTTCAGCCCCGGTGCCTGAACCTTGGCGGCCGCGGCGCGGGCCTTGGCCAGGGTGTCGGCGCGGTTGAGCTGGTAGAAGCCGTCGAGGATCGGATTCGGGGTCTCGAGGAACGCCCACCACATGGCGACCGGCGTCTTGCCGGCGGCGGTGCCAAGCGCATCGTTGACGATCGGGCCGTGGGGCGACTGGCGCAGCGTCAATGTGACCGGTGACTGGCCTTTCACTGCGATCTGTTGTTCGGTGGTGACCATGTCCACCCATTTGCCGCGATACCAGACCTGGTTCGGGTTGTCCGGGTTGACCTTCTCGGCGATCAGGTCCAAGTCGTCGTTCTGGAACATCGTCAGGCTCCAGCCGAAGTCCAGGTTGTGGCCGAGAAATGCAAACGGCACCAGCGCCTGGTGGTAGCCATACAGCTCGAAGCCCGGCGCCGACAGGTGCGCCTCGTACCACACCGACGGCACCGAGAAGCGAATGTGCGGGTCGCCGGCCAGCAGCGGTTTGCCGCTTTTGCTGCGGTTGCCGGAAATCACCCAGGCATTGCTGCCTTCGAATTGCGGCAGGCCGTGGTCGGCCAGGGCCTGCTCACTCAGGCGGGCGAGGGCGTTCAGGTCTTTCCAGTCACTGGCGGCGAGGACCGGCGCAGGGCTGGCGCGCCTTTTGGCCAGTACGCCGTTGGGTTGCCAGTCGAGATCGAAGATATTCAGGTACTCGGCACCCAGTTGGTCGCGCACGTAAGTCAGCAAGGGTTCGGTGCGAAACGCCGCGGCAAAGCTGTAGGCCATGTAACCGGCGATGCTGATGCTGTCTTCGGCGGTGAAAGGGCGCTTGGGGATCCCCAGCACGTCGAACTCTACTGGCGCGGCGTGGCTGTCCTGATATTGATTGATGCCGTCCAGATAGGCTTGCAGGGCCTTCCACGCCGGCGACTGACGATCCAGCGTGGCCACGTAACTGTCAGCACGTTCGCGGATGCGCAGGCTGCGAAACAGTTTGTCGGTGTCGAGCAGTTTCGGGCCGAGGACTTCGGCCAGCTCACCACGGGCCAGGCGCCGCACGGCTTCCATCTGGAACAGTCGGTCCTGGGCCTGCACGTAGCCGAGGGCGCGGTAGAGGTCGGTTTCGTTTTCGGCGCGGATATGCGGCACGCCGCGCTCGTCGTAGCGCACGGTCACTGAACCTTGCAGGTGCTGCAACGCCACCTGGCCCTGGCGCGTCGGTTGTTTGCTGTACACATACCAGCCGCCCCCGGCGATGAGTATGACGATCAGCAAGGCAAGTACGGTCAGGACGCGTTTCATGGTGGCTCCTTGTTCTTTCGGGATTGCCGCCCGTGTGGGCTGCAAACGTGTAGCACAGACCTCCGGGAATCGCGGCCCTGGAAAAGTCGGGAATGCCTTACTTCACCATCGCAGGCCACGGGCAGTAGCAACCCACAGCCAGTGTGTGGGTGGCGTTCACCGCCCGGCCTTCGTTCAGCGCTTGCAGGATGGGCTCGATAAAACTGTTGCTCGAATTGCAGGTCAGGCCTTCGCTGTACGGACCGAAATACGCCAGCTTGCCGTCGCGCCCCCAGATCGCCACCGCCGGGCTGGCGGGGATCTGTTCGGAACCTGGCAGGACCGTGATGGTTTTAAGGCGGCTCAAGATGCCGGGCAACTGACCGTGGCTGCCGGGCTTTTGTACCGTATAGAACTCGACGCCTTGCGGTGCATAGTGCTCAACCAGTTCGGTCAGGTGTTGTTGGTTGCCGACATTGCACGGGCAGGCCGGGTCCCAGAAGTGCACCAGGCGGATGGCGCCAGGGCCGGCGAGTTCGTCCGGCAGGCGCAACGGGTCGCCGGAGAACACGGCGGTGTGCGAACTGAAGGCTCGCAGGTAGCGTCCCTGAAACCAGTCGTAAGCGGCCCACAGCGCGCCGACACACACAAGGGCGAGCAGGCTGGCAAGCAGTGTGGTGCGGTAGGCCGGACGCATGGGTTTCAATCCTCGAAGGTCGGCTAGCTTGCCATGCTTGCCGCGACAGATGAATATCGCAGGCCGATAAAGTCCGTTTAGCGCTCTGGAATAGCCCATGTCTGCCACTTTCGACCCCGATCATTTGCGCGCCGGCCTGCGGCCATTGGCCGAGTGGCAGCCGCTGTCGACGGAGGCCATGGCCTATCAGCGTTTTTACGGGCTGGATTTTCCACAGCGAACCCTGCGCCGTGGCTTGGGGCGTTTCGAGGTCGAGGGTTATGAAGTGGTCAGCCAGCTCTGGTGGCCCGAGCGGGCGAAGGCGACGCTGTTTCTATTTCACGGCTTCTACGATCACACCGGGCTCTACCGGCATGTGATCGAGTGGGCGCTGGACCAGGGATTTGCGGTAATCGCCTGTGACCTGCCGGGGCATGGCTTGTCCAGTGGCGAACGGGCGAGTATCAAGGACTTCGCCGAGTACCAGAGCGCCCTGCAAGGCCTGCTGGCCGAGGCGCAGTCGTTGGGCCTGCCGCAGCCCTGGCACTTGTGCGGGCAAAGCACCGGCGGGGCGATCGTGATCGATCATGTGCTCAATCAAGGCGCGAACAGTCCGGCCCAGGGGCAGGTGATTCTGCTGTCGCCTTTGGTGCGGCCCCGAGCCTGGGGCTGGTCGCGGCTCAGTTATTACTTGCTCAAACCGTTTGTCAAAGGCATCGCCCGGCGTTTCAGCGAGAACTCCAACGACCCTGACTTCCTCGCGTTCCTGCAAGCCGATCCGCTGCAACCGCTGCGCCTGCCCACGGCGTGGGTCGGTGCGCTGGGGCAGTGGATCAAGCGTATCGAAGCGGCACCGGGCAGTCCGCGGCGGCCGCTGATCGTGCAGGGGCAAGCGGACATGACCGTGGATTGGGAACACAACCTCGAAGTGTTGCGGAGCAAGTTCGATCGGCCCCAGGTGCTGATGCTGCCGCAGGCGCGGCACCATCTGGCGAATGAGTCGTCGGAGTTGCGGCAGGAGTATTTCGGGTTTTTGACCCGGCGGATGAAGGGGCGGAATCTTTAGCGGCCAGTGCTCGCGATAGCGATCTACCAGTCGCTGCAGATTACTGGGTCAGGCTCGACGTACTTTGCCCCACCGCCAACCCCGCCCGAATCGCCGCCAATGCCGCTTGGTAATAAGCCTTGCCTTCAGAGGACTCGGCAAAGGTCGAAAACTCTTCCAGTTCGTCATCCGACAGGTCGCGATAGACATACAGCAGCGTGTTGTTCAGGTCGGCGCCGATCTGCTCCATCAGGCGCTGGCGCTGACCGTTCAACATGCCTTGAGCCTGACCGTTGCCGAGCAGGCCGGGGATCATCGAACTCAGGCTGTCGGCCGCGACGCCTGCGATCGCCAGGCTGACCTCGGCGCCGGCCTCGCGGGCGGGCAGGGCCTGGGCCAGGTGGCCGATGATCAGTTGACGGGTATCGCTGGCCTGCATCTTCGGCAAGCCCTTGGCGTTTTTCGCCAATTGATCGCGACGGGTCGCCAGCAGTTCGGCGGCGACGATTTTCTTGCCCAGGGGCGATTGAAAGAAGGTCAGCGCAGGTTTCGGGTCGGCGAGCTTCTTGCGCAGTTGCGCTTCGGCGCGCTGGTCCATGGCCTTGGGGGCGAACCGTAGATTGCTGTTGTCGACCAGGGCTTGGAACACTGCCGGTGGCAAGCTGTTCTGATAGCGCTGCTGAGCGGCCGAGAGAGCGTCGTTGAAATGCGCGCGTTGTTCTGGCCAACCGGCGACCTTGTACAACTGGTCGTGGCCGTCCGCCCAGGCGGGCAAAACGCAGAACATCAACAGTGAGAAAAGCAAGCGACGCATAGGGACTCCTGTCAGCAGGCGACTATTCTCCGTGCGGCATTCGCACTTGTCGAGAATTCGTATCAGGTTGAGTGCCTTATCCGACCAATCCTCCGCTGCGTGGCTCTGTCGGATTTGCGGGCACAGGAATACTATGCGCGCCATGCACATACCCTCTGATCACCCGCTGCTGTTACGTATCGTCGACGACTTGGCTGCGCGCGGCTGGTCGCGGCAGAATATTTTCCTGCCTCTGGATCTGACCCGGGCGTTGGCGGCCGAGTGCCGCAAACGCGCCGCCGAAGGCGAACTTGCACCCGCTGCCGTGGGGCGCGGGCCGTTTTCGGAGATCCGCGAGGGCATTCGCGGCGACCATATCCAGTGGATCGAACCCGGTCAGGCCGAAGCCTGCGACAGTTACCTGGGGTTGATGGACAGCCTGCGTGAGGCGATGAATCGCGGTTTGTTCCTGGGCCTGGAAGATTTTGAAAGCCATTTCGCCCTGTACCCGCCCGGCGCTTTCTACCTCAAGCATGTCGACCGTTTCCGCGATGACGACCGGCGCATGGTGTCGGCGGTGATCTACCTCAATGAGGCCTGGTTGCCCGAGCACGGCGGTCAGTTGCGCATGTACCTGGATGAAGGCGTCGAACACGATGTGGTGCCTACCGGCGGATGCCTGGTGGTGTTCCTGTCCGGCGAGGTGCCCCATGAAGTCCTGCCCGCGACCCGGGAGCGCCTGTCGTTGACGGGCTGGTTCCGCCGTCGTGGCAACGAGCCGTTCTGATCATGCAAAAGATTCTGGTAAGTCGTTGTTTGCTCGGCCACCGCGTCCGTTACGACGGCGGGGCCAGCGGACCGTTCGATCTGTTGCAACAGTGGATTGCCGAAGGCCGGGTGGTGCCATTGTGCCCGGAAGTCGCCGGCGGCTTGCCGACACCCAGGGCCGCTGCGGAAATTCCCGGTGGGCAGGGCGGTGAAGTACTTGATGGCCATGCATCGGTCATCACCACCGAGGGCGAGGACGTCAGTGCCGCGTTTCTTTCGGGGGCTTATCAAGCGCTGGAACTGGTGCGGCAACATGGCATCCACATTGCCGTGCTCAAGGCCAACAGCCCGTCCTGCGGGAATCTGCTGACCTATGACGGGACATTCAGTGGCGTGAAGGTCAGCGGTGAGGGCGTGACTGCCGCGTTGCTCAAGCGCAATGGTGTGCAAGTCTTCAGCGAACTGGAGTTGCTGCAAGCGGCGCAGGCTTTGGCAGCCCTGACCTGACGCCCGGCAAAAAAACATGTGGGAGCGGGCTTGCTCGCGAAGAGGGAGTGTCAGTCGACATCAATGTTGGCTGACACACCGCATTCGCGAGCAAGCCCGCTCCCACATTAACTCTTCAGTGCTTTATGGTTTCGGCGCCACATCTGCATCCACCCCAAACCATTTCTGCTCCAGTCCCTCCAGCCGGCCATCGGCCTTGATCCGCTGCAATGCATTCTCAAGGCTGGCATGAAACGCCGGATTACCCTTCTGAAACGGAATCGCCAGGCTCACAGGGGTGGCTTTCGGTTTTTGCTCCGTCAGCGACTGCACCAACAGGATTGAGCGCGGTTGCTCTTCTTTCTGCGCGATCAATTGCGCATCGGTATGAATGTAAGGTTCGCTGAAGTCGAAACGATCCTTCAGGTCCGGGGTCAGTGCTATGTGATTGATGGCAACGTCATATTTGCCGCTTTCGACGCCGCCCAACAGATCGCCGGAGTCGGTGACGACGAAGTCGGGTCGTACATCCAGCTCATTGGCCAGCAATTGACCCAACTCGACCTCGAACCCGGTCAGTTTGTCGCCTTCCTTGAAATTGAAGGGCGGTGTATTAGCCTCAAGGGCAATGCGCAATTCGCCGCGGTCGTTTACATCGTCCATCAGTTCGGCATGAGCCAAAGGACTCAAAAGGGGTAGCAGGCAGATCAGGCCAGGCAAAAAGCGCATGGTCACTCCTTTGAATTCATTTTATCGCGACGCGCTGTTCAGGCTCGCTTTGCTATGGTTATCGAGTGCCTTCGACAACGAATGGCCGTTAAGTTGTCACGGTCGAGCGAATTTTACGGAAAAACTGGAGAAGAGAATGAAAAGCTTTATGTCACGTGCAGCATTGGCTGGTGTGCTGATGGGTGTTTCGGCGCTGGCCGGGGCCGCCACCCCGGCTCCGAAGGGGGCAGAAGTGTTCATCGTATCTCCCGCAGACGGAGCCACGGTCGCGCAAACCTTTACCGTGAAATTCGGCGTCAAGGAAATCGCGCTGGCGCCAGCGGGCGATCCCACCAAAAACACTGGGCACCACCATCTGCTGATCGATGTCGACAAACTACCGGCTGCCGGGGCTCCGATTCCAATGGATGCCAACCATATGCACTTCGGCAAAGCACAGACCCAGGCTGAAATCAAACTTGCCCCGGGCAAGCACACCTTGCAGCTCGAACTGGGCGACAGCGGCCACATGCCGTTCGATCCGCCGATCGTTTCGAAGAAAATCACCGTGAATGTGAAGTAACTTTTCCGCTGCCATGAAAAAGCGGCCGTAAAAAAGGGAGCTCCTCGGAGCTCCCTTTTTTGTCGCTCAAAACGCGATCAGAACAACACGCGGCAACGAATGGTGCCGTTGATGTGCTGCAGCTTCTCTTGCGCGAGGTCCGAGTATTCGGCATCGACGTCGATCACGACGTAGCCGACTTTCTCGTTGGTCTGCAGGAACTGACCGGAAATGTTGATGCCGTTTTCGGCGAAGACCTTGTTGATCTCGCTCATCACACCCGGAATGTTCTCGTGGATGTGCAGTAGACGGTGCTTGCCAGGGTGAGCCGGCAGGGCCACTTCCGGGAAGTTCACGGACGATACCGAAGTACCGTTGTCGCTGTACTTGACCAGTTTTTCCGCTACTTCCAGACCGATGTTGGCCTGCGCTTCAGCGGTGGAACCGCCGATGTGCGGGGTCAGGATCACGTTGTCCAGGCCACGCAGCGGGCTTTCGAACTCTTCTTCGTTGGAGCGTGGTTCCACCGGGAAGACGTCGATGGCCGCGCCGATCAGGTGCTTGTCCTTGATCGCGTCCGCCAGGGCGTCCAGCTCGACCACGGTGCCGCGAGCGGCGTTGATCAGGATGCCGCCCTTCTTGATGGCGCGGATTTCCTTCTCGCCGATCATCCACTGGGTGGCAGCGGTTTCCGGAACGTGCAGGGTGACGATGTCGGACATGCCCAGCAACTCGTGCAGGTTACCGACCTGGGTGGCGTTACCCAGTGGCAGCTTGGTCACGGTGTCGTAGAAGTACACCTGCATCCCTAAGCCTTCCGCCAGGACCGACAGTTGCGTACCGATCGAGCCGTAACCGACGATACCCAGCTTCTTGCCCCGGATTTCGAAGGAGTTGGCTGCGCTTTTGATCCAGCCGCCACGGTGGCAGGAAGCGTTCTTCTCAGGGATGCCGCGCAGCAACAGGATCGCCTCGGCCAGCACCAGCTCGGCTACGGAGCGAGTGTTGGAGTACGGCGCGTTGAATACCGCGATGCCGCGTTCGCGAGCCGCGTTGAGGTCGACCTGGTTGGTGCCGATGCAGAAACAGCCGACAGCCACCAGCTTCTTCGCGTGATCGAAGATCTCTTCGGTCAGTTGAGTGCGGGAGCGAATGCCGATGAAGTGAGCATCAGCGATCTTTTCCTTCAGCTGGGCTTCCGGCAGAGAACCCGTGAGGTACTCGATGCTGGTGTAGCCCGCCGCCTTGAGGACGTCGACAGCCGATTGGTGGACGCCTTCGAGAAGAAGGAACTTGATCTTGCTCTTATCGAGAGAAGTCTTGCTCATCTGCGTAAACCTGTGTCCCGGAGAAAAAATGGCAGGGAAGGGAGCAGCCAGAGCTGACCCGGACGGCAAGAAAGCCGTCGCCGCAGAACAGCCTTTGGGCACTATCCTGCGGGGTCGGTATGCTAGCATATGCGACCTGCTAACACTCATTCTGCGACGTGAAGCGTACTCAGGATGACCATGAATTGTTCGAGAGTTCTGTCGATGACCAATCCTGCGCTGATTGATGAGCTGAAGACCCTGGTTGAGCCTGGCAAGGTGCTGACCGACGCCGACTCCCTGAACGCTTACGGCAAGGATTGGACCAAACATTTCGCGCCGGCCCCGACGGCCATTGTGTTTCCCAAGACCACCGAGCAGGTCCAGGCCATTGTCCGTTGGGCCAATGAACACAAGGTTGCCCTGGTGCCGTCCGGCGGTCGTACCGGGCTTTCTGCCGCAGCAGTGGCGGCCAATGGCGAAGTGGTCGTGTCCTTTGACTACATGAACCAGATTCTCGACGTGAACCTGACCGATCGCACGGCGGTTTGTCAGCCGGGCGTGGTCACCGAACAATTGCAGAACAAGGCCGAAGAGCACGGTCTGTACTACCCGGTGGACTTCGCTTCGGCAGGTTCCAGTCAGATTGGCGGCAATATCGGCACCAATGCCGGCGGGATCAAGGTCATTCGCTACGGCATGACCCGCAACTGGGTGGCCGGCATGAAAGTCGTCACCGGCAAGGGCGATCTGCTGGAACTGAACAAAGACCTGATCAAGAACGCCACCGGCTACGACCTGCGTCAACTGTTCATCGGCGCCGAAGGCACCCTGGGCTTTGTCGTCGAAGCCACCATGCGTCTTGATCGTGCACCGAAGAACCTCACCGCGATGGTCCTCGGCACCGCCGATTTCGATTCGATCATGCCGGTGTTGCATGCATTCCAGAGCAAGCTTGACCTGACGGCGTTCGAATTCTTCTCCGATAAAGCCCTGGCCAAGGTCATGGCGCGCGGCGACGTGCCGGCCCCGTTCGAATCCGACTGCCCGTTCTATGCGCTGCTGGAATTCGAAGCGACCACCGATGAAGTGGCCAACCACGCCCTGGAAACCTTCGAACATTGCGTCGAGCAGGGTTGGGTGCTGGATGGTGTGATGAGCCAGAGCGAAACCCAGTTGCAGAACCTCTGGAAGCTGCGCGAGTACATCTCCGAAACTATCTCCCACTGGACGCCGTACAAAAACGACATTTCGGTCACTGTGTCGAAAGTCCCGGCGTTCCTGAAGGAAATCGACGCGATCGTCGGTGAACACTACCCGGACTTCGAAATTGTCTGGTTCGGCCATATCGGCGACGGCAACCTGCACTTGAACATCCTCAAGCCGGATAACCTGAGCAAGGACGAGTTCTTCGCCAAGTGCGCTACCGTGAACAAGTGGGTGTTTGAAACCGTCGAGAAGTACAACGGTTCGATTTCCGCCGAACATGGCGTGGGCATGACCAAGCGTGATTACTTGACCTACAGTCGCTCGCCGGTTGAGATCGAGTACATGAAAGCCGTCAAGGCGGTGTTCGATCCGAACGGGATCATGAACCCGGGCAAGATTTTCGCTGTTTGATTCTTCGAACTTTAAGAGCACGAAGCAGGAGTCGGTCAATGAGCTATCAGCACCAGTATGTCGACGGCACGCGTATTCACTTCCCGCTGGGGAAAGTGGTGTGCATCGGCCGTAACTACGCCGAACACGCCAAGGAACTGGACAACCCGGTGCCCACCGAACCTCTGCTGTTCATCAAGCCCGGCAGTTGCGTGGTGCCGCTGGAAGGCGGTTTCAGCATTCCGACCGAACGTGGTTCGGTGCACTACGAAGCGGAAATCGCCGTGTTGATCGGCAAGCCATTGTCGACCAGGCCGAGCCGTGAAGAAGTGCTGGATGCGATCTCCGGCTTCGCCCCGGCCCTGGACCTGACCCTGCGTGACAAACAGGCCGAGCTGAAAGCCAAGGGCCTACCGTGGGAAATCGCCAAGTCCTTCGACGGCGCGGCGGTGATTGCGCCGTTCGTGGCCGGCAGCACGTTTGCCGACCTGACCGACATCGGCATCCGTCTGACCATCAACGGCGAAGTCCGCCAGGATGGCAACAGCAAGGACATGCTCAATCCGATCGTGCCGATGATCCAGTACATGGCCGGCTGCTTCTCGCTGCAGGCCGGGGATGTGATCCTCACCGGCACGCCGGTGGGCGTTGGTCCGCTGAATGTCGGTGATGAACTGGTACTCGAATTGCCGGGTGTCAGCCGCTTTACCAGCAGCGTTCTCTGATTCAACACAAAACCCTGTGGGAGCGGGCTTGCTCGCGAATGCGGTGTGCCAGTCGACTTCATGTTGTCTGACATACCGCATTCGCGAGCAAGCCCGCTCCCACATTGGTTTTGTGATCTTCCCTGCAAACTGCGTTTGCCCACATAGGGCAATCCGGCCATTTCCCGTTTTTTTCACATTTTGTCTGGATAATTCCGGGGCTTATGGCATCTGAGCCTGACCCAATGTGCTATTACCCATAGCCTGAATTTCTGGAACGCATCCCTGAATGGCCATCGAATCGCTGCCCAAGCTGAAAACTGCCCGCCGCTCGCGTTTTGTCATGCGTTGGTATTCCTGGCTTTTACTGGTGGCGGTCGCTGCTTATGGCCTTGCGTTTGCGATGCATTGGGATGATCGCGGTGTGCTCTGGGTGAAGGAGCGCTTCGAAAGCCCTGCCGAACGCAAAGAGAGTGTCTGGCTGCCGGACTATCGGGCGGTGATCGACGCCAAACTGCTGCCGGGCATGGAGAAGGACGAAGCATCGGACGTGTCTTACGATCCGCAGACCAAAACCCTGTTCTCCGTGATGGGCAAGAATCCGTTCCTGGTCGAGCTGACGTTGCAAGGCGACGTGTTGCGCAAAATGCCGCTGGTGGGTTGGAGCAACCCGGAAGGGGTGACGGTAATGGGCAATGGTTTGCTGGCGATTACCGATGAGCGCGAACACCTGCTCTCGATCGTCAAGGTCGATGCCGATACGCGCGAGCTGAACATCGCCAATTTCCCGAAATACGATCTTGGCCCCTCGAAAAACCAGAATAAAGGCTTCGAAGCCGTCGTCTGGGATGCCCGTCGCCAGCAACTGCTGCTGGGTGAAGAGCGTCCACCTGCGCTGTTCAGCTGGAAAAGCGATGGCAGCCAGATCCTCAAGGGTGACAAGCAAAAACTGTCCAGCGACGAACTGGATGTCCGCAACCTGTCAGCCCTGGCCATCGATCCGCGCACCGGCCGCACCCTGGTGCTGTCCGCCGACTCTCACTTGTTGCTGGAACTGGACGAGAAGGGTGAGCAAGTCAGTTTCATGACCTTGCTCGGTGGTTTCAACGGCCTGAAGAAAACCATTCCCCGTGCCGAAGGCGTGGCCATGGACGAAGCAGGCACGCTGTACATGGTGAGCGAGCCGAACCTGTTCTACGTCTTCAAAAAACCAGCGCAAAACTAACCAGCCCCCCAAAACATTCGCCCACACATGTGTGGGCGAAGTCGCTTACTGGGCGCGCAGGGTCTTCACGCCTTCACTCGTGCCCAGCAGCAGCAAGTCGGCCGGACGGGCCGCGAACAAGCCATTGGTGACGACGCCAACGATGGCGTTGATCTGTGCTTCCAGCTCCACCGGGTTGGTGATCTGCATGTTGTGCACGTCGAGGATGATGTTGCCGTTGTCGGTCAGCACGCCTTCACGGTAAACCGGGTCGCCGCCGAGCTTCACCAGTTCGCGGGCCACGTGGCTGCGGGCCATCGGGATCACTTCCACCGGCAAAGGGAATGCACCGAGGACCGGCACCAGTTTGCTGGCGTCGGCGATGCAGATGAAGGTTTTGGCCACGGCCGCGACGATTTTCTCGCGGGTCAGGGCCGCGCCACCGCCCTTGATCAGGTGCAGGTGCTCGTCGCTTTCGTCGGCGCCGTCGACGTAGAACTCCAGATTGCTGACGGTATTGAGTTCGTACACCGGAATGCCGTGGCCCTTGAGGCGCGCAGCGGTGGCTTCGGAGCTGGCAACTGCACCATCAAACGCGCCTTTGTGCTTGGCCAGGGCGTCGATGAAGCAGTTGGCGGTGGAGCCGGTGCCGACCCCGACGATGCTCTTGTCGTCGAGTTTCGGGAGGATGAAGTCGACGGCGGCTTGAGCCACTGCCTGTTTGAGTTGATCCTGGGTCATGCGGGCTCCGAGGTGCCGAAGAAGAGACGAAAGGCCGGCATTATAGGCCTCGCGATGGGGAAGGTCATTGCCCGATTGGCGGGTCAAAAGATCGCACCTGGAGCTGCCAGAGGCTGCGATCTTTTCCGGTTACCCTGAAACCACCTGTTTAGTGTGGTCGCCCGCCCAAAAGCCGGGTTAGACTCCTTGACCCTGCCCAATCCGCTCAGTGATGCTTTCCGATGCTCGAACAGTACGTCAAAAAGATCCTCACCTCGCGCGTTTATGACGTTGCCGTAGAAACCCCATTGCAGATTGCCCGCCAGCTCTCCGAGCGGCTGGGTAATGAAATCTGGCTCAAGCGTGAAGACTTGCAGCCGGTGTTCTCGTTCAAGATTCGCGGCGCTTACAACAAGCTGACGCAACTGAGCGACGAAGAGCGTGCTCGCGGCGTGGTCACTGCTTCGGCGGGCAACCATGCGCAAGGCCTGGCCCTGGCGGCCAAGGTCCTGGGCGTGAAAGCGACCATCGTGATGCCCAAGACCACCCCGGAGATCAAGGTCGAAGGCGTGCGCTCGCGCGGCGGCAAAGTGGTGCTGCACGGGGATTCGTTCCCGGAAGCCCTGGCCTACTCGCTGAAACTGGTCGACGAAAAAGGTTACGTCTACATTCACCCCTACGACGATCCCCACACCATTGCCGGGCAGGGCACGGTGGCCATGGAGATTCTGCGCCAGCACCCGGGGCGTCTGGATGCGATTTTCGTTCCGGTGGGCGGCGGCGGGCTGATCGCCGGGATCACGGCGTACGTGAAATACCTGCGCCCGGATATCAAGATCATCGGCGTCGAACCGGATGACTCCAATTGCCTGCAAGCCGCGATGGCGGCCGGCGAGCGTGTGGTGCTGCCGACCGTGGGCCTCTTCGCCGATGGCGTCGCCGTGGCGCAGATCGGCCAGCACACTTTCGATATCTGCAAGGATTACGTTGATGAAGTGATCACCGTCAGCACCGATGAAATCTGTGCGGCGATCAAGGATATCTACGACGATACCCGCTCGATCACCGAGCCTGCCGGCGCCTTGGGCGTGGCCGGGATCAAAAAGTATGTCGAGCAACACGGCGTCACCGGTCACACCTTCGTGGCTATCGATTCCGGCGCCAACGTCAACTTCGACCGCCTGCGCCATGTTGCCGAGCGCGCCGAACTGGGCGAGGGCCGCGAAGCGATCATCGCCGTGACCATCCCCGAGAAGCCGGGCAGCTTCAAGGCGTTCTGCGAGGCCATCGGCAAGCGCCAGATCACCGAATTCAACTACCGCTATAACACTGGCAGCGAAGCGCACATCTTTGTCGGCGTGCAGACGCATCCGGAAAACGACCCGCGCAGCGCGCTGCTTGCCAGCCTCACCGAGCAGGGTTTCCCGGTGCTCGACCTGACCGACAACGAACTGGCCAAGTTGCACATCCGCCACATGGTCGGCGGGCGTGCCGTCCATGTGGTCGATGAAGTGGTGCTGCGCTTCGAGTTTCCGGAGCGCCCGGGTGCGTTGTTCAACTTCCTCAACAAGCTCGGCGGGCGCTGGAACATTTCGATGTTCCACTATCGTAACCATGGCGCGGCGGATGGCCGAGTGGTCGCGGGCCTGCAAGTGCCGCACGACGAGCGTCATCTGGTGCCGGCGGCGCTGGAAGAAATCGGCTACCCGTACTGGGACGAAAGCGACAACCCCGCTTATCAGCTGTTTCTCGGCTGAGCGGCTACGCTGACGAGCAAGGCCAAAAGGAAATCGAACAATGGAAACGTTAACCGCCCTCAAAATCGCCCATGGCGTGGCGACGGTGCTGCTGTTGATCAGCGCGCTGGGGCTGGCAATCTGGGTCTGGCGTACTCGCCGTAACGGTGATGCGACGGCGCCTGCGCGCACCTTGCAACGACCGCAGGTGTTCATCTGGCTATTGATGGGCCTGGCGCTGCTGAGCATGCCATTCACCGGTTGGTGGATGGTGCATCTGGTGGGCTGGCCGTTGGGGCAGACCTGGCTGCTGGCGTCCAGTGTGCTCTACACCGTGGCGGTGCTGGGCTGGTTCTGGCTGGTGGTGCGGCTCAATCGGCTGCGCAAGGCGCCGACGGCGGGGAATGGGAAGTTTACCTTGGCGTTGGCGCTGTTCAGTTTTGTCTGCATTGTCGCCATTGCGGGGTTGATGGGGGCCAAGCCGGTTTAAAGCTTTAGACCGAGTTGACCCCTTCGCGCTCCCACATTGGATCTGCGTCGCACATAAAATCTGCGTTCGCTGAAGATCCAATGTGGGAGCGGGCTTGCTCGCGAAAGCGGTTTCAGTTGCGCAACGAAATCACCGGCCAGCCACGTTTCTCGGCCTCGGCGCGCAGGTTCGGATCCGGATCGACAGCGATCGGGTTGCTCACTATCTCCAGCAACGCCAAGTCGTTCATCGAGTCGCTGTAGAAATAGCTGTTTTCCAGGCTGTGGCCGGTCTCTTCCAGCCAACGAGTCAACCGGGTCACCTTGCCTTCACGGAAGCACGGGACATCGGTGCTGCGCCCGCTGTACCGTCCGTCGATCATTTCGCATTCGGTGGCGATCAGGGTCTCGACGCCCAAGCGCGTGGCAATCGGCCCGGTCACAAAGCGATTGGTGGCGGTGATGATCACCAGCTTGTCGCCGGCCTCACGGTGTTGGGCCAACAGTTCGAGGCCCTTGGGCAGCACGATCGGTTCGATGCAGTCGCGCATGTAGTCCAGGTGCCATTGATCCAGCGTAGCCATTTCGGTGCGACCGAGGACTTCCAGGCAGAAGTTCAGGTACGCGTCGTTATCCAGCTTGCCGGCCAGGTAATCCTGATAGAACTCGTCGTTGCGCGCCTTGTAGGCGACGGCGTCGAGGAAACCGCGTTCGCACAGATAATCGCCCCAGGCGTGGTCACTGTCACCGCCCAGAAGCGTGTTGTCCAAGTCGAATAAAGCCAGCCGCATTGCAGTTACTCGCTGAAAAGTCTGTAGAAAGGTCTCCAGAATACGGACTTTTCACAAGAGTGCACATAAGGTAGGTCGGCTCGTTGCTGCTTTCACAACCTTTGTGGAACAATGCGGCGACATGCGTTTGCGAGGTTGTTGCCGTGATCGACCCCGATGGTTTCCGCCCCAATGTCGGGATCATTCTGACGAATGATGCTGGCCAGGTGCTATGGGCTCGCCGTATCAATCAAGATGCCTGGCAGTTTCCACAGGGCGGGATCAACCCCCAGGAGACGCCGGAAGACGCCTTGTACCGCGAGTTGAACGAAGAAGTGGGCCTGGAGCGCGAAGATGTTGAAATTCTCGCCTGCACCCGGGGCTGGTTGCGTTATCGTTTGCCGCAACGTCTGGTCAGGACGCACAGCCAACCGCTGTGCATCGGCCAGAAGCAGAAATGGTTTCTCCTGCGCCTGATCTCCAACGAGCAGCGGGTGCGGATGGATTTGACCGGTAAACCGGAGTTCGATGGCTGGCGCTGGGTCAGTTATTGGTATCCGTTGGGCCAGGTGGTGACATTCAAGCGCGAGGTGTATCGACGCGCTCTCAAAGAGCTTGCCCCGCGCCTTTTAGCGCGCGACTGACGACGGAGTTCGACCCCGAGCCATGCTCAATACGCTGCGCAAGATCGTCCAGGAAGTTAACTCCGCCAAGGATCTCAAGGCGGCGTTGGGGATTATTGTATTGCGCGTCAAAGAGGCCATGGGCAGCCAGGTCTGCTCGGTCTACCTGCTTGATCCAGAGACCAACCGCTTCGTGCTGATGGCCACCGAGGGCTTGAACAAGCGCTCGATCGGTAAAGTCAGCATGGCACCCAATGAAGGTCTGGTCGGCCTGGTCGGCACGCGCGAAGAACCCCTTAACCTCGAAAATGCCGCGGATCATCCGCGCTACCGATACTTCGCCGAGACCGGTGAAGAACGCTACGCCTCGTTCCTCGGTGCGCCGATTATCCACCACCGTCGCGTCGTCGGCGTGCTGGTCATCCAGCAGAAGGAACGTCGCCAGTTCGATGAAGGAGAAGAAGCCTTCCTCGTGACCATGAGCGCGCAGCTCGCCGGCGTTATCGCCCATGCCGAGGCCACCGGTTCGATCCGTGGCCTGGGTCGTCAGGGCAAAGGCATTCAGGAAGCAAAGTTCGTCGGCGTACCGGGTTCGCCGGGCGCGGCGGTCGGTACCGCGGTCGTCATGCTGCCACCGGCCGACCTGGACGTGGTGCCGGACAAGACCATCACCGACATTGATGCAGAGCTTGCACTGTTCAAGACCGCCATCGAAGGCGTGCGCGCCGACATGCGCGCCTTGTCCGCCAAGCTGGCGACCCAGCTGCGGCCTGAAGAGCGGGCGCTGTTCGACGTCTACCTGATGATGCTCGACGATGCCTCGCTCGGCAGCGAAGTCACCACGGTGATCAAGACCGGTCAGTGGGCCCAGGGCGCGTTGCGTCAGGTGGTCACCGATCACGTCAACCGTTTCGAATTGATGGACGACGCCTACCTGCGCGAGCGTGCCTCGGACGTCAAAGACCTGGGCCGCCGCTTGCTGGCCTACTTGCAGGAAGAGCGGCAGCAGACGCTGGTCTATCCCGACAACACCATTCTGGTCAGCGAAGAACTGACGCCGGCGATGCTCGGCGAGGTGCCGGAAGGCAAGCTGGTCGGTCTGGTGTCGGTACTTGGTTCGGGTAACTCCCACGTGGCGATCCTGGCGCGTGCCATGGGTATTCCGACGGTGATGGGCCTGGTCGACCTGCCGTACTCCAAGGTCGACGGCATCCAGATGATCGTCGACGGCTACCACGGCGAGGTCTACACCAACCCGAGCGACGTGCTGCGCAAGCAGTTCGCCGACGTGGTCGAGGAAGAGAAACAACTGGCCCTCGGGCTGGATGCATTGCGCGACCTGCCGTGCGTAACGGTCGATGGCCACCGCATGCCGCTGTGGGTCAACACCGGCCTGCTGGCGGACGTGGCACGGGCGCAGAAGCGTGGTGCCGAGGGCGTGGGCCTGTACCGCACCGAAGTGCCGTTCATGATCAACCAGCGCTTCCCGAGCGAAAAGGAACAACTGGCGATCTATCGCGAGCAACTCGCTGCGTTCCATCCGCAACCGGTGACCATGCGCAGCCTGGACATTGGCGGTGACAAGGCGCTGTCGTACTTCCCGATCAAGGAAGACAACCCGTTCCTCGGCTGGCGCGGCATTCGCGTGACCCTCGACCACCCGGAAATCTTCCTGGTGCAGACCCGCGCCATGCTCAAGGCCAGTGAAGGCCTGAACAACCTGCGGATTCTGTTGCCGATGATCTCGGGCACCCATGAACTGGAAGAAGCCTTGCACCTGATCCACCGGGCCTGGGGTGAAGTACGCGACGAAGGCACCGACGTGCCGATGCCGCCGGTGGGTGTGATGATCGAAATTCCGGCAGCGGTGTATCAGACCAAGGAACTGGCACGGCAGGTGGACTTCCTGTCGGTCGGCTCCAACGACCTGACCCAGTACCTGCTGGCCGTGGACCGAAACAACCCACGGGTGGCCGACCTTTACGACTACCTGCACCCGGCGGTGCTGCAAGCCTTGCAGAGCGTGGTGCGCGACGCCCATGCCGAAGGCAAGCCGGTGAGTATCTGCGGCGAAATGGCCGGTGATCCGGCGGCGGCGGTGCTGTTGATGGCGATGGGCTTCGACAGCCTGTCGATGAACGCCACCAACTTGCCGAAAGTGAAGTGGATGCTGCGTCAGATCAACCTGAGCAAGGCCAAGGAACTGCTGGCGGAGCTGATGACCATCGACAACCCGCAAGTTATCCACAGCTCGCTGCAATTGGCGCTGAAGAACCTTGGGTTGGCGCGGATGATCAATCCGGCTTCGGTCAAGACCCTTTAAAAGGCTGATGGCCTCATCGCAGGCAAGCCAGCTCCCACAGGAATTTGGGTCGATTCACTGATTTGTGATCAACACCAAAACCTGTGGGAGCTGGCTTGCCCGGGGCCAGTCCAGGCAGCACAAAATTAAATCCTGACTTCCACTTCCCCCAAATGCCCCCCATACGGCCCGAAACTCCGTTCGACCATATGCCGCATCCCATCCGCTTGAACAATCAACGCCGTGCTCGCCCGTGTCCCATAAGCCTGGCTCTTGATGAACACGCTCGACAACAACGTCTCGGTAGCTTGCCCCACGCCAGTGTCCGGCAGCTCGGCAAGCGGTGCCGTCTGCGGATCGCTGAGCAAGGCCAGTAGCGCCTGTGGCTGCGGATCATCCAGTACTTCGCTCAATGCTGCCTTGGCCTTGAGCACTTTTGGCCACGGTGTATCCAGCCCCGCGTTCGATAACCCGTAAACCCCAGGCTCGAGCCTGACTGCCGTGGTTTCCCGGGCATTGAAGTGCCAGAGCTCGTTGGCATTGCCAATCAACAGATTAAATCCGGCATATTCAGCCGAACGTCCGATAACGTCGTTTAAATAGTCTTCAACCGGTGTTTCCCCGTTGAGGAATTGCGCCACCAGTTCGCCTCGCGACCTGGCGGCCGGCGGCTGAAGGGGATCACGGATGTTGGTCAGTGCGGCGAAACGCCCGTGGGCGCCGACACCGAGCCACGTCCCGCCGGCCTCCAGATCACGCCCGGCGTAGACGTGCGGGGCGTGCGGCCATTGCGCCAGGGGCAGGCTGGGCCGGGCATAGAATTCGTCGCGGTTGGCCGCCACGATCAACGGCTGGGCATGACCCGGCCGCCAGGCAAAGACAATCAGGCACATAAGGTGGTCCTTGTGTGTTTTTTGCTCACTCTACGCAGACATCGCTCATCGATCCATCGCCATTCGCAGTGGAGCCCACGGCCATGCATCCGTTACCATGCCGCTCCTGTTTCGGGATGCTTGGGGACGTGGCCATGGAATTTTTGCTCTATCTGGCGCTGGGCGCCTGTGCGGGCGTGCTGGCCGGGCTGTTTGGGGTAGGCGGCGGGATCATCATCGTCCCGGTGCTGGTGTTCAGCTTCACCTTGCAGGGATTTGATCCGTCGATCCTGACGCACCTGGCCGTCGGCACATCGCTGGCAACGATCATCTTTACGTCGGTCAACGCGGTTCGCGAACATCATCGCCGCGGCGCCGTGCGTTGGCCGATTTTTGCCTGGATGACCCTCGGCATTCTGATCGGTGCCGGTTTCGGCGCGCTGACCGCCGAAGCGATCTCCGGGCCGAATTTGCAGAAGATCATCGGCGTATTCGCGTTGATCATCGCCGTTCAGCTCGCTTTGGACTTCAAACCCAAAGCCAGCCGTACAGTACCCGGTAAAGTCGGTCTGACCGTGGCCGGCAGCGTCATTGGCTGGGCCTCGGCGATTTTCGGGATCGGCGGCGGCTCGTTGACCGTGCCGTTCCTGACCTGGCGTAGCGTGCCGATGCAGCAAGCGGTGGCTACGTCGTCGGCCTGTGGCCTGCCCATCGCTTTGGCAAGTGCATTAAGTTTCATGATTCTGGGCTGGCACGATCCACTGCTGCCGGCCCATAGTCTCGGTTTTGTTTATTTGCCGGCGCTGCTGGGGATTGCCCTGACCAGCATGGTCTTCGCCCGCCTCGGTGCACGACTGGCCCACAGGCTGTCGCCGCGCTTGCTGAAAAGACTGTTTGCCGCTTTGCCGCTTTGCTGTTTTGCGTCGGCTTGAACTTCCTGCTCTGACGCGTAACGCAATCCTGGCTTAATCCTGGCGTGACAGCGTCGCCCGGGAATTTTGAAGGTTTCAACTCTAACGAGGAGTCGCAATGCTGCCTTACCCGCAGATCGACCCGGTGGCCCTGGCCATCGGTCCGCTGAAAATCCACTGGTACGGCCTGATGTACCTGATCGGCATCGGCGGCGCGTGGCTGCTGGCATCCCGTCGGCTGAACCGCTTCGACCCGACCTGGACCAAGGAGAAACTCTCCGACATGGTGTTCTGGATGTCGATGGGGGTCATCGTCGGTGGTCGCCTGGGTTATGTGCTGTTTTATGATCTGAGCGCTTACCTGGCCAACCCGATGCTGATTTTCGAAGTGTGGAAGGGCGGCATGTCGTTCCACGGCGGGTTTATCGGTGTGATGCTGGCGGCATTGTGGTTCGGTAAAAAGAACAACAAGTCATTCTTCCAGCTGATGGACTTCGTCGCGCCGATGGTGCCGATCGGCCTGGGTGCCGGGCGCATCGGTAACTTCATCAACGCCGAATTGTGGGGCAAGCCGACCGACGTGCCGTGGGCGATGATCTTCCCGCCGTTCAGCGATCCGGCGCAGTTGCCGCGTCACCCGTCGCAGCTGTACCAGTTTGCGCTGGAAGGTGTGGCGTTGTTCCTGATCCTCTGGCTGTTCTCGCGCAAACCGCGGCCGACCATGGCGGTGTCCGGGATGTTCGCGCTGTTCTATGGCATTTTCCGTTTCATCGTCGAGTTCGTCCGTGTGCCGGATGCGCAGCTGGGCTACCTGGCGTGGAACTGGCTGACCATGGGTCAGGTACTGTGCGTACCGATGATCGTCGGCGGTCTGTTCCTGATCTGGCTGGCTTATCGACGCGCCCCGGCGGCCCCCGCAGCGGCTGTATAAGCAGCAGGCGCAAAAAATTCGAACCCCGGGGCGACAGCTCCGGGTTCAAGGACACAGGTAATTCATGAAGCAATATCTCGAACTGGTCGCCCACGTCATCAAGAACGGCACCAAACAGGCCAACCGTACCGGCGTGAACACCATCAGCTTTCCGGGCGCGATGCTGCGTTTTGATCTGCAGGAAGGTTTCCCGGCGATCACCACCCGCAAGATGGCTTTCAAGTCGGCCATCGGCGAGATGTGTGGTTTTCTGCGCGGGGTGAATAATGCCGCTGAATTTCGTGCGCTGGGTTGCAAGGTCTGGGACCAGAACGCCAACGAAAACGCCCAGTGGCTGGCCAACCCGTTCCGTCAGGGTGAAGACGACCTCGGCGAGATCTACGGTGTGCAATGGCGCAAATGGCCGGCGTACAAGCAGATCCCGGTCAGCAATCAGGCCGCCATCGAGCAGACCCTGAGTCAGGGTTATCGGCAGATCGCCGAAGGCGAGGAAGATGGCCAGGCGTATGTGGTGTTGTACAAGGCGATCGACCAGATCCGCCAGTGCGTCGACACCATCATCAAGGACCCGGGCAGCCGTCGCATTCTGTTCCACGGCTGGAACGTTGCGCAGCTCGATGAGATGGCCCTGCCGCCGTGCCACTTGCTGTACCAGTTCCACCCGAATGTCGAGACCAAAGAGATCTCTTTGACCCTCTACATCCGCTCCAACGACCTGGGCCTGGGCACGCCGTTCAACCTCACCGAAGGTGCCGCGCTGCTGAGCCTGATCGGTCGCCTGACCGGTTACACGCCGCGCTGGTTCACCTATTTCATCGGCGATGCCCACGTTTACGAAAACCACCTGGACATGCTCAACGAACAGCTCAAGCGCGAGCCATTCGCCATGCCGAAGCTGAAGATCTCCGATCGCGTGCCAGAGTTCGCCAAGACCGGTGTGTACCAGCCGGAGTGGCTGGAGCTGATCGAGCCAAGTGATTTCTCGCTCGAAGGCTACGAGCACCACGCGCCGATGACCGCGCCGATGGCGGTTTAAGCCTTAACGCCGACCAAATGTGGGAGCGGGCTTGCTCGCGAAGAGGGAGTATCAGTCGACAGTAATGTTGCCTGATACACCGCTTTCGCGAGCAAGCCCGCTCCCACATTGTTTCTTTGGTGTTTTTAGTGGCCGTGGCTTCGGCCGACATGGGAATGCTCAACCTCCGTCGCCACCACCCCACCGCTGACCTCCAGCCGCTGCAAAATCCCGCACTGATCGATATCCGGCCCTTCGCTGCAGCGTTGGCGCAGGTCGAGCAGTTGTGTCTGCAAGGCCTGCAAGCCGTCGATTCGAGCCTTCACATGGTGGATATGCTCGTCGATCAACGCGTTGACGTTTTCGCATTGATCCTGCGGGCTGTCGCGCAGGGCCAGCAGGCTGCGGATTTCCTCGAGCGTCATGTCGAGGGTGCGGCAATTGCGGATGAAGGTCAGGCGTTCGGCGTGGGCCTGGGTGTAGACGCGATAATTGCCGTCGCTGCGGGCCGGTTCCGGCAGCAGGTTTTCGCGCTCGTAGTAGCGGATGGTTTCCACGGCGCAGTCGGTGAGTTTCGCCAGTTCTCCTATTTTCATCGCGTCAATCTCCAAAAGGGTGCTTGACCCTATAGTGGCTACAGGGTCTTTACTTGGCAACAGGCACCTTCATGGACGCGACCAATGAGCGATTCTCTTCACATCCACAAACCCGAGGCTGATCACGATCACAGCCACAAGCATGACCATGGCGGCCACGGCGATTCCTGCTGTTCCTCCAAAGCCGCGGCGCCATCGCTGATCAAGTTGAGCGAGACACCGACCGTCGGCGCGCGGCTGAGCAGCTTCCGCATCGAGGCCATGGACTGCCCGACCGAGCAGACGCTGATCCAGAACAAACTCGGCAAGCTTGCGGGCGTGCAGCAACTGGAGTTCAACCTGATCAACCGGGTGTTGGGCGTGACCCATGACCTGCCAGGCACCGCGCCGATCATCGAGGCGATCAAATCCCTCGGCATGCACGCTGAGCCACTGGAACAAGGCGTCGAAGCGCCAATACCTGTGCCAGAGAAAAAACCTTGGTGGCCATTGGCGCTGTCCGGCGTTGGTGCGTTGGCGGCTGAAGTGATCCACTTCACTAACGCGGCGCCCACTTGGGTGGTGGCGGTGATTGCGCTGATCTCAATCCTCAGTGGCGGCCTGGGTACCTATAAAAAGGGCTGGATCGCCCTGAAAAACTTCAACCTGAACATCAACGCGCTGATGAGCATCGCGGTGACCGGTGCGATCCTGATCGGTCAATGGCCGGAAGCGGCGATGGTAATGTTCCTGTTCACCGTGGCCGAGTTGATTGAAGCCAGGTCCCTGGACCGGGCGCGCAACGCCATCGGCGGACTGATGCAGATGGCGCCCGAGCAAGCCACGGTGCAGCAGGCCGACGGCAGTTGGGTCGCACAACCGGTGAAAAGCATCGAACTGGGCGCACGGGTGCGGGTGCGTCCCGGCGAGCGGATCGGTCTGGACGGCGAAGTGCTGTCCGGCAGCTCGACCATCAACCAGGCGCCGATTACCGGTGAAAGCCTGCCGGTGGAGAAAACCATCGGTGACAAGGTGTTCGCCGGCACCATCAACCAGTCCGGTTCGCTGGAATACACCGTGACCGCAGCGGCCGACCACTCGACCCTGGCGCGGATCATCCACGCCGTCGAACAGGCTCAAGGGGCACGGGCGCCGACCCAGCGCTTCGTCGACAGCTTTTCAAAAATCTACACACCGGCGGTGTTCATCCTGGCCCTGGCCGTGGCGGTGATCCCGCCGCTGTTCATGGACGCGTTGTGGTTCGACTGGATTTACCGGGCGCTGGTGTTGCTGGTGGTCGCCTGCCCATGCGCCTTAGTGATTTCCACTCCGGTGACCATCGTCAGTGGCCTTGCGGCGGCGGCGCGCAAAGGGATTCTGGTCAAGGGCGGCGTTTATCTGGAGCACGGCTACAAACTCGACTACCTGGCCTTCGACAAGACCGGCACCCTCACTCACGGCAAACCGGTGCAGACCGACTATTTGTCCCTCGACCCGACCGCCGATCAAACAGCTCCGGCCATTGCGGCGGCACTGGCGGGTCGCTCGGATCACCCGGTGTCGCTGGCCATCGCTAACGCGGCTATGGATGCCGTTGTGGATAACCCAACTGCGCCGCTGACTGTGGATAACTTTCACGCCCTGGCGGGACGGGGCGTGCGCGGTGAGATCAACGGTGAGCTCTACCATTTGGGTAATCACCGCCTGGTGGAAGATCTGGGCCTGTGTTCGCCAGCGCTGGAAGAGCAGCTGTTTGCGCTGGAGAAACAGGGCAAGTCGGTGGTGCTATTGCTCGACAAGTCGGGTCCGCTGGCCTTGTTTGCCGTCGCGGACACCGTGAAAGCGACCAGTCGCGAAGCGATCCAGCAATTGCATGAACTGGGCATCAAAACCCTGATGCTGACCGGTGACAACGTTCACACCGCCGAGGTCATCGCCGCCCATGTGGGCATCGATCAGGCGCAAGGCGATCTGTTACCGAGCGAGAAGCTGCAGGCCATCGAAACGTTGTATGCCCAGGGCTATCGCGTGGGAATGGTCGGCGACGGCATCAACGACGCCCCCGCACTGGCGCGGGCCGAGGTCGGTTTCGCCATGGCGGCCGCCGGGACCGACACCGCCATCGAAACCGCCGATGTCGCCCTGATGGACGACGATCTGCGCAAGATCCCGGCCTTCATCAGCTTGTCGCGGCAGACCTCCAATATCCTCAAACAGAACATTGCCCTGGCATTGGTCATCAAAGCGATCTTTCTTGGGGTAACCTTCGCCGGGCTCGCCACCATGTGGATGGCGGTGTTCGCCGACATGGGCGTGAGCCTGTTGGTGGTTTTCAACGGTTTGCGCCTGTTGCGCAAATAGACGATGAGGAACGGGTGTGCTGAGTGCCGAGCTGAAGGCGTTTTACATGGTGGCCCGGCTGGGCAGCATTACCCTGGCGGCGAAAAAGCTCGGCCTGAGCCAACCGACGGTGACGACCCAGATCCGGCACCTGGAAAGCCAGTATTCGGTGGAGCTGTTCTACCGTGGCGGTCGCCGCCTCAGCGTCAGCGACGAAGGCGCGCGGTTGTTGCCGATGGTCAAGGCACTGCTGCAGCAGGAAGCCGATATCGAGTTCTTCCTGCGTAACAGCGGTCAGGTCCAGGGCACGTTGCGCATCGCCGCCACGGCGCCGTACTACATCCTCGATCTGGTGAAGACCTTTCGCGAGCGCTTGCCGCAGGTGGAGGTGTCGGTGGAAATCGGCAATTCCCAGCAGGTGCTCGAAGCGCTGGAGGAGTACCGGGTCGATGTCGCCGCGTCCTCGCAGTTGCTCGACGATGCGCGGCTGATCCGCCGGGTACTGGGCAGTGATCCGCTGGTGTTGGCGGTGCATCGTAATCATCCGCTGGCGGTGCATGACCATGTGCCGCTCAGTGCGCTGGCGGGGCACACCTTGTTGATGCGCGAGTCGGGCTCGACCACCCGGCGCTTGACCGAAGAGTTGCTGGCCGGCACCGGGGTAAGTTTCGGGCCGTTGCTGGAGATTGGTAGCCGCGAGTCGATTCGTGAGGCGGTGTTGCGCAACATCGGTATCAGCATCATCGCCCGCCAGGAAGTGCCGCACGATCCGCAATTGCGGGTGCTGACCCTCGAAAATGCGCCGCAGATTCTCGAGTACCTGTACTGCCTCAAGGAGCGAAAAGGCGCGCGGCTGCCGGCGGCGTTTCTAGGGTTGGCGCAGGAAATGGCCCCGGTTTAAGAGTTGTGGTGTATGTGAGGGCCCCTTCGCGAGCAAGCCCGCTCCCACACTGGATCGCGCCTGACACAAAATCAATGTTCACCGAAGATCTAATGTGGGAGCGGGCTTGCTCGCGAAGGCGTCCGTCCGGTCGCCGCTGTATCCAACCAAAATCCTCTAATACCACTATCGGCCGTTTTTGCCTTGCTGCCACATGACGGACGCATTGCAAACCTAGGATGGCCCTCATCTGCTTGATGAGGCCTGTCCATGAACCACTCGATCGCAACTGCCCTGACCAACCCCGGTGCGCCGATGAAAGTGCGCGGCGTGCAGAAGCGCTTCGGCGCGTTCACCGCGCTGGATAACGTTTCCCTCGACGTGGCAGCCGGTGAACTGGTGTGTCTGCTGGGGCCGTCGGGTTGTGGCAAGACCACCTTGCTGCGCTGCATCGCCGGCCTTGAGAAACAAGACAGCGGCGAGTTGTACCTTGGCGATCGCGACGTTTCCCACCTGCCGCCTCAAGCCCGGGACTACGGCATTCTCTTCCAGTCCTACGCGCTGTTTCCCAATCTCACCGTCGAAGCGAACATCGCCTACGGCCTCTCTAGCAGCGGTCGCGATGAAGTGCGCCAGCGCGTCGGTCAGATGCTGGAACTGGTCGGCCTGATCGGCAGCGAGAAAAAATACCCCGGCCAGTTGTCCGGTGGTCAGCAGCAACGCGTAGCGCTGGCCCGGGCTCTGGCGCCGGCCCCTTCCTTGTTGCTGCTGGACGAACCGATGTCGGCGCTCGACGCCCGGGTCCGCGAGCATCTGTGCACCGAACTGCGCCAATTGCAGCGCAATCTCGGCATCACCACCCTGATGGTCACCCACAATCAGGACGAAGCCATGTTGATGGCCGACCGCATCGCCGTGATGAACAACGGCAGGGTCGAGCAGTACGCCACGCCGCAGGACATCTACGACCGCCCGGCCACGCCGTTTGTGGCGGAGTTCGTCGGTCAGGGCAACTGGCTGCCGTTTCGCCGTAGCAGCGACAGTCATGCCCAGGTCGGCGGGATGCACATGCGCCTGGCCGAAGGCAGCGCCCTGACCGTCTCGGGCCGTTTGTTCTGCCGCCCCGAGGCGATCAACGTCAACCCGCTGGTGCATGAAGAAAACCTGTTCCCGGCCAAGGTTCGCGAAATCACGTTCCTCGGCAACCGTTGCCGCATGAGTTTCGAACTCGATCAACTGCCGGGTCATGCATTGCTGGCCGAACTGGCGCCGGAAGCCATGCCGCGTCTCGGCGCCCGGCAAATCATGGTCGCCTTGCCGCCGCGCAGCCTGCAGGTGTTCGCCTGATGAGCGCAAACCTCGCGCTGCCGATACCGCATAAGCAGGTTCGGCAGACCTTGCGCGCGGAGATTGGCGATCGGCTGTTCGTGGTCGGCGGCAAGGTGCTGTTGCTGGTGTTGCTCGGTGTCGCGGTGTTGATGCCATTGCTGGCGATCTTCTGGCGCGGGTTCAGTTCGCAGGCCGGGCAGGGCGGTGGTCTGGTGGCTGCCCGAGAACTGCTGACCAGCGCGAATTTCCATTGGTTGCTGGGCAATAGCCTGAAGGTTTCCCTCAGCGTGGCGGCGATTGTCGTACCGTTGGCCTACCTGTTTGCCTACGCCCTGCAACGCACGTTGATTCCCGGCAAAGGCATCTGGCGCGGCATGTCATTGCTGCCGTTGATGGCGCCGTCGATGTTGCCGGGGATTGCGCTGGTTTATCTGTTCGGCAATCAGGGCCTGTTGCGCGGTCTGTTCTCGGACAATATCTACGGTTTCTGGGGCATTGTGCTCGGCGAGGTCATCTACACCTTCCCGCACGCCTTGATGATTTTGCTGTCGGCGCTGTCCCTGGCGGATGCGCGACTGTTCGATGCCGCCTCCAGCATGGGCGCGAGCCCGGCGAAAGCCTTTCGCAGCATCACTTGGCCGGCGACCCGTCAGGCGGTGTTCGCGGCGTTCTGTCTGGTGTTCACCCTGACCATCACCGACTTCGGTGTGCCCGTGGTGGTCGGTGGAGACTATCAAGTGCTGGCGCTGGAAGCCTACAAAGCGGTGGTCGGCCAGCAACAATTCGGTCGCGGCGCACTGATCGGCATGGTTCTGCTGCTGCCGGCGCTGTTCAGCTTTGGTGTCGACGCCTGGCTGCGTCGGCGTCATGGCGATTGCATGAGTGGTCGGGCGCAAGTCTTTCAGCCAATGCCGTCGAGGCTGCGCGACGGTTGTTATCTGGCCATCGTGCTGCTGATCTGCGCGGTGTTGCTGCTGGTGTTCGGCATGGCGGTGTACTCGTCGCTGGTGAAGTTCTGGCCGTACAACCTGTCGCTGTCGCTCAACCATTACCAGTTCAACGACACCGCGGGCGGTGGCTGGCTGGCCTACGGCAACAGCGTGAAGATGGCGTTGTGCACGGCGTTGATCGGCAGCGTGCTGATCTTCACCGGCGCCTACCTGATGGAGAAAACCCGTGGCCAGCGCGGGCTGAATCTGACCCTGCGCATGCTCAGTTTCATACCGATGGCGGTGCCGGGTCTGGTGCTGGGCCTGGGTTACGTCTTCTTCTTCAACCTCAGCGGCAATCCGCTGCATGTGCTCTACGGCAGCATGACGCTGCTGGTGGTCTGCACCATTGCTCACTATTTGACCACTGCGCAAATGACCGCGACCACCGCGCTGCGCCAGCTCGACGCCGAGTTTGAAGCCGCCGCTCTGTCGCTCAAGGCGCCGCTGTACCGGCATTACCTGCGGGTCACCGTGCCGATTTGCCTGCCGGCGCTGCTGGACATCGTGCGCTATCTGTTCGTCTCGGCCATGACCACCGTTTCGGCGGCAATCTTCCTCTACAGCCCCGACACCATCCTTGCGGCGGTGGCGGTGCTGAACATGGACGACGCCGGCAACGTCGGCGGCGCGGCGGCGATGTCGACCCTGATTCTGTTCACCTCGGCGGGCGTGTCCCTGCTGCTGGCCTGGGCCTCGCGCGGTTTGTTACGCCGCTCCCAGGCCTGGCGGCAGACCGCGCCCGGTCTTTGATTCACACCTTCAACTCATACAGGAATTGCACCATGTTCAAGCCCTTGGCCCTGGCCGCTGCTGTCCTCACCGCTTTCAGCCTGAACGCTTACGCGGCGAAAACCGAGTTGACGGTGTACACCGCCCTCGAAGCCGAACAACTGAAAACCTACAAAGAGGCTTTCGAAAAGGCCAACCCGGACGTCGAGATCAAGTGGGTACGCGACTCCACTGGCATCATCACTGCCAAACTGCTGGCCGAAAAAGCCCGTCCGCAAGCCGACGCAGTGTGGGGCCTGGCGGCATCGAGCCTGGCGATCCTCGATCAGCAAGGCATGCTGCAAAGCTACGCGCCGAAGGACCTGGGCAAGATCGGCGGCAACTACCGCGACGCCGCCAACCCACCGGCCTGGGTCGGCATGGATGTGTGGGCGGCAACCATTTGCTTCAACACTGTTGAAGCCGAAAAGCAGGGGCTGAGCAAACCCGTGAGCTGGCAGGACCTGACCAAGCCTGAGTACAAAGGCAAGATCGTCATGCCCAACCCGGCCTCGTCCGGCACCGGTTTCCTCGACGTCAGCGCCTGGCTGCAAACCTTCGGCGAGAAGCAGGGCTGGCAGTACATGGACGACCTGCACCAGAACATCGGCCAGTACGTTCACTCCGGTTCCAAGCCGTGCAAACTCGCGGCGGCTGGTGAGTTCCCGATCGGTATTTCCTTCGAATACCCGGCCGTTCAGTTGAAACGCCAGGGTGCGCCGCTGGACATCATCCTGCCGAAGGAAGGTTTGGGCTGGGAAATCGAAGCGACCGCCGTGATCAAAGGCACCACGCATGAAGAGGCGGCGAAAAAACTCGCTGACTTCTCTGCGAGCCCGGCGGCGATGGAGCTTTATAAAGAGAACTTCGCGGTGCTCGCACAACCGGGTATCGCCAAGCCACAGACCGAATTGCCGGCGGACTATGAGCAGCGCCTGATCAAGAACGACTTTGCCTGGGCCTCGAAGAATCGCGACGAGATCCTCAGCGAATGGCGCAAACGCTATGACGGCAAGTCCGAGAAAGTGGCTGCCAAGTAATCTTCGTCGGCTGACAAGGCCTCATCGCGAGCAGGCTCGCTCCCACAGGTTTTGTGAACGCCACGGACCCTGTGGGAGCGGGCTTGCTCGCGAAGGCGGCTTCGAATTCAGGACATCTCTTAATGACACACCACAACGACATGCTGATCGTAGGCGCCGGCATCCTCGGCCTGTCCCACGCCTATGCCGCCGCCAGACGCGGCCTCAAGGTCAAAGTCTTCGAACGCAGCGCCACACCGTTGGGCGCTTCGGTGCGCAATTTCGGCCAGGCACTGGTCACCGGCCAGCCACCGGGACCGATGCTCGAACTGGCCAGGGCCAGCCGCGACATCTGGGGCCAATGGGCGCAACTGGCCGGTCTGCAACTCAAGCGCAACGGCTCATACCTGTTCGCCCGCACTGAAGCCGAAGAACATTTGCTGGAAGCCTTCTGCGCTGGGCGTGCCGTGGAGCACGGTTACCGTGTCGAGCTGTTGCGCGGCAACCCATTGCGGGATTTATACGGCGGTCAATTCAGCCATCACCGCGCCGCGTTGCACGGCATGGATGACCAACAGCTGTATTCCCGCGAGGCGATTCCGGCGTTGATCGACTACCTGCACCGTGAGTTGGGCGTCGAGTTTCACTTTTCCACCCTGGTGCGCGACATCGAGCCGGGCCGCTTGTACAGCACTGCCGGCACCTTCAGCGCGGGGCAGATCATCGTCTGCTCTGGCCACGATTATCAAACGCTGCTGGCCGAGCCGATTGCCGAACTCAAGCCGCAAGTCTGCCGCCTGCAAATGCTCCGCGCCCGGCCGCAGATCAACCTCAACCTGCAACACGCGCTGCTCACCGGTCTGAGTTGCGTGCACTACGGCGCCTTCGCCGACCTGCCGGAAGCCGCGGCGGTACAGGCGCAGATTCTGCGCGAGGCACCCCATCTGCACGAAAACGGCATTCACCTGCTGATCAGCCCGACGCCTTACGGTGAGTTGATCATCGGCGACTCCCACCATTACGGCAGCGATCCATCACCGTTCAATGCCGAACAGGTGGACGACTGGATGCTCGAACTGGCCGAGCAGACGTTGGGCTGCAAAGTGCAGGTGGTCGAGCGCTGGCAGGGTGTTTACGGTTCACGCGGCCCCGGCCCGTTTTCTTTTCTGCGTCCGATGCCGGGTGTGAGCGTGGCGCTGATGCACTCCGGTGTCGGCATGAGCGTCGGGCCGGCGATGGCCGAACGTAACGTGGCCACTTTATTGGGAGGCAGTTGAAGGACCTCAAGGCCTTGAAGCGCACGGCCGTGGGTCTGTTGTCCCGCGCTCTGGGCTGAGTTGTCCGACAAACGATAGGGAATCGGTTTATGGATCAATGCGCGTCAAAGAATCAATCTGGCCTTTTTGCAAAGGAATGCACGGATGCATTTTTTGAAAGTGATCGCACAGGACCGGAGCGGGAAGGGCTCGGCGGATACCGTCGGTTTCCAGTTTTTTGAAGATGATCAGTTGCAGCGCGAGGCGACGGATGCGGATCGTCAACGGCTCAAGTCTTTCGGCAAGACGTACTTGAAATGCGCCTGGTACAACGCGGGTGAAGGCGAGGAGCGGCATTTGCGGATCTTCTCGGAAAACCCCAGTGCCGACGGCTCGCCAGAAACGGTACGGATGCATTTTCATGAAGGACCGACGATTACCTACAAGGCAGCGGCCCGTGATCTGGATAACGACGGGTTTTTCGAGTTGATATTGAGCTCGGATGTGGACAACGACGGGCGAGCAAACAGGACGGATCGTAGCCGCGTGAAGGCATTGGCCAAAGAGTTTCTGAAACTGGACTGGCGCTGACGATCATGGGCTAAAGCTGCTGCGCCAACACCTCAACCTGCTCCTGCCGCTCCGCCTGATTCAGCTTCGAATGAGGATTGAGCGATGACCACTGCGGATGGGCCCGCGCCTTGTTCAGCGCTTCCGGCAGTTTGCCTTCGCGCCAGGTTTTGTCCTGCGGCGTGGCAACCTGAATGCTGTCCATCGCCGCATGCCCGCGCTGGTTCAGGGCTTGCAGCAATTGCCGCTGGCGCAAGGCCAACAGCCGCAACACGCTGTCGTCGACGGTCAGTTCTCGCTGGCCCTTGATCTTGCCCAGCAGGCGGCTGCCGTAACTGCGCGCGGTTTGCAGGGCACCGCCGGCAATCGCTCCGGCCAGTGCCGCCGCGCCGAGGGTCAGGCCACCCACCAGCAGATCGACGCCGGCCCCGGCCGCCGCGCCAGCCGCGATACCGCCGCCGACTCGCACACCGAGCTGCTTCAGGGTTTCCGGGTTGAACAGGTCATCGCCCCAGCGGCCATCGAGCAGCGGCAGGTCACTGGCCGCCGCGTCCTGTGGGCGGAAAGCGTAGAGCTTGAGCAAGGCTTCAACGCAGCGTTGTTCGCGCTGACGCACCGCTTTGCGCAGTTCGCTGATCGCTTGCTGCTCCTGCTCCGCCTCGCTGACGACACTGCGGCGGCAGGCGGCGCAATCGATCAATAAATCGGCGATCAACTGCGTAGCACTCTGCCGACGGGCCAGGCGTTGGGCCTGCTGATCGGCGATCAAGCGTTCCAGTTGGTCGCGGGAGTTTTCCAGCAGCAGCGCAAGGCTTTCATAGAGTCGACGTTCGCCATCCTCCGGCGGTGCGACGCTGTCGAACCGCACCAACGCATGCAAGCCCAATCGCGCCAGGGCTTCACGCCAATCCGGTTCGCGATGCTGGGCGCTGCTGACAAAATTCAGCACCGGCAGCAGCGGTTTACCGCAACTGGCCAGCACTTGCAGTTCGTCGCGGTACTTGGCCAGCACCGGCTCCCGGGCGTCGATCACATAGAGGCCGGCGTCGGAGGCGAGCAATTGCCGCAACACCTTGGCTTCCTGTTCGAAGCGCTGCCGGGCCTCGCTGCCCTCAAGGAAGCGCGCCAGCCGTGCCGGGCCATCGAGGCGTTCGCCGGGGCGTTCCAGGCGTTCGAGGTAGTCGAGCAGGGCGATGGCATCTTCCAGGCCCGGCGTGTCGAACAGATCGAGCAGAGGCTCGCCGTCCACCGACAATCGCGCGCCCTCGACATGGCGCGTGGTGCTGGGGCGATGGGACACTTCGCCGAAGCCGACATCCCGCGTCAGCGTGCGCAGCAACGAGGTTTTGCCGACGTTGGTGTGGCCGACCACGGCGAGCTTCAAGGGCTGTTTCCAGGTATCAGTCATGACCCGTCTCCAGCCAGTTCAATGGCGCGCAATCGGCGAATGGCAGGTCCAGTTGTTGTAGCGCAACATGCCAGTCGCCCAGGCGTTCGGCGTCCAGCGCTTCGCCGGGTGGCGCTTGCAGCAACCACACGCGGGTCGCGGTGGCGCTGCGAGCCAATTCGGCAATCAGCGCCAGGCTGCCACGGTCCGGCGAACGCCGTGGATCGCAGGCGATGGCCAGGCGGGCCGGGGGAAAACGACTCAGCTGTTCGAGCAGTTTGTGCCGGGATTCGCGGCTGTCGAGGATGCCGGCGTCGTTGACGCTTTTCGGCAGCTGCGGTGGCCAGGGGCGTTGATCGTCCAGCTCGATGGCCACCAACAGTGCGCCATCGCTTTGCAGATCGCTGGCCGCGTTTTCAACCCGGTGAAGTTGCTCAGGCGCGGCATCGCTAATACCCAGGCGTTCGCTGGTGGGCATCAGCCGTTCGCGCAGTTGGGCGTAACCGGGCAGGTTCAAGTCCAGATGCAAGGCTGCCTGGCCGGTTTTCCAGCGCCACCGGCAGAACAATGCGAGCAGCAAACGCGGTAACACGCCGTACACCAGCAGCACGCTCACCAGCCACGCCGCCCAGGCCTGGCGGGCGCTTTCGATGTTCAGCGCGGCATCGCCGCTGGCGCGGATCATCTCCACGCTGGGCACACTGAAACCGAGCAAGGCCGGCAGGGCGCCGAGGGCCTGGGTCATGGCGACGAAGGTGTCGGCGCCGAGAATGGTGGTCTCCCAGACGAAGCCATAGCGCCGGGTCGCCATCAGCGTCAGCAGCATCACCAAGGCACTGAGCATCGCCAACAACCACAAGCCGTTGACCAGCACACCCAGCGCCCACCGATTGAGTTTCTGCCGTTGCAGTAACAGCAGCAGGGCTGGCGCCAGTTGCGCGGCGTTGGCATCGCGGGCGAGTTTTTCACTGAGCCACAACCACAAGCGTCCGAGGGCGGCGCCCTGTTCGCCGGCGAACACCAGGCCCAGGGCCCAGCTCAATAGCAGAATCAGGTTCAGCCCCAGCAGGCTGCCCAAGGCCCAGAACACATTGACCGGGGTCTGGCCGTCGCCCAGCGCGGCAAACGCCAGGCCGGCGCCACTGATCACGGCCAGCACGGCGAGCACGATCAACGCCAGTCTCGCGCCTTGCAGCCAGTGTCTGAGGGCGCGGGTCTGCCCGTCGCGCTCGGCCAGCCACCGGGCACGGCATTGAATACGCGTCGGCAGGTCGCCGCCGGCGCTACGGGCGACTCGGTTGGCTTCCAGATCATCCAGGGGGCCGGCGTGTTCTTCACGCAGGCGTATGGTTTCGCTCAGCCAGAGGTTTTGCAGTGGAGTCAGTTCAGTCACGCGGCATCCCGTCGCTTCATTGAGCGATGAGCATAACCGCTGTGACGCTTATCGGGGTAAGGGAGGCTCTGGTATCCTCGCCGGCATGACTAAATCACTCCCCCTCAGCCTGATCGCAGCCCTCGGTGAAAACCGTGTGATCGGCGTCGACAACAGCATGCCCTGGCACTTGCCGGGGGACTTCAAATACTTCAAGGCCACCACCCTCGGCAAGCCGATCATCATGGGGCGCAAGACCTGGGATTCCCTCGGTCGTCCGCTGCCGGGCCGGTTGAACATCGTGGTCAGTCGCCAGGCGGATCTGCAGCTGGAAGGCGCGGAGGTTTATCCGTCACTGGAGACGGCCGTGGGTCGCGCCGAGGAATGGGCGCTGGAGCAGGGTGCCAATGAGTTGATGTTGATTGGTGGTGCGCAGTTGTATGCGCAAGGTCTGGAGCAGGCCGATCGGCTATACCTGACGCGCGTGGCGCTGAGCCCGGAAGGGGATGCGTGGTTTCCGGAGTTTGATGTGAACCAGTGGAAGCTGGTGTCGAATGTTCCGAATCCGGCAGAAGGCGATAAGCCGGCGTACAGCTTTGAGGTGTGGGAGCGCACATAGATCATTCCCACGCTCTGCGTGGGAATGCAGCCCGTGACGCTCGGCGTCACTGGACGCGGAGCGTCCCTTGAGGCATTCCCACGCGGGAGCGTGGGAACGATCAGTGCGGGTTAAGCGTGAGCCAACTCCGAATGCTCATCTGCATCCAATAGCGCTTTATCCGTCTGCTGCATGATCTGGCTGGTAATCGCCCCAGCGGTAATCGACCCACTGACATTCAACGCCGTACGACCCATGTCGATCAGCGGTTCAACCGAAATCAGCAACGCCACCAGTGACACCGGCAAGCCCATGGCCGGCAACACGATCAGCGCGGCGAAGGTTGCACCGCCACCAACCCCGGCCACCCCGGCCGAACTCAGCGTCACAATCGCCACCAACGTCGCGATCCACAGCGGGTCCAGCGGGTTGATGCCCACGGTTGGCGCAACCATCACCGCCAACATCGCCGGGTACAGACCGGCACAGCCGTTCTGGCCAATGGTCGCGCCAAACGAGGCAGCGAAACTGGCGATGGACTGTGGAATACCCAAACGGCTGGTCTGGGCTTCGATGCTCAGCGGAATGGTCGCGGCGCTGGAGCGGCTGGTGAAGGCAAACGTCAGCACCGGCCAGATCTTGCGGAAAAACCGTAGCGGGTTGATCCCGGCGGCTGATACCAGCACGCCATGGACCACAAACATCAGGCCCAGGCCGATGTAGGACACCACCACGAAACTGCCGAGCTTGATGATGTCTTGCAGGTTGGAGCCGGCGACCACTTTGGTCATCAGCGCCAACACGCCGTATGGGGTCAGCTTCATCACCAGGCGCACCAGGCGCATCACCCAGGCTTGCAGGGTGTCGATGGCGTTGATCACTTTCTGACCTTTCTCGACATCATCCTTGAGCAGTTGCAGCGCCGCGACCCCAAGGAATGCGGCGAAGATCACCACACTGATGATCGACGTCGGTTTGGCGCGAGCGAGGTCGGCGAACGGGTTCTGCGGGATGAACGACAACAACAGTTGCGGCACATTCAGATCGGCGACCTTGCCCGCGTAGTCGGTCTGGATGGTTTGCAGGCGAGCCATTTCCTGAGTGCCGGCGACCAGACCTTCGGCGGTGAGACCGAACAGGTTGGTCAGGCCGATACCGATCAGCGCCGCGATGGCGGTGGTGAACAGCAGCGTGCCGATGGTCAGGAAGCTGATCTTGCCCAGCGACGAAGCGTTGTGCAGACGGGCCACGGCACTGAGGATCGAAGCGAACACCAGCGGGAACACGATCATTTGCAGCAACTGCACATAACCGTTGCCCACCAGATCGAACCAGCCGATCGAGGCTTTGAGTACCGGGTTGCCCGCACCATAAATCGAGTGCAAAGCAACACCGAATACCACGCCCAGCACCAAGGCCAGCAACACCTTTTTGGCCAGGCTCCAGGTGGTGTGACGGGTTTGCGCCAGGCCAAAGAGCAAGGCGAGGAACACCAGCAGATTGAGGATCAGCGGCAGATTCATAGAGGCTCCATAGACTTGTGCCAGCCACCTTCATGTGTGACTGCGAACCGGTAAGCCTAACAGCTTGATATGTAATGAATTAATATCAAAAACAGCGGTCGTCTGTCGTTTTTGGAATAAGCCGGTGACGCTATGGGGAATGCCGCTGGCGGAATCAGGATGCAAGCGGTCGCGGGCAGACGAGGACTGTCACACTTATTTGTTAGCGTCGATTTCTTTGAACTGGGGAGAAACGACGATGAAACTTGCACCGAAATTTCTTGCTGCTGCACTGGGATTGGGGTTGGGCCTGGGCCTTGTCGGGCAGGTATTCGCCACCGATCTGCAACACTGGCCAGCGGATCAGGCCAAGGCGCTGGACGCGATGATCGCGGCCAATGCCAACAAGGGTAACTTTGCGGTGTTCGACATGGACAACACCAGCTACCGCTACGACCTCGAAGAGTCATTGCTGCCGTTCATGGAAAACAAGGGCCTGATCACCCGCGAGAGCCTTGACCCCTCCCTGAAACTGATGCCGTTCAAGGACACCGCCGACCACAAGGAAAGCCTGTTCAGCTACTACTATCGCCTCTGCGAAATCGACGACATGGTTTGCTATCCATGGGTCGCCCAAGTGTTTTCCGGCTTCACGCTTCAGGAGCTCAAGGCCAACGTCGATGAGTTGATGGCATCTGGCAAGCCGGTGCCGAGCACTTATTATGACGGCGACGTGGTCAAGACCATCGACGTCAACCCGCCGAAAATCTTCACCGGTCAGAAAGAGCTCTACAACAAGCTGATGGAGAACGGCATCGAGGTCTACGTGATGACCGCTGCCTCCGAAGAGCTGGTGCGCATGGTCGCTGCCGATCCGAAGTACGGCTATAACGTCAAACCGCAGAACGTGATCGGCGTGACCACGCTGCTCAAGGACCGCAAGACTGGCGAGCTGACCACGGCGCGTAAGCAGATTACTGCCGGCAAGTATGACGAAAAGGCTAACCTGGGCCTGGAACTGACTCCGTACCTGTGGACCCCGGCCACCTGGATGTCCGGTAAGCAGGCGGCCATCCTGACCTACATCGATGAATGGAAGAAACCGGTCCTGGTGGGCGGCGATACCCCGACCAGCGATGGTTACATGCTGTTCCACAGTGTCGACGTGTCCAAGGGCGGCATCCATTTGTGGGTCAACCGCAAAGACAAATACATGACCCAGATTAACGGCATGATGGCCAAAAACGCTGCAGCCCAGGCCAAAGAAGGGTTGGCGGTGACGGCGGACAAGAACTGGGTGATCGTCAAGCCGGAAGAGATTCAATAAAACCGAATCGCGACCAGGCTCACTCTCAAAGGCAACATAGAACAAATGTGGGAGCGGGCTTGCTCGCGAAGAGGCCATCACATTCAACATCAATGGTGACTGTCAGACCGCTTTCGCGAGCAAGCCCGCTCCCAAATTCGGGTTGCCTGCAATGTTTGTGGATGGCAGTTGCCCGAGTTGATCGCAAAAAAATGCCCCGCACTTGACGGGGCATTTTTTGTTCGACGGTTAAGTATTACAGCCCGTCGAGCATCGCTTTGTTACGCACGGCACCCTTGTCGGCGCTGGTCGCCAACAGGGCATAGGCTTTCAGAGCGGTGGTCACTTTACGTGGACGCTTTTCCACCGGCTTCCAGCCTTTCTTGTCCTGTTCGACCCGGCGCGCGGCCAGTTCTTCGTCGCTGACCAACAGGTTGATCGAGCGGTTCGGAATGTCGATCAGGACTTTGTCGCCATCCTGCACCAGACCGATTGCGCCGCCAGCAGCGGCTTCTGGCGAAGCGTGGCCGATGGACAGGCCCGACGTGCCGCCGGAGAAACGGCCGTCGGTCAGCAGGGCGCAGGCTTTACCCAGGCCTTTGGATTTCAGGTACGACGTCGGGTACAGCATTTCCTGCATGCCCGGGCCGCCTTTCGGGCCTTCGTAACGAATGATCACGATGTCGCCGGCCTTCACTTCGTCGGCGAGGATGCCGCGTACGGCGCTGTCCTGGCTTTCAAAGATCTTCGCGTTGCCTTCGAAGACGTGGATCGACTCGTCGACACCGGCGGTTTTCACCACACAGCCGTCCAGCGCGATGTTGCCATACAGAACGGCCAGGCCGCCTTCTTTCGAGTAAGCGTGTTCGACACTGCGGATACAGCCGTTTTCACGGTCGTCGTCGAGGGTTTCCCAACGGGTCGACTGGCTGAACGCGGTTTGTGTCGGGATGCCCGCAGGACCCGCCTTGAAGAAGTGATGCACCGCTTCATCGGTGGTCTGGGTGATGTCCCACTTGGCGATACCTTCGGCCATGGTCTTGCTGTGTACGGTCGGCAGGTCGGTGTGCAACAGGCCGCCACGGGCCAGGGAGCCGAGGATGCTGAAGATCCCGCCGGCGCGGTGCACGTCTTCCATGTGGTACTTCTGGATGTTCGGCGCGACCTTGCACAGTTGCGGTACATGGCGGGAGAGGCGGTCGATGTCGCGCAGGTCGAAATCGATCTCGGCTTCCTGGGCCGCGGCCAGCAAGTGCAGGATGGTGTTGGTGGAACCGCCCATGGCGATGTCCAGGGTCATGGCGTTTTCGAACGCCTTGAAGTTGGCGATGTTGCGCGGCAACACCGACTCGTCGTTCTCGCCGTAGTAACGCTTGCACAGCTCGACGATGGTGCGGCCGGCTTGCAGGAACAGCTGTTCGCGGTCGCTGTGGGTGGCCAGGGTCGAACCGTTGCCCGGCAGCGCGAGACCGAGGGCTTCGGTCAGGCAGTTCATCGAGTTGGCGGTGAACATGCCGGAGCAGGAGCCGCAAGTAGGGCAGGCGCTACGCTCGTACTCGGCGACCTTCTCGTCGGAGGCGCTGGAGTCGGCGGCGATCACCATGGCGTCGACCAGGTCGAGACCGTGGCTGGCCAGTTTGGTCTTGCCGGCTTCCATCGGGCCGCCGGACACGAAGATCACCGGGATGTTCAGGCGCAAGGCGGCCATCAGCATGCCAGGGGTGATCTTGTCGCAGTTGGAAATGCAGACAATGGCGTCGGCGCAGTGGGCGTTGACCATGTATTCGACGGAGTCGGCGATGATCTCGCGGCTCGGCAGCGAATAGAGCATGCCGTCGTGGCCCATGGCGATGCCGTCATCCACGGCGATGGTGTTGAATTCCTTGGCTACGCCGCCGGCCCGTTCGATTTCACGAGCGACCAGCTGACCCAGATCCTTGAGGTGCACATGGCCCGGTACGAACTGGGTAAAGGAGTTGGCAATGGCGATGATCGGCTTCTTGAAGTCGTCATCTTTCATCCCCGTGGCGCGCCACAGTGCGCGAGCACCGGCCATGTTGCGGCCGTGGGTGGATGTTTTCGAGCGGTAATCAGGCATGGAGCACTCCGGGCGGCTAATCAGGTATCAAAAGGGAAGTGAGCTTCTATTGACGTCTGGAACACTCAGAAATGGCCGTGTGTCCGGAAGTTGCCGATAACTTTGCGGGATCGCCGCGCGCTTCAGCTTGAGCTCATAAACCCGCCGGGGGATGACTGGCGATGAATCTCGCGATTCTACACCGCTGGCGTCAGGAGGGAATGCCGGAAAGTGCTGATCCAGTGCTGACGGCGCGCGTGGGATGACGACCGGCAGGATTATTCGACACTTGGGCTGGCTCCCGGGCTTTTGGCTCGGCTATGGATACGACTGTTGAGCGCCAGCGCCATGCTACTCAAAATGATGAAGCTGTATCCAAGGGTGGATTGCAGGTTGGTCGGGCTCAAGCTGATGAGCGCGCTGATCAACCCACCGCAGATGAAAATCACCGTGCTGCCGGCCGACGCCGAGGTTCCCGCATTTTCGGGGAACAGGCTCATGGCTTTGGACGTGGCGGCCGGTCGGGCAATGGTGGTGCCGGCGGTACAGATGAGCATCGGTACCAGGACGGTGATCGGGGACAACGCAAAGTGGCTTGAGAGGTAAAGCATGATCAGGCCGGACAGCAGGATCAGGCTCAGCCCGCTGATGACTTGATGGCCGGGACTGAGACGTTTACCCAGCAGCGTCGCAACCATGCCGCCGATAATGTAGGCGCCGCCGTATGCCAGCAGGACCAGGGAGAAGTCATAGGCCGATAGCTGCAGTCGATCCATGAAAATCAGCGGCGAAATCACGATGAAGGAAAAATGGCAGGCGAAAGCAAAGGCTGAAATCAGCCAGTAGGACAGAAAGTCGACATCGCACAAGATCTGGCGGTAGGGCTGGAAGATATTCAGTCGTGCTCCGGTTGCCGCTGGCCGAGTATTTTCGAGAAAAAACCAGGCCTTGAGCAGCACTATTCCAGCCAGTGCGGTAAACACCCAGAAGCTGCCCCGCCAGCCCAGTGTGGCTTGCAGAAACGTACCGGCCAACGGAGAAACGGAGATGAAAACGCCAGTGGCAGTCACCATCAGGATCCGCAACCGGTCACGCTTCTCACCCTCGAACAGGTCCTGAATCAGCGCTTGAGACAGCACGAAACAGCCACAGCCGAGCGCCTGAATCACACGGAACAGCAGGAAGTGGACATAGTCCGTGGTCAGTGTGCAGCCCACTGCGCCCAGCATCGAAACGGTTATTCCGGCAAGCAACAGCCCTTTGCGCCCGATCGCATCCGACAGCGGCCCTATCAGCAGTTGGGAGACCGCTATGCCGACGGCAAACAGACTGATCGACAGCGCAATGTCGGCGGGCGTGCTGCGAAAGTGTTCGGCGAGCGCAGGGAAGGAGGGCAGCAGGACATCCAGCGGGAACACGCCAAGCAGCACCATTGCCAACAACAGGCTGGCCGCTCCCCGACGTTGTCTGGCGGTTACTGCGGATTGTCCTTCAGCCATCGATAAGCCCTGCCTTCATGAACAGTTGCTGGTTGTCAGGCGAGTCGAAAAAACCAGCCTTTTTCAAAGCCTGAAGCGTCGCCCCAGCCCCGGATCGCGCCCGTAGATCAGTGGCTTGCGGACTGCTCAGGGCGCCGAGAATATCCGTGATGGTGGTCTGGCCAAGACCCGCGCTGTGCAGGCTTTCACGCATCCATCGTTCATCGGCCTCGAAGAATATCCGGATGATGTCGAGCAGCGTTTTGGCGGCAAACGTGCGTTGATGGCTGTTCAGCGTCAGCCACAGGTAATGGAACACTTCAGAGAAATAGCGACTGTGGCGTGCCTCGTCCCCCAGATGATCCCTGAGCATTGCCTGGACGCTGGAAACCAGGTCGTTACGGCAGACATCGAGCAGTTCCTTGGCAATGATCGTCTCCGACACGAACCCGACGAGAAACCAGGCCAGCGCCCTGTGTCTTTCAGGGGCGCGGTCGAGCAGGGTGTTCAATCGCATGATGCGGTGGGGCATGACCGGACGCCGGCTGATTCCGTAGAACAGGGCAACCTGTTCGGCAAGGCTATTGGAGAACAGGGCGTGGTATCCCTCGTCGGTATAAAGCTGAAGCGCGGCGGTCTTCATTCGCGAGGGAATATGGACGTTCAGTTCATCGTGGATGATGGTTTCCACGGAGCGGTTGACGATGCGGTGCTCAAGCAAAGTGGTGTAGTCGAGGAAGTACACCAGATGATTGGCCGACAGCCGATGGATGACGGTTTGACCTGCCGCCTGGATAGCCGGGTGAGACAGGTAAGCCAGAAAGCCTGGAGGAAACCAGTGGCGCGTTTCCAGTTGCTGCTCCAGGTCTGGCGGCAACACATAGTCGTACTCGCTGGTTCGCACTGATGCGCGGGTATTCCAGTCGCCGAGGGTGAAACGAAGCGCCCGGGAAACGGGGTGCTCCAGCGGGGCAATGATGGGAGTGGTCATGGTTGAGGCTCCCGACTGTTCAGAAGATCTTTCAACTCCTTGCACATCACTTGTCCGTCGCTGTAGCCACAGCCGACAAAAAACAACGGTTGTTCTGCGCTGGCCTCGATCCCCAGCAAGACCTCGACCTGATCTTCGGCCAGCGCCCCCGTCAGCCAGGTGTTCAACCCCAGTGCAGTGGCCACCAGTTGGAATGTTTGAGAGATATGCCCCGCTTCCACGAAGGCCATTCGGTAGGCTCGCGAGTGTTCATATTTCCACCACAGCTTGTCGAATCGACTGGTGATGAACAGGCCCACGGGCAGGTTGTTGATGAAGTGCTGCCCGCACAACAACAGCCCCAGTGGTGAGTCAGGTGTCGGGTTGACGAAACTCAGGGCGTGGTCGGCGGGATGGTAGGCGTAGAGCCCGGGCTTCAGGCCGCTGACGTTGTGTACATGTAGAAAGCCTTCGCAGGCATTCAGCCCGCCGCCGGATGGGCTGCTGCGTCGGGCATCGAGACCTTCGACAAGGGTTTCGTCGACATCGTTTTCGCGCTCATGCAAGTAGCCCAGGGACAGGTAAAGCAGCGTGCCGATAGCTTCCAGTGAAACGGCGGCATTGGTGAAGGTACGGCAGGTTTTTCGGCCGATCAGGACGTTGGCAAGAGAGCCTTCCGGCAGGCAGGAAGGTTTCGGCAGGGTAATCAGATCCGGCGCCTGGCGTTCTATGAGCCTGCTGCCCGGCGCGGGTGCGGCCAGCACTTCGGTGCAATGGTCCAGATAGTGTCTCGACCATTCATGAATGTTCTGAGGGATATATTCACATGGAATGTTTTTGGTGCCGATATGGAATATCTTCGATAGTTCATCCCAACCCCATTCAATCGTGTCTTGTATTGATGTTGTCAGTATTCCTGCGTTCAGGAGTTGAGTGTCAACTATATTGCTGTCGTTATACGATTCGGGGTTGTTGATAAGTTGTGCAAGTCTGGTTGAGTATTCAAGGTTGAGTTCAAATTGTTTGTGGTTCTTGTAATCCCAGACTATTTGGCGGGGCGTGCGCGGAAGTATGAATAGATATGGATTTATCTGCATGGTGGGTGGTTCGCTCTGGACGGTGCCATAGAAAACGCTGGGTAGCCGGCACTCCCCAGCGTCTCATTTACTTAGCGGGCTTTTGGTGCGACCAGAAAAGCCAGGTTGGCGATTTTGTTAGCTTCCAGAGTAATTGCTTTCATGTTTATGACTCCTTGTCATTTGATAGTGAGTGTCACTTCGTGGTGACAACTCAATCATAGGCTGTAATGAGCCCTTTTCAAGGAGATATTAAGTAGGAAAATTCCAGTAATTTTGTCGGAGCGATCTTGGGCTTGGAACAGTTTTGTAAGTTATATTCCTTCAAATAAAAGATGCAGGGAAATGTCCTGCAAGCCAGTAGGACCGCAGAGTAAGAAATTGGAGTTGTAGAGTAAATATTGTGGCGTCAAAACGGCTGACGGGAGCCTGTTGGCTCCCCGTCAAACCGGCGTAATCAGCTGTTTGGCAGCAGACGGCAGGTGATGCTCTTGATGTAGCGGGTTTCGGCAATGGCCGGGTGAACCGGGTGATCCGGGCCCTGGCCGCCGCGCTCGAGCATCTGGATGTTGCGGTCCAGGTGGCGGGCGCTGGTCAGCAGGATGTTCTGCAGATCGTCTTCCGGCAGGTGCATCGAGCACGATGCGCTGACCAGAATGCCGTCCTTGGTGAGCAGGCGCATGGCTTGTTCGTTCAGGCGACGGTAGGCGCCTTCGCCGTTTTTCATGTCTTTCTTGCGTTTGATGAAGGCAGGAGGGTCGGCCACGATGACATCGAAACGTTCTTCGCTGGCTTTCAGCTCTTTCAAGGCTTCGAACACGTCACCTTCGATGCAGGTCATTTTCTCGGCGAAACCGTTCAGCGCGGCGTTGCGCTCGACGCCGTCGAGGGCGAAGGCCGAAGCATCGACGCAGAACACTTCACTGGCGCCGAAGGCGGCCGCTTGCACGCCCCAGCCGCCGATGTAGCTGTACAAGTCCAGTACGCGTTTGCCTTTGGCATAAGGTGCCAGACGCGCGCGGTTCATGCGGTGATCGTAGAACCAACCGGTTTTCTGGCCCTGGATGACCGGTGCTTCGAACTTCACGCCGTTCTCTTCCAGAGCTACCCACTCCGGCACCAGGCCGAATACGGTTTCGACGTAACGGTTGAGGCCTTCGGCGTCACGGGCGGCGGAGTCATTCTTGAACAGGATGCCGCTTGGCTTGAGCACTTGGGTCAGGGCCGCGATCACGTCATCTTTGTGAGCTTCCATGGTCGCCGACGCGATTTGCACCACCAGGATGTCGCCGAAACGGTCGACCACCAGGCCTGGCAGCAGGTCGGAGTCGCCGTAGACCAGGCGATAGAACGGCTTGTCGAACAGGCGATCACGCAGGGACAGGGCGACGTTCAGGCGATGCACCAGCAGCGACTTGTCCAGCGGCAGCTTGATATCGCGCGACAGCAGGCGGGCGCAGATCAGGTTGTTCGGGCTCATGGCAACGATGCCCAGCGGCTTGCCGCCGGCGGCTTCGAGGATCGCTTGGTCGCCGGCCTTGAAACCGTGCAATGGGGTGGCGGCTACATCGATTTCGTTGCTGTAGACCCACAGGTGGCCGTTTCGCAGGCGTCGGTCGGCGTTGGCTTTGAGGCGCAGGCTAGGCAGGGACATGACGTCGCTCCGGAAAAAAGAGCGGGAGTATAGCGTGTTGAGGGAGTGGCGGGTTTGGTGGTCGACCTGTGGGAGCAGGCTTGCGCGCGAAGAGGGCGTGTCAGTCGACATTAATGTTGCCTGGCACACCGCCTTCGCGAGCAAGCCCCCTCTCACATGGATTGCTTGACTGGCTGTCGGATCGATCTTTTTAAGGGTTAGAATCCCCGCCTGACCCGGAGTGTGTACTTATGTCCCAAGAGTTGACGGCCGAACAGATTCAACAGTCCCTGCAAGGCATCAGCGTGCCGCCCCAGCCGCAGATCATGGTGGATCTGCAGATGGAGCAATATATGCCCGACCCGGACCTGGAGGTGATCGCCAAGCTGATCTCCCAGGACCCTGGCCTTTCCGGTGCCTTGCTGAAAATCGTCAACTCGCCGTATTACGGCTTGAGCAACAAGATCACCGCGATCCAGCGTGCGGTAAACCTGTTGGGCAGTCGTTCGATCATCAACCTGATCAACGCGCAGTCGATCAAGGGCGAGCTGAATGACGACGCCATCGTCACCCTCAATCGCTTCTGGGACACGGCGCAGGATGTGGCGATGACATGCCTGACCCTGGCCAAGCGCGTCGGTATCCAGGCCGGTGATGAAGCCTATGCGCTGGGCCTGTTCCACGATTGCGGCATTCCGCTGATGCTCAAGAAATTCCCTGATTACATGAAGGTTCTGGAACAGGCCTACGCCAACGCCAGCGCCGAATGCCGCGTGGTGGATACCGAGAACAGGCAGTACAACACCAACCACGCCGTGGTCGGGTATTACACCGCCAAGTCCTGGCGTCTGCCGGAACATGTCACCCAGGCCATTGCCAACCATCACAATGCCCTGGCCATTTTCAGCGATGAGTCGTGCCGCAATACACCGCTGAAAAATCTGCTGGCAATCCTGAAGATGGCCGAGCACATTTGTGCCTCCTATCGGGTGCTGGGCAACCAGTCCGAAGACCACGAATGGAACAATGTCGGGCATCTGGTGCTCGATTACATCGGTCTATCGGAATACGATTTTGAAACCCAGAAACAAGAAATTCGCGACCTCGCCACACGTTGAGTGTCGAACCTCGCCTGATTCGAGAGCCCCATGCCAGAACTGCCGGAAGTCGAAACCACCCGCCGCGGAATTGCACCGCACTTGGAAGGCCAGCGCGTCAGCCGGGTGATCGTGCGTGAGCGCCGCCTGCGCTGGCCGATCCCCGAAGACCTGGATGTGCGGCTGTCCGGCCAGCGCATTGTGCTGGTGGAACGGCGGGCCAAGTATCTGTTGATCAATGCCGAAGTCGGCACGCTGATCAGTCATTTGGGTATGTCGGGGAATCTGCGCCTGGTGGAAGTCGGCATGCCGGCGGCCAAGCATGAGCATGTGGACATCGAGCTGGAATCGGGCCTGGCCCTGCGTTACACCGACCCGCGTCGGTTCGGGGCGATGCTCTGGAGTCTCGACCCGCTGAATCACGAACTGCTGGTTCGCCTGGGGCCGGAGCCGTTGACCGATCTGTTCGATGGCGAGCGTCTGTTCCAGCTGTCCCGCGGGCGATCCATGGCGGTCAAGCCGTTCATCATGGATAACGCGGTGGTGGTTGGCGTCGGCAATATCTACGCGACCGAAGCGCTGTTTGCTGCCGGCATCGACCCGCGCCGCGAGGCCAAGAGCATTTCCCGGGGGCGTTATTTGAAGCTGGCGATCGAGATCAAGCGCATCCTGGCGCTCGCCATCGAACGGGGCGGTACCACGTTGCGGGACTTTATCGGCGGCGACGGCCAGCCGGGGTACTTCCAGCAGGAGCTGTTCGTATACGGCCGTGGTGGTGAACACTGCAAGGTCTGTGGCACGGGGCTGCGGGAAGTCAAACTTGGGCAGCGCGCCAGCGTCTTTTGTCCGCGCTGTCAGAGCTGATATCGGCTACGGTCTATAGTCAGTGTTCTCACTGCCTAGCCGAAGGACCGTGCCATGAATCTGTTTCGAACCCTTGTCGTCACGCTGCTGCTGAGCGTCGGTGCGCCCGCGCTGGCTACTGAGAACGGCAGCGGCGACCCGCGTTACACCATCCAGAACCCGCCGGCCTACGCCATGCTTGGCGATCTACTGATTGCTCGACCATTACTGGTGGTGGCGACGGTGATCGGCGCCGGGGCGTTTGTGGTGTCGCTGCCCTTCACCGCGTTGGGGGGTGGCATTGGCGATGCGGGGCAGGCGTTGGTGGTCGACCCGGCGAAAGCGGCGTTTGTACGGTGCCTGGGGTGTATCGGGGAGGGTTTTGAGCAGCAGGAATGAGGCAGTCAGGTATTCGGTGCTGCTGATGACGTCTTCGCGAGCAAACCCGCTCCCACATTGAATCTGTGTTGTTCACAAACCCCATGTGGGAGCGGGTTTGCTCGCGAAGAGGCCCGGGAAGACAACACAAAACGGTCAGGCTCAAGCCTTGCCGGTAATTTTCCGATATTTCTCCATCAACTGTTCTTCAGTTTCCGGATGGTTCTCGTCCAGCGGGATGCAATCCACCGGGCAGACCTGCTGGCACTGTGGTTCGTCGTAGTGGCCGACACATTGTGTGCACAGGTTCGGGTCGATCACGTAGATCTCTTCGCCCTGGGAAATGGCGGCGTTCGGGCACTCGGGTTCGCAGACGTCGCAGTTGATGCAATCGTCGGTGATGATCAGGGACATGCTAACTCCAGCCGGGGCGGCAGGCCCGGGCGCAATAAACCAATGCGCACAATTGTGCCGCATTGGCGCCCGCAGTGCACGCGGGCGCGATCAAGTGCAGCGGATTGCAGCCTTCGGCAGCTCCTACTTTTTGAAGCGTTCGGTGAGGGCGTCGGCCACCGCCGGGTGGACGAACTTGGTGATATCGCCGCCCAGGGCTGCGATTTCACGGACCAGCGTCGAGGAAATGAACGAATAACGCTCGGACGGGGTAAGAAACAGGCTTTCCACATCCGGCGCCAGTTGGCGGTTCATGTTGGCCAGCTGGAACTCGTATTCAAAGTCCGACACCGCGCGCAAACCACGCAGGAACACATTGGCATTCTGCTCTTTGGCAAAATGCGCAAGCAGCGTCGAGAAGCCGACGACTTCAACGTTCGGCAAATGTTTGGTGACCTCGCGAGCCAGCTCCACACGTTGTTCCAAGGGAAACAGCGGGTTTTTCTTCGGGCTGGCGGCGACGGCGATGATCACATGATCGAACAGGCGCGAGGCGCGTTCGACCAGATCGCCATGGCCCTTGGTAATAGGGTCGAAGGTACCTGGGTACAACACTCGGTTCATCGCGTCGTCCTGGCGGGAGTCCGTTGGGGAGTCGGATGGTATCGCAGCCTTCCCGGTCGGCCAAGTCGCCTGTTGGGTAAGAAAGCACTATAGACGATGGGAATATTCCGCGTTTTCATGGGTTTTTCAAACGATCGGCCAGTGAATTCGCCAGTTGCGCCGTCAGCCCGTAGACCGACAATTGGGGGTTTGCCCCAATGCTGGTGGGGAATAGCGAGCCATCGTGAATCGACAGATTGCGCAGTTGGTGATGTCGACCGAGGCTGTCGGTCACGGCGTTTTTCGAGTCTTCGCCCATGGCACAACCGCCCATCACATGAGCACTGCCCAGGCGCGTGCGATACAGCTCAAGGCTCAATCCGTCGATCAATGCACGCGCTTGGGCGAGGGTTTTCACGTAATGGGCGTCGGCATGCATCGGCATCACAGCGTTGGCGCCACCGGCAAACTGGATTTCGGCCATGCTATGGAATGCCCGGCGCAACCCGTCCCAGGCATACGGTGACACCTGATAGTCGAGCACCGGCGTGCCGTCACCGCGCAATTCGACACTGCCGCCGGGGCTGTCCGGGTGAAAACCATCGCGCAGCAACGCCAGCATGGCGTGGGTATGTGGCAGGTTTTCCATGTGCCGGGCGTTTTCCGTGCCGAAACCGCCGAGCAGGGTAGTGGCCAGCGCCGGGTGCAGCGGTGGGACTTCCAATTTGTAGGACATCTTGCCGGTGGTGCCGTCCTGCCACTGGAAATGGTCGGAATAAATCGACTGCGGCGCACCGTAAAACGGGTTGATCACCTCGTCGAACAGCCCGGCGGACATGTTGACCAAATGCAGAAAGGTCCGTTTACCCAGGCGCTCATGCGGATCCGGTGCCTCTGAGCGCAACAGCAGCGCCGGGCTGTTGATCCCGCCACCGGCCAGCACGTAATGCCGTGCCTTGACCATGATCGTGCGTCCGGTGGGCGCAACGCAGCGTTCATCCATCGCCACGCAGTGCAGGCCCGTGACGTTGTCGTCCTTGATCGACAGCCGTTCGGCGCGGGCCAGATAGAGCAACTCGCCGCCTTTTTCCAGGGTCGCCGGGATGGTCGTGACCAGCATCGATTGCTTGGCGTTGGTCGGGCAACCCATGCCGCAGTAGCCGATGTTCCAGCAGCCGCGCACGTTGCGCGGGATCACATGCCAGGCGTAGCCGAGTTTTTCGCAGCCCTTGCGGATGACGTCGTTGTTGGCGTTGGGCGGCACCAGCCACGGGGCGACACCCAGGCGTTGTTCCATTTGCTCGAACCAGGGCGCCATCTCGGCCGGCGTATGGCCTTTGACATCGTGTTCCTTGGCCCAGTGTTCCAGCGTCGGGTCCGGGGTGCGAAAGCTCGAGGTCCAGTTGATCAACGTTGTGCCGCCTACTGCCCGGCCCTGAAGGATGGTGATTGCGCCGTCCTTGCTCATGCGTCCGATGCCTTCCTGGTAGAGGCTGGTGTAGGCCTGGTCTTCGAGCATCTTGAAGTCGCTGCTGGTCTTGAGGGGGCCTTCTTCAATCAACAGCACCTTGTAGCCGGCGGCGCTGAGGATTTCGGCGGTGGTTCCGCCGCCGGCACCGCTGCCGATGATCGCCACATCCGCTTCGAGGGTCAGGTCCTGGTTCAATCGGGCGCCGTTGTAGGTTTTCCAGCCACGGGCCAGGCCTTCGCGGAACGGATCGGGTACGGGCATGTTCGGGTTCTCTTATTATTTTGGATTTGGTGGTGATGTGGCTGACGCCATCGCGGGCAGCCACGCTCCCACAGGGTTTGAGTCGTTCACAAAAGGGTGGCCCATCTCAAAACCTGCGGGAGCGTGGCTTGCCCGCGATAGCGGCGACCCGGTTTCAGACCGTAGGCGGCCCCGGATACCCGCAATGCACCCACGATTCCGCGCGGCTGTACCACGCCATCATCACCAGTTGCAGCAACGAGCTATGGCCCATGCGCAGCAGGCTCAACGAGCTGTTTTCCCAGCGCTCGAGAAAGTGTCGGATCTGTTCGCCGCCGGCGTTTTCCCAACTGCCCCAGATCCCGGTCAGTGGGCCGCGGGTGATGCTCATCCCTAGCACATCGAACAATTGCCGGGTCAGCTTGAGCATCTCCGGCGACAGGTGATCGAGGCTGTCATCCAGGCTTTTGAGGGTGCCTTCGATGGCGGCCGGCATTTTTTCTCCGGCCACGGCGCCATCGAGCATCACCGGAATCAGTGCCCGCAGAAACAGCAGGTCACCACTGCGCAGCATCGCGAAGCCGTTGGCCGGGGTGCTCGACGAGCAACCGCTGAGGCTCGCGCCTAATCCGGCCGTGGCCAGAAAGGCGCTGGCGCCCAGGCTGAATTTAAGCAGGCCACGCCGTGACAGCGTGGTGGTATCGGACAGGCTTGGGCTCATTATTGTTATTACCCGGCGGTGTTGATCGTTAGCGGATGAACAGCTTCTGGATCAGTTTCTGAATGGCTTTGCCATAGGGCGGGTAGATCAGCTTCGCCGCGTTGAAACGCTGTTTGATCAGCACACCCTTGGCCTTGCTGAAGGTCAGAAAACCTTCGTGACCGTGGTAGTGGCCCATGCCCGAGGCGCCGATGCCGCCGAACGGCATGTCGTCCTGGGCAACGTGCAGCAAGGTGTCATTGAGGCAGACGCCGCCGGAATGGGTTTCGTGGAGAACGCGGTTTTGCTCGCGCTTGTCGTAGCCGAAGTAATACAGCGCCAGCGGACGAGGCCGTTGGTTGATGTAGGCAAACGCTTCGTCGAGATCCTTGTAGGGGACGATTGGCAGCAACGGGCCGAAAATTTCGTCCTGCATCACCGTCATGTCGTCGTTGACGTTGAGCAGCAGGCTATGACCCATGCGTCGGCCCTGGCCCTGCTCGAACAGTGGAACCAACAGCGCGCCTTTGCTGGTGGCGTCGCTGAGGTAGCCGTTAAGCCGCGCCAATTGCCGGTCATTGATGATGGCGGTGTAGTCCGGATTGTCGGCCAGGGTCGGATAAAAACCGCGAACGGCCTGGCGATAGGCTTCGACGAAAGAACCGACACGGTCTTCCGGCACCAGCACGTAGTCCGGGGCGACACAGGTTTGCCCGGCGTTGAGGGTCTTGCCGAAAGCGATGCGTTCGGCGGCGTCCTTGAGTGGCACATCGCGGGCAACGATGGCCGGGGACTTGCCGCCCAGTTCGAGGGTCACCGGGGTCAGGTTCTCGGCGGCGGCGCGCATCACGTGTTTGCCGATGCTGGTGGCGCCGGTGAACAGCAGGTGATCGAAACGCAGCCGGGAGAATGCCACGCCGATATCGGCTTCGCCGAGTACCACGCAGACCAGGTCTTGGGGGAAGATGCGGCCCAGCAACTCCTTGAGCAGCAAACCGGTGGCAGGTGTGGATTCGCTGAGTTTGAGCATCACCCGGTTGCCCGCCGACAACGCTCCCACCAGTGGGCCGATGGCCAGATAAAGCGGGTAGTTCCACGGCACGATCACCCCGACCACGCCCAGCGGTTGGTAGACGACTTTGGCCGACGCCGGCTGAAAGGCGAGGCCGACTTTGCGCCGTGAGGCTTTCATCCAGCCGTTGAGGTGCTGGCTGGCGTAATGAATACCGTGCAGGCTGGGCATCAATTCGGCGAGCAGGGTTTCATCGGCACTGCGGTGGCTGAAATCCTGGCCGATGGCGTCGATCAAGGCCTGGCGCTCATTGCTCAACACATCCCGCAACGCCTTCAGCCATTGTTGGCGCTGGGCCGCAGGTGGCATCGGGTTGCCTGCATAGGCCGCGCGTTGAGCGTCGAACAGGGTTTGGAGTTCGTCCAGGGGCTGCTGCAGGGTCTTCAGGTAGGCGATGTCTGCAGGCATGATCGGCTCCGGAATTATTCGAATGAGGGTTTTTAGAGTCTATGCTCTAGGAAGTCAAATGACATCCTGACGCAGCTTTGTTTTCTCCACTCGCGGATAGGTCGTAAGATGCCCGTCACCGCACTCTGAATTAAAGCTCAAGCCATGGCCCCTCGGATCAAAACCAGCGAGCGCATCGTGCAGAACAGCCTGGAGCTGTTCAATCAGCAGGGCGAGCGCAGCATCAGCACCAACCACATTGCTGCCCACATGGAGATTTCTCCGGGCAACCTGTACTACCACTTCCCTAACAAGCAGGCGATCATCGCTGTGTTGTTCAGTGAGTACGAAAGCCTGGTGGACAGCTTTTTGCGCCCGCCTCAGGGCCGCGCCGCGACGGTCGAAGACAAGCGCTTCTACCTCAAGGAGTTACTCGCCGCCATGTGGCGCTACCGGTTTTTGCATCGTGACCTCGAGCACTTGCTCGACAGCGATCCCGAGCTCGCGGGGCGTTACCGGCGCTTTTCCCAGCGCTGCCTGATCCAGGGCACCGCCATTTACGAAGGGTTCGTCGCGGCCGGCATCCTGAAAATGGATAAGGTGCAGATCGAATCCCTGACGCTGAATGCCTGGATCATCCTCACGTCCTGGGTGCGCTTTCTGTGCACCACGCGGGAAAACTCCAACCATCTGAGCGAACAGGCCATTAAACGAGGCGTATATCAGGTGTTGGTGCTGGAGGCCGGATTCGTCACCGATCAATCCCGCGATGCGGTGAATGCGCTGTTCGACGAATTTTACGTGCCGCTGGCCCAGGCTCTGGAAGAAGTGCATTAGGATTTAAGACCGACATCATCACAGGAGCCCGTCATGCCCATTGCGCAACTGATCAGCCCGCAAGCGTTGGACCTGAAAAAGGAAACGCCGGGGCTGGTGATTCTGGATTGTCGTTTTGCCCTCGAAGACCCGGACTATGGTCAGCGCAGCTATGCCGAAGGGCATATTGCCGGGTCGAGTTTTGCCGATCTCGAGCGTGATTTGAGCGGGACCGTGGTCAAGGGCGTTACCGGGCGTCATCCGTTACCGGAGCCCGAAAAGCTGATCGAGCGCCTGCAAGCCTGGGGCATCAATGCCGACAGCGAAGTGGTTTTGTACGATGACGGTCCCGGCGCCTATGCGGCGCGGGCCTGGTGGTTGCTGGCCTGGCTGGGCAAGCGCGACGGTGTATTCATTCTCGATGGCGGGCTGAAGGCCTGGCACGCCGCCGGATTACCCTTGAGTCTTGATCCGCCTTCGGCCACCCATGGCACTTTCACCGGGACGCCGGATGCTTCGCTGGTGCTCAGCGCCGAGCAGCTCCAGCAGCGTCTCGGCCAGCCAGCGTTGACCTTGCTCGACGCTCGCGCCTTGCCGCGCTTCAAGGGTGAAGTGGAGCCGATCGATCCGGTTGCCGGGCACATTCCCGGCGCACAATGCACCGCGTTCACTGACAACCTGGGCAGTGACGGGCGGTTTCTGCCGGCCGATCAGCTCAAGCAGCGGTTTGCCGCGAAGCTCGGTGATCGTTCGCCGACGGAGCTGGTCGCGTATTGCGGTTCCGGCGTGACGGCCTGCCACAACCTGTTCGCCCTGTGCCTGGCGGGTTATCCGTTGGGGGCGTTGTATGCCGGTTCGTGGAGCGAGTGGATCAACGACCCCGCGCGAGGTGTCGCCACCGGCGAGTAAGCGCAAACCAATGTGGAAGCGGGCTTGCTCGCGAAGGCGGTGTAACAGGCGACATTCATATCGACTGACCTACCGCTTTCGCGAGCAAGCCCGCTCCCACATTTTGGATTTTCGTCATCCGTAACCGGGCAACCGTCGCGCGCTGCGATACGCCCCCGGCCCAACGCCGTAAACCTGCTTGAATTGCCGGCTCAGATGGCTCTGGTCGGCAAATCCCAATTGCGTCGCGACTTCCAGCGGCAGGCACCCGCCCTGTAACAACGCCCGTGCCCGAGCGATGCGCTGCTGCATCAACCAGGCGTGCGGCGGCATGCCGGTGGCGCGGCGGAATACCCGGGCGAAGTGGAAGGGGGACAGGTTCACTGTCGCCGCCAGTTCTTCCAGTGAGGGCGGCGCCGCCAATTGCGATAGCAGCCGCTCCTTGGCCAGCGTCACTGCCCGGTGTTCCTTGCCGGGTTTGCCGGCGATCGGGACGGCGGCGTGGCGTTGCAACAACGACAGCATCATTTCCCGCCAGACCGTTTGCTGCTGCAGGGCCGTGGACGGGCTTTCCAACAGCTGATGCAGTTGGCAGAACCCCCTCACCAGGTCCGGGTCGCGATACAACGTGGCGCCAAACGTGGGCAGGGTGGTGGTCGGCAATTCGAGCTCATCCAGCAGCGAAAGAATCTGCCCGCTGTCGGGATAAAACGCCCGGTACAACCAACCGTCCTCCGTGCCTTTGTGGCCGGTGTGCAGTTCATCCGGGTTGATCAGCACCAGTGTGCCGCTGCCCGCCAGATGCTCGGCGCCGCGATAGCGATAACGCTGGGCGCCGGCCATGATCATGCCGATCACATAGCCGTCATGCACGTGAGGGGCGAAACGCTGTTCGATGTAGCGCGCGGACAACAACTCGACCCCGGCCAGCGGGGCCGTTTGCCAGAAGCGGATCGACTCGCCCTGATCGAAGTCCACGGTTTACTTGCGCCCCGTGGCGGCCAGCCATTGGGGAATGCGCCGTTCCAGGTAGTAACCCGGTTGTCTGAACGAACCCTCGACGAAACCGACATGCCCACCCTTGGCCTGCAACTCGAATTGAGTGCTGGCGGATAGTTCGTCGGCACGCGGCAGGCTGTGAGGAAACACAAACGGGTCATCAGCCGCCTGGATAATCAGGGTCGGAGTACGAATCTCTCCCAGGAAATAACGACTCGAAGCGCGACGATAGTAATCCGCGGCATCGGCGAAACCATTGAGCGGTGCGGTGACCCGGCCGTCGAAATCCCAGAAGGTACGCAAGTTCTCTAATGAACCCAGCGCCTCCAATGCCGCCAGGCCATCCTCATGCCCCTCATGCTGGAATCTGCGTTGTTTGTTCTTGATGTAGGCGACCATCTCTCGCATGAAATGCGCTTGGTAGAACTGGGAAAAACCCTGGCTGATACGATCGGCACAGTGATCGAGGCGAAACGGCACCGACACTGCCACCGCACCGAGTACACCGCTGTTGCTGCCGGTTTCACCCAGATGCTTGAGCAACACATTACCGCCCATGGAGTATCCGACCGCATACAGCGGGGCGAGGGGGCGTTGGGTGCGCAGGTGTTTGATGGTTTCCGCCAGGTCTTCACTGGCCCCGGAATGGTAGCTGCGTGGCAGCAGATTGGGCTCGCCGGAGCAGCCTCGCCAGTTCAGCGCGACGCTGGCCCAGCCCTGGGCGCCCAGGGCTTTCTGCATGCCTGCCACGTAAGGTGAATTCGACGAGCCGGTCAGGCCGTGCAATACCAGCACCAACGGCGCATTCGCGCTGTGGGGGCCGTGCCAGTCCAGGTCAAGAAAGTCGCCGTCCTCGAGCCACAATCGTTCGCGCTCGCGTTCGATATGCGTGGTTTTGCGCCATAGCGGTCCCCACAGGGTTTGTACGTGCGGATTACCCAAGCCGTAGGCGGGCGTGAAGGCGGGGGTGAAGCGTTCTGGCAGATGGGACACGATTGCTCTCGATGCTGCGGTGCGTACCCGCAGCGTTAGCTGACTGAGCTTCGCACCATTTTCTCAGGCCGGACTAACCGGCGATCCCTGCCATACGTTGCCACAACGCGTAGTACACCCGTCCCGATTTTTGCTCCCGATGCAGGCGCCAATTTTCTGGCAAACCCAATATCGACGGTGCGCTTTCGCTTTCAGTGTAGACCCACGCATCGTCGGCTAGCCAATGACGCTCTTCGAGCAGAGCGCAAACTACAGGCAACAGATTCTGATTGAACGGCGGGTCGAGAAACACCAGATCGAACGCCGTGGCCGGTTGGGTTTCCAGATAGCGCAAGGCGTCGGCGGTCTGTACCTGGCCGTTGGTGCAGCGCAGGGTGCCCAAATGTTCTTTCAGGCTGGACACCGCGATATTGCTGGCGTCCAGCGCCTGGCCCATGGCCGCGCCACGGGACAGGGCTTCCAGAAACAGCGCGCCGCTGCCGGCAAACGGATCGAGCACCTTGGCCCCGGCGACGTAAGGCGCGAGCCAGTTGAACAGGGTTTCACGCACCCGGTCCGGGGTCGGACGCAGGCCCGGGGCGTCAGGGAAGCTGAGCTTTCGGCTGCGCCATTCGCCGCCGATGATACGCAGTTGATTCACGCCGTTGTGCACGTTGTGAACGGGTTTCTTTGGACGGGATGGACTGGCCATTAATGCTCCGGAACCCCGAGCGGTTGCTCGGCAGGTTTGTCAGTTGGGGCCGGCAACGGCTTTTGTGGCACGGTCGGGCCAGCGCTGACGATGACCAGTTTGTCCGTGCTCAGGTGTTTGTTCAGTGCGGCTTTGACTTGCTCGACGGTCAGGCTCTGGGACTGTTGCATGAAGTCTTCCAGGTAGCTCAGAGGCAAGTTGTAGAAACCCATGGCGCCCAGCTGGCCGACGATATCGGCGTTGCTGGCGGTAGACAGCGGGAAGCTGCCGGCCAGTTCACGCTTGGCGTCGTCGAGTTCTTTCTCGGTGGGGCCGGTTTTAAGGTAGTCGGCGAGCACATCCTGCACCAGTTTCAGGGTGCCTTCGCTCATCTCGGCGCGGGTTTGCAGGTTGATCATGAACGGGCCGCGAACCTGCATCGGGCTGAAACCCGAATACACGCCATACGCCAGGCCACGCTTCTCGCGCACTTCACTCATCAGCCGGGTGCCGAAGCCGCCGCCGCCAAGGATCTGATTGCCCATGGACAACGCCGCATAATCCGGATCGTCACGGTCGATGCCCAGTTGCGCGATCATCAGGTTGGTCTGTTTGGACGGAAACTCGATATGGCCGATGCTGGGTTTGGGGTCGATCGGTTGTTCGACTTTCGCCAGGGCCGGGCCTTTGGGCAGGTCGGCGGACACTTGGGCGGCAACCGCCTCCGCTTCGGCGCGCGACAGGTCGCCCACCAGCGCAATCACCACGTTGCCGGCGGCGTAGGCTTTCTGATGGAAGGCTCGCAACTGCGCCAGGGTGATCGGTGGAATGCTCTTCGCCGTACCGTCGCTGGAGTGCGCGTACGGGTGATCGCCATACAAGCGGTTCATCAGCTCCAGGCTGGCGAGTTTGCCGGGGTTCTGTTTCTGGAATTCGAAGCCGGCGAGCATCTGGTTCTTGATGCGGGCAAATGAGTCGGCGGGGAAGGTCGGTTTGCCGACGACTTCAGCGAACAGCTTCAAGGCAGGCTCGCGCTTGTCCGCGGCACTGAGGCTGCGCAACGAGGCAAGCGCCATGTCCTTGTACGCGCCATTGCTGAAGTCGGCGCCCAATCCTTCGAAGCCCTGAGCGATGGCGCCGACATCTTTGCCGGCCACGCCTTCGTTGAGCATGGCATTGGTCAGCAGTGCCAGGCCGGGTGCGTCGCCGTCCTGGCTGCTGCCGGCGGCGAAAATCAGGCGCATGTCGAACATCGGCAGCTCACGGGCTTCGACGAACAGCACCTTGGCGCCTTCGGCGGTGTTCCAGGTCTGCACGTTCAGCGAGCGATGGCTTGGGGCCTTGCCGTCGAGTTCGGCAAGCGATTGCAGTTTCTGGCTGGACTTGGCCTTGTCGAGGGCTTCGCTGGCGTTGGACTCGTCGGGTTTTGACAGATAGAAGGCGGCAGACCCGATCAGTGCGACAGCGATCAGGCCGATCAGGGCCAGACGTGATTTTTTACGCTCACTCATGAGTCGTCTCCTGTGGCAGTACATGGGCGACGCTGAGACGTTCGCGGGTGAAATACAGCTTGGCGGTCTTCTGGATATCTTGCGGGGTCACGCTTTCCAGGTCGGCAAGTTCGGTGTCCATCAGTTTCCAGGACAGGCCGACGGTTTCCAGCTGACCGATGGCGGTGGCCTGGCTGGTGATCGAGTCACGCTCAAAGACCAGACCGGCAATCACTTGCGCTCGTACCCGCTCCAGTTCTTCAGTGGATGGTGCGGTGGTTTTCAGTTGTTCGAGCAGTTTCCACAGGCCGGCTTCAGCCTGGGCCATGGTTTTCTTCTTCTGGGTGTTCGGCGTGGCCGACAATGTGAACAGGCTGTCGCCACGGGTGTAGGCGTCATAGCTCGACGAGCCGCCGGACACCAGCTCTTCGCCGCGCTCCAGTTGCGTCGGGATGCGACCGCTGTAGCCGCCGTCGAGCAGGGCGGAGATCAGGCGCAGGGCGTTCACCGACTGTTTGTCTGCGGCGGTGGCGATGCTCGGCACGTTGAAGGCCAGCATCAGGCTCGGCAATTGAGTCTGCACATGCAGGGTGATCTTGCGTTCACCGGGCTCAGCCAGCTCCAGCGGGATTTTCGCCGGTGGCACGTCGCGCTTGGCGATCGGGCCGAAGTAGCGCTGGGCCAGGGTTTTGACTTCATCCGGGGTCACATCGCCGACCACTACCAGGGTGGCGTTGTTCGGCACATACCAGGACTGGTACCAGTGGCGCAGTTCTTCGACTTTCATGCGGTCCAGGTCCGCCATCCAGCCGATGGTCGGCGTGTGATAGCCGCTGGCGGGGTAGGCCATGGCCATGAAACGTTCGTAGGCCTTGGACATCGGCTTGTCGTCGGTGCGCAGGCGACGTTCTTCTTTGATCACCTCGATCTCGCGGGCGAACTCGTCGGCCGGCAGGCGCAGGTTGGCCATGCGGTCGGCTTCCAGTTCGAAGGCCACGCCCAGACGGTCGCGGGCCAATACCTGGTAATACGCGGTGAAGTCATCGCTGGTGAAAGCGTTCTCTTCGGCACCGAGGTCGCGCAGGATCAGCGAGGCTTCGCCGGGGCCGACTTTCTCGCTGCCCTTGAACATCATGTGTTCCAGCGCGTGGGACAAGCCGGTCTGGCCCGGAGTCTCGTAGCTGGAGCCGACCTTGTACCAGATCTGGGAAACGACGACCGGTGCACGATGGTCTTCGCGCACGACAACCTTCAGGCCGTTGTCGAGGGTGAATTCGTGGGTCGGTTGTGGGTCGGCAGCCAAGGCTGAGAGGGGCAGACAAACTGTGCTGAGCAGCAGGCCTGCAGCGCGGCGGGCTAGAGCATTCATTCGTTTTTAAACCTGTTGGGCTGCCCGCTGGTCTTAGCGTAGGCGGGCGAGAGGGTGCTAGGATACTGATCCGTTTTACTGGCGGCCACGCCTATCAAGCCTTGGTGTTTGATCAGGTTGTATGGGTTTGCGGCAGAAAGCTGATAGTTATCAACTAAACTCTGCTTTTTCGCCGATTTTGCCGCTTCAGTCCTTCGTGAAATCGTTTCTGTGAGGTGCCGTTCGCTCCTCGACAAAATGTTGCGCGTGAACAAGCTGGATGAATCGCAGTCTGTTCTGCATCGAATTTTTTATTTGCCGAGGCGCCTTTGGGCGCGTCGCTACCGTGAGATAGCCGTCCTCCATGTTTGGTTCCAACGACGACAAGAAGACCCCAGCTGCGGCTGGCGAGAAGAAAAGCCTGTTCGGATGGCTGCGCAAAAAGCCGCAGGAACCCGTTGTCGAACAGCCACAGCCACTTTCCGAGCCAACTCCTGCACCGGTTATAGAGCAAAAGCCTGTGCCGATAGACGGGCCGGTGCTGCAAGCTGCGGCCGAGCTTATACCTGAAACCGAAGTCGCGGCCCCATTGCCGCTGACGCCTGTTGCCGAGCCGTGGCTGACATTGCCGGTAGCGGAAGAACCGGTGGCGCTGGTCGAGGATGAGCAAGCGCCGCACATCACGCCACCGATTCCGGCCCCGACTGCGTTTACTCCGGAGCCGGTTCGGGCGCCAGTGGTTGAACCGGCAGCCGTTGCGCCCGTGTTCGTAGCCGAACCTGCGCCGGTGGTTCCAGAGCCTGCAGTGCCTGCATTTGTTGCTCCGGTTGCTCCAGTTGCTCCAGTTGCTCCAGTTGCTCAAACGCCTGCACCCGTCATCGCTCCTGTTGCCGCCACACCGGTCGAGCCCCTCGAAACTCCAGTCGAGCCTGTGCGTACCGAAGAGACCAAAGCCGGTTTCTTCGCCCGCCTCAAGCAAGGCCTGTCTAAGACCAGCGCCAGCATTGGCGAGGGCATGGCCAGCCTGTTCCTCGGCAAGAAGATCATCGATGACGAATTGCTCGAAGACATCGAGACCCGTCTGCTGACCGCCGATGTCGGCGTTGAAGCGACGTCGGTGATCATTCAGCGCCTGACCCAGAAAGTCGCCCGCAAGGAGCTGGCCGATGCCAATGCGCTGTACAAATCCCTGCAGGCCGAACTGGCAGCGATGCTCAAGCCGGTCGAGCAGCCGCTGAAAATCACCTCGCAGAACAAGCCGTTCGTGATTCTGGTGGTCGGCGTCAACGGTGCCGGCAAAACCACCACCATCGGCAAACTGGCGAAGAAGCTGCAACTGGAAGGCAAGAAAGTCATGCTCGCCGCCGGTGACACCTTCCGCGCGGCAGCGGTCGAGCAGTTGCAGGTCTGGGGCGAGCGCAACAAGATTCCGGTGATTGCCCAGCACACCGGGGCCGACTCGGCTTCGGTGATCTTCGACGCCGTGCAGGCCGCCAAGGCCCGGGGCATTGACGTGCTGATCGCTGACACCGCCGGTCGTCTGCACACCAAAGACAACCTGATGGAAGAGCTGAAAAAGGTTCGCCGGGTGATCGGCAAACTCGACGCCGACGCGCCGCACGAAGTGCTGTTGGTGCTCGACGCCGGTACCGGCCAGAACGCCATCAACCAGGCCAAGCAATTCAACCAGACCGTCGAATTGACCGGCTTGGCGCTGACCAAACTCGACGGCACCGCCAAGGGCGGGGTGATTTTCGCCCTGGCCAAGCAGTTCGGCCTGCCGATCCGCTACATCGGCGTCGGTGAAGGCATCGACGATTTGCGTACTTTTGAAGCAGAACCCTTTGTCCAGGCATTGTTTGCCGAACGGGAGCGTTCATGATTCGTTTCGAACAGGTCGGTAAACGCTACCCGAACGGTCACGTCGGCTTGCATGAGCTGAGCTTTCGAGTCCGTCGGGGCGAATTCTTGTTTGTCACCGGCCATTCCGGCGCCGGTAAAAGCACCTTGTTGCGGCTGTTGCTGGCCATGGAGCGTCCGACCACTGGCAAATTGCTGCTGGCCGGGCAAGACCTGGGCACCATCAGCAATGCACAGATTCCGTTCCTGCGCCGACAGATCGGTGTGGTGTTCCAGAATCACCAGTTGCTGTTCGATCGCACAGTGTTCAATAACGTCGCATTGCCGTTGCAGATCCTTGGCCTGTCCAAGGCCGAGGTCGCCAAGCGTGTGGACTCGGCCCTGGAGCGCGTGGCGCTCTCGGACAAGACCGATCTGTACCCGGGCGATCTGTCCACCGGCCAGCAACAGCGCGTCGGCATCGCCCGCGCCATCGTTCACCGTCCGGCCTTGCTGCTGGCGGACGAACCGACCGGTAACCTCGACCCGCGTCTGGCGGCCGAAATCATGGGCGTGTTCGAAGACATCAACCGCCTGGGCACCAGCGTGCTGATCGCCAGTCACGACCTGGCACTGATTGCCCGCATGCGGCACCGCATGCTGACCCTGCAGCGTGGCCGATTGATCGGCGACGGGGAGGCTGGCGTATGAGTGCGACACGTAGCCCCAAGGTTTCCGAACGCGTGGCCCCTAAGGCCGCCGATCCGCAACCGCAACAGAAGAAAAAGCGCGACGATGACGACGGCCCGGACTTCGCCACGCTGTTCCGCGCCTGGGTCGAAAGCCACCGCGCCAGTCTGCTGGACAGCCTGCGCCGCTTGGGCAAGCAGCCGATCGGCAGCTTTTTCACCTGCATGGTGATGGCGGTCGCCCTGAGCTTGCCGATGGGCCTGTCACTTTTGCTGAGTAACGTCGAGCGTCTGGGCGGCTCCTGGCAACGTGCGGCGCAGATCTCCCTGTACTTGCAACTTGATGCCAGCCCTGAACAGGGCGAGTCGTTGCGCGAGCAGATCAAGGGCATACCCGGTGTAGCCGAGGCCGAATACGTGGGTCGCGATCAGGCACTGGAAGAGTTCCAGCAGCAGTCCGGACTGGGCGAAGCCCTTAAGGAACTGCCGGAAAACCCGCTGCCGGGCGTGGTTCTGGTGACCCCGAACGAGGTCGACAAGCCCGCGCTTGAAGCATTACGACAAAAACTTTCCGAGCTGCCGAAGGTACAACAGGCGCAACTTGATCTAGTCTGGGTCGAGCGTCTGGCAGCCATCCTCAAGCTGGGTGACCGTTTTGTCTTCGGTCTGACCGTGCTTTTGGTTTCTGCATTACTTTTGGTGATAGGCAATACCATTCGTCTTCATATTGAAAACCGCCGCACAGAGATAGAAGTGATTAAACTCGTCGGCGGCACGGACAGTTATGTGCGCAGGCCCTTTCTGTATATGGGCGCGCTTTATGGCTTCGGTGCGGGGATTCTTTCCTGGGGCGTATTGGCGTTCGGCCTGAACTGGTTGAACGACGCGGTGGTTGGACTGGCCGGTTTGTACGGCAGTGATTTTGCGCTGGCCGGAGTGCCAGTTGCCGACGGTCTGTCGCTCTTGCTTGGCGCGGTGCTGTTGGGGTATATCGGTGCATGGATTGCAGTCGCACGCCACCTGCGGGAGCTTGCGCCAAAGTAATATCATTTTGCTCGTATTGACCTTTCAGCGTTTATGGGAACTTGTTTTTTGGTTTCCGGTCAATTTTCGCAGTGCTGAACTGCACGAGTTATGTAAGTCGGAGGTTTTTTCGTATGACCAATTCTTTGCAGCCTGCATATGCTCTGGTCCCGGGTGCGAACCTGGAGGCCTATGTGCACACGGTGAACAGCATTCCATTGCTGACGCCGGAGCAGGAGCGTGAACTGGCCGAGAGTCTCTATTATGAGCAGGATTTGGGGGCGGCTCGGCAGATGGTGCTCGCCCACCTGCGTTTTGTCGTACACATTGCCCGTAGCTATTCCGGCTACGGCCTGGCCCAGGCTGACCTGATCCAGGAAGGCAACGTTGGCCTGATGAAAGCGGTCAAGCGTTTCAACCCGGAAATGGGCGTACGCCTGGTGTCCTTTGCGGTGCACTGGATCAAGGCGGAAATCCACGAGTTCATCCTGCGCAACTGGCGGATCGTGAAAGTCGCGACCACCAAGGCGCAGCGCAAGCTGTTCTTCAACCTGCGCAGCCAGAAGAAACGTCTGGCCTGGCTGAACAACGAGGAGGTCCATCGCGTGGCCGAAAGCCTCGGTGTAGAGCCGCGGGAAGTACGCGAGATGGAAAGTCGCCTGACCGGCCATGACATGGCCTTCGACCCGGCCGCGGAAGCGGACGACGACAGTGCTTTCCAATCGCCGGCCAACTACCTGGAAGACCACCGGTACGACCCGGCTCGTCAACTGGAAGACGCTGACTGGAGCGACAACTCGAACCACAACCTGCACGAAGCGCTTGAAGTGCTGGACGACCGCAGCCGTGACATCCTCTACCAGCGCTGGCTGGCAGAGGAAAAAGCCACACTGCACGACCTGGCGCAGAAGTACAACGTGTCGGCCGAGCGTATTCGTCAGCTCGAGAAGAGCGCGATGAACAAGCTCAAGTTGTCGATCGCGGCATAACCGCAGCAACGGCAATAAAAAACGCCCCGATCATTGATCGGGGCGTTTTTGTTTCTGCGCTACACCACAAAACCAATGTGGGAGCGGGCTTGCTCGCGAATGCGGTGTATCAGTCAACATCAAAGCTGAATGACACGCCGCATTCGCGAGCAAGCCCGCTCCCACAGGGAGTTTTCGGTGTGCACGAGAATGTGTTTGGTTATTGGGCCCACGGCGCCCGACGCGAATCGTTGAGGTCGAGCAGATAACTGTCACCGCCCAATTGATTCATCTGCTGGCGAATCCACCCCGCCCGCCTTGCAACGTAGGAGGTCGGGTGGCTGGCGCTCCACACCCGCGGGTTCGGCAGGACCGCCGCCAGCAAGCTAGCCTGTTGCCGGGACAGCGAACGAGCGCCCACGCCAAAGTGATGCCGGGCGGCCGCTTCGGCGCCAAACACGCCTTCATCCCACTCGACGCTGTTGAGGTATACCTCAAGAATCCGCTGTTTGGGCCAGAGCACTTCGATCAGCCCAGTAAACCAGGCTTCCAGACCTTTGCGCAGCCAGCTGCGACCAGACCACAGAAACAGGTTTTTCGACACTTGCTGGCTCAGGGTGCTGGCGCCGCGAATCGAACCACCGCGCTCGTTATGCGCAAAAGCCGCCTGAATGGCGCTGAAATCAAAACCCCAATGCTCGGGAAACTTCTGGTCTTCACCGGCGATCACCGCGACTTTCAGGTCATCGGAGATTTCATCCCAGGGTTTCCAGGTGCGTTGCAGGTCAATGGGTTCGCCGTCGAGCCAGGATTCAATCTTGCGCTCGACCATCAGCGCCGTTCCCGGTGGCGGCACCACCCGAAACAGCAACACCAGCAATACACTGCCGCCCGCGAACCAGAGCAGGGCTTTCATGAAGCGACGGAAAATTATCTGCAGCATAGAGATGGCTTGGCCGAACCCGTTGAGCCGGCCATTATACAGACCCTGTTGATCGAGTCTGACTGGAGTTCTTCATGTTGCGTGGTTTCCTGATGCTGGCTGCCTTTTTCGGCTTCACCGGTGTTGCCTTGGGCGCATTTGCCGCCCACGGCCTGAAAAACCGCCTGAGCGCCGAGTACTTGACGATTTTCCACACAGGCGTCACCTATCAACTGGTGCATACCCTGGCGTTGCTCGCCGTGGCGCTGCTGTCCACGCAGATTCCCGGACGCCTGATCACCTGGGCTGGCGCGTCCTTTGCCATCGGCATTGTGTTGTTTTCCGGCAGCCTGTACCTGCTGACGATGACCGGCGTCAGCAAGCTCGGGATCGTTACACCTTTCGGTGGCCTTGCGTTCCTGATCGGCTGGGTCTGCCTGGGGCTTGCCGCCTGGCGGTTGAGCTGACCACGCAGTCCATTTCGTGACGAATGGCTTGGGTCGCCAAGTCTGATCGGGCTAGAATGCCAGCCCCTAAAAATGATGGCGGCATTCGGCATGCGCATTCAGTTGAACGGCGAATCCCTTGAACTGCCCGACGGTGAAACCGTTGCGGCCCTGCTGACCCGTCTGGAACTGACCGGGCGTCGGGTGGCGGTCGAGCTCAATCTGGATATCGTCCCGCGCAGCCAGCACGCAGACACCACCTTGAATGAGGGTGACTCCGTAGAAGTCGTGCACGCCATCGGCGGCGGCTAGCCGCCCGGCCCGAGCGGCCACAGAATCATTGTGCAAGAACCTCACCCCAACAGAGGATTTCCCATGAGCATCGTTCGTAGCGACAAGCCTTTCGTCCTGGCCGGTCGTACTTACCAGTCGCGTTTGCTGGTAGGCACCGGCAAGTACCGTGACATGGAAGAAACCCGCCTGGCCATCGAGGCTTCGGGTGCCGAGATCGTCACCTTCGCCGTGCGCCGGACCAACCTCGGCCAGAACCCGGGCGAACCGAACCTGCTCGAAGTCCTGTCACCGGATCGCTACACCTTCCTGCCGAACACTGCCGGTTGCTACGACGCCATTGAAGCCGTGCGCACCTGCCGCCTGGCCCGTGAGCTGCTCGACGGCCACAACCTGGTGAAGCTGGAAGTGCTGGCGGATCAGAAAACCCTGTTCCCCAACGTGATCGAAACCCTCAAGGCCGCCGAAGTGCTGGTCAAGGAAGGTTTCGACGTGATGGTGTACACCAGCGATGATCCGATCATTGCCCGTCAACTGGCGGAAATCGGCTGTATCGCGGTCATGCCGCTGGCTGGTCTGATCGGCTCGGGCCTGGGGATCTGCAACCCGTACAACCTGCAGATCATCCTCGAAGAGGCGAAAATTCCGGTGCTGGTGGATGCCGGTGTCGGTACTGCCTCCGACGCCACCATCGCCATGGAGCTGGGCTGTGAAGCGGTGCTGATGAACTCGGCCATCGCCCATGCCCAGCAGCCGATCATGATGGCTGAAGCCATGAAACACGCCATCGTGGCAGGTCGTCTGGCCTACCTCGCCGGCCGCATGCCGAAAAAACTCTATGCCAGCGCCTCCTCGCCGCTGGATGGTCTGATCAAGTAAGAGCCATTGATGACTGAATCAAACGACACGCCAATCCAGCAGGAAGAAGGCGAAGAGCGCCAACACCGCCGTATCAAGAGTTTCGTGATGCGCGCCGGGCGCATGACCGAAGGCCAGCAACGCGGTCTGGAGCAGGGTGCTCCGCTGTTCGTACTGCCTTTGGCCGATGCACCGGTGGATTTCGATCAGGTGTTCGGCCGTTCGGCGCCGCGCTCGCTGGAAATCGGTTTCGGCATGGGCCATTCGCTGCTGGAAATGGCCGCGGCCTCGCCGGAGCAGGATTTCATTGGCGTTGAGGTTCACCGTCCGGGTGTCGGCGCGCTGCTCAATGGCGTGCTGACCCAGGGCCTGACCAACCTGCGTGTCTACGATTGCGATGCGATCGAAGTGCTCAACCGTTGCATCGCCGACAACAGCCTCGATCGCCTGATGCTGTTTTTCCCGGACCCGTGGCACAAGAGCCGTCACCACAAGCGTCGTATCGTTCAGGCATCGTTCGCTGAACTGGTGCGCAGCAAGTTGAAGGTCGGCGGTGTGTTGCACATGGCCACCGACTGGGAACCGTACGCCGAGTACATGCTGGAAGTGATGAACGTCGCCCCGGGTTATCGCAACCTCGCCGAAGACGGCAAATGCGTGCCGCGCCCGGCCGAACGCCCGATCACCAAGTTCGAACGTCGCGGCGAACGGCTTGGCCATGGCGTGTGGGATCTGAAGTTCGAAAAACTGGCTTAAGCCTTACGCAATACCAAATGTGGGAGCGGGCTTGCTCGCGAAGGCGTCGTATCAGTCAACATCACTGTTGAATGTTCAACCGCTTTCGCGAGCAAGCCCGCTCCCACATTGTTTTGTGTGGTATTCGAAGTCAGCGGCGGTCGGCTACGACGCCAATCAACACCAGCACCACCAACAGCACCGGCGCCAGGCTGTAGTTGTTGAACTGGCTCAGGCCTTTGATGATCCACGGCGTGGCGTAGATCAGCGCCACGCCGCTGCCGACCATGCACAGCAGGGCCATCAGCGGGACGCGCAAGGCGCCGGCGATGCTGCCCAGGCGTTGGTCGACCCAGCCTTTGATGTCGGCGCCAAACAGCACCAGCAAACAGCCCACCAGCGCCAGAGAAATTTCCGACAGGTTGCTACGGCTCCAGCGGGACACGGTGGCGAGCAGGTCGAGTACCAGATCCATTCGATTTCCTTATGTCAGAAAAGTCTGCAGCAAGTCATTGAGAAAGAGTTGTCCGCGCAGCGTGGCTGCCAGACGTGACGGTTCGACCTGCAACAAGCCACTTTGTTCGGCCTCGCGACGGCCTTCGGCAAGGCTTTCCAGGGGCAGCCCGGTGCGCTCCGTATACAACTGCGCTTCGACGCCCTCGGTCAGGCGCAAGGCGTTCATCAGGAACTCGAACGGCAGTTCTTCGTTGGTCAGCGCTTTCTCGCCAGCCTTGAAGCTTTTGGCCGGATTGAGGTAATCCTTCGGCAGGCGAGTCTTCCAGGTGCGTACGATGCGCCCGTCCGGATGGCTGAGCTTGCCGTGGGCACCGGCGCCGATGCCGATGAAGTCGCCGAAACTCCAGTAATTGAGGTTATGCCGCGCCGGATGGCCGGGCTGGGCATAGGCCGAGACTTCGTACTGCGCGTAACCGTGCTCGGCCAACAGCGCCTGGCCAGCCTCTTGAATGTCCCACAGGGCGTCATCTTCCGGCAGCGTCGGCGGCTGGTTCCAGAACACCGTGTTCGGCTCCAGGGTCAGCTGATACCAGGACAGGTGCGTCGGCTTCAGGGCGATGGCCTGGCGCAAGTCGCTCAGAGCGTCGTCCAGGGACTGATCGGGCAAACCGTGCATCAGGTCCAGATTGAAGTTGTCGAAGCCAGCCTGGCGCGCCATGTCGGCGGCACGCACGGCTTCATCGCCGTTGTGAATCCGCCCCAGGGCCTTGAGTTTTTCTTCCTGGAAACTCTGGATACCGATCGACAGGCGATTGATGCCCAGCGCCCGGTAAGCGCGGAATTTCTCCTGCTCGAACGTCCCGGGGTTGGCTTCCAGGGTGATTTCGATGTCGCTGGCAAACGGAATACGTTGCTCGACACCCTTGAGCAAACGGCCCAACGCCTCGGCGCTGAACAGGCTCGGCGTACCGCCACCAAAGAAGATCGAGCTCAGCTCGCGGCCATAGACCGCATGCAGGTCCTGATCGAGGTCGGCGAGCAAGGCGTCCACATACTCTTGTTCCGGCAGCACCGGGCTGGCGGTGTGGGAGTTGAAGTCGCAATAAGGGCATTTGCGTACACACCACGGAATGTGGATGTACAGCGCCAGGGGCGGCAGCACAGGCAAAGCGGCCCGAGGCGATTGCGCGCCGCCGAAGATCAGCGGCGACGCGGACGATTCAATGGTCATTTCAAGCCCAGACGCTGGCGCAGCAGATCCATTGCACGGGCGCGGTGACTGATCTGGTTCTTGTCGCTGGGCTTAAGCTCGGCACTGGAGCACTCGCGTTCCGGCACCCAGAACAGCGGATCGTAGCCAAAGCCGTGTTCACCGCTGGCCTGGGTCAGGATGCGCCCATGCCACAGGCCTTCGCAGAGGATTGGCAACGGATCGTCGGCATGACGCACCAGCGCCAATACGCAGACGAATTGCGCGCCGCGCTCGGCTTGTGGCACGTCTTTCATGACATCGAGCAGTTTGGCGTTGTTCGCCGCATCGCCTTTGCCGTCAGCGTAACGGGCCGAATAGATACCCGGCGCACCGCCGAGGAAGTCCACCGCCAGCCCCGAATCGTCGGCCAAGGCCGGCAGGCCGGAAATGCGCGAGGCATTGCGGGCCTTGAGAATGGCGTTTTCGACGAACGACAGGCCGGTTTCTTCAGGCTCGACGCTGCTGAACTCGCCGATCGAGCGCAAGTGCACCGATTCGCCGAGCATGGCCTGGAGTTCCTTGAGTTTGCCGGCGTTATGGCTGGCCAATACGAGTTGCGTGAAATTGATCATTCGCCGGGGAAGAGCTCTTGGTTGAAATTGATGGTGTTGATTTTGTCGCCGGTCTGCACCTTGATTTCAAAGGTGCGGATTTCCTGCTGTGGCACCGGGTACTGGGCGATGTAGTAGACCGCGCCGGTTTCGGTGATCTGTTTGAACTTCAACGGGACGCTTTGGCTGGTCAGGTCTTTGACCGTCCCGCTGACTTGCGCCGTTTGCGGTTTGCCGTCCTTGATCACCGACACGTTGATCACGCCCTGGTTCTTGCTGCGGATCAGCTCGGCAGCCTTGGCGATGTCCGGTGTCAGATAAGTCGAGTTGAAGGTGTTGTAGTGCACTGTCACATCGCCAAATGTTTCCTGGCGCTCGCCTTTGATGACGTCGGCGGCCATGGCGGTGACGCTCAGGCAGGCAGTAAGTACAAACAGCGCTAGACGACCCATGATCGTTCTCCTCGAAGTGTCGTGATTCAGACCGCGACCTTGTGGTCCGGCAGACCGGGGCTGCTGACGCGATAGATGCCGATCTCACCTAACAGATTAGGCCATAGCTTACTGGCCCACCCGTGTCGATGCTGTTGATCCACGGCAAGTCGATCAATGACCCTGGCTTCACGTTCGCGACACAGCGCTTCAAAGTCTTCGAAGGTGCAGAAGTGAATGTTTGGCGTGTTGTACCAGGTGTATGGCAGAAACTCCGAAACCGGCATCCGGCCCTTGCTCGCCAGGTACCAGCGGCAGCGCCAGTGACCGAAGTTGGGGAAGGTGATGATGCATTGGCGCCCGACCCGCAGCATTTCGTCGAGGATCTTGTCCGGGTAATGCACGGCTTGCAGGGCCTGGGTCATGACCACGATGTCGAAGCTGTTGCTGGCAAAGTTGCCCAGACCCTTGTCCAGGTCCTGCTCGATGACGTTGATGCCTTTGGCCACGCACTCGGCAATGTTGTCCGGGTCGTTTTCCAGGCCGTAGCCGGTGACCTGCTTGTGGTCGCGCAGCCAGGTCAGCAACTCGCCGTCACCGCAGCCGAGGTCGAGCACGCGGCTGCCGGCGGGGATCCATTCCTGGATGATTTCCAGATCGGCTCTCATGTCTTCCTCAAAGCGCTATACGGTTCATGTAATTGCTGAAGGCCTGCAAGTAACGCGGGATCGGAATCAGGAAGGCGTCGTGGCCTTGCGGAGCATCGATCTCCAGGTAGCAGACGTCTTTCCTGGCCGCCATCAGTGCGTCCACCAGCTCCCGCGAGCGGGCAGGGGAGAAGCGCCAGTCGGTGGTGAAGGACATCACGCAGAACTTGGCCTTCGCGCCTTCGAAGGTTTTCGCCAGGTTATCGTCGAAGTTCGCCGCCGGGTCGAAGTAATCCAGCGCCTTGGTCATCAGCAGGTAGGTGTTGGCGTCGAAACGCCCGGAAAACTCTTCACCCTGATAGCGCAGGTAGCTTTCGACCTGGAACTCGACGCTGTGGAAGTCGTAGTTGAGCTTTTCGCTCTTGAGGCCGCGACCGAATTTCTCGCCCATGGAGTCATCGGACAGGTACGTGATGTGCCCGACCATCCGCGCCAGCATCAGCCCGCGCTTGGGGATCACCCCGTATTCCTGGAACGAACCGCCGTGGAACTCCGGGTCGGTGAGGATCGCCTGACGTGCGACTTCGTTGAACGCGATGTTCTGCGCCGACAGTTTCGGCGCCGAGGCGATGGCCAGGCAGTGCCGCACGCGGTCCGGGTAGGTGATGGTCCACTGCAGGGCCTGCATGCCGCCCAGGCTGCCGCCGATCACCGCCGCCCATTGGTCGATGCCGAGCAGGTCGGCCAGGCGCGCCTGGCTGTGTACCCAGTCTTCCACGGTCAGTACCGGGAAGTCGGCACCGAACGGCTTGCCGGTTTCCGGATTGATGCTGCTGGGGCCGGTGGAACCGTTGCAACCGCCAAGGTTGTTCAGGCTGACCACGAAGAACTTGTTGGTGTCGATCGGTTTGCCGGGGCCGATGCAGCTGTCCCACCAACCGGGTTTGCGGTCGTCGGGGCTGTGGAAGCCGGCGGCGTGATGGTGGCCGGACAAGGCGTGGCAGATCAGCACGGCATTGTTCGCCGTGGCGTTCAGCGTGCCGTAGGTTTCATAGATCAGGTCATAAGCTGGCAGCGAACGGCCACAGGCCAGGGCCAGGGGTTCACTGAAGTGCGCCAGTTGCGGCGTCACCAGACCAACAGAATCGGGGGGGAAGGCAGCTGGCATCGACCCTGCTCTCGTTGAAATGAGGCGTAAGTCTAAAGACCGCTGTGGCTAGCGGCAAGCAAAGGCCGGGCCTGATTTCATTCAGTGCGACCAAGGTGCGCCATTCGCGAGCAAGCCCGCTCCCACAGGGGAACGCATTCCAATGTGGGAGCGGGCTTGCTCGCGAATGCAGCGCCTCGGTAGATCAGTTCTGTCGCACCAACCCAGGCAACTCCGGCAGCTTCTTCGGCGAACAGATCCGCACCCGTTTCTGCCGGTTCAGCTCTCCGCTGATCAAGCTGACCTGGCTCTTGGAAACCCCGAACGCCTTGGCCAGAAACGCCATCAGGTACGCGTTGGCCTTGCCTTCGACAGGCGGTGCGGTCAGGCGGATCTTCAGGCGATCACCGTGCAGCCCGCAGAAATCATCGCTGCGGGCTGCCGGTTGCAGGTGACACTCCAGAATCAGGTCATCACCGTCCCAGCGAAAGTAGCTCACCGGGTCAGATCAGCAGACGCAGGATTTGCGGCATCATGGTCAAGGCCGCGAGGTTGTTGATCACCAGCATGTCGATCAGTTTGATCACCATGAATGCCAGGATCGGCGAGATATCCAGGCCGCCGAGGTTTGGCAGAATCTTGCGAAACGGCGCCAGGGCCGGCTCACAGATCTGGTTCACCAGTTCGGCACCAGGGTTATGGCTGCCCGGTGCGACCCAGGACAGGATCACGCTGATGATCAGGGCATAGAAGAAGATATTCAGGAACAGCGCAGTCACGCCGATCATGGACCAGATCAGCAATTGAAGCGGGTTGCCGGTGGTGCCGAAGGTCAGCAGCAGGGTCAGGGCCATCAACGCCAGTTGCACGAGGATCGCCAGCACCAGCGAGGACATGTCCAGGCCGAACAGGCTCGGGATGATCCGGCGCAGTGGCTTGAGCAGTGGCTGGGTGGCTTTCACGGCGAACTGGCACAGCGGGTTGTAGAAGTTCGCGCGCACCAGTTGCAGCACGAAACGCAGCAGCACGATCAGCAGATACAGGCTGCCGAGGGTTTGCAGCACGTAGACCGCTGCAGTGTTCAATCCAATCATGAATGGCTCCTTATTGACCCAATTGTTCGGCCATCTCGGCCGAGCGGTGCGCGGCGGCGCCGAGTGCTTTTTCCACCAGGGCTTCGAAGCCGCCGGCCTGGAACGCTTTGATCGCCGCTTCCGTGGTGCCCGCAGGCGACGTCACGCGGCGACGCAGTTCAGCGGCGTCGACATCACTGGCGACTGCCATGTGCGCGGCGCCCAGCGCGGTTTGCAGGGTCAGTTGTGCTGCGGTTTCGCGTGGCAGGCCGAGCTTCACGCCAGCGGCGGTCATGGCTTCGATCAGCAGGAAGAAGTAGGCCGGGCCGCTGCCGGAAACGGCGGTGACCGCGTCCAGTTGCTGTTCTTCGTCCAGCCACAACGCGATGCCAACCGCCGACAGCAACTCTTGCGCCTGCTGGCGTTGCTCGGCGCTCACTTGGGCCGTGGCGTACAAACCGCTCACGCCCTGGCGCACCAGCGCCGGGGTGTTGGGCATGCAGCGCACGATGGGCTGGGCGCCCAGCCAGTTGTTCATGCTGGCGCAGGTGATGCCGGCCGCAATCGACACCACCAGCTGATTTGGCTTGAGGCTGGGGCGGATGGCTTCGCAAACGGCTTTCATCGCCTGGGGCTTGACCGCCAGCACGACCACGTCCACGCCGTCGATGGCTTGGGCGTTGTCGGCAAACACTTCGATGCCGTGTTCGGCATGCACGCGGGCACGGGTTTCTTCACCCGGATCGCTGGCGCGGATCTGCGCGGCGTCCAGACCTTTGGCGCGCAGGCCGCCGATCAGGCTGGCGGCCATGTTGCCGGCTCCGATAAAGGCAATACGAGTCTTGCTCATGTCAGGTCCTTATAGAGAGGTGAGTCAGCCATGTTCATGGTCGACTGTAATCGCGGGCGCCAAACAGGGCCGTACCGATACGGACCCAGGTGGCGCCCTGGGCGATGGCCGACTCGAGGTCGTGGCTCATGCCCATGGAAAGTGTGTCGAGTGGCAGGTTCAGGCTGGCTTGCAGGCTCTGCACGGCAGCAAAAGCAGCGTCCTGGGCGGCGCGATCTTCAGTCGGCTCGGGAATCGCCATCAGCCCGCGCAGTTTCAAACGCGGCAGCGCGCTGATGGCATTGGCCAGGGCGGGCAGGTCGGCCGGGGTGCAGCCGGATTTGCTGGCTTCACCACTGACATTGACCTGGATGCAGATGTTCAAGGGCGGCAAATCGGCAGGGCGTTGTTCGGACAGGCGTTGTGCGATTTTCAAGCGATCCACGGAATGCACCCAGTCGAAGTGCTCGGCGATAGCACGAGTCTTGTTCGATTGAATGGGGCCGATGAAGTGCCAGATCAAGGGCAGGTCGGCCAATTCGAGCTGTTTGCCCAAGGCTTCCTGCAAGTAGTTTTCGCCGAAGTCGCGGATCCCGGCGGCATAGGCTTCACGCAGGGCCTCGGCGGGCTTGGTCTTGCTCACGGCCAGCAGCTGGATGTTGTGTTCGTCACGCTTTGCGGCGAGGGCGGCAGCGTGGATGCGTGAACTAACCTGAGCGATGTTGTCTGCTATCGTGGACATTCAAGAGGCGCCAGCGGGTCTGAGGTTCGCGGCATTCTACTGGAATTGAGGAGCGCTATGGATATCACTGAGCTGCTGGCTTTCAGCGCCAAACAAGGCGCGTCCGACCTGCACCTGTCCGCCGGCCTGCCACCGATGATCCGTGTCGACGGTGATGTGCGGCGTATCAACCTGCCGGCCCTGGACCACAAGGAGGTGCATGAGCTGATCTACGCCATCATGAACGACCTCCAGCGGGTGGACTTCGAGAAGCATCTTGAAACCGATTTTTCCTTCGAGGTGCCCGGGGTGGCGCGCTTTCGGGTCAATGCCTTCAACCAGAATCGTGGTGCGGGCGCGGTATTCCGGACCATTCCGTCCAAGGTTCTGAGCATGGACGACCTCGGCATGGGGGAAGTGTTTCGCAAGATTACCGAATCCCCTCGAGGCCTGGTGCTGGTGACCGGCCCGACCGGCTCCGGCAAGTCCACCACCCTGGCGGCGATGATCGATTACCTGAACAGCCATCGCCATCACCACATCCTCACCATCGAAGACCCCATCGAGTTCGTCCACGAATCGCGCAAATGCCTGATCAACCAGCGGGAAGTCCATCGCGATACCCGCAGCTTCGCCACAGCCCTGCGCTCGGCCCTGCGTGAAGACCCGGATGTGATCCTGGTGGGGGAAATGCGTGATCTGGAGACTATTCGGCTGGCGTTGACCGCCGCGGAGACCGGCCACCTGGTGTTTGGCACGCTGCACACCACCTCGGCGGCGAAAACCATCGACCGGGTGGTGGATGTGTTTCCGGGCGACGAAAAATCAATGGTGCGCTCGATGCTCTCCGAATCGTTGCTGGCGGTAGTGTCCCAGGCACTGATCAAGAAAATCGGCGGCGGGCGGGTTGCCGCTCACGAAATCATGCTCGGCACCTCGGCGATCCGTAACCTGATCCGTGAGGACAAGGTGGCGCAGATGTACTCGTCGATTCAGACCGGCGGGTCGCTGGGCATGCAGACGCTGGATATGTGCCTGAAGGATCTGGTGACCAAGGGCCTGATCAGCCGCGAGCATGCGCGGGAGAAGGCGCGGTCGCCGGATAATTTCTGAGGAAGATTTGTAGCGTTTTCCAGGACGCCTTCGCGAGCAAGCCCGCTCCCACAGGGGGGCGCATTCCAAATGTGGGAGCGGGCTTGCTCGCGAAGGGGGCGTCATGTTTCAAGCGGATTTCGGGTCAGCCCCGGAAACTGAAATCAGCGTTGAACAACCCGCAGCGCGTTCGGTTCTTTCGGCAGAACCCGCTTGGCAACCACATAGTGGTTTTCCCAATACGGTTTCTTCAGGGTGTCGATGCTCACCGACTTGCCACGGCGTGGTGCGTGGATGAAGCGGTCGTTGCCCAGGTAGATGGCAACGTGATTGACCCGACGGCTCTTGATATTGAAGAAAATCAGGTCGCCTGGCTTCAGATCGTTACGGTCGACTTTCTCGCCGTGACCGCTGGCCATGGCGTTGGAGGTACGCGGCAGGTCGAACGTGGCGTCATTGAACGCGTATTTCACCAGGCCGCTGCAATCGAAGCCTTTACTGGGGCTGCTGCCGCCCCAACGATAAGGCGTACCGAGGACGTTCACCGCGCGGCTCAGCACGTTGCTGCTTTCCCTGGTCGCCATCGGCGGGACCGACTTGCCGTTGGCACTGCTCAGCTGGGGAGAGCGAAGGGCCTGATTGTTTTTGCTCGAAGGAGCAGAAGCATGGGATTTGGGGGTGTAACCATTAACGTTGGGAAGACGTTGCTCACGATTGGTGGCGTGGGCGGCCAGGGGCAATAATAGGCAAATGGTTAGCCATGTCTTGAAAAATGGACGCATTAGGCAAGGCTCATATGGGTTGGCGCGCAACTTTATAACAGCTTTTTTGGCCCTTCCGAGGCCGTTGGTCGATTCAACCTTGGGGTCAACGGAACCAAATAAGCGGAAAAAGGACGCAATTGTCGGACACAAGTCAGGCGGTACAGGGCTTTGACGGAAGTGAAGGTAGCATTTGCCGTATGTCGGCTGCCTGTAAAAAAGTCACAAAGAATTCAAGAATATTTCTCTATCGCGTGAATCGAGGTCATCCATGAACACCTATCGACAACCCGTTTCACCGCAAGACACGCACAGTAAAGTAATCGGTTACCTGCTGTGGATTTTCGGTTTTACCGGAGCTCACCGCTTCTATTACGGCAGGCCGGTGACCGGAACGATCTGGTTTTTTACCTTCGGCTTGCTGGGTATTGGCTGGTTGATCGACGTGTTTCTGATTCCGGCCATGGATCGTGAGGCGGACCTGCGGTTTACCGCCGGACCTATCGAATACAACGTTGCGTGGATTCTGCTGACGTTTCTGGGGGTGTTCGGCGTACACCGGATGTATCAGGGAAAGTGGATCAGCGGGTTGCTGTACCTGGTGACGGGCGGGTTGTTCTTTCTGGGGGTGTTGTATGACTTCTGGACGTTGAATGACCAGGTTTCGATTCGCAACGCGCAGAACAGAGGCGCCTTCCAGTAAGCTTTCGCGAGCAAGCCCGCTCCCACATGTGATTTCGGTCGTACACAAATTCTGTGTTCGCTGAAGGTCAAATGTGGGAGCGGGCTTGCTCGCGAAGGCAGGCAACGCGGTTCTACGCCTGGTGGCTGATCCGCCCATCCACCAGGGTGTAACGCACCACGCCCGGCAGGCTGTGGCCAATGAATGGGCAGTTTTCGCCCTTGGACAGCCAGGTTTCACCGGCCACGGTCGAGGCCGCCGGGTCGAACAGCACGATGTCCGCCGCACCACCCACCGCCAATTTACCCGCCGGCAGGCGCAACGCCTCGGCAGGACCGGCACTGAGGCGTGCAAGCAGGGTCGGCAGGTCGAGCAAGCCGTCTTCCACCAAGGTCATCGCCAGCGGCAGCAGCAACTCAACACTACTGATGCCCGGTTCGGTCGCTCCGAACGGTGCCAGTTTGGCATCGCGCTCATGGGGTTGGTGGTGGCTGGAAATGGCCGAGACCACCCCGGATTTCACCGCTGCCCGCAGGCCGTCGCGGTCGGCGCGGGTGCGCAGCGGCGGCTGGACGTGATAGAGGCTGCTGAAGTCGATCAGCGCTTCATCGGTGAGGATCAGTTGATACAACGCCACATCCGCCGTGACCTTCAGCCCGCGGGCCTGGGCCTGAGCGATCAGCGCTACGCCGCGCGCGCTGGTGAGCTGGCTGAAGTGCGCACGCACGCCGCTTTGTTCGACCAGCAGCAGGTCCCGGGCCAGGGCCACGGTTTCAGCGGTTTCCGGAATGCCCGGCAGGCCGAGGAAACTCGCGGTCGGGCCTTCATGGGCCAGGCCACCTTCGGCCAAGTCGTGATCCTGCGAGTTGAAAATCACCGTCAGGTCGAACGTCGCCGCGTATTCCAGCGCCCGGCACAGGGTGCGGGTGTTGCGGAAGCTCTCCAGACCGTTGCCGAAGGCCACGCAGCCGGCATCGCGTAGCGCAACGAGTTCTGCAAGCTGTTCGCCATCCAGGCCTTTGCTCAGGGCGCCGATCGGGAACACTTTGGTGTTGCCGGCCTCGCGGGCGCGGTCGAGGATCAATTCAGCCACGGCCGAGGTGTCCAGCACCGGTTTGGTTTTCGGCGGGCAGCACAGGCTGGTCACGCCGCCGGCGGCGGCGGCGCGGGTTTCGCTGGCGATCGAGCCTTTGCGGCTGTAGCCCGGCTCGCGCAGGGCGACGTTCAGGTCAACCAGGCCCGGGGCGGCCACCAGGCCCTTGGCGTCGATGGTGTCGACGGCGACAAAACCGGCCGGAGCGGCGCCCAGGGCGACGATCTTGCAGGCTTCAACATGGATGTCAGTCACTTGATCCAGGCCGCTGGCCGGATCGATAACGCGTGCGCCGAGAATGCTGAGCTTCACTGGGCGTTCTCCTGCTCGAATTGGCGCTGGGCTGTTTGCCCGCTCATGGCCATGGACAGCACGGCCATACGAATCGCGATCCCGTAGGTCACCTGGTTGAGGATCACCGAGTGCGGACCGTCGGCCACCGCCGACTCAATCTCTACCCCACGGTTGATCGGCCCCGGGTGCATCACGATGGCATCGGGTTTGGCACCGGCCAGGCGCGCGGTGGTCAGGCCGAACAGGCGGTAGAACTCGCCTTCGCTCGGCAGCAGGCCGCCGGTCATGCGTTCACGCTGCAGGCGCAGCATGATCACCACGTCGACGTCTTTCAGGCCTTCGGTCATGTCGGTGTAGACCTTCACGCCGTATTGCTCGATGCCGATCGGCAGCAGGGTTTTCGGCGCGATCACACGGATGTCCGGGCAGCCGAGGGTTTTCAGGGCCAGCATGTTCGAGCGCGCCACCCGCGAGTGCAGGATGTCGCCGACGATGGCCACTGAAAGGTTTTCGAAGCCGCCCTTGTGCCGACGAATGGTGAGCATGTCGAGCATGCCCTGGGTCGGGTGGGCATGACGGCCGTCGCCGCCGTTGATGATCGCCACTTGCGGGCAGACATGCTCGGCGATGAAGTGCGCCGCGCCGGAATCACCGTGACGCACGACGAACATGTCGGCGGCCATGGCTTCGAGGTTGCGCAGGGTGTCGAGCAGGGTTTCGCCCTTGCTTGCCGACGACGTTGACACGTTCAGGGTGATCACGTCCGCAGACAGCCGCTGGGCCGCGAGTTCAAAGGTGGTGCGGGTGCGGGTGGAGTTCTCGAAGAACACATTGCACACGGTCTTGCCGCGCAACAACGGGACTTTCTTCACCGCCCGGGCGCCGACTTCGAGGAACGAGTCGGCGGTGTCGAGGATTTCCGTCAGCAACTCGCGGCGCAAACCGTCGAGCGAGAGGAAGTGGCGCAGCTGGCCCTGATCATTGAGCTGCAGCGGGCGCTTGGTTTCTAGAGGCGTCATCGCGAGGGGGACTCTCAATAGGGCGAATTAAAGGGCGAGGTCTTGCAGTTCGAGCTTGAGCTCCGGACCGGACAGCTTCACCCGTTCGTGGGCCGCCAGCGACAGGGTCGCGCCAACCACGTTCGGGCGGATCGGCAGCTCGCCGGCGTCCAGGTCCAGCAGGCACACCAGCGTTACGCTGGCCGGGCGGCCGTAGTCGAACAGTTCGTTCATCGCGGCACGGATCGTCCGACCGCTCATCAGTACGTCGTCGATCAGCACCAGATGCTGGCCTTCGATCTCGAAGGGCAGCGCCGACGGGCGTACTTGCGGGTGCAGGCCGCTCTGGCTGAAGTCGTCGCGGTAGAAGGACACATCGAGGGTGCCCAGCGGTGCGTCGCTGCCCAACTCCTTGAGCAACGCCTGAGCGACCCAGATGCCACCGGTCCGAATCCCGATGTAACGCGGTTCGCTGATGCCACGGTTTTCCAGATAAGCCTTGAGACGGATCGCCATCTGGCTGATCAGTTCGGCGGGATTAGGCAGGCTCATGGTTTGCTCCTTCTTGGTCCCGAGCCCGCTTTGTGGGTATGGCGCGTGGGTAGGGCTCGGGTTGTAGCTAAGGGAGCCGCCGTAGCGACTCTTCGGAATCAGGTGCTTGAGGATTCGAACAGTGCGGTGTTTTCGTCGAGCCAGCCTTGCAGCAGCAGGGCGGCGGCGATGGCATCGACCGGGTTGTCACGGTAACTGCCCTTCTGGCCGCCACGGACCAGGCGCTCGCCCTTGGCCTCGAAGGTGGTGAGGCGCTCGTCGTGAGTATAGAAGGGCACGTTGTAGCGGCCGTTCAGGCGTCGGGCGAATTTTTCCGCCCGCAGGCACATGTCGCTGGGTGTGCCGTCCATGTTCAGGGGCAGGCCGACCACCACGGCGTCGGGTTTCCACTCTTTGATCAGGGCTTCGACCTGATTCCAGTCGGGAATGCCGTTTTGCGCCTTCAAGGTGCACAGCTCGCGGGCTTGGCCGGTAATCACCTGGCCGACCGCAACGCCGATCTGTTTGGTGCCGTAGTCGAAACCCAGAATCAGCCGCAGGGCCATCAGGCGTGCCCCGCCTGGCTGGTGAGCAGGCTGAGGTTGATGCCCAGGTGCTTGGCCGCCGCTTCGAGGCGCAATTCACTGCTGGTGTTGAACAGGATGTCGGCGTCGAATGGGCACGTCAGCCAGGCGTTGTCGGCCAGTTCGGCTTCCAGTTGCCCGGCTTCCCAACCGGCGTAGCCGAGGGTAATCACGCTTTTCGCGGGGCCAACGCCGTCGGCGATGGCGAACAGCACGTCCTGGGAGGTCGACAGCGACAACTCACCTTCCAGATCAACGGTGGCCTGATAGGTTTTTCCCGATGGGTGCAGGACAAAGCCGCGATCGGTTTGCACCGGGCCGCCGATGAAGATCGGCACATGCTGGCAGAGCACCGACGGTTCGATATCGGGGCGCAATTGCTCGAGGATATCGGCCAGGTTCAGGTCCTGCGGACGGTTGACCACCAGCCCCATGGCTCCATTGGCCGTGTGCTCGACGATGTAGGTCAAGGTATGCGCAAAGTTCGGGTCGGCCATGTGAGGCATGGCGATCAGGAAGTGATGCTTGAGGTAGCTGGGGCTGACGTTCTTCATGAGCGCTAGTGTGGCGTTGGAGGGACAAACTGACAAGCCGATGATGCACAGGAAATGCCCCGAATTCCCCTGACAACACGGATCAAGTGTGGGAGCGGGCGTGCTCGCGAAGAGGGCGACACATTCAACATTGATGTCGACTGACCCGACGCCTTCGCGAGCAAGCCCGCTCCCACAGGGTTGCGTTGGTCAATTACTGAACAGCTGATCCCCACGGGCGAATTTCCAGGTGCGGATGATTTCCAGGCGGTCGATGTCCGACAGATCCCCGGTAAACGGTGCGAACGGCGCGGCCAGCCGGACGATGCGCTGCGCGGCCTGGTCCAGCAGTGGTTGGCCGGAGGATTCCAGCACCAGCACTTCATACAGCGAGCCGTCGTGGTTGATCGAGACCATCAGGCGCAAATTGCCGTAAATCTGTTTGCGCCGGGCCTCGTCGGGGTAGTTGAGGTTGCCGATGCGCTCGACCTTCTTGCGCCATTCGTCCTTGTACCAGGCACCCTTGTCACGCATGGTCGAGGCGGCGCTCAAGCGGTGGATGCGCGGGCGCTTGGCGTACAACTGTTGTTCGTTGGCCAGTTCCGCTTCCAGGCTGGCGATGTCGCTGGACAACTGTGAGCTGTCGAAGGTCGGTGCCTCGACCTTGGGCTTGATCTGGGGCTTGACGTCTTCCTGCTTGGTCGCGGCTTTTTTCGGCTTCGGCGCGACGGTCGTCACGGCGGCCTTGGGCGCGGCTTCCTGCACTTGAGGCTTGGCGGTGGGGGGCGGGGTGACCTTCTGTACCTTGTTGTCCTGGAAGGGCGCGACCTCAGTGGTCTTGGGAATCGCCTTTTTCTCCAGGGTGCCGCTGCCTTGCTGATTCTCCTGGGCGAGGAAATCGGCCTTTTTCGGCTTGGTTTCACTTTTGAAGGTGGCGAGGGTGATCTCCAGGGTTTTGCTGATTTGCTTGGGTTCGACCATGGTGAACCCGACGCCCAACAGCAAGGCCAGGTGAATCAGCGCCGCGAGAAACAGGGTAAAGCCGAGGCGATCGGCCGGGCGCACGCCACGATGGGCGAGTTCAGCGGGCAGATCGGACGGGAGTGTCATGACAAGAAAACCAACATCGCGTTTTTTACAAGCCGGCGATGATAACGCAATGTTGGTTGTCTCTTGGCTGTTCTCGATCAACGAGCCTTGAGCTTCTGATCGATGGCATCCATCAACTGGCCACCAATGTCGGTGCCGAACGCGTTATCGATCTCGCGAATGCAGGTCGGGCTGGTGACGTTGATTTCGGTCAGGTGCTCGCCGATCACGTCGAGACCGACGAACAGCAGGCCTTTTTCACGCAGGGTCGGGCCGACCTGCGCGGCGATCCAGCGATCTTTCTCGGTCAGCGGTCGGGCTTCGCCACGGCCGCCGGCGGCGAGGTTGCCACGGGTTTCGCCTGCTGCCGGAATGCGTGCCAGGCAGTAATCCACAGGCTCACCGTCGATCATCAGGATGCGCTTGTCGCCATCAACGATCGCCGGCAGGTAACCCTGGATCATGATCTGCTGCTTGCCATGCAGGGTCAGGGTTTCGAGGATCACCGACAGGTTCGGGTGGCCAGAGGTGTGGCGGAAAATCGACGAACCGCCCATGCCGTCCAGCGGCTTGAGGATCACGTCACCGTGATGGTCGGCGAATTCACGCAACACGTCCGGGCGACGGCTGACGATGGTCGGTGGCGTGCACTGCGGGAACAGCGTGGCGAACAGCTTCTCGTTGCAGTCACGCAGGCTTTGCGGCTTGTTGACCACCAGCACGCCGGCGCGCTCGGCTTGCTCCAGCAGGTAAGTGGAGTAGACGAACTCCATGTCGAACGGCGGATCCTTGCGCATCAGGATCACGTCCAGATCGCTCAGCAGCGTGTCGCTTTCGGTGCCCAGTTCGAACCACTTGTGCGGGTCGGCGAAGACTTTCAGCGGACGCATCCGCGCGCGGGCCTCGCCCTCGGCCTGATACAAATCGCGCTGTTCCATATAGAACAGTTCCCAGCCACGCTTTTGCGCGGCCAGCAGCATGGCCAGCGAGCTATCCTTTTTATAGGAGATGCCGGCGATAGGATCCATGACAATCCCGACGCGAACGCTCATGGGGTTTTCCTCGAAATTGGGGTGGAAAGTGTTGTGAAAAAGTGGCGTCAGAGTGGCGCTGAGTGTGTTCCCGGTCAAGGAAAAACCACCGCCAGGGTCGCCCGATAGATTGGATGGGGAGACTGTGCTAAAAAGGCTGCCATGCCGTCTTGGCCCTTGAGTATCAAGGGTTTCGGGCCACCGATGAGCGGCAAACGGACAAATTGATTCACAAAGGCGACGGTAGAGCCACTATGGAACAGCATTCCAGCGCCTTGAAGGTCATGGTGATCGATGATTCGAAAACGATTCGTCGCACCGCCGAAACGTTGTTGAAAAACGTGGGCTGTGAAGTCATCACCGCAATCGATGGTTTCGATGCCCTGGCCAAGATTGCCGATAATCACCCCGGCATCATCTTTGTCGACATCATGATGCCGCGTCTGGATGGCTATCAGACCTGCGCGTTGATCAAGAACAACAGTGCGTTCAAGTCCACGCCAGTGATTATGCTGTCGTCCAAGGACGGGTTGTTCGACAAGGCCAAGGGGCGGATCGTCGGTTCCGACCAGTTTTTGACCAAACCTTTCAGCAAGGAAGAACTGCTGAACGCGATTCAGGCCCATGTACCGGGCTTTGCCGCCGTTTCGCCGCAGTAGGACACGCACAGTGATGCTCGGCCATGGGGCCTGGTGTCGACAAGAATGGGGAAGACCATGGCACGTATTCTGATCGTCGATGATTCGCCGACTGAGATGTACAAATTGACCGGCATGCTCGAAAAACACGGGCATGAGGTGTTGAAAGCCGAAAACGGCGCCGACGGCGTGGCCCTGGCCCGCCAGGAAAAACCCGATGCGGTGCTGATGGACATCGTCATGCCCGGCCTCAATGGCTTCCAGGCGACCCGTCAGCTGACCAAAGACCCGGAAACCGGGCATATCCCGGTGATCATCATCACCACCAAGGATCAGGAAACCGACAAGGTCTGGGGCACGCGCCAGGGCGCCAAGGACTACCTGACCAAACCGGTCGACGAAGACACCCTGATCAAGACCCTGAACAACGTGCTGGCCGGTTGATCGCCCGGCCATGAGCGAGTCGCTGACGGCCTTCGAACTGCTGCTGCAGATTGACCAGCGCTGTCGTCTGCTGGCAGCGGACCTGCCGTCCCAGCCGACTCGACAGGACAGCTGGAGCGGCATCGGTTTTCGCTTGGGCGAGCATTGGTACGTCGCACCCATGGGTGAAGTCAGCGAAGTTCTGCACGAACCGCGTGTTACCCAATTGCCGGGGGTCAAGCCCTGGGTCAAGGGCGTGGCGAACCTGCGGGGGCGGCTGCTGCCGATCATGGACGTGTACGGTTTCTTTTATGGTTATGAGGCCGGCCATGAACTATCGGCCCTGCGCAAGCAGCGGCGGATTCTGGTGGTGGAGCACAAAGATGTGTTTGCCGGGCTGCTGGTCGATGAAGTCTTCGGCTTGCAGCACTTTGCCCAGGACAGCCTGGAACCGGTGCCGACGGACGCGCTGCAGGGGCCGATCGCGCCGTTTGTCAAAGGCCGGTTTCAGCGTGAGCAGAATTGGCAGGTGTTCAGCCCGTTCGCGTTGGCGCAGTCGCAAGGCTTTATGAACGTCGCCGTGTAACTGGCGCGACACAGATCCAATGTGGGAGCGGGCTTGCTCGCGAAGAGGCCGGCACATCCAGCAATGATGTCGACTGTGACACTGCTTTCGCGAGCAAGCCCGCTCCCACAGGTTTCCCGGCAAGTCCATACAGGATGCTGTTAACAGGCGAGGACCGATGATTAAAGCAAAAGCAGGTACGCCGGAAGGGTCGCGCAGCCGGTCGCAGATCATCGTGCTGTTCATCGCGCTGATCATCTTCATCATGCTGCTGTTCGCCAACTTCGCGTACCTCAACACCCAGGCGAATTACGACAAGCAGTACATCGGCCACGCCGGTGAGCTGCGGGTGCTGTCGCAGCGTATCGCCAAGAACGCCACCGAAGCCGCCGCCGGCAAAGCCGCGGCGTTCAAGCTGCTCAGCGATGCGCGCAACGACTTCGCCCTGCGTTGGGGCTATCTGAAGAAAGGCGATCCCTCCACCGGCCTGCCGCCGGCACCGTCCACCGTGCGCCCGGAAATGCGCGCCGTGCAGCTGGATTGGGAGCGCCTGTTGAAAAACACCGACGCCATTCTCTCCAGCGAACAGACCGTGTTGTCCTTGCATCAAGTCGCCGCGACCCTGGCCGAAACCGTGCCGCAGTTGCAGGTCGAGTATGAAAAGGTCGTCGAAACCCTCCTGCAACGTGGCGCCCCGGCCGCTCAGGTGGCGATGGCCCAGCGTCAGTCGCTGCTGGCCGAGCGGATTCTCGGCGCGGTGAACACCGTGCTGTCCGGCGACGAAAACTCGCAGCAGGCCGCTGATGCCTTCGGTCGCGACGCGGCGCGTTTCGGCCAGGTACTCAACGGCATGCTTCAAGGCAATGCGGCCCTGAAAATCAGCCAGGTCGAAGACCGCGATGCCCGTGCCCGGTTGACCGAGATTTCCGAACTGTTCGAATTCGTATCGGGTTCGGTGGACGAAATCCTCGAAACCTCGCCGGAATTGCTCAAGGTCCGCGAATCGGCCTCCAACATTTTTACCCTGTCGCAAACCCTGCTCGATGAAGCCTCGCACCTGGCCAGCCGTTTCGAAAACCTCGCCGGCGGACGCAATACCGATACCATCGGCGGTTATGTGCTGGGCTTGCTGGCGCTGATGTCGATCATCCTCATCGGCCTGGTGATGGTGCGCGAAACCAACCGACAGCTGCGTGAGACCGCCGAGAAGAACGAGCGCAACCAGAACGCGATCATGCGCCTGCTGGACGAGATCGAAGACCTGGCCGACGGCGACCTGACCGTGACCGCCTCGGTCACCGAAGACTTCACCGGGACCATCGCCGACTCGATCAACTATTCCGTCGACCAACTGCGCGATCTGGTGGCGACCATCAACCTCACCGCCGGCCAGGTCGCCGCCGCCGTGCAGGAAACCCAGGCTACCGCCATGCACCTGGCCCAGGCCTCGGAGCATCAGGCGCAGCAGATCTCCGAAGCGTCCACGGCGATCAACGACATGGCCCAGTCCATCGATCAGGTCTCGGCCAACGCCGCCGAATCCTCAGCGGTGGCCGAACGCTCGGTGGAAATCGCCAACAAGGGCAACGAAGTGGTGCACAACACCATCCACGGCATGGACAATATCCGCGAGCAGATCCAGGACACCGCCAAGCGCATCAAGCGCCTCGGTGAGTCTTCTCAGGAAATCGGCGACATTGTCAGCCTGATCGATGACATTGCCGACCAGACCAACATCCTCGCCCTCAATGCGGCGATTCAGGCGTCCATGGCCGGTGACGCCGGGCGCGGTTTTGCGGTGGTGGCCGACGAAGTGCAACGCCTGGCCGAGCGTTCGTCCGCGGCGACCCGGCAGATCGAAACCCTGGTGCGGGCGATTCAGACCGACACCAACGAAGCGGTGATTTCCATGGAGCAGACCACCACCGAAGTGGTGCGTGGCGCGCGTCTGGCGCAGGATGCCGGAGTGGCCCTGGAAGAAATCGAAGGCGTATCGAAGACCCTCGCGGCACTGATCCAGAGCATTTCCAACGCCGCGCAGCAGCAGACCTCTTCGGCCGGCCAGATTTCCCTGACGATGAACGTGATCCAGCAGATCACCACGCAGACCTCGTCCGGCTCCACCGCCACTGCCGAGAGCATTGGCAACCTGGCGAAAATGGCCAGCCAGCTGCGGCGCTCGGTGTCCGGTTTCACCTTGCCGGCCAAGCCTGCGCAGGCTGCGGACAACGCTTGAACCGCCTCAGGGCGTATGCATTTGATTGGAGTAGTTATGGGTGATCGGCACGACTATGTGGCCCTCGAATGGGTCAAAGGCGAGATTGCCGAAACGCTGAAGCAGGCTCATCAGGCGATCGAAACCCTGATCGACGACCCGCAGGCAACGCACGCCCTGAGTGAGTGCCTGGCCTGTGTCCATCAGGTTCACGGCAGTTTGCAGATGGTCGAGTTCTACGGCGCGGCCCTGCTTGCCGAAGAGATCGAGCAGTTGATCACCGCCTTGCAGCAGAACCGCGTCAACCATCGCGACGAGGCCATCCACCTGTTGCTGCAGGCCTTGGGGCAGTTGCCGACCTACCTCGACCGGGTGCAAGGCGCCCGTCGCGATTTGCCGCTGGTGGTGTTGCCGTTGATCAACGACCTGCGCAGCGCCCGTGGCGACAGCCTGTTATCGGAAACCAGCCTGTTCAGCCCGCAACTCCCTGAACTGCCGCCCCTGAGCGAAGAAGCCCTGGCGCTGCTGGAGCCGTCCGACTTGCCGAACGTGCTGCGCAAATTGCGGCAGATGTTGCAGATGGCGCTGGTCGGCTTGCTGCGCGAGCAGGATGCCGACACTCATTTCGCTTATCTGGCCAGAGTTTTTACCCGTCTCGAAGGACTGTGCGGCAATGCGCCCCTGAGCCCGTTGTGGCAAATCGCTTCGGCGCTGGTCGAAGGCCTGCGCAATGGCTCGATCGCCAACAGCCCCGCGTTGCGCAGTCTGTTCAAGGACGCCGACAAAGAACTCAAGCGTGTACTCGAACAAGGCATGCCCGCGATCAATCAACCGGCACCGCCAGAGCTGCTCAAGAGTTTGTTGTTCTATATTGCCAAGGCCGAACACCCCACCGGGCAGATGCTGACCATGAAAGATCGTTACTCACTGGACGACGCATTACCCGACAGCGCGATGGTCGATGCAGAACGGGCACGGCTGGCCGGCCCTGATCGCGACGCCATGCGCTCGGTATTGGCGGCGTTGTGCGAAGAGCTGGTGCGGGTCAAGGAGCGCCTGGACCTGTTCGTGCGCAGCGACCGCCAACACATCTCGGACCTGGATAGCCTGCTGGCGCCCCTACGGCAAATCGCCGACACCCTCGCGGTGCTGGGTTTCGGCCAGCCGCGCAAGGTCATCATCGATCAACTGGCGGTGGTGCTGAGCCTTGCCCAGGGCCAGCGCGAGCCCAACGACGCAACCCTCATGGACGTCGCCGGGGCCTTGCTCTATGTCGAAGCGACCCTGGCCGGCATGGTCGGCACCGTGGAGCCGCAAAGCCAGGAAGACAGCCGTCTGCCGACCACGGACCTGACGCAGATTCATCAGATCGTGATCAAGGAAGCGCGCATCTGCCTGCAACAGGCCAAGGACATGATCGTCGACTACATCGACGCCGACTGGGACCGCCAGCATCTGCAACCCTTGCCGGCGTTGCTGACGCAAGTGCGCGGGGCGCTGGCGATGATTCCGTTGGCCCGCGCGGCGAGCCTGGTCGAGGCGTGTAACGGCTTCATCCGCGAGCATCTGCTGGTGGACCCGGGCCAGCCCGGCTGGCAGCAACTGGACAGCCTGGCCGACGTCATCACCAGCATCGAGTATTACCTGGAGCGCCTCAGCGACGACCCTGAAGCGCCGGGGGAACAACTGCTCGATGTCGCGGAAAAAGGCCTGGCCGCACTCGGCTGCTTCCCCAGCGAACAGCATGTGCCGATGCTTGAGGATGTGCTCAGCCCCAGTGAAGCCCTGGTGATGCAGGACATGCAGGAACTGGACGATCCCCAGACCGTCCAGTCGTTGGCCGATGTGCTGGCCAGCCCGGTGTCGTCCGTCAACCCGCCGGCACTGACGATGCCGGGCAGTCTGTTGCCGCCACCGGCGGGTGAAGAACCGGTGGACGACGAGCTGCGGGACGTCTTCCTCGAAGAGACCGATGAAGTACTGGACATCCTCCGGGAGTACCTGCCGCGCTGGTCGGCCAATCCAGACAGCACCTCGGCGCTGAGTGAATTGCGCCGCGCGTTCCACACCCTCAAAGGCAGTGGCCGGATGGTCCGCGCGCTGGTGCTGGGCGAACTGGCCTGGGCAGTGGAAAACCTGCTCAACCGCGTGCTTGAACACAGCGTTGCACCTGGGCCGGCAGTGCAGCAACTGGTAGGCGATGCACTGAAACTACTGCCGGAACTGGTGGCCGAGTTCGCCGCCAACGCCCAGCGCCAGCGCAACGATGTCGACCAGTTGGCCGCCCGCGCCCATGCGCTTGCCAAGGGGGATAAGCCGCTGTCCGATGAGGACGCTCAGGATGTCGCGGCGCTCGATCCACTGTTGCTGGAGATCTTCCGCAACGAAGCCGAAACCCATCTGAACAGCCTCAATCGCTTTCTCGAGCAAGCCGCCGAGCATGTGCCGCTGCAGGCCAGCGACGAGTTGCAGCGAGCCTTGCACACCCTCAAGGGCAGTGCCTCGATGGCGGGTGTGCTGCCGATTGCCGAATTGGCGGCGTCGCTGGATCAACTGGCCCGGGAATACAAGGCGCACCGGATTGCCCTCGACCTGGACGAAGTCGAATTGCTGCTGGAAGCCGAAGGCTTGTTCCGCCGTGGGCTGCGACAGCTCAAGAGCGACCCGCTGGCCGACATCCCCGGCGCCCGTTCGTTGATCGAGCGCACCCAGGCAATGCTGACCGAGCGTCTGCAAAGCCTGTTGGACGCGCCCAACACAGGGCTGCGGGTCAAGCGCGATCCGCAATTGATCAACAACTTCCTCGCCCAGGGCATGGACATCCTGCTGGACGCCGAAAGCCTGTTGCAGCGCTGGCAGCAGCATCCCGGCGAACGCCAGGAACTCAGCGCGCTGCTGGACGAATTGACCACCCTCGGCGAAGGCGCGCACCTGGCCGATCTGCATCCGGTGGATGAGCTCTGCGAAGCGTTGCTCGACCTGTATGGCGCCGTGGAAGAAAGCAGCCTGGCGGTCAGCGACAGGTTTTTCCACGAGGCGCAAAGTGCCCACGAAGCGCTGATCAACATGCTCGACGAACTGGCCGCCGGCCAGGAAGTCACTGCGCAACCGCAGCGGGTGCGGGCGTTGCGCGGTTTGCTCGATGAGAGTCTCGATCCTTCGTCCATGGGCCTGATCCGCAGTGACGGCAGCCGTACCCTGAGCATTCGAGAGCTGGGCAGCGCCACGGCCGAGCTGGAGCAGACCGCGACTCAGGTGGAGCTGGACGACGAAATCGTTTCGATCTTTCTTGAAGAAGCGGTGGATATTCTCGAGAGCGCCGGCCAGGCCTTGCAGCGCTGGTTGAGCGAACCGGACAACGCCGCGCCGCTCCTGTCCTTGCAGCGCGACTTGCACACCCTCAAAGGTGGCGCGCGGATGGCCGAGGTCGAGCCGGTCGGCGATCTGGCCCATGAACTGGAAAGCCTTTACGAAGGCCTGGTGGACCGCCGTTACAGCTACAGCGAAGCGCTGGCGCAGTTGCTGCAACAGAGCCATGACCGACTGGCCGAGTTCCTCGAACAGTTGCGGCACAATCGTCCGTTGGGCGACCCGGGCGAATTGATCAAGGCTATTCGAGCGTTTCGCCTGGGCAATGCCAGCAGCGCCGAGGTGATCGAACCGGCGGCCAGCAACGATTCAGCGAGCCATGATTCCGAGCTTCTGGACATCTTCCTCGAAGAAGGTTTCGACATCATCGAAAACTCCGGCGCGGCACTGCTGCGCTGGCAGGCCGAGCCTTCGAATCGCCAGGAAGTGGAAACCCTGCTGCGCGACCTGCACACCCTCAAGGGCGGCGCGCGGATGGTGGAAATCGCGCCGATCGGCGACCTGGCCCATGAGCTGGAATTCCTCTACGAAGGCTTGTCGGCTGGTGTGCTGCAACCGACCGCGGCGCTGTTCACGCTATTGCAAAGCAGCCATGACCGACTGGCGCAGATGCTCGACGCCACCCGCGCCGGTGAGCCACTGCCACCGGCCGATCGGCTGATCGAGGCGATCAAGAATTTCAGCCATCCGGCGGTGCCCGAAACACCGACACCGGTGGCGATGCCCGCGGCGCCCAAAGCCGAGCCCGCCACGCTGCAACCGGAAGGCGCCGACACGGTCAAGGTCTCGGCGGAGTTGCTCGACGACCTGGTCAATCTGGCGGGTGAAACCTCGATCTTCCGTGGCCGCATCGAACAACAGGTCAACGATGCACGGGTGGCCCTGAGCGAAATGGAAACCACCATCGAGCGCATGCGCGACCAGTTGCGCCGCCTCGATACCGAAACCCAGGGGCGGATTCTCAGCCGTCAGCAAGTCGACGCCGAGCGCCTTGGCTACGAAGAGTTCGACCCGTTGGAGATGGACCGTCACTCGCAGTTGCAACAGCTGTCGCGGGCGCTGTTCGAGTCCGCCTCCGACCTGCTCGACCTCAAGGAAACCCTCGACCGGCGCAATCAGGACGCGGAAAACCTGCTGCAACAGCAGGGCCGCATCAACACCGAATTGCAGGAAGGCCTGATGCGCACGCGCATGGTGCCGTTCGAGCGGATGCTGCCACGGTTGAAGCGTATCGTGCGTCAGGTTGCCAGCGAGCTGGGCAAGGACGTGGACTTCGTCGTTGGCAACGCCGAAGGCGAGATGGACCGCAACGTCCTCGAACGCATGGCCGCGCCGCTGGAACACATGCTGCGCAACGCCGTCGACCATGGGCTGGAATCGGCCGAGGTGCGGATCGCGGCCGGTAAACCGGCCCAGGGCAAGATCACCCTCGACTTGTCGCGAGAGGGTGGCGACATCATTTTCGACATCTGCGACGACGGCGCCGGCGTGCCGCTGGACGCCGTGCGGCGCAAGGCGATCAAGCGCGGGCTGCTCGCCCCGGACAGCGACATCAGTGATCGCGACGTGCTGCAATTCATCCTGCAACCGGGGTTTTCCACCGCCGAGAAAATCACCCAGATCTCCGGGCGTGGCGTGGGCATGGACGTGGTTCACGAAGAAGTCCGGCAGCTCGGCGGCAGCATGACCATCGACTCTGTGCCTGGGCAGGGCGTGCATTTCCGGATTCGCCTGCCATTCACCGTGTCGGTCAACCGCGCGTTGATGGTGCAATGCGGGGAGGATCAATACGCGATCCCGTTGAACACCATCGACGGCATCGTTCGGGTGTTGCCCAACGAACTGGAAGGGCATTACCGGCTTGATCCACCGACCTACGAGTACGCCGGGCAACGTTATGAGCTGTGCTATCTCGGCGAGCTGCTGAAAACCAGCACGCGCCCGAAACTGCTGGGCCAGAGCCTGCCGTTGCCGGTGTTGCTGGTGCAGTGCAACGAACGGCACGTCGCGGTGCGGGTGGACGCCATGGCCGGCACCCGGGAAATCGTGGTCAAAAGCCTCGGCCCGCAGTTCGCCGCGGTGCAGGGGTTGTCCGGCGCGACGATCCTGGGCGATGGCCGGGTGGTGCTGATTCTCGACTTGCTGGCGCCGATCCGCGGGATGCAAACGCGGGTGCCGCAACGGCCGGTGACACAGGACGTCGAGCCCGAATCGCAACGGCCGTTGCTGGTGCTGGTGGTCGATGATTCGGTCACCGTGCGCAAGGTCACCAGCCGCCTGCTGGAACGCCACGGCATGAACGTGCTGACCGCCAAGGACGGTGTCGACGCCATGCTGCTGCTGGAAGAACACATGCCCGACCTGATGCTGCTGGACATCGAAATGCCGCGCATGGACGGCTTTGAAGTGGCCACCCAAGTGCGCGCCGACGAGCGCTTGCGGCATCTGCCGATCATCATGATCACCTCCCGCACCGGCCAGAAACACCGCGACCGCGCCATGGCCATCGGCGTCAACGACTACCTCGGCAAGCCGTATCAGGAATCGGTGCTGCTCGACAGCATCGCCCGGTGGAGCAAAACCCATGCATGAACACCGTTCCAGCAACCTCACGGGGTTGCTGCTGCCCCTGGCCGACCGCAACCTGATCCTGCCCAACGTTGCCGTCGCCGAACTCATCGACTATCAGCCGGGGGCTTTCGATCTCGATACACCGCCGTGGTACCTGGGGCGGGTGACCTGGCGCGAACGGCAGATTCCACTGCTCAGTTTCGAGTCGGCGTGTGGCAACAAAGTGGTGATCGGGGAACGGGCGCGGATCGTCATCCTCAATGCCCTCGGTGGGCGGCCTGAGCTTAAGTTCATTGCGTTATTGGTGCAGGGGATTCCACGGTCTTACAAGCTCGACAGTCAGTTGAGTTATGTCGACGTGCCGTTGTGTTCGCTGGAGAAGGCGGCGGTGCAGGTGGGGGAGCAAGTGGCGAAGGTGCCTGACTTGCTCGCGCTGGAGGAACTGCTTGTAAGTGCGGGTCTGGTCTGACCGGATCCCTGTGGCGAGGGGGCAAGCCCCCTCGCCACAAAGGTTTCTGCATTAGGTTGAAGATTCCCAAAAAGGGACCTATCGTTCCTTTTTTGGGACTTATCGGTCGTTGCCGTGAAAAACCTGTCATTGAGCGAAGCCTTGTTCACCACCACCCAGCAAAAAGTGCTCGGCCTGCTGTTTGGTAAACCCGACCGAAGTTTTTACGCCAACGAGATCGCCCGCTGGGCTCAAGTGGGTAAAGGCAGCCTCATGCGCGAGCTGGATCGGTTGCAGCGGGCAGGCGTGCTGATCATGACCCGTCAGGGCAACCAGACCCACTATCAAGCCAATCCCGACTGCCCGATCTATGCCGAACTGCTGGGCATTGCCCGCAAAACCTTTGGTATTACCGAGCCTCTGCGTCAGGCGCTTCAACCCTTTGCCGAACAGATCACCTGGGCATTTGTGTACGGCTCTATCGCCAAGGATCAGGCAAACGTATCCAGTGACATTGATCTCATGCTGATCGGCGAGGGCCTGCACTACAGTGAAGTGATGGAGCGGCTTATACCAATGGAGGAGCAGTTGGGCCGCGTCCTCAACCCGACGCTCTACACCCCCGACGACTGGGCCGCAAAACTGGCGGCTGAAAATAGTTTTGTCGTGCGGGTAGCGCAGCAGGACAAGATCAATCTGATGGGGGGAAACCCTGTAGGAGCTGCCGAAGGCTGCGATCTTTTGATCTTCCGGTGCGAGCAATGACGTAAAGATCAAAAGATCGCAGCCTTCGGCAGCTCCTACAGTGAGATTGGTGTCACTCTCAAAACCTGTGGGAGCGGGCTTGCCCGCGAAGAACGATAACGCGGTCCGTCTGACAGACCGCTAAAGCCTGTATTACGACTTAAGTGACTGGCATTAGGCCTCTCACCTATCCTTCTGGTCCTCACTCTTCAGTCTGGTCAATACGATGGCAAACGGTATCACTCCGTTGGTGCTTGAAAAGAACGCATACCAGGAATTCCATGCAATGCATCGTGCAGGAAACTTCAGCGGCCAGCGGCTTGGGCAAGCGTTCTACAACCACTTCAAACTGCACCGTCTTTCTGACCAGCAGCAATTGAAAGGTTTGTATGAAGCTGACGGGAAGTCGGCTCTCAAGATCATCGAACGAGTATTCACGCTCAGTTAGTACCTTTTTATGCCTGCGAGAGATTGGTTGGCTGTCGGGGCGCATCGAGACAACCATTACCCTGACCGTAACGATCCAACACTCTGCTTGATTGATGCCCTACACCCAACACTCCTAAGGTGACTCCCACGACAGCGAACCCGTGGAGTGGTCATGACAACAACAATATCCCCCGACTCGCGCTGGACGCGGCGGCGCAGCGAAAAGCAGCGGCGTCTCGAGATGGTGCGGGGCCTTGCCGACGGTGTGGTGCTGCCCACCGACAAGATCGTGGCGGCGCTGGAGGCGTTGATTCTGCCCGGCGACCGTGTGGTGCTGGAGGGCAATAACCAGAAGCAGGCGGACTTCCTGTCCCGCTCCCTGGCCAAGGCCGATCCGGGCAAGCTGCATGACTTGCACATGATCATGCCCAGCGTCGGGCGCTCCGAGCACCTGGACCTGTTCGAACGCGGCATCGCACGCAAGCTCGACTTCTCGTTCGCCGGTACCCAGAGCCTGCGCATCAGCCAATTGCTAGAAGACGGTTTGCTGGAAATCGGCGCGATCCACACCTACATCGAGCTCTATGCGCGGCTGGTGGTCGACCTGATTCCCAACGTCGTGCTCTCGGCCGGTTTCATGGCCGACCGCGCCGGCAACATCTACACCGGCCCGAGCACCGAAGACACGCCCGCGTTGATTGAACCGGCGGCCTTCAGTGACGGCATCGTCATCGTTCAGGTCAATCAACTGGTGGACGATGTCAGCGACCTGCCTCGCGTGGATATCCCCGCGTCCTGGGTCGATTTCGTCGTGGTGGCGGACAAGCCGTTCTACATCGAGCCGCTGTTCACCCGAGACCCACGGCACATCAAGCCTGTGCACGTGTTGATGGCGATGATGGCGATCCGCGGGATCTACGAAAAACACAACGTTCAGTCGCTCAACCACGGTATCGGCTTCAACACCGCCGCCATCGAACTGATCCTGCCGACCTACGGCGAATCCCTCGGTTTGAAGGGCAAGATCTGCCGCAACTGGACGCTCAACCCGCACCCGACCCTGATCCCGGCCATCGAAAGCGGCTGGGTCGAAAGCGTGCATTGCTTCGGCACCGAACTGGGCATGGAAAACTACATCGCCGCCCGGCCTGACGTGTTCTTCACCGGCCGCGATGGCTCCCTGCGCTCCAACCGGATGTTCAGTCAGCTCGCCGGACAATACGCGGTGGACCTGTTCATCGGCGCGACCCTGCAAGTCGATGGCGACGGTCATTCCTCCACCGTGACTCGCGGCCGCCTGGCCGGTTTCGGTGGTGCGCCGAACATGGGCCACGACCCGCGTGGTCGCCGTCACGGCACACCCGCCTGGCTCGACATGCGCCACACCGACGTCGCCGAGCCGATGCTCGAACGCGGCAAGAAACTCGTGGTGCAGATGGTCGAGACCTTCCAGGAGGGCGGTAAACCGACCTTCGTCGAAACCCTCGACGCGGTGGAGGTGGCGAAGAAAAGCGGCATGCCGCTGGCGCCGATCATGATCTATGGCGACGACGTCACCCACCTGCTCACCGAAGAAGGCATCGCCTACTTGTACAAGGCCCGTTCCCTCGAAGAACGCCAGGCGATGATCGCTGCCGTCGCCGGGGTGACCGCCATCGGCCTGCGCCACAACCCCAAAGACACCGCGCGCATGCGCCGCGAAGGCCTGATCGCCTTGCCCGAAGACCTCGGCATCCGCCGCACCGACGCCACTCGCGAACTGCTCGCAGCGAAAAGCGTGGCCGATCTGGTGGAGTGGTCCGGTGGCCTCTACAACCCGCCCGCCAAGTTCAGGAGCTGGTAATGCACGCATTCAACCTGCAACCGAAAACCCTCACCCTGGCTGAGCGGCTGGCGGATCTGGCGGTGGACGCGCTGATCGACGAAGCCGACCTGTCGCCGAAACCGGCGCTGGTGGACCGTCGCGGCAATGGCGCGCACACCGATTTGCACCTAGGGCTGATGCACGCTTCGGCGTTGTCCCTGTGGCCGGCGTTCAAGGCAATGGCGGACGCGGCCATCGAGTTTAGTGAAGTCGGTTTACCGCTGCGCGAAACCGTTGGGCGGATTGGTCGTGAAGGGGAGCAAGTGATGCTCGCTACCACGGGCGGCGTGAACACTCATCGTGGGGCAATCTGGGCCTTGGGGCTTTTGGTCACGGCCGTCGCGCTGGAACCTGAGTCCAGTGCCGCAAGCGCCATCACCTTGCGCGCTGCGCGCCTGGCCCTTCTCGACGACCGTTACGCCCCGCGTCCGCTCAGCCACGGCGCGCAAGTCGCACAGCGTTACGGCGCACGCGGTGCCCGTGAAGAAGCACAGCTCGGTTTCCCGGCGGTGATTCAACGCGCACTGCCGCAACTCAAACGCAGCCGCGACGCAGGCCATGCCGAACAGAACGCCCGGCTCGATGCCTTGCTGGCGATCATGACGACACTGGCCGACACCTGTGTGCTCTACCGCGCCGGCGAAACCGGCCTGCACGCCATGCAACTCGGCGCTCAAGCCGTGCTCGACGCCGGCGGCAGCGCCAGCCTCGCCGGTCGCCGTCGTTTGCATGAGCTGGACCAACAATTAATCGCGTTGAATGCCTCGCCCGGCGGCGCTGCGGACTTGCTCGCAGCCTGTCTGTTCATCGACCGCATCGAGTCGCGCGACGGCATCTTCCAGGGAGCGTTTTGATGGAAACCTTATCCTTTGAATTCCCCGCCGGGCAGCCGCCTCGGGGCAGGGCGCTGGTGGGCTGCGTGGGCTCGGGCGATCTGGAAGTGCTGATCGAACCGGGGCTGGCGGGCAAGTTGACGATCCAGGTGCAGACCTCGGTCAATGGCAGCGAACAACGCTGGCAGCATCTGTTCGCACGGATGTTCGATGGCCAGACGCCGCCGGCGATGGCGATCGATATCCACGATTTCGGCGCCACCCCCGGCGTGGTGCGCTTGCGCCTGGAACAGGGCTTTGAGGAGATCGGTCATGACTGATAGCGCAGCCTTGTTGAATAAACACAGCTTCGTCGAACTCGGTGCGCGGCAACGCGCCAAGGCCTTGCTCGACGTTGGCACCTTCCGCGAACTGCTCGACCCGTTTCAGCGAATCATGTCGCCCTGGCTGTCGCGCCAGGGCGTGGTGCCGCAAGCCGATGACGGCGTGGTGATCGCCAAGGGCAGCATTGGCGGTTTGCCGGTGGTGATCGCGGCCATCGAAGGCGCGTTTCAGGGCGGCAGCCTGGGTGAAGTCGGCGGGGCGAAGATTGCCGGTGCGCTGGAACTGGCCGCCGAGGACAACCGCAAAGGCATTCCCACCCGTGCCGTGTTGCTGCTGGAAACCGGTGGCGTGCGTTTGCAGGAAGCCAATCTCGGGCTGGCGGCGATTGCCGATATTCATGCGGCGATCATCGATCTGCGCCAGTACCAGCCGGTAATCGGCGTGGTCGCCGGCAGCGTTGGCTGTTTTGGTGGGATGTCGATTGCCGCCGGGTTGTGCAGCTATTTACTGGTAACCCAGGAAGCACGCCTTGGCCTCAACGGCCCGCAGGTGATCGAGCAGGAAGCCGGGCTTGAGGAATACGACTCCCGTGATCGCCCGTTTATCTGGAGCCTGACCGGCGGCGAGCAACGGTTCGCCAGTGGCTTGGTGGATCGCTATGTCGAGGACGACGTGGCGCAGATTCAGCAGCAGGTCGGCGAATTGCTCAAGCAAGGTTTGCCGGACCAACAACGTAGCTGTCAGGCCGAATGGTTCTTGCAACGGCTGGCGCGTCTGGACGCCGAACCGCAAATCGAGCCGTCAGTGGTTCGCGATCTGTATCAAGGAGAGCGCTCATGAGTTCGTATTCCCTGAGGGGCTTGAACTGGTTCAACGCCTTGAGTGCCGAGGCCAAATCGGTTGAGGGTTTGCCGGCTTCGCTGAAAGTCGCCGACGCTGTATTGGGCGATCAACCTGTGCGTTTTATCGCGGTGGTGGCCGACCCCGACAACCGCTTCGTCCGTGCCCGCAATGGCGAGGTTGGTCTGCTGGAAGGTTGGGGCCTGGCCAAAGCGGTGGATGAGGTGATCGAAGCCGATCGGGATAAGCCGCACAAACGGGCGTTGATCGCCATCGTCGATGTGCCGAGCCAGGCTTACGGTCGGCGCGAAGAAGCGCTCGGCATTCATCAGGCCTTGGCCGGTGCGGCGGACAGTTATGCCCGCGCTCGACTGGCCGGCCATGCGGTGATCGGTTTGCTGGTGGGCAAGGCGATGTCCGGGGCGTTTCTCGCCCATGGGTATCAGGCCAACCGGTTGATCGCGTTGCGCGATCCGGGTGTGATGGTGCATGCGATGGGCAAAGCGTCGGCGGCGCGGGTGACGTTGCGCAGTGTCGAAGAACTGGAGGCGTTGGCCGCCAGCGTGCCGCCGATGGCCTATGACATCGACAGCTATGCCAGCCTGGGCTTGCTCTGGGAAACCTTGTCGGTGGAGCAGATCGAGCAGCCGACGACGGCGGATCTGGCGCGCGTGACGGAGTGCCTGAGCCAGGCGATTGGCGATGTCGCTGCCAACGGTCGCGATCTGAGCCGCCGCCTGGGGGCGAGTAACCGCGCCGCGTCGAGCAAGGTTCGCCAGTTGTTGAGAGCGCAGTGGTGAACAGGTTTCGGCCCCACGACCTGCTTTGGGGGATGACCCCGGAGCAGTTGCCTGTGGATGCGCCCGGGTGGGTGATCGAGTCGGTCGGCGCCGGTCAGCCGGTGGTGGTTCGGCGCGCGACGACTGCGCCGGGTCAAATCGCGGTCGGAGTGCGTGGGCGCTTGCGTGAGCAGCGTTATGCAACGTCGATGGCGATCACGGCGATTTCGCGTCGCGTGATGCCGGAAGACCTCTGTCATGTCGCCCCGGCTCACGACCTGCCGGCCCTGCGAGCGCTGGCGCACCTGCGGCCGCTGCTCGACGCCTGCGGTTGGGTGTGGGGTGTCAGCGGCAGCGCCGGGTTTGAATTGGCCAGTGGTTTTGCGGCGCTCCATGAGCGCAGCGATCTCGACTTGATCCTGCGTACTGCGCAGCCGCTGAGCCGATCTCAAGCGCAGGTGTTGATGATGCTGATCGGCACCGCCGAGTGTTTGGTGGACATGCAATTGCAGACGCCGAATGGCGCTGTCGCCCTGCGCGAATGGGCGGGTCCGTCGCAACGGGTTCTACTCAAGAACGCCCATCAAGCGTGTCTGGTGTCCGATCCGTGGAACCCGCAGGAGCAAGCAGCGTGAGCAGCTTGCTGGTGTTCCCCGGCCAGGGCGCGCAACAACCGGGCATGCTCCATCGCTTGCCTCGGGAAACGCTGATCGAGGCGAGCGAGGTGCTGGGCGAAGATGTCTTGCTGCTCGATTCTGCCGAGGCGTTGCAGTCAACGAGGGCGGTTCAGTTATGCCTGCTGATCGCTGGAGTGGCTGCTTCACGTCAGTTATCAATGGCGCCGGATTACGTGGCCGGATTGTCCATCGGCGCCTACCCGGCGGCGGTGGTGGCCGGCGCCTTGAGGTTCAGCGATGCACTGCATCTGGTCAGCCTGCGCGGTGAACTGATGCAGCAGGCATATCCTCAGGGCTACGGCATGACCGCGATCATCGGTCTGGAATTGGCGACGGTGGAAGGGTTGCTGGCGCAGGTTCACAGTGTTGATACACCGGTTTACCTGGCCAACATCAACGCCGATAACCAGGTGGTGATTGCTGGCAGTGATTCGGCGATGAAAGCAGTTGCCGACCTGGCGCGCAGCCGTGGCGCCGGTCTGGCCAGGCGTCTGGCGGTCAGCGTGCCGTCCCATTGTCCGCTGCTGGAAACACCGGCGAAAACCCTGGCCGAAGCCTTCGCCAAGGTGCAATTGAAAACGCCGGCCCTGGGTTACCTGAGCGGCAGTCGAGCCCGGCCCGTCATCAACACGGATGCCTTGCGCGACGACCTGGCGTTCAACATGTGCCGCGTCGTCGATTGGCGCGGTACGGTGCAAAGCGCTTACGAGCGCGGCGTGCGTTTACAGATCGAACTGCCGCCCGGCGCGGTGTTGACCGGGCTGGCGCGCCGGGTGTTCGAGCAGGGCACCGTGATTGCCTTCGACGGTGCCCGGCTCGATACCTTGCAGGCGCTGTTGCGTGAGGAGGGAGGCCGCCAACCCTAGACCACCGACTCAGGTTGCGAACTACAAAAACAACAATTTCGACGATGCACTTTGAGGACTACAACAATGATTATTTACGGTGTGGCGCTGTTGGCGATCTGTACGCTGGCAGGGGTGATCATGGGTGACATGCTCGGCGCGTTGCTGGGGGTGAAATCCAACGTCGGCGGGGTCGGGATCGCGATGATCCTGCTGATTTGCGCACGGTTGTGGATGCAAAAACGCGGCGGCATGACCAAGGATTGTGAACTGGGCGTCGGCTTCTGGGGCGCCATGTACATTCCGGTGGTGGTTGCCATGGCGGCGCAACAGAACGTCGTCACTGCCCTGCACGGCGGCCCGGTGGCGGTGCTGGCGGCGATCGGTTCGGTGGTGCTCTGCGGTTGCACCATTGCCCTGATCAGCCGGAGCCACAAAGGCGAACCCTTGCCCGATGAGCCAGTGGAAGTCACCCCGGTCGGCACGCCAGTAGGAGGTCGCTGATATGTGGGAACTCATTGAGAAAGGCCTGGTAAATAACAGTCTGGTCACGGCGTTCGCGTTCGTTGGCGTGATCATGTGGGTGTCGGTGGTGTTGTCCAAACGCCTGACTTTCGGGCGGATTCACGGCTCGGCGATTGCCATCGTCATCGGCCTGGTGCTGGCCTGGGTCGGCGGCACCATGACCGGCGGGCAAAAAGGCCTGGCGGATTTGTCACTGTTTTCCGGCATCGGTTTGATGGGCGGCGCCATGCTGCGTGACTTCGCCATCGTCGCCACGGCGTTCGAGGTGCAGGCCACCGAAGCGAAAAAGGCCGGGATGATTGGCGCTATCGCGCTGCTGCTGGGGACGATTCTGCCGTTCATTGTCGGGGCGAGCATTGCCTGGATGTTCGGCTATCGCGATGCGATCAGCATGACCACCATTGGCGCGGGCGCGGTGACGTACATCGTTGGGCCAGTGACGGGTGCGGCGATCGGGGCCTCATCCGATGTGATGGCGCTGTCGATTGCTACCGGGTTGATCAAGGCGATTCTGGTGATGGTCGGCACGCCGATGGCCGCGCGCTGGATGGGCCTGGATAACCCACGTTCGGCCATGGTATTTGGCGGGTTGGCCGGGACTGTCAGCGGTGTGACGGCCGGGTTGGCGGCGACGGATCGGCGGCTGGTGCCCTATGGTGCGTTGACGGCGACGTTCCATACCGGGCTTGGGTGCTTGCTTGGGCCTTCGTTGCTGTACTTCATTGTTCGCGGGATTGTTGGCTAGGTTACGATTCGATTCGCCTGTTCTGACGCCTTCGCGAGCAAGCCCGCTCCCACAGTTGACCGAGTTCTTGGTAACTACTCGATCTAATGTGGGAGCGGGCTTGCTCGCGAAGGGAGCGACACGGTCTCAAACCTGCCGATTGGCATACATCCGACACTCCGCCAACAGCGCCAGCAAATTCGGGTCGCGCTCCTTGGCCTTGAGAAACACCACGCCAATGTGCTGCTGCAACCGGTACTTTTCCTGCAATGGGATCAGCTTCACCCGGTTCTCATACACCGCCGCAATCCGCCCCGGCAGCAACGCATAACCCACCCCCGAGCTGACCATGCTCAGCAGGGTGAAGATGTCGTTGACCTGCATCGCCACCTTCGGCTCGAACCCCGCCTGCTTGAACACCCGAATACCGTCCTGGTGCGTGGCGAAGCCTTGGGTCAAGGTGATGAACGTTTCGTCACGGACCTCGGCCAGATCGACTTCGGTCCGCTGGGCAAAGGGCGAGTCCGCCGGGGTGGCGAGGAAGATGTCATCGGAAAACAGCGGGATCTGTTCGCAGTCCGGGTCGTTGACGCTGTCGTCCAGCGATACCAGGATCGCGTCGACTTCCATGTTCTTGAGCTTGTACAGCAGGTCGATGTTCGAACCCAGAATCAGGTCGATATTGAGTTCGCTGCGGCGGATTTTCAGGCCCATGATCAGCTGCGGCACGGTCTTCACCGTCAGCGAATACAGCGAGCCGAGTTTGAAGCGTTCGGCGGAGAACCCGGCGGCTTCGCGGGTCAGACGCACGGTTTCGAGCACGTCCTGAATCAGCTTCTGCGCCCGCTCTTCCAGCACATAAGCACTTTCCAACGGGGTCAGGTTGCGGCCTTCGTGCTTGAATAGCGGGCAGCGCAGGGCGCTTTCCAGGGAGTGGATGGCGCGATGCACGCTGACGTTGCTGGTCTGCAACTCGACGGCGGCGCGGGCCAGGTTGCCGGTGCGCATGAAGGCCAGGAACACCTCGAGTTTTTTCAGGGTCAACTCTTCATCGATCAACATGGGCCAGACTCTTATTCGAATGTCCCGATTGTGCCCAATTGGCTGACGTTTGGCTTGATGGCTTTCGTAGGGGGCATTGTGTTCTGAAACATTGCGCTTTTAACCTTGAGGCCTGAGCCTTGCGCGCGGCGTTAATGAACGTAGAGGTGAGCAATACATGTATCACGGGGAAAGATTGAACGCCTGGACGCATTTGGTCGGGGCTGTCGCAGCATTTGTCGGGGGCGTGTGGCTGCTGGTGATCGCCAGTATGGACGGCAGCCCGTGGAAGATCGTCAGCGTGGCGATTTACGCATTCACCTTGCTGGTGCTGTACAGCGCCTCGACCGTTTACCACAGCGTGCGTGGGCGCAAGAAAGCGATCATGCAGAAGGTCGATCACTTTTCGATCTACCTGCTGATCGCCGGCAGTTACACGCCTTTTTGTCTGGTAACCCTGCGCGGGCCGTGGGGCTGGACCCTGTTCGGGATTGTCTGGGGGCTGGCGCTGATCGGCATCCTGCAGGAGATCAAACCGCGCTCGGAAGCGCGGATTCTGTCGATCGTGATCTACGCGGTGATGGGCTGGATCGTGCTGGTGGCGGTCAAGCCGCTGCTGGCGGCACTGGGCCCTGTCGGCTTTGCCTGGCTGGCGTCGGGTGGGGTGCTCTATACCGTAGGGATTATCTTTTTCGCCCTCGACCATCGCCTGCGCCACGCCCATGGGATCTGGCATCTATTCGTGATCGCCGGGAGTTTGCTGCACTTTGTGGCGATTTGGTTTTATGTGCTTTGAGGCCTTTACGGGGGTAAATGATCCAGTTGCGCCTGCGCCCGTCGGCTGAACACCTGCAATAAATCGTTCAAGGTATGCGGCGGCGGTTCGTCGGCGCGGGTCACTGCGTACAAGGTGATCGGTAGCGCTGGTGCCAGGGGGCGAATCGCCGTGGTGGAGGGGGATGCGCCGAGGGCGGTGAACGGATCGATCACCGCCAACCCGGCCCCGGATTCAACCATCGCCCGCGCCAGCGAATAGGTCTGCACGGCGATGCGTACTTTTGGCGGCGGCTCGACCGCCTCAAGGTAGCTGTCGAGCCGGGCGGCCAACGGGTCGGCGCTGGACAGGCCGATCAGCGGCGCACCGGCCAGTTCGATCAACGGCAATGGTTTACCGTGAGTGTCGTCGGCCCAATAGCCCTTCGGCGCCAGCGCCACCAACATTCCACAGGCCAGGGTCTGTGCCTTCAAGCCCGGATGATCCGGCGGTTGCAGCGTCAGGGCGACATCCACTTCGCGCATCAACAGGTTCTGCATCAGCTCACGGCTGTGGGCGCTGGACAGTTCGCAGACGATTTCCGGGTAGCGTTGCGTCCATTCGTTGATCGCCGGCGGCAGCAGCGACAAGGCCAGCGCCGGGATTGCGCCGATCCGCACACTGTGGCCCGGTTCGCGGCGCAGGCTCTGGGCCAGGCGGCGCACGCCTTGCAGGCTTTCAGTAACCTTATCGACCTCGCGCTCAAGCTCCAGGGCTTCGGGCGTCGGCTGCAATTTACCGCGCACCCGCAGGAATAACGCAAAGCCCAGTTGCTGTTCGGCGTGTTGCAGCACTTTGCTCACCGCCGGCTGCGACACGTGCAGTAACTGGGCGGCGCCACTGACCGAACCGGTCTGGCGAATGGCCTGGAAAATCTCGATGTGTCGCAGTCGCATGGCAAGTCCATAACCTTTGTTTATGGGTCAGGCATCTTTATGCATTGTTCAACGCCTGTCACCTGGTCCTAACCTGAGGCATGTTCCAACAACGCTTAAGGACAGACATGGCTCAGCGGGTTTGCATTATCGGTGGCGGCGTCATCGGGCTGACGACGGCTTACGCACTGGTTCGCGACGGCATCGACGTGACGCTCATCGAGGCCCGGGAATCGTTTGCCAGCGAAACCAGCTTCGCCAACGGCGGCCAGTTGTCCTACCGCTATGTCGCGCCACTGGCGGATGCCGGTGTGCCGTTGCAGGCGCTGGGCTGGATATTGCGCGGTGATTCGCCCTTGAAGCTGCGCCCGCGCCTGGACCCGGCGCAATGGCGCTGGATGGCGTCCTTTGTGGCGGCCTGCCGGCGTTCGGTGAATCAGCGCAATGGCGCGCATCTGCTGCGTCTGGCGTTGCTGAGCCAGGCCACGTTGCAAGACTGGCGCGACGCAGACCTCCTCGACGGTTTCGACTGGCGGCGCAACGGCAAACTGGTGACGTTTCGTGAGATCGCGAGTTTCGAGCGTGCGCGCCAAGGTCTGACGGATCCGCGACAGCAACAGGTGTTGTCCCAGGCCGAGTGTGTACAGCTGGAGCCGGCACTTGCCGAGGCGCCGTTCGTGGGGGCGATCTACACGCCCGATGAAGAAGTCGCCGATTGCCATGCGTTCTGCCAGCAACTGGTGGCCCGGCTCAAGGCGTCGGGGCGTTGCGAGTTTTTGCCGGGCCGCACGGTCACCGGCATTCGCCACGGGGACGGCGCGGTGCAGGCCGTCGAAATGGGCGCGCAGGTGCTGCCGGTCGAGCAACTGGTGATCGCTGCCGGTCATCGCAGCCCGGCGCTGGCATTGCCGGGCATGAACCTGCCGCTGTACCCGCTCAAGGGCTACAGCCTGACCGTGCCGATCCGCGCCGAATACCATGCGCCGCAGCTGAGCATCACCGATTACAACCGCAAGATCGTTTACGCCCGCATTGGTGCGCAATTGCGCGTGGCGGCGATGGTCGACATTGTCGGCTTCGACCCGGCGCTCGATCCCAAACGCCTGGCGCTGATCAAGCGCCAGGCCCGGGAAACCTTGCCCAATGCCGGCGATTACGACGCGGCCATCGAATGGGCCGGGATGCGCCCGGCCACGCCCAGCGGCGTGCCGTTGATTGGCGCCACGGCCTACCGCAACCTCTGGCTCAACCTCGGCCATGGTGCCCTCGGCTTCACCCTGGCCTGCGGCAGCGCTCGGCTGCTGGGTGATTTGATTGCCCGGCGCGTACCCTCGATCGACATGCAGGGCCTGACACCTCCGCATCACCGCTAATCGCCTTACCCACAACGGAGAATAACAATGCAAAAAATCACGTTGATCGGCTGCACCCTCGGCCTGCTGCTCGGCAGTCAGGTTCAGGCCAATGAAGCGCCACTGACCGGCACGCTGAGCAAGGTCGCCAATGCCAACAGCATCACGCTGGGTTATCGCGACGCGTCAGTACCGTTCTCCTACGTGGGTGACCAAAGCGGGCAGCCGATGGGCTATTCGGTGGATCTGGCGAGCAAGATTGTCGAGCGCATCAAGCAAAGGCTTGCGCGGCCGGATCTGCAGGTGAAGTACAACCTGGTGACCTCGCAAACGCGCATTCCGCTGGTGCAGAACGGCACGGTCGACCTTGAATGCGGCTCTACCGGCGTGACCGCCGAGCGCCTGCAGCAAGTGGCGTTTTCTTACGGGTTCATCTACGTGAAAGGGCAGTTGCTGACGGCGAAGGACAGCGGCATCAAGCGCTTCGCCGACTTGCGTGGCAAGAACGTCGTGACCACCGCCGGCACCACCAACGAGCGGTTTCTGAAGAGCTACAACGTCGATCACAAGATCGATATGTTCGTGATCAGCGCCAAGGACCATGGCGAAGCGTTCCAGATGCTGCAGTCGGGAAGGGCGGCGGCGTTCTACATGGACGACGCGCTGCTCTACGGTGAACGGGCCAAGGCTCGCGATCCGCATAAGTGGGTGGTGGTGGGCGAGGAGCAATCGCGGGAAATCTACAGTTGCATGGTGCGCAAGGACGATCCGCAATTTCTTGAGTTGGTGAATGCGACGCTCGCCGATTTGTACAGCTCGGGGGAAATCAATGGCATCTACAACCGCTGGTTCCAGCAGCCGATTCCGCCCAAGGGGTTGAACCTTGAGTTTTCGATGACCAGCGAGTTGAAGGCGATTATCGCCAAGCCGGTGAGTGAGCCGGTGCAGTAGTTTTTGTTTTTTATGTGTTGTAGACCGCGTCGCCGGCCTTCGCGAGCAAGCCCGCTCCCACCTTAGATCTGCGGCCAACACAGAATCTGTGAACACCCGAGATCAAATGTGGGAGCGGGCTTGCTCGCGAAGAGGCCCTAGAAGTCACCCCACAACTGCTGGGCCACTGCCAACGCCACCACCGGCGCGGTTTCGGTGCGCAGCACGCGCGGGCCGAGGCGGGCGGCGTGGAAACCGCCAGCCTTGGCCTGCTCGACTTCAACGTCGGACAAGCCGCCTTCCGGGCCGATCAGGAACGCCAGGCTTGCAGGTTTGGCGTGACTCACCAACGGCTCGGCCACTGGATGCAGCACCAGTTTCAATTCGGCCGCCGTCTGCTTCAACCAGTCGGCCAACAGCAGCGGCGGATGAATCACCGGCACCCGTGAACGCCCGCACTGCTCGCAAGCGCTGATCGCCACCTGACGCCAGTGCATCAGGCGTTTGTCGGCGCGCTCGTCCTTGAGGCGGACTTCGCAGCGGTCGGTGAAAATCGGGGTGATTTCAGTGACGCCCAGTTCGGTGGCTTTCTGAATCGCCCAGTCCATCCGCTCGCCACGGGACAAGCCCTGGCCGAGATGGACCGCCAGCGACGACTCGACCTGACCGGTGAAGCTTTCGTCGATTTGCACCACCACGCGCTTCTTGCCGACTTCCACCAGCGTGCCGCGAAACTCATGGCCCGAGCCGTCGAACAATTGCACCGCATCACCCTCGGCCATGCGCAGCACACGGCCGATGTAATGCGCCTGGGCTTCGGGCAACTCGTGTTCGCCGGTGCTCAAAGGGGCGTCGATAAAGAAGCGGGACAGTCTCATCTTGGGTCTCTACTGAATCAGAAATTTGGATCGAGTCGCTTTTGTGGCGAGGGGGCTTGCCCCCGTTGGGCCGCGAAGCGACCCCAAAACCTGCAACTGCGCTATTCCAGTGAAAACGTATCAACCGGATTTACGACTGCTTCGCAGCCGAACGGGGGCAAGCCCCCTCGCCACAGTTAAGCTCTTTCACACAGGGATCTGGGCAAGGCTTCAACCCGGATCGCGATAGCCCGGATGAAAGTCCTTCGGTACCGCCACGCTGACGCTGTCACGGGTGGCGATGTCGATGCCTTCGCTGGCCACTTCGGCCAGAAAATCGATCTGCTCCGGGGTAATCACGTAAGGCGGCAGGAAATACACCACGCTGCCCAATGGCCTCAGTAAAGCACCTCGTTGCAGGGCATGCTGGAACACCGTCAAACCACGACGTTCCTGCCACGGGTAAGCAGTCTTGCTGGCCTTGTCCTTGACCATCTCGATCGCCAGCACCATGCCGGTCTGGCGCACTTCGGCAACGTTCGGGTGATCGACCAGGTGCGCGGTGGAAGAGGCCATGCGCTGAGCCAGGGCCTTGTTGTTCTCGATGACGTTGTCTTCTTCGAAGATATCCAGCGTCGCCAAGGCCGCCGCGCAGGCCAGCGGATTGCCGGTGTAGCTGTGGGAATGCAGGAAGGCGCGCAGGGTCGGGTAGTCGTCGTAGAACGCGCTATACACCTCATCGGTGGTCAGGCAGGCCGCCAACGGCAGGTAACCACCGGTCAGGGCCTTGGACAGGCAGAGGAAGTCCGGGCGGATGCCGGCCTGTTCGCAGGCGAACATCGTGCCGGTACGACCGAAGCCGACGGCGATCTCATCGTGGATCAGGTGCACGCCATAACGATCACAGGCGTCGCGCAGCAGCTTGAGGTACACCGGGTGATACATGCGCATGCCGCCGGCGCCCTGAATCAGCGGTTCCAGAATCACGGCTGCCACGGTGTCGTGGTGGTCGGCCAGGGTCTGCTCCATGGCGGCGAACATGTTGCGCGAGTGTTCTTCCCAGCTCATGCCCTCGGGGCGCAGGTAGCAATCGGGGCTCGGCACCTTGATGGTGTCCATCAGCAGGGCTTTGTAGGTTTCGGTAAACAGCGGCACGTCGCCCACCGCCATCGCTGCCATGGTTTCGCCGTGGTAGCCGTTGGTGAGGGTGACGAAGCGCTTCTTGTTCGGCTGGCCGCGGTTGAGCCAGTAGTGAAAGCTCATTTTCAGCGCGACTTCGATGCACGACGAACCGTTATCGGCATAGAAGCATCGGGTCAGGCCCTCGGGCGTCATCTTCACCAGTCGCTCGGACAGCTCGATCACCGGCTGATGGCTGAAACCGGCGAGGATCACGTGTTCCAGCTGATCGACCTGATCCTTGATGCGCTGGTTGATCCGCGGGTTGGCGTGGCCGAACACATTGACCCACCAGGAGCTGACGGCGTCGAGGTAGCGTTTGCCTTCGAAGTCTTCCAGCCACACGCCTTCACCGCGCTTGATCGGGATCAGCGGCAGCTGTTCGTGGTCTTTCATCTGGGTGCAGGGATGCCACAACACGGCGAGATCGCGTTCCATCCACTGTTTATTCAGGCCCATTTTCTGTCTCCTCGAGGCTACCCGTGACGTAGGCGGGTAAACAATCGCGCAAGCCTATGCAATGCGCGTCACTGGGACAACCCATTGTGTCGATTGAGCTACTTTGTATAGGACGATAGACGTCGCTGGCGGCGTTTTGATGGCTGACGTATTCTTCGCGGCTCTTTGAGTCGTCTGACTCGTAAAAACCGCTATTTCCTCGTGTATTTCCGGAGTTCGCTGAATGTCTGCTGGTTGGCTGCGCGCCTGTGCGCTGGTGATGTTGGGGCTGTTCAGCGTTTCGGCGCTGGCCAAGGATAAAACGGCGATCGTGGTCGGCGGCGGGCTTTCGGGCCTCACCGCGGCGTACGAACTGCAGAACAAAGGCTGGCAGGTCACCCTGCTGGAAGCCAAACCGACCCTGGGCGGTCGTTCCGGCATGGCCACCAGTGAGTGGATCGGCAACGACAAGACCCAACCGGTGTTGAACAAGTACATCTCGACGTTCAAGCTGAGCACCACGCCAGCCCCTGAGTTCGTGCGGACACCGGGTTACCTGATCGACGGTGAATACTTCAGCGCCGCCGATCTGGCGACTAAACAGCCGGCCACCAGCGACGCGCTGAAACGCTACGAAAAAACCCTGGATGACCTGGCGCGTTCGATCGAAGACCCGCAGAACCCGGCAGCCAACAGCACGCTGTTCGCCCTGGACCAGATCAACGTGGCCAACTGGCTCGATCGCCTGAACCTGCCGGCCACTGCGCGTCAGTTGGTGAATCAGGAGATTCGTACCCGTTACGACGAACCTTCACGCCTGTCGTTGCTGTACTTCGCTCAACAGAGCCGCGTCTACCGTGGCGTTGCCGACCGTGACCTGCGGGCCTCGCGCCTGCCCGGCGGCAGCCCGGTGCTGGCCCAGGCCATCGTTAAACAACTGAAAACCATCAAGACCGGTTCCCCGGTTTCGTCCATTACCCAGGACAAGGACGGCGTGACTGTCAAGGTCGGCAGTGTTGGCTATCAGGCGGACTACGTCGTGCTGGCCGTGCCATTGCGCGCACTGAGCAAGATCCAGATGACTCCCGCGCTGGACGCCCAGCACATGGGTGCCATCAAGGGCACCAACTACGGCTGGCGTGACCAGATCATGCTGAAGTTCAAGGCGCCGGTTTGGGAAAGCAAGGCGCGCATGTCTGGCGAGATCTACAGCAACGCCGGTCTGGGCATGTTGTGGATCGAGCCGGCCTTGAAGGGCGGCGCCAACGTGGTCATCAATATCTCCGGCGACAACGCGCGGGTGATGCAAGCCTTCGGCGACAAGCAGATGGCCGATCAGGTGCTGATTCGTCTGCATGCCTTTTATCCACAGGCACGCGGTTCGTTCACCGGTTATGAAATCCGCCGTTACAGCACCGACCCGTCGATGGGTGGCGCTTACCTGGCCTTCGGTCCGGGCCAGATCAGCAAATACTGGCGCCTGTGGGAGCGTCCGCTGCAACGGGTAGCCTTTGCCGGCGAGCATACCGACACCTTGTACCCGGGCACTTTGGAAGGCGCCTTGCGCACCGGTCAGCGTGCAGCCAGTCAGCTGGAAGACCTGGCGGCGGGCAAGTCGTTTGAACCTGTGAAGGTTGTGCCGGCGGCAACCGCTGCGGCAGCAGGCGCGGTCGTGGCGAAGAAAGGCAACTTCTTCAGCAACATGTTCGGTGGTTCGTCCGATAAAGCGGCCGATAAAGCAGAACCGGCCAAGGTTGAAGCGAAAGCTGAAGAGACCAAACCTGGCTTCTTCTCGCGGATGTTCGGTGGCGGTTCCGACAAGGCTCCGGCCAAGGCGCCAGACCCCGCGGCTCCTGTTGCCCCAGCACCTGCTCCAGTCGCTGCGCCAGCCCCGGCACCTGCACCGGTTGAGGCACCGAAGCCCGTGGTGCCAGTGCAGGCCGAGCCTGCCAAGAAAGCACCGGCCAAGGCGCCAGTGAAAAAGCCTGCCGCCAAAACCGAGGCCAAAAAGGCTCCGGCCAAGGCGCCGGCGAAAAAGGCTGAGCCGGTGAAGAAGCCAGCGGCCAGCCCCGCTGCAACGACTACGGCAGCGACTGAAACCAAGACGCAGTAAGTCTTGGGATCAAAAAAAAGCGCGGCACGGATGCCGCGCTTTTTTTATATGTATTTTTGGCACTCAGGTAGATCGACAATATGGACTTCGTCGCTTTGGTAGTCGCTGATATAGGCCCGGTTGTGCTGATCAAGAACCATGTCATACGGTTCGACAGCGCGAGGGATGGGAACTCTGCCAACAATCTCATAGGTGCTGGTATTAATTTCCACGACCTCTTTTCCGCTTTGATCGACGGCATAAGCGTTCTTTTCGCCGAATACTATTTTCCCTTCGCAAGTCACAAAGTCGAAATGCCGGGTGATCGATGACACAGTGTCCAGTACCGTCAGTTTTCGAGCGTCCAGACACACGATATATACCTTCCTGCCGTCGGGACTGACGGTAACCGTCGACGGATATTGTTCGGTTTTGATGATGTTGACGATTTCGAAAGTCTTGCTGCTGATGATCGTGAGCGCGTCCTGATAAGGGCCGGCGGGGACGTTGGTGCTGGAAATATACAGGCGCGAATCGTCCTGGCTGATGTCCGCGCTGATGGAGGGCGAGGGTAGGCCTCGCACTCTGCTCACCGCATAAGTGCGGGTGTCAATAATTGCCAACCACTCTTTATCCTGTCGAACGGTGACGTAAACATGCTTCCCGTCTCGGCTCGCGACGACCCCCCAAGGGTGTTTTCCTACTGTGATGTTACCCACCGCGTATGTCGTGGTATCGATAACCGAAACCGAACCGGAACCGTAGTTGGTCACGTAAGCCCTTTTCCCCCTATGGGTAAGGATGATGTTCTGGGGGTATTGTTCGACTGCAATGGTGCGAATGACCTTTTTGTTCCGGGTGTTGATCACTGACACAGTGCCCGAGATGTAATTGCAAACAAAAACCCGTGATCCATCATCGCTGATGGCTATCCCTCGTGGCCCTTCCCCTACGGCTATCGAATTGGACTGGTTGTGCATTATCACGGGGGATGAGCTCGAATTGTGACTCATGGTAGAACTCCTGTTCAGACGCTCGGAATAAGATCCGGGTTCAAGTCCATCAATGACCTGCAATGTTGGCTACTGTCAGATATGACAGTTCTGACAAGTGGCAAAGGCACTTGAAAGCGACGAAGGGGGCGGCAACTGCAGGTTTTTTTATTCGGTTAACACTCTCTTAACCTCTCGCCCCCAAGGTCTTGATCGTATTTCTCGATATTTCAGAGCGAAATTTTCCGCTTTAAATCGATAGATAACTCGATAGTCTTGGGCGCAGTTCTTACAGGATTTGGGCAATGCAGCTACGTAACTCTTCTTCCCGCTACGGTTGGGTCAGCATCTTCATGCACTGGGGTGTGGCGTTGACCGTCTTCGGCCTGTTTGCGTTGGGGTTGTGGATGGTCGGTCTTGATTACTACAGCACCTGGCGCAAAGACGCGCCGGATCTGCACAAGAGTATTGGTCTGGTGTTATTTGCCGTGATGTTGCTGCGGGTAGTGTGGCGCTTCATCAGCCCACCGCCGCCGCTCCTGCCAAGCTATAGCCGCGTGACCCGCCTTGGCGCCAAATTCGGCCATTCCTTCCTTTATCTCAGTCTGTTCGCTGTGATGATTGCCGGTTACCTGATTTCCACCGCAGACGGTGTCGGGATTCCGGTGTTTGGCCTGTTTGAAATTCCTGCACTGGTTTCCGGACTACCGGACCAGGCAGACACCGCGGGTGTGATCCATTTGTACCTGGCCTGGGTGCTGGTAATTTTTTCCGGTCTCCATGCGTTGGCAGCATTGAAACACCATTTTATCGATCGTGATGCGACCCTGGCGCGAATGCTGGGGCGCAAAGCCTGATGTTCAACCTCGACTCCAAAGGAATAGAAAGCATGTTGAAAAAGACGCTCGCCGCTCTGGCAATCGGTTCTGCTCTGCTGTCGGCTAACGTGATGGCGGCCGATTACGTGGTCGACAAAGAAGGTCAGCACGCCTTCGTTGACTTCAAGATCAGCCACCTGGGCTACAGCTACATCATCGGTACCTTCAAGGATATCGACGGCAAGTTCAGCTTCGACGCTGCCAAGCCTGAAGACAGCAAGATCGAGTTCAATGTGCGCACCGCCAGCGTGTTCACCAACCACGCCGAACGCGACAAGCACATCGCCAGCGGTGACTTCCTGAACGTGGGCAAATTCGCCGACGCCAAGTTCGTCTCCACCAGCGTCAAACCTACCGGTAAAAACGCCGCAGGCAAAGACACGGCCGACGTGACGGGTAACCTGACCCTTCTGGGCGTGACCAAGCCAATCGTGGTCAAGGCCACGTTCCTGGGTGAAGGCAAGGATCCATGGGGCGGCTACCGTGCCGGCTTCGAAGGCACCACCAGCATCAAGCGTTCGGATTTCGGCAAGCAGAAAGACTTGGGCCCAGCGTCCGACGCGGTCGAGCTGTACGTGACGTTTGAAGGTGTCAAAGCGAAATAAATTTCGCGCCTGACACAAAAACGCCCCCGATCTCACGATCGCGGGCGTTTTTTATGGTCGGAGAAAATCTGCAGGGATGTTCTCAGCTGAAATGAAAATGCCCCGATCGCAAGATCAGGGCATTTTTTATAACGGTGCTAACTCAGCGGTTGCGGGTCAGCAACGCTGGTTTTTCGCCGCGCGGACGGCCTGGCAGTTGATCCAGTTGCTCAGGTGTCGGGAAGCGATCGCTTTTCGACTCCTTGTGAATGATCTTCGGTGCCGGGCCCCGCGGGTTTTGCACGGCCGGTTCCGAACGAGGCTGGTCGTCACGGGCCGGGCGGCGGTTGCGGGACTCTTCACGACGGGCCTGGCCATCACGTGGAGCGCCGTTGCGTGGGCCGCTGCGCTTGGCCGGCGGCGTGCCGGTGGTAGCGCCGCTGCTGTTGCGCGGACCGTTCTGGCGACCTTGTGGCTGACCCGTGCGCGGAGCGCCTGCGCCTTGTGCCGGAGCCCCCGGACGGCGGCCACGGCCCTGAGCCGGTTTGGCTTGAGGCACGTAGTCGACGCGGTTACCGAAGTTATCGATATCGTCGTCCAGGAACTCGTCCGGAGCACGGTCGGCGGCGGCGCGAGGGGCCGGGCGCTGTTGTTCGCGGGCCGGGGTGCCTTCGCGTGGCTTGTGTTCACGGGCCGGGCGCTCGCCACGGCCAGCGGCAGGTTTTTCCTTGCCGCCCTTGTCCTTGCCTTTGTCTTTACGACCGCCACCACCACCGCTGCCGTTCGGGCCGTCGCCGCGCGGGCCACGTGGGTTGCGCGGGTTACGCACATCCGGACGCTCGCGGACTTCCGGTTTTTCGGCTTCCACGGCGCTGGAATCGAAGCCCATCAGGTCGCCATCGGCGATTTTCTGCTTGGTCATGCGCTCGATGCTTTTGAGCAGCTTCTCTTCGTCCGGAGCCACCAGCGAGATCGCCTCGCCCGAACGACCGGCACGGCCGGTACGACCGATACGGTGCACGTAATCTTCGTCGACGTTCGGCAGTTCGAAGTTGACCACGTGAGGCAACTGGTCGATGTCCAGGCCGCGCGCGGCGATGTCGGTGGCGACCAGGATGCGCACTTCACCGGCCTTGAAGTCGGCCAGGGCTTTGGTGCGGGCGTTCTGGCTCTTGTTACCGTGGATCGCGACGGCGGCGAGGCCGTGTTTGTCCAGGTACTCGGCCAGGCGGTTGGCGCCGTGCTTGGTGCGGGTGAATACCAGCACCTGTTCCCAGGCGCCTGCGGTGATCAGGTGCGCCAGCAGCGAACGCTTGTGGTTGGCCGGCAGACGGAATACGCGCTGTTCGATGCGCTCGACCGTGGTGTTCGGCGGCGTGACTTCGATGCGTTCCGGGTTGTGCAGCAGCTTGCCGGCGAGGTCGGTGATGTCTTTGGAGAAGGTCGCCGAGAACAACAGGTTCTGCCGTTTGGCCGGGAGGCGGGCGAGGACCTTTTTCACGTCATGGACAAAGCCCATGTCGAGCATGCGGTCGGCTTCGTCCAGCACGAGGATTTCCACGTGGGACAAATCGACACTGCCCTGGCCGGCGAGGTCGAGCAGGCGACCGGGGCAGGCCACCAGCACGTCGACACCACGGGACATGGCTTGAACCTGCGGGTTCATGCCGACGCCACCGAAGATGCAGGCGCTGACGAATTTCAGGTCACGGGCATAGACCTTGAAGCTTTCGTGTACCTGGGCCGCAAGTTCGCGGGTTGGGGTCAGGACCAGTACGCGGGGTTGGCGCGGACCGTGACGCTGGGATTTGTCCGGGTGACCGTTGGGAAACAACCGCTCCAGAATCGGAAGGGCGAAGCCGCCGGTTTTACCAGTACCTGTCTGAGCCGCAACCATCAGGTCGCGACCTTGCAACACGGCGGGAATGGCCCGCTGTTGCACCGGAGTAGGCTCGGTATAGCCCGCTGCCTCGATGGCGCGGACTAAAGCCTCGGAGAGACCGAGGGAAGCAAAGGACATGAGTAATCCTGTTTTAGTTAGGGCTTGGCCCAATGGGAGTCTTGCCTGGCGCGAATGGCGTTTAAGAGGACGCAATCCCGTCCGGTCCTGCTGGGCCTCGAAGGCTCGTCTGGAGCGCTCGCGCGGGCTGGTAAAGCTGCGCTGTAGCGGGATCGAGATGCCTTGAACAAGTCCGAGCGTCCGGGCGTGAGCCTGGCGGGAAGGCCGGAGTATAACAGAGCAATCACTGTGCGCCGCTTTCCTGCTGCTCAACGGTTTTTTCGCCGGTTGCGGTGGCGTGGGCGCCCCGTGCTTCGGTGGCCGGGCCGGCACCATAGCGGGCGCTCAGTTCGGCGTAGGCGGGCTCGCGCTTGAAGCGCTTGAGTTCGGCCCCGAACCGCTGCACCAGCAAATCCATCCCGGCATTGCGGCGTACCGCCAGATACTGGCTCTGCTGGCTGATGACGGTCGGGTTCTCGGTGATCTTGTCGCGGATGTTCAGTTGATCGAGCAAGTACTGGCCGACCCGGCGATCGGTGATCAGCAGGTCGATCCGCCCGCGTACCAGTTTGCCGAAGTTGGCTTCATGAGTGGGCGCGGGCTCCTGGGTGAACAGCCTCGATTCGCTGAAGTCCTTGCTGTACAGGTAGCCCGGCGAGGTGCCGATGGTCAGGCCTTTCAGATCCTCCAGGGTGCGAAACGGGAACGGTCGCTCGTTGGCGTAGAACATCACGAATTCCACTTGCGAGAGCGGTTCGCTGGGGTAGAGCAGAGTCGCTTCGCGTTCATCGCTATGGAAAATATCCAGCGCACCGTCTGCCTGACCCTGCTCCAGCATCGACAGGCAGCGTTTCCAGGGCAGGAACTGCCATTCCACGTCGATCCCCAGGCGCTTGAAGACAATGGCCGTGGTTTCGTAGTCGAGCCCCAGCGCCGTGCCGTTTTCCTCATACACGTAAGGCGCCCAGGGTTCGGTGACAATACGCAGCTTCTCGCCCCGAGCGGTGAAGCTCAGGCAAGTGAATAGAAGCACGGTCAGTAACTGGGCGATCAGGGGCATGGCTTGAGATTACGACGAGAAATCATAAAGAGCCAGAAACCGGATCCAGAAGCTCTGGATCGGGCATTAAAAGCAAAAGATCGCAGCCTTCGGCGGCGCCTGCAGAGGTACATATTCCTCTGGAGGCGCTGCCGAAGACTGCGATCTCTTGATCTTGCGTTAACGGCTATTAGCGCGGCAACTTCAGGTTATTCCACACCGCCAGGCTCGGTTCAGCCTGGTTCAGTGTGTAGAAGTGCAGCCCCGGTGCGCCACCTTGCAACAGGTGTTCGCACATCTCGGTGATGACTTGCTCACCAAAGCTTTGAATGCTCTGGGTGTCGTCGCCGTAGGCTTCCAGTTGCTTGCGGATCCAGCGCGGGATTTCCGCTCCGCAAGCATCGGAGAAGCGCGCCAGCTTGCTGTAGTTGGTGATCGGCATGATCCCCGGCACGATCGGGATGTTCACACCCTTGGCCCGTACACGCTCGACGAAGTAGAAATAGCTGTCGGCGTTGAAGAAGTACTGGGTGATCGCACTGTTGGCGCCGGCGTTGGCCTTGCGCACGAAGTTGTTGAGATCGTCTTCGAAGTTGCGCGCTTGCGGATGCATTTCCGGGTAAGCGGCGACTTCGATATGGAAATGATCGCCGGTCTCTTCACGAATGAATTCAACCAGGTCATTGGCGTGACGCAACTCGCCGCTGGCCATGCCCATGCCCGAGGGCAGGTCACCGCGAAGCGCAACGATTCGCTGGATGCCGGCTGCCTTGTACTGGGTCAGCAGGCCGCGCAGGTCGTCCTTGCTGTCGCCCACGCAAGACAAATGCGGTGCGGCAGGGACTTTGACTTCACTTTCCAGCTGCAACACGGTGTTGAGGGTGCGATCACGGGTCGAACCGCCAGCGCCGTAGGTGCAGGAGAAGAAATCGGGATTGTAGGTCGCCAGCTGACGGGCAGTGGCGATCAGTTTTTCATGCCCAGCATCGGTCTTCGTCGGGAAGAATTCGAAGCTGTAGCGACGTTCTTGGGACATGGTCATATCCTTGGAAGCACGTAAGCCGGAGAGGCTTGCACATCCCATGTGGGAGCGGGCTTGCTCGCGAAAACGGTGGGTCAGTCGACATCAATGTTGAATGATAAATCGTCTTCGCGAGCAAGCCCGCTCCCACAAGGAGAGCAGGCGGCAGGACCGATCAGTAGCGGTAAGCGTGCGGCTTGAACGGGCCTTCGACGGTGACGCCGATGTAGTCAGCCTGTTGCTTGGTCAGTTGAGTGACCACGCCGCCGAAACCGCGGACCATTTCCAGGGCCACTTCTTCGTCGAGTTTCTTCGGCAGTACTTCAACGGTCAGGCGCTCGGCTTTCTGGGCTGGCGACAGGTCGGCGTATTTCTGGCCGAACAGGAAGATCTGCGCCAGAACCTGGTTGGCGAACGAACCGTCCATGATGCGGCTTGGGTGACCAGTGGCGTTGCCCAGGTTAACCAGACGGCCTTCGGCCAGCAGGATCAGGTAGTCGTCGTTCTGAGCGTCGAACGCGCCCGGGCCGGTGCGGTGAACCTTGTGAACCTGTGGCTTCACTTCTTCCCATGCCCAGTTCTTGCGCATGAAAGCGGTGTCGATTTCGTTGTCGAAGTGACCGATGTTGCAGACCACAGCGCGTTTCTTCAGGGCTTTGAGCATGTTGGCGTCGCAAACATTGACGTTGCCGGTGGTGGTCACGATCAGGTCGATCTTGCCCAGCAGCGCTTTGTCGATGCTCGCTTCGGTACCGTTGTTGATACCGTCGATGAACGGCGAAACCAGTTCGAAACCGTCCATGCAGGCTTGCATGGCGCAGATCGGGTCGACTTCGGAGACTTTAACGATCATGCCTTCCTGACGCAGGGACTGGGCCGAACCCTTGCCCACGTCACCGTAACCGATGACCAGCGCTTGCTTGCCGGACAGCAGGTGGTCGGTGCCGCGCTTGATCGCGTCGTTCAGGCTGTGACGGCAGCCGTACTTGTTGTCGTTCTTGCTCTTGGTCACCGAGTCGTTGACGTTGATGGCCGGGATTTTCAGCTCGCCCTTGGCCAGCATGTCCAGCAGACGGTGAACGCCGGTGGTGGTTTCTTCGGTGACGCCGTGAACACGGTCCAGTACTTGTGGGTACTTCTTGTGCAGCAGTTCGGTCAGGTCGCCGCCATCGTCGAGGATCATGTTGGCATCCCAAGGCTGGCCATCCTTGAGGATGGTTTGCTCCAGGCACCACTCGTACTCTTCTTCAGTCTCGCCCTTCCAGGCGAACACCGGGATGCCGGCAGCGGCGATGGAAGCGGCGGCCTGATCCTGAGTCGAGAAAATGTTGCAGGACGACCAGCGTACTTCGGCACCCAGGGCAACCAGGGTTTCGATCAGCACGGCAGTCTGAATGGTCATGTGGATGCAGCCGAGGATCTTCGCGCCCTTGAGCGGTTGCTCGACGGAGTACTTGCGGCGCAGACCCATCAGGGCCGGCATTTCGGATTCGGCGATGATGGTTTCGCGACGGCCCCAGGCAGCCAGGGACATGTCGGCGACTTTGTAATCGGTAAAATCTGCAGGCGTGATAACAGCGCTCATGAAGAGCCTCCATTCGTAATGTATGCGAATGGGCGCCGTTGTGCGTTTAGTGTCCGGCCGTGGCCAGTCAACGCCCCATCCGAGCCTGACAGGTTGAACCTGCTGCAGCGCCCCTCGGACAGGTGGCGGGAAAACGGTAGCAAGTGAAGGTTACCGTTTTGAAACGGGGGCGATTATAGCGGGCTATGCTGATCTTCCAAAGCGTTTCTGTTGGTCAATGTCCGAACGGTAATCGAGACCATAGTCGATGCTTAATAGAGCTCTAGTCCGGGCTCTGCCATGATGGCCGGCATCAATCGGCAAGACGGTCAGGAGTGAGTATGAATTTCCACACCCGCAAATGGGTAAAACCCGAAGACCTCAACCCCAACGGCACGCTGTTCGGCGGCAGCCTGCTGCGCTGGATCGACGAAGAGGCGGCGATCTACGCCATCGTCCAGCTGGGTAATCAGCGCGTGGTCACCAAGTACATTTCCGAAATCAACTTCGTCAGCGCCTCGCGCCAGGGCGACATCATCGAGTTAGGCATTACCGCCACCGAGTTCGGTCGCACCTCGATCACCCTGACCTGCGAAGTGCGCAACAAGATCACCCGCAAGAGCATCCTGACGGTAGAGAAGATGGTGTTCGTGAACCTTGGTGAAGACGGCCTGCCCATGCTGCACGGCCGGACCGAGATCAGGTACGTCAAAGACCAGTTCAAGGATGATGACATCGGCGGGTGAAATCGGCGGTTTCGCGAGCAAGCCGCTCCCACATTTGCCTCAGTGAGCAGAAACTTTGTGCACGACGCAGATCCAGTGTGGGAGCGGGCTTGCCCGCGAAAGCGGTCTATCGGTCAGCGATGATTTAACGCACCACTGAACAGCTCTGAACCCCGCGTGTCGTACCTAGACACGCAACCGGTTCAGGAACTCTATGGACACGCCCAAAGACGGCAAGACCCCGGACCTCTCGGCACAGGAACGGCGCGAGGTCGACAAAAACCAGCCCCCGCGCGCGGCGGTGCTGCACGAAATCATTCGCACCCAAGGCGATCAGGAACTTGAGCGCAGTGTTGCGGCGCTATGGTGGTCGGCCCTGGCCGCCGGCCTGACCATGGGCTTGTCACTGATGGGCATGGGATTGCTCAACTCGCGCCTGCCGGACGGTGAAGGCTTCAAGGTGATCGCCAGCTTCGGGTACTGCGCCGGTTTTCTCGCAGTGATACTCGCCCGGCAACAACTCTTCACCGAAAATACCCTGACCGCCGTGCTGCCGATCATGAGCAAGCCCACGCTGGGTAACTTCGGTCGGCTGTTGCGGCTGTGGACGGTAGTGCTGGTGGGCAACCTCTGCGGCACCTTGCTGGTGGCGTATGTGATGCTGCACCTGCCGATTTTCGACACCAAGACCGATCTGGCCTTCCTCGACATCGGGCGCAAGGTCATGGAAAACGACGCCAGCAAAATGTTCGCCAAAGGCATCATCTCCGGCTGGATGATCGCCACCATGGTCTGGATGATTCCGTCCATGGAGAGCGCCAAGATGTGGATCATCATCCTCATCACCTATTTCATGGCGCTGGGGGACTTTACCCACATCGTGGTCGGATCGGTCGAGGTCTCGTACCTGGTGTTCGCCGGCGAATTGCCGTGGAAGGATTTCTGGCTGGTGTTCGCCGGTCCCACGCTGGCGGGGAACATCATCGGCGGCAGTTTTATCTTCGCGCTGATCAGTCACGCGCAGATTCGCAGTGAAAGCGGGCCGCCGAAGACCTCTGCGCAGCGGGCCCAGGAATCCGAACCGCAAAAGATCGAAAAGTGAAGGTAGAAGAACCTGATGCCAGCGCAATTCAATGTGGGAGCGGGCTTGCTCGCGAAGACGGCGGCACATTCAAGATTGATGTCGCCTGACTCACCGCCTTCGCGAGCAAGCCCGCTCCCATAGGTTTCGTAATTTCACCGACTGGCATTAATCGGACGCGCTGACCACGGCAGCACTGCGACGTTGCAGGTAGATGAAAAATAGCGCCGTCAGCACCGTTAACCCGCTGACCAGTGCGCCGGTCCACGGCAAGTCCGCCAGGTCCGCGCCACTGGCGACAACCAGCCCGCCAATCCACGCTCCGGCGGCGTTGCCGAGATTGAATGCGCTTTGATTCAACGTCGAGCCGAGGTTCGGTGCCTCATGAGCCTCATCAATGATCAGCAACTGCAGGATCGGGCACAACGCGAACGCGAAAACACCCCACAACACCAGCGTGATCGCTGCCGGGATCACCGAATGGCTGGTCTGGCTGAAAGCGGCCAGCACCACGGCCACGGCCAACGCCATGCCTACCAGTGAAGGCAGCAAGCGACTGTCCGCCAATCGGCCGCCCAGCATACTGCCCGCCGTCAGACCGACGCCGAACAACAGCAGCATGATCGTCACGCCATGGGGGCTGACGCCGGTAATGTCTTGCAGGATCGGCGCGATATAGGTGAATACGCTGAACAGGCTGGTGGACGCCAGCACGCTCATGCCCAGCGCCAGCAGCACGTTGACCTTGCCCAGCACTTTGAACTCGCTGGCCAGGTTGGCCTTGTCCATGGGAATTTCCTTGGGCAGCCAGACCCACTGCGCGATCGCCGCAATTACGCCAATCACCGACACCGCCCAGAAAGTCGAGCGCCAGCCGGCGTATTGCCCCAGCGCAGTGCCCAATGGCACGCCCAGCACGTTGGCCAGGGTCAGGCCGGTGAACATCATGGCAATCGCCTGGGCTCGTTTGTTCGGTGCCACCAGACTGGCCGCTACCACTGAACCGATGCCGAAAAACGCGCCATGGCACAGCGCGGTGATCACTCGTGCGGCCATCAATGTGGCGTAGTTCGGCGCCAGGGCGCAGAGGATGTTGCCGAGAATGAACATCATCGTCATGCCCAGCAGCGTGGCTTTGCGCGGCATGTTGGCGGTGCCGACCGCGAGGATCGGCGCACCGAACACCACGCCCAGGGCGTATCCAGTGATGAGCAGGCCGGCGTGAGGAATGCTCACGGCGAGGTCGCGGGCGACATCGGGCAGTAAACCCATGATGACGAACTCAGTGGTGCCGATGCCGAAAGCGGCAACGGCCAGTGCAAGCAAGGCGAGTGGCATGCGCAAGGTCTCTGTCGGTAGTCTTGACGCTTTGATCAGGCATACGCAGGCCGACGACCGTTCTCCATGAGAGCGGGCAGAGGCAGGAATTATTGGTATTAGTCTGTGCGCAACTGAGTGCGGCGTGGTCGCTTGCAGTATAAACAGCTGCGGACATATGGCGAATCAAATATCTGCCTCACCCCTGTAGGGGGAGGGCGTGGCGAAATAGGGAGTGTGCCGTGCTTGCGACGGTTCTGGTGTTGGTGGCGGCGCTATTGCACGCGGCGTGGAATACCCTGATCAAGTTCAGTGCGGAGCGGCTGTTGGTGGTGGCCTGCATGGACAGCGTGGCGCTGCTGTTTGTTGCGCTGATGCTGCCATTCGTGGCGTTGCCGCCACTGGAGATGTGGCCGTGGATTCTCGCGTCGGCGGCATTCGAGTTGCTCTATCGCTACCTGTTGATCCAGGCCTATCGGGTCGGCGATCTCGGCCTGGTCTATCCCTTGATGCGTGGCCTGTCGCCGCTGGTGGTGCTGGCATTGACGTTGATCTTCGCCGGTGAAGTGCTGACGGCTCAGCAGATCTTCGGGATTTTGCTCATTCCGTTCGGCATGTTGTGCCTGCTCTGGCAGGGCGGGGGCGGGGTGCGTCTGCCGTGGTCGATGCTGCCGGTGGTGGCGCTGATCGGCTTGTGCATCGGCTGCTACACCTTCATCGATGGCCAGGCCTTGCGACGCTGGTCCCATCCGCTGGATTACCTGGTATGGGTCACCGTGCTCAGTGCCTGGCCGTTCCCCTTGCTGGCGCTGGTGCGCAAACGCCCGGCGTTCATGTTGTTCTGGCGCGAACAGTGGCGGTTGGGGTTGGCGGTCGGGTTCTGCGTCTTGTTCAGCTACGCTTTGGTGCTTTGGGCCATGCAGCTCGGTTCAATTGCCGAAGCTGCGGCGCTGCGCGAGATCAGCGTGATTCTGGTGGTGCTGTTCGGTATGCGCTACCTCAAAGAACCTTTTGGCGGGCCACGACTCTTAGCCTGCGCACTGGTTTTGATCGGCATGTTGGTGATGAAATTTTAGTCGCCGCTGATGGAATTCGATTCTCTACAACTTAAAGAAGGGACTGCGTTATGACGGTTGCTCTGTGGTGCATTTTGATTGCGATCTGCTTGCCTTATCTGTGCACAGGCGTCGCCAAGTTCAGCAATGGCAAGTTCGGGCTGAAACAGAATCACGACCCAAGGGCGTTTCTGGATTCGCTCGAAGGCGTGGCCAGGCGTGCGCATTCGGCGCAGTTGAACAGCTTCGAAGTGACCCCGGCGTTTGCCGCGGCGGTGATCGTGGCGCATCTGGCCGGCAATGCCGAACTGGTGACGATCAATGTGCTGTCGGTGCTGTTCATCACCAGTCGGCTGCTGTACATCATTTGCTATCTGGCGGACTGGGCGATTCTGCGGTCGCTGGTGTGGGCCATTGGCATGGGGCTGATTGTCAGTTTCTTTGTGGTATCTGTCTGAGAGCATTGTTTTTGCTGACCTCTTCGCGAGCAAGCCCGCTCCCACATTTGATCCTCAGTGAACACAGACTTTGTGTGCCGCAGAGATCCAATGTGGGAGCGGGCTTGCTCGCGAATGCAGTAGTGTTGCCGACACAACGCTTAAGGATTGGCTTTAACCGTATCGGCAACCTGCGGCACCTGCGGCAATGCCGCCCCTTTAGGCCAAAGCATCCAGATCTGCCCCTGCTGTTTCATGTCTCCAGCCAACTGCCCGGCTGCATCGCCCGTGCCCCAGAACAGGTCTGCGCGGACCTCGCCGGCAATCGCGCCGCCGGTATCTTGAGCCGCCACCGGACGCACCAGTGCGCTGCCGTCAGGTCGTGTGGTCGATAACCACAACAGGCTGCCAAGCGGAATCACCTTGCGATCCACCGCCGCACTGTAACCGGCGGTCAATGGCACATTCAGCGAGCCGCGCGGCCCTTCGTTGCTGTCCGGGTTGCGATTGAAAAACACATAGCTGGGATTGCTGCCGAGCAGTTCGGGAATGCGCGTCGGATTGGCCTTGGCCCAGTTATCGATGGCGCTCATGGTCACCTCTTCTTTCTTCAGCTCGCCCTGATCCACCAGCCAGCGACCAATGGGGCGGTAGGGGTGGCCGTTCTGGTCGGCATAACCGATGCGCAGTTGACGGCCATCCTCGAGCTGGATGCGCCCCGAACCCTGGATTTGCAGAAACTGCAGGTTCATCGGGTCGGTCAGCCAGGCAATCACCGGCGCCTTCACGCCTTTGGTTTCAATGGTTGCCGCATCGTCATATGGTTTGAGCACGCGACCTTCGAGCCGTCCGCGCAGGCGTTTGCCTTTGAGCTCCGGGTAAATACTGTCCAGCGAGACGATGATCATGTCTTCGGGCACGCCGTACACCGGGATGTTCGCTTGCTCGGTCTGGGTCAGGCTGCCGGGATACACCGGTTCGTAGTAACCGGTGATCAAGCCGTTGGGGTTGTCGTTGGCGGCGCGCAAGCCGTAAACATCGAGGTTCTGCTTGAGGAAGCCGCGGATATCGCTGGCGGTTGGCTGCACGTTGGCGGAAGCGGCACAGGTGCCACCCCAGACCGGGTCGGCCTTGAGTCGGGTGCAGGCGCTGCGCCACGAGCCGAAACCGGCAACGAGGTCGTTGTCGGACACCGCCGGAAGCGCTTCCCAGGTGGCGCTGGAGTAGGTCGCCAGTGCATGGGTTTTCGGTTTGCTGCTGTCGCCACCGGTGCAGCCCGCAAGCACGGCCACCATCGGAAGGGACCAGAGCAGATTGTGACGCCATGCCTTGAAACGGCTGTTCATGGAGTAATTCCTTTGCCGGTTGCCTGAGTGCTCCATGCGCTCAAACAACCCGTATTGATAATAGGGCTATTGGTCTTTGCCAGTGACGCGAGGATACTGGCTGCCGTTTCCCGTGACCTGAAGCCACCATGACTCTTAAAAGACTTTCTGTTGTATTGCTGGCCTGTCTGGCCTTGTCCGCCTGTGGCGGTGTCGACCCGAACTCGCCACTGGGTCAGCGCAAGGCGATCTTCAAGCAGATGCTCAAGACCGGCGAAGATCTGGGCGGCATGTTGCGTGGGCGTATTCCCTTCGATGGCCCGAAATTCGCCGACGGCGCGGTGAAGCTCGACGCGTTGTCCCATGAGCCGTGGAAACATTTCCCGCAGGTGCGCGAAGCAGATCACACCAGCGCCAAGGACGATGTCTGGCAGAAACAGGCACGTTTCCAGGAAATGGCCCGCACCCTTGAGGGCGCCACCGGTGAGCTGGTGATCGCCAGCCAGGTTCAACCCTACAAGGCCGGTAACCTGGGGCCGGCGGTGCAGAAAGTCGAAGACGCGTGCAGTGCTTGCCATAAAGAGTTTCGGGATCATTGAGGCGGCGTATTCAAACCGGATTACTTATCCAGTTCGTCGAGCGCGTCCTGTAAATCCTTGCGCGATTGAGCCAGTTTGTCTTTGCGCTTGTTGATCTTCTCGGCGTCGCCTTTCTTCATCGCCTTGTCGAGATCGGCCTGACGCTGGCTGACTTCATGCTTGGCGTCGAGCACCTTGTTTTCCCGTTCCTTCTTCAAGGAGGCGTCGGTGCAGTGGGCGGTGACTTCGCTCAGGGCGGTTTCCAGGCCCGCCTGTTGATCGGCATTGCCGTGGGACTTGGCCAGTTCGATCTGATTGATGATGCCTTGTTTTTTTGCGGCGCAGCCGGTGAGGCCCGGGGCGTCTTCGGCGGCCATCAATGGAGCGGCCATCACGCTGCACAGGGCCAACAAGGCGAGCGGTGAAAGAAGTTTCATAAAAGCTCCAGGTGAAAAATTCGATATGGCGATGGGCTGTTTGAGCCGCATCGGCACCTTTGGGTTCCCGGGCTGGCGGGGCTTGCCGGCTGCTAAAAACCGTCAATCCCGGCAACACGTAATGTCTCGCTCAAGGCCAGGACCTGCGGGTCGCGGAAAAATGCGCTCAATTGCGCCGCGCGTCCCGGACCGATACCGGCTTCGGCCTGCCATTGCTCGGTATTTCGTTGTGCCAGCACCTGCCATGAATCGGCGAGGCGTGCCTGGCCAGTCGGCGGCAAGCCCAGGGCTTTGAGCCAGTGAGCGAACGGGCGTTGCCGGGCGCTGTTGAAACTGTTCGCCAGGCGAGCGCTGCTGCGTTCGCCGAAGCCGTCAATGTTAGCAAGCTCTTGCTCATCGAGGGTCAACCAATCGAGCAGGCCGCCGAGGCGTTCGGCCTTGAGCAGTTTTTCCCAGGTGCCCGGTCCGACATGAGGCAAGGCCAGCCCCTGTTTGCCGCTGAGCCAGGCCAGGCGTGCGAGGAACTGACTTTCGCACCCCGGGGTCGGCTGCCAGCAACTTAACGGATGAAAATCTGCTGCCAGCGGTACGTTCAATTCAGGGCGCTCGGTGCTGCGCAATACGACACCGTCGAGCCTGGGGATGGTCAGCCCCGCCAGGCTGATGGCGACCTGATCGCCGGGACGAATGTCCAGTGCCTCCCAGCGTTGCAGGGAGCTGACACTGACGCGCTTGATCTGCCGGTCATCGAGCATTACCGGGGCCAGATCCAGCACCGGTGTGATCCGGCCGGTCCGTCCGATCTTGAAGTGGACCTTGCGCACCTCGGCCAGCGCCTGGGCAAAAGGGTATTTCCAGGCAACGCTCCAGTAAGGCGTTTTCGCCTGCCAGCGCTCGGCCGGTGGGCGTTTTCCTTGACGCAAAACGATGCCATCACTGGCAAACGGCAAGGGCGAGCGATACCAGTGATCGCGCCAGCGCTCGGCATCGGCAAATGCCTCGATCGGCTGGCTATAGGGCGCGGTGCTCGGGAACCCCAACTCATCCAGAGCCTCCACGCGGGCCGGCAGGTTTTTCGGGCCTTGCGGCCAGTCCCAGACAAACAATCCGATGCCGGCGCCTTGCTCGGCGCTCAGTTCCTTGCGCGCCATCAATCCGGCCACCGTGGCGCGGGCATTGAGGCTGCCGGCCTGGGCTTGTATGTGATCAGTCAGGCGCCAATAGAGTTCGCCTTGCAGCAGCAGGTCCAGCGGCTGTGGAAGGTTTTGAGGGATGGCGGCGATCTGGCGTGCCGAGGCGGTCCAGTCATGGCCGTTTACCCCGTCGCCACGACTGATCGCCTGGTACAGCCTGCCATTGCGATAGACCAGCGTCACTGCCACGCCGTCGACTTTGGGCTGAATCCACACATCCCCGCGATCTTTCAGCCAGGCTTCGACGGCGCGCCCATCGCGCAGTTTCTCCAGGCCTGTGTGGGCGATGGGGTGGGCAACCGTGCCGCCGGCCGTACGCAGCGGTTCGGCGGAGGGGCCTGAGTCAAAACACTCGCGCCATTCAGTCAGTCGCGCGCGGGATTGATCGTAGAGTTCATCGGCGATCAGCGATCGGCCTTCGCGGTGGTAGCTGTCGTCCCAGAGATCGATTCGCTTCTGCAATGCGGTGATTTCGTCGAGAGCGCGGGCCGGTGGCCAATCGGGGCAGTTGGTGGCATTGGCGGTCAGGCAGGTGAGGGTTAGCAGGAAACCGAAAAACAGGCGCAGGTTGGGCAGCATCGAGAGCGTCCTTGCTCGTTGGGATGCTTGAAGGCTAGATCAGTGTTGGTGAGTGCAAAGTATGGTTTTTTTGCTGAGTGTTTCTGGCGTGAGGCAGAGGTGACTGGGCAGGCCTCTTCGCGAGCAAGCCCGCTCCCACATGGACCGAGATCAAATGTGGGAGCGGGCTTGCTCGCGAAGGCGGCGACACGGTCTCAAGCGGCTGCACAATAAAAAGCCCCGCACGGCGAACCGTGCGGGGCTTTGGGTGCAACCGGGGAGGTCTTACAGGCCGGCGGCAGTACGCAGAGCGTCGGCGCGGTCGGTTTTTTCCCAGGTGAACGTGGTGAACGTATCGTCGCCCACGGTTTTGGTTTCCGGGGTACGACCGAAGTGGCCGTACGCAGCGGTGTCCTGGTACATCGGGTGCAGCAGGTCGAGCATGGTGGTGATCGCGTATGGACGCAGGTCGAACACTTCACGAACCAGTTTGACGATCTTGTCGTCGCTGATCTTGCCGGTGCCGAAGGTGTTCAACGAAATCGAAGTCGGTTGAGCGACACCGATCGCGTAGGAAACCTGGATCTCGCAACGCTCGGCCAGGCCGGCGGCGACGATGTTCTTGGCCACGTAACGACCGGCGTAGGCCGCCGAACGGTCAACCTTCGATGGATCCTTGCCGGAGAATGCGCCGCCGCCGTGACGGGCCATGCCGCCGTAGCTGTCGACGATGATCTTGCGACCGGTCAGGCCGCAGTCGCCCACCGGGCCACCGATGATGAACTGGCCGGTCGGGTTGATGTGGAACTGGGTGTCCTTGGACAGCAGTTCGGCAGGCAGTACGTGCTTGACGATCAGCTCCATCACGCCTTCGCGCAGGTCTTTGTAGGACACGTCAGGGTTGTGCTGGGTCGACAGTACAACGGCGTCGATACCGACAACCTTGCCGTTTTCGTAGCGGCAGGTCACTTGCGACTTGGCATCCGGGCGCAGCCAAGGCAGCAGGCCGGACTTACGGGCTTCGGCCTGGCGCTGAACCAGTTGGTGCGAGAAGGTGATCGGTGCCGGCATCAGCACGTCGGTTTCGTTGCTGGCGTAGCCAAACATCAGGCCCTGGTCGCCGGCGCCCTGATCTTCAGGCTTGGCACGGTCAACGCCCTGGTTGATGTCGGGGGACTGCTTGCCGATGATGTTCATCACGCCGCAGGTCGCGCCGTCGAAGCCGACATTGGAGCTGTTGTAGCCGATGTCGAGAATCACGTTACGGACGATGTCTTCCAGATCGACCCAGGCCGACGTGGTGACTTCACCTGCGATGATTGCCACGCCGGTTTTCACCAGAGTCTCGCACGCCACGCGGGCGAACTTGTCTTCAGCAATGATGGCGTCCAGCACCGCATCGGAAATCTGGTCGGCGATTTTGTCCGGATGCCCTTCAGACACGGACTCGGAGGTGAAGAGGGAGTATTCGCTCATCTCGATTGTTTCCTGAATTTACCGATGGTGAGTGTCGCCAGCCGGTCGCTGAAAATGGCGGACCTGAATCTGGAAACCATTACGTAAGCCTACATAGAGGCTTTCCCCGGGAACGAGTCCCGCAGCGGTGGCCCAACGGGCCAGATCGTCCTGTTCAAACCCCAACCAGAGATCACCGCAGGCCTCCCTGGCCCAACTCTGGTTGTGGCTACATAACTCTGTCACTAACAGGCTACCGCCTGGTTGCAGCAAGGCGGCCATGTGCTTGAGTGCTTCGGCCGGCGCGGCAAAATGGTGCAGCACCATGTTCAGTACAACGCAGTCGGCCTGAAGGCTCACACCGTTCAATGCATCGGCCAATTGCAGGCTGACGTTAGCCAGCGTTTCACGTTCGCAGACCTGACGGGCCAGTTCGAGCATCGCCGGGCTATTGTCCAGCGCGATGACCTGAGTGAAGCGCCGCGCCAGCTCCGGCAGAAAACCGCCATCGCCGGGGCCTACTTCGATGGCCGTGGCACCAGGGCCGAAACCCAGCTTGTCGAGCAATGCCACCACGCTTTCGCGGTATTGCGGCAGGCCGGCGATCAAGTCTTGCTGGGCGCGAAACTTCTCCGCCACCCGTGAGAAAAAGTCCTGGCTGGCCGCGGCTCGTTGCCCATGGACCTGCGCGATCCGCGCCTGAACATCAGGTGGCAGGGTCAGGTTGTCCACTTCTTCCATTAGCGCGGCATGCAGCTTGCCGCCCAACAGGTCGGTATGGGGCAGGGCGCGGCGGTAGAAAATCGCATTGCCTTCACGGCGGGTCGCCACCAGTCCGGCCTGGGCCAGTACCTTGAGGTGGTGACTCATGCCGGACTGGCCGATGCCGAAGATCTGCGCCAGTTCCAAAACGCCGAACGAATCGTTGGCCAGCGCGCGCAATACATTCAGCCGCAGAGGATCGCCGCCGGCCTTGCACAGGGCCGCCAGCTCATCGCAATCGTCATGTTGAACGGAAGGCACGCGCAAATTCATAAGGCCAGCAGTCTAGTGACGGTCAGAAATCACTGCAAGGGCAATATCAAAAAGTTTTGATATTGCTCGATAGATGGCACTTCTTAACGTTAGCTTCAGTCAACAAACCGACAGCGGAAAGGATTCATCGGCCGAATACGTCGTTATCCATTGGAAAAACGCCTTCAGATCACGATCTGTCATTGCCCCGAGGCCGGTGGGTGAGGGAAAATGCTCGCCTTTTTTCCGATTCGTTTTATTCATTCTCGATTCAATATCCGCAGGAGATCAGCGATGCCCAGCCGTCGTGAGCGTGCCAACGCCATTCGTGCCCTCAGCATGGATGCCGTGCAAAAAGCCAACAGCGGCCATCCCGGTGCCCCTATGGGCATGGCGGATATCGCCGAAGTACTTTGGCGTGACTACCTGAAGCACAACCCGAGCAATCCATCGTTCGCCGACCGTGACCGCTTCGTACTGTCCAACGGCCACGGCTCGATGTTGATCTACTCGCTGCTGCACCTGACTGGCTACGACCTGTCGATCGATGACCTGAAAAACTTCCGCCAGCTGCACAGCCGCACCCCGGGTCACCCGGAATACGGCTACACCCCGGGCGTCGAGACCACCACCGGTCCACTGGGCCAAGGCCTGGCCAACGCCGTGGGTTTCGCCCTGGCGGAAAAAGTCCTGGCGGCGCAGTTCAACCGTCCTGGTCATAACGTCGTCGATCACCACACCTACGTGTTCCTGGGTGATGGCTGCATGATGGAAGGCATTTCCCACGAAGTCAGCTCCCTGGCCGGTACGCTGGGCCTGGGCAAGCTGATCGCCTTCTACGATGACAACGGCATCTCCATCGACGGCGAAGTCGAAGGCTGGTTCACCGACGACACGCCGAAGCGCTTCGAATCCTACAACTGGCAAGTGATCCGCAACGTCGACGGTCACGACCCGGAAGAAATCAAGATCGCCATCGAAACCGCGCGCAAAAGCGCACAACCGACGCTGATCTGCTGCAAGACCACCATCGGCTTCGGTTCGCCGAACAAGCAAGGCAAGGAAGACTGCCACGGCGCCCCGTTGGGTGACGCGGAAATCGCCCTGACCCGTGAAGCGCTGAAGTGGAACTACGGCCCGTTCGAAATCCCGGCCAACATCTACGCCGAGTGGGACGCCAAGGAAGCCGGCCGCGCTGCCGAAGCCGAGTGGGATCAGCGTTTCGCCGCTTACTCCGCTGAGTTCCCTGAGCTGGCCAACGAACTGGTTCGTCGTCTGAGCGGCGACCTGCCGACCGATTTCGCCGAGAAGGCCCAGGCCTACATCGCTGAAGTCGCGGCCAAGGGCGAATCCATCGCCAGCCGTAAAGCCAGCCAGAACGCCCTGAACGCGTTCGGCCCGCTGCTGCCGGAACTGCTTGGCGGTTCGGCTGACCTGGCCGGTTCCAACCTGACTCTGTGGAAAGGTTGCAAAGGCGTCACCGCCGAAGATGCCAGCGGCAACTACATGTACTACGGCGTTCGCGAGTTCGGCATGAGCGCGATCATGAACGGCGTGGCCCTGCACGGCGGCCTGGTGCCTTACGGCGCGACCTTCCTGATGTTCATGGAATACGCCCGCAACGCAGTGCGCATGTCGGCGCTGATGAAAAAACGCATCGTCTATGTATTCACCCACGACTCCATTGGTCTGGGCGAAGACGGCCCGACGCACCAGCCGATCGAGCAACTGGCCAGCCTGCGCTGCACACCGAACCTCGACACCTGGCGTCCAGCCGATGCCGTTGAATCGGCGGTGGCCTGGAAGTTCGCCCTGGAGCGTGATGACGGCCCTTCGGCGCTGATCTTCTCCCGCCAGAACCTGCAGCATCAAACCCGCAATGCGATCCAGATCGAAGAGATCGCCCGTGGCGGTTACGTGCTGAAGGACTGCGCAGGCGAGCCTGAGCTGATCCTGATCGCCACCGGTTCGGAAGTCGGCCTGGCCGTTCAAGCCTTCGACAAACTGACCGAGCAAGGCCGTAAGGTCCGTGTGGTATCGATGCCATGCACCAGCGTCTTCGAAGCCCAGGACGCCGGCTACAAGCAATCGGTTCTGCCGTTGCAGGTCAGCGCGCGTATCGCCATCGAAGCCGCCCACGCGGACTACTGGTACAAGTACGTGGGCCTGGAAGGCCGCGTGATCGGCATGACCACCTACGGCGAGTCGGCGCCTGCGCCGGCCTTGTTCGAAGAGTTCGGCTTCACCCTGGAAAACATCCTGGGTCAGGCTGAAGAGCTGCTGGAAGACTGATCCAGAAAATGTGTCGTCTGGACTGCCGCCTTCGCGAGCAAGCCCGCTCCCACATGAGATCGCATTCTCCTGTGGGAGCGGGCTTGCTCGCGAAGGCGTCGGACCTGTCAATGCTGCACTGACGGATTCACCCAGGGAATCGAGAACCCCATGCCTCAACCGCGTCCTTACAAAGTTGCACTCAACGGCTACGGCCGGATTGGTCGTTGCGTCTTGCGTGCGTTGTTCGAGCGGGGCTCGACGGCTGGGTTTGAAATTGTCGCGATCAACGATCTGGCCGACATGGCCAGCATCGAATACCTGACACGCTTCGACTCCACTCACGGGCGGTTTCCCGGTGAAGTGAGGGTTGAGGGCGATTGTCTGCATATTAAGGGCGACTGCGTGAAGGTCCTGCGCAGTGCCACCCCCGAAGGCATCGATTGGGCGTCGTTGGGCGTCGATCTGGTGCTGGAGTGCTCCGGCGCTTATCACACCCGTCAGGATGGCCAGCGCTTTCTCGACGCCGGTGCGCCACGGGTGCTGTTTTCCCAACCGATGGCCAGCGAGGCGGATGTCGACGCCACCATCGTCTACGGCGTGAACCAGGATTGCCTGACCGGCGACGAACTGCTGGTGTCCAACGCGTCCTGCACCACCAACTGCGGCGTGCCGCTGTTGCGTCTGCTGGATCAGGCCATTGGTCTGGAATACGTGTCGATCACCACCATCCACTCGGCGATGAACGATCAGCCGGTGATCGACGCCTATCACCACGAAGACCTGCGCCGCACCCGTTCGGCGTTCCAGTCGGTGATTCCGGTGTCCACTGGTCTGGCGCGAGGCATTGAACGCCTGCTGCCGGAACTTGCCGGGCGAATTCAGGCCAAAGCCGTGCGGGTGCCGACGGTTAACGTGTCTTGCCTCGACATTACGATGCAGACCATAAGTGATACCGACGCCACCGAGGTCAACCGGATTCTGCGCGAGGCCGCCACCCATGGCCCGCTCAAAGGCCTTCTGGCCTACACCGAGTTGCCTCACGCCAGTTGTGATTTCAATCATGACCCCCATTCGGCCATCGTCGATGCCAGTCAGACCCGCGTTTCCGGCCCACGGCTGGTGAACATCCTGGCCTGGTTCGACAACGAATGGGGTTTTGCCAACCGAATGCTGGACGTAGCAGAACACTATCTGCAAACAGCTTCTCCACTCCCTGTTTCTCAGAAACTGTAACTCAGGAAATGCGACCCATGACCGTGTTGAAGATGACCGACCTCGATCTGCAAGGTAAGCGCGTACTGATCCGCGAAGACCTCAACGTCCCAGTCAAGGACGGTGTTGTCACCAGCGATGCGCGTATCCTGGCTTCGCTGCCGACCATCAAGCTGGCCCTGGAAAAAGGCGCGGCCGTGATGGTCTGCTCGCACCTTGGCCGTCCGACCGAAGGCGAGTTCTCGGCCGAGAACAGCCTCAAGCCAGTGGCTGACTACCTGAGCAAGGCCCTGGGCCGCGAAGTGCCGCTGGTGTCCGATTACCTGGGCGGCGTCGACGTGAAAGCCGGCGACATCGTGTTGTTCGAAAACGTGCGTTTCAACAAGGGCGAGAAAAAGAACGCCGACGAACTGGCCAAGCAATACGCCGCCCTGTGCGACGTGTTCGTGATGGACGCTTTCGGCACCGCTCACCGCGCCGAGGGCTCGACCCATGGCGTGGCCAAGTTCGCCAAAGTCGCCGCTGCTGGCCCGTTGCTGGCCGCCGAACTGGACGCACTGGGCAAGGCCCTGGGCTCCCCGGCCCAGCCAATGGCCGCCATTGTTGCGGGCTCCAAAGTGTCGACCAAACTCGACGTACTCAACAGCCTGAGCCAGATCTGCAACCAGCTGATCGTCGGTGGCGGCATCGCCAACACCTTCCTGGCCGCTGCCGGTCACCCGGTTGGCAAATCGCTGTACGAGCCGGACCTGCTCGACACCGCTCGTGAAATCGCGGCGAAAGTCAGCGTGCCATTGCCAGTGGACGTGGTGGTCGCCAAGGAATTCGCTGAAAGCGCGACCGCCACCGTCAAACTGATCGCCGACGTGGCTGCAGACGACATGATCCTGGACATCGGCCCACAGACCGCGGCGAATTTCGCCGAGCTGCTGAAGTCGTCCAAGACCATCCTGTGGAACGGCCCGGTGGGCGTGTTCGAATTCGACCAGTTCGGTAACGGCACCAAAGTGCTGGCCCAGGCCATCGCGGAAAGTTCAGCGTTCTCCATCGCCGGCGGCGGCGACACCCTGGCGGCCATCGATAAATATGGCGTTGCCGATCAAATCTCCTACATTTCTACCGGCGGCGGCGCGTTCCTCGAGTTTGTCGAAGGCAAAGTGCTGCCGGCCGTTGAAGTCCTGGAAAGCCGGGCCAAGGCCTGAGGTCGCCCATTTGACCAGGCAAAGGAGTGTTCACATGGTCAGGACATTAATGCTGTTGATCGCCGCGGGCATGCTGGCGGCTTGCGGGAGTAACCCGAAAGCCACGCCGGAGCCCGCGCCTTCCGCGACAGATAAAGGCTGCTATCAGGCCGACTGGCAAGCGGAAACCAACCCGGTGATCAACAAGCGTTCCGGGCCCGACGGCCTGGACAAATACGAGACACAGACCCCGGCCAAGGAACATGGCTGCCCTTGACGGGTCTGACTCTTTAACTCAAGGCTGGCGGCGTGCGCCGTCGGTCGAGGAACACGGATGAAACGCTTTATTGCCGTTGCGGCATTGGCATTGCTGGCAGGTTGCGCCAATTTGAACCTGTTCAACACTGCCAAGCCAGCGGACAGCTGGACCACCTGGACCTGCGACAGCCAGGCCAAAGTGCTCTGGCGCTACACTGATGTGAGCCGCAAGGAAGTCGACGTTCGCCTGGGCGGCGCCGATCAGGTCTACCGCCTGAAGCTTGAGCCGGGCGTTGAAGGTTCGCTGTATAGCAACGACATGCTGGCGTTTCACATAAAGGGTGAGGAAGGCCTGGTGTACTGGGTCGCCACCAATGATTTGATTGGCCGCGGTTGTAAAGCGCAGTAAGACACGAAGTTGATACAGCACAGATCCAATGTGGAAGCAGATCTAAATGTGGGAGCGGGCTTGCTCGCGAAGGCGTTGGGTCAGCTTGCATCAACGTCGAATGTGAAACCGCATTCGCGGGCAAGCCCGCTCCCACAGGGTTCCTGTGTAGTTTGAGAATTTGCATCACCGAATCCGCAGCCCGGGCCAACCCCCGATCTGCAATAACTTGAATAGCCGCCGCTACGGCAGGCTGGCACGATTAACGACCCTCAACCGGGAGAGACACACACAATGGCACTTATCAGCATGCGCCAGATGCTGGACCACGCAGCCGAGTTCGGCTACGGCGTTCCAGCCTTCAACGTCAACAACCTTGAGCAGATGCGCGCCATCATGGAAGCCGCTGACAAGACTGACTCCCCGGTGATCGTCCAGGCTTCGGCCGGTGCTCGCAAATACGCAGGCGCCCCGTTCCTGCGTCACCTGATCCTGGCGGCCATCGAAGAATTCCCGCACATCCCGGTGTGCATGCACCAGGACCACGGCACCAGCCCTGACGTCTGCCAGCGCTCCATCCAGCTGGGCTTCAGCTCGGTGATGATGGACGGCTCCCTGGGCGAAGACGGCAAGACCCCGACCGACTACGAGTACAACGTTCGCGTTACCCAACAAACCGTGGCCATGGCTCACGCCTGCGGCGTATCGGTGGAAGGCGAGCTGGGCTGCCTGGGTTCGCTGGAAACCGGCATGGCCGGTGAAGAAGACGGCATCGGCGCCGAAGGCGTTCTGGATCACAGCCAAATGCTGACCGACCCGGAAGAAGCCGCGGACTTCGTCAAGAAGACCCAGGTCGACGCCCTGGCCATCGCCATCGGCACCAGCCACGGGGCCTACAAGTTCACCAAGCCGCCTACCGGCGACGTGCTGGCCATCGACCGCATCAAGGAAATCCACAAACGCATCCCGAACACCCACCTGGTGATGCACGGTTCGTCTTCGGTTCCGCAAGAGTGGCTGGCGATCATCAACCAGTACGGCGGCGACATCAAAGAAACCTACGGCGTACCGGTTGAAGAAATCGTCGAAGGCATCAAGCACGGCGTGCGCAAGGTCAACATCGATACTGACCTGCGTTTGGCGTCCACCGGTGCGATGCGTCGCCTGATGGCCACCAACCCGAGCGAGTTCGACCCGCGTAAATTCTTCGGCGCGACTGTGACTGCGATGCGTGACGTGTGTATTGCGCGTTATGAGCAGTTTGGTACTGCCGGTAATGCTTCGAAGATCAAGCCGATTTCGTTGGAAGCGATGTTCCAGCGTTACCTGAAAGGCGAGTTGAACGCCAAGGTTAACTAAGCCTTAGAGTTTGACCCGTGTTGTGAAGAACCCGCCGAGAGGCGGGTTTTTTCTGGGCGGGGATTTTTGCGCGCAATAACTACCCAAAAGTCATAGAAAATGGCGCTGCCGCTTGCTCAATGGCACTGACCACATGAGGCGCCTGTTCCCGATACTCAGGATAGCGTTCAAGTACTGCTTCAGCCGAGGCAAGCAATTGCTGAATGCGCTCCTGAGGTCGCTCGATCTCACAGGTGTGCGCAAACTCAAGCAGTCCTTGCCGCGAGGCAAACATTGACTTGTTGCCCGCCAGATCCAAAGCCAAAACATCTTCCGGAATATAGGCCGTGGTGTTAACGATGTCGTAGGCCGGCGCCAGGTGTGCATCGCGTTGCGTAGGATCGGAATAGAGCAATCCGAAGTTTTTCAAATGAGCGTCGCCATTCCCGACAATACAGCTCAGAGCAACGCTATCGAAGAGTTGATCAAGGGAGGTGCGTAAATGTTTAGTCGGGCAGAACACGCGAATAGCCTTGGCGATTGCCGCATAGCTTTTGCTGTACTTCTGGTTAGCCGATAGCCCCATCAACACCGCCATGTCTTCAAATCCAATTGGGTTGAGCTGGTCGTCGCGATCAAAGCGACGCATGACAAACAGCTTGGCATTATCGGAAAGGTAAAACGGCGGAACGGGAATACCGGCCTCCTTCGCAATGGACATGCAAAGGAACTCGTTGATTGCCAGACCGGGAAATTCGTCTCGGCCACTTTTGATAATCAGGTCCGAGGTTTTCGATGTCACCCGTGATAATCCGGTTTCCAGGCGTTCCGGTACCAACACTTTGGGTTGAACGCCGGAAATGCCGGCACGCAGGATGTAGCGATCAAGAATGTCGGCGAAGATATCCTCCGTGCCGTCCCATGTCAGAATCTCTTCGAGTTTCTCCCCCGGAAATTGTTGCTCCTCCAGCAAGGCGTCAACCGTTTCAGACCGCACTTGCACCCTGCCAATGGGCGAAGTGCTGCCGGAAAGCGCCAGCAAAAGCATCGGATCGACATTCACGGTCTTGGCCAATCGATTGCGCAGTTGCTCCAATACATAGCCTTCCGGCAGATTCATCTGAAAAACAGGATGGAGTTCGCGCCGACGAAACTCGTTATGCCTTACTGGCATCGACAAGCTGATAGCCATTTCTGGCGATGCATCGTCGTGATAACGGAATGTGAAGTCTTCGGCATCGCTGAAAAGCCTGCCGCTACGCCCCTCAGGCGTGCTGACTTTGAGAGAGGACATCTTCATTCGAATAAATCCCCAAGCTCTTCAAGGGTCGGCATAGCAGCTGGAACGACAGCAAGCTCACAATCCAGAGCGCCAAGGACGCGCGCATAGGCGATCATGCCGACAGACAGAGTACCTTTCTCTACTGCGATGACTTTGTATCGTGTCAGCCCCGCGAGGTCGGCAAGCTGTGCTTGCGTCAGACCGCGATTTATACGTTTTTCGCGTATTTGGTTGCCAAGACGGCTGATCAACAGAAAATAATCCATGTTCCGCTTCAGTAACATTTATAGCTAAATGTAGCGTATACGCAACATTTTATCTACGTCGTATTTAAGTCCACGGCCATCGGCGACACGGGGATCGAGGTTAACTAAGCCCGAGCGTTAAGCTGCGTTGATAAGAAACCCGCCGAGAGGCGGGTTTTTTCATTGGAAGAAAGTTTGCTCACCTTGCACCAACCGAGCCGCGATTACTCCTTCAATTCGACATGATCCAACGCTTGATTCACCGCCAGTTCACCGAGCATGACCACTTGCGCAATGCCCAACAGGGTCTTGCGATGGGAGGTCTCCAGCAATGCTGCGAAATTGTTGAGCATGGTGGTGGCCGAGCCGAGTGTTTCGCTGGCGTTGGCCAGCAGCGCTTCGGTGTTGTACTTCGGATTGGCGAGGTACATGGGCTCGGGTTCGTGGGTGGTGGCCATGATTTTGGCGGCCGGGTTGAGGTAATGGTCGAGGGCGCGCTCGGCGGCTTCGTGGAATTTTTTTGAATCGGGGGATTCGTAGGGGGATGCCGGGTCTGTGACCGGCGGATGCGGCGTTGATTTAGTCATTTGCTCGAAACCTGATTGGAGTGCCCCTCTCTGGCTACTAATCAAAGTGGAGGCAACTGTACGCAGGTTAGTAGACCGGGGTTTCGAGCAAGCCGGCGCACCCGAAGGTGCCCTGCGCACAGTTACCATCAAGCGCAGGAATCGAAATCCCTGACTGACAGATGCTTGTGCACCAAGCTCGAAACCACGGGCTACTAAACCCGATCACTGCGAATCAGTGACACGAATCAAGTTACCGATGGCCTCCCAGACGCACAAGCCGGCGGATTCTGGCGTACCTGTAGGCGGTGACGCAAGCCGTTGTAGGCCTCATGAAGTAACGCTGAGTGTCTTTAAACGTGGGCGTTTAAGTGAGGCCTGATGCCAATCAGAGAAGAGATGGCGTTGGACACAAAGAACCTATGGCGAGGGAGCAAGCTCCCTCGCCATAAAGGGTGGATTCCTGCGGTCTTTCAGGGATTACGTATCGTGATCGATATCCAGCTTGCTGAACGTCACTTCCCCGCCTTCAGTGGTGTACCCGGTGTTGTCCTGCACATAAACCCCGGCCTTGAAGTACAGCGGCTTATCACGCCACATCGTGCTGATGTCGGTATCCCACTGGTACCCCGCCGCACTGATGCCCAATGCACCGCCCCGGCTGAGGTGGATGAGGTAGGAGAATTCCTGATTGAGTTTCACGCCGGTGGCGATGGTGATGACCCGGGCGGTGTCGTCGTCGGGGTGCATGCGGACTTTGGCGACGATGTTGCCGGTTGCGCTGTAGTCCTTGTATTGATACTCGACCTTCACCATGGGCTTCTGGCTGTTGAAGGCGTGGATCTGGCCAATGACGATCTTGCCCGAACTGGGCACCTGGCTGACCGAGAGGGTGGCACGCAGGAAGTTGTCTGCGTCGGGGTAGTACCAGTTTTTCAGCGTGCCATTGCTGTAGGTTTCGCGCAGTTCGGTGCGCGGGTAGATCGCGTTTTCGGTTTTGGAGCCGGTGACCGGGGACCAGAAAAATAAAGTACCGGTGTCGGAGTGGAAGTATTGATCCTTGAAGCCGTCTACCAGCTTGGCTGTTTCGACGGTGTACGGCGGGCTGCCGACAGGAACGCTGAGGTTCCAGGTTGCGAGATCGATCATAATTCAAGCTTCCACTTTTTTTACTGCACGTGCGTGCCAGAAGCTCTAGCTCGCGCCTTCGGGGGGGTCTTTATAAGCGTAGAAGGCCGCTTTGTTAATGCCCGTCTGGCAGATGATTGGCGTCAACAACCTGTCGAAATGCCATCCTTCCCGGTTTATAAGGCCTGCAGGACTGACCGTTAGTCGGCTATATGAAACTTTACCGAAGTGATGGGATACCAGCGGCTTCTGCTTTCCCGGATCCGGGTCTAGAGTGAAGTCGCAATATGTGACCGGTTTTAACAAAAGCCGGCCTGACGTCCCGAACAAGAGATGCAGCATGGAATGCGCAGAACTTACGCCAGCTGAAGGCAACTCAATCCTTTTAATTGTCGATGATTACCCTGAAAACCTGATCAGCATGCGCGCGTTGTTACAACGCCAGGACTGGCAGGTCATGACCGCGGCTTCCGGTTTTGAAGCCCTTGGCCTGTTACTCGAACACGATGTCGACCTGGTGCTGCTGGATGTGCAGATGCCGGGCATGGACGGTTTCGAAGTGGCGCGTCTGATGCGTGGCAGCCAGCGAACCCGTCTCACACCGATCATTTTCCTCACCGCCAACGAACAGTCCCAGGACGCGGTGATCAAGGGCTACGCCAGTGGCGCGGTGGATTACCTGTTCAAGCCGTTCGACCCGCAAATTCTCAAACCCAAAGTCCAGGCCCTGCTCGAGCACCAGCGTAATCGCCGCGCCTTGCAGCGGCTGAGTCATGATCTTGAGGTGGCCCGAGCCTTCAATGCCTCGGTGCTGGACAATGCGGCCGAAGGCATTCTGGTGGTGAGTGAGGACGGGCTGATTCGCTTCGCCAACCCGGCGATGTCGCGCCTGCTCAATGCCACGGTGTATGACCTGCAAGGCAAGGAGTTTCTGGATTTCCTGCAAAAACCGCACATCCCGATCTGGGCCGATTCCGAGCTGTTTGCCGGTTACAAACGCGGTGAGACCCTGCGCCTGCACGACGCGCTGCTGCGGACCGCGCCCGGTCAGCAAGTGCCGGTGGCGTTGTCCTGCGCGCCGTTACCCGCCGAACAGCATGCGATGGTGGTGACGGTGCTGGACATGTCGGTGGTGCACCATCTGCATCAGCAGCTTGAGTTCCAGGCAGTGACCGATCCACTGACCGGGCTGCTCAATCGGCGAGGGTTCTACCAGACTGTTGAAAACCTGCTGCTGCGCGGTGAGCGCTCCGACAGCTCCTGGGTGCTGTTGTACCTGGACCTCGACGGTTTCAAGCGGGTCAATGATTCTCTCGGCCACGATGCCGGCGACCGGGTGCTGCGCTGGGTGTCCGAGCAGTTGAAAGCTTGCCTGCGGCCCTTCGATATTCTGGCGCGGATGGGCGGCGATGAGTTCACTGCGTTGCTGGATCTTGAACTTCCCGAACAGGCGGCAAAAATTGCCGAGAAACTCATCGAGCGGGTGTCGATCTGTCAGCAGATCGAAGGCATGGACATCGCCTTGGGCGCCAGTATCGGCATCGCCACTTATCCCGATTGCGGGGCTAATCTGGACGGGTTGATGCGGGCGTCCGACATTGCCATGTACGAAGCCAAGCGCGCCGGGCGTCAGCAATATCGCTTCTACGATCACGAAATGAACGGCCGGGCGCGTTCGCGGCTGATGCTCGAAGAAAGCGTGCGTACAGCTATCGAGAACCGTGATTTCAACCTGGTTTATCAGCCCCAGGTGGCCATTGCCGATGGGCAGATTCGCGGCTTCGAGGCGTTGCTGCGCTGGCAGCATCCCAGTGTCGGCGATGTACCGCCGGGGCTGTTTTTGCCGTTGCTGGAAGAGGCGCGGTTGATCAGTCGCCTGGGCAGCTGGATTTACCATCGCGGGGCCAAACAGCGAAAAGCCTGGGAAACCTTGTTTGCCGAAGATCTGGTGCTGGGCGTCAGTTTGAGCAGTACGCAATTCGGTTTGCCCAATCTGGTCACCGAGCTGCGTCAGGTGCTGGAGCGCCATGGTTTGAAGCCGCGGCAGCTGGAAGTCGAGGTCACGGAAGAGGCCTTGATGTCCAACCCCGACGAGACCCGCAAACAACTGCGATTGCTGCGCAATCTTGGGGTGCGGGTGGCGCTGGATGATTTCGGCTCCGGTGCTTGTTCGCTGGCGCACTTGCGCGACCTGGAACTGGACACGCTCAAGCTCGACCGGCATTTGATCGCCCGGCTGCCGGGGTCCGAACGGGATGCGGCGTTGGCATACAGTGTGATCGACCTGTGCAAGCGGCTGGGTCTGCTGGTGATCGCCGAAGGGGTTGAAACGGTGGCGCAATACGAATGGCTGCAAGCCAACGGTTGCCAGTATGTGCAGGGCTTTCTGGTGGCGCGGCCGTTGATGGCCGAGGACACCGGTCACTTTGTCGAGCCGTTCGACTGGAGCGCGCTGACGAGTTGAATTCGCTACACTGGCGACCTTTTCGTGACGCATGTTGCCGCTCCCAATGACCGTGTTGAAATACCTCCAGGCCTATCCCCCCGCATTGCAGGACCAGGTGCGCCAACTGATCGCCGAAGGTCGGCTGGGCGATTACCTGAGCCAGCGCTATCCGGAAAAACACGGGGTGCAGAGCGACAAGGCGCTGTACGCCTATGCCCTGGACCTCAAGCAGGAATACCTGCGTAACGCGCCGGCCATCGACAAGGTGTTGTTCGACAACCGCCTGGACCTGACCCACCGCGCGCTCGGTCTGCACACCGCGATCTCACGGGTGCAGGGTGGCAAGCTCAAGGCCAAGAAAGAAATTCGCATCGCCTCGCTGTTCAAGGACGCGGCGCCGCAGTTTCTGAAGATGATCGTGGTGCATGAGCTGGCGCACTTCAAAGAGTCGGATCACAACAAGGCGTTCTACAAACTGTGCGAACACATGTTGCCGGGGTACCACCAGGTGGAGTTCGATTTGCGGGTGTACCTGACGTGGCGGGATATGCACTGAACAAATCTGCTAATTAATCGGGAGCGCATGGATGGACGTGAGCAAGACCAAGAGCAGCTTCTACCGCCGATTGTATGTGGCGTACCTGATCGACAGCGGGCTGGCCAGTAACGTCCCTGCATTGACCGAAGTGACCGGCATGCCCCGACGCACGGCTCAGGACACCATCGCGGCGTTGGCGGACCTGGATATCATTTGTGAATTCGAGCAGGAGGAGGGCGCGCGCAACCATGCGGGGCGCTATCGGATTCGCGAGTGGGGGGCGATTGATCGGGGGTGGATCGAGCGTAATCTGCGGCAGATCAAAGCGGTGCTGGAGTATCCCTGAGATTTTGCGGTGTTGCAGACGACGCCTTCGCGAGCAAGCCCGCTCCCACATTAGTCCTGTGAACTCAGTTCCAGTGTGGGAGCGGGCTTGCTCGCGAAGGGGCCCTTACGGGCGGCGCATCCCGATATGCGGAATCTGATCCTCCAGGTATTCCTCACCCACCACCACAAACCCGTACCGCCCGTAGTACCCCTGCAAATGTGCCTGGGCCGAGAGGTAGATCGGCACCTCGGGCCAGTGCTTCTCGGCCTGTTTCAACGCCTGGTTCATCAATTCATGCCCAAGCCCGGCGCCGCGTGCCGCGGGTGCGATGATCACCCGGCCAATCACTACATCGCCGCCCTGCAACTCTGGGTCGAGCAATCGCAGGTAGGCCACCAGCCGATCCCCGTCCCAGCCCATCAAATGGCAAGTGTCACCTTCCAGGTCCTGACCATCGACGTCCTGATAAGCGCATTTTTGCTCGACGATGAACACCTCGGCGCGCAACTGCAAAATGGCGTACAGCTGCTCTTTGCCCAGATCGCTGTGGTGTTTGCAGACCCAATCGATTGTCATCTTCACATTCCTTGAACAACGTTGTTCCGATACTAAGCGCCCTGATGGGGGTATGTCTTTATGGCAGAGAAATCTGTGATGAAGGCCAAAGTGCCATCATTCATTTCTCGCGAGATTGTCTTCTTTGTGTAATCTGCGATGAAGCGCTGTGCAATGGCCTCAATGAGCTAATGTTAGGACCTGGGTTTCGCCGGTAAAGGGACCCTGGAGTTTTGGCTGAAAAACACGTCGGGCAGCTCGCCCGCTAAGGATTTCTGGCATGCCGCGATTGCATCGAGCGTTTGCTTTGATTGGATTGCTGTTGCTGACACAGGCGGAGGCAGCGGAAAAACTGCGTCTGGTAGCCGACGCCTGGCCACCCTTTACCGATGCCACGCTGGTCAATGGCGGATTGGCCACCGACATCGTCAGCACCGCGCTGGCCCGGGCCGGTTATGCCAGTGATTTCGAACAGGTACCGTGGGCGCGAGCCTTGTTTGGAGTAGGTGAAGGGCGTTATGACGTACTGGTCAACGCCTGGTACACCGACGAGCGCACCAAGCTTGGGCAGTTTTCCGATGAATACCTGCTCAACCGGGTGCGCTTTCTCAAGCGCAAAGACACGCCAATCGAATACAACAACCTGCAACAGCTGCACACCTACCCGATAGCGGTGGTGCGCGGTTATGCCTATTCGCACGAATTCGACGATGACGTGTCGCTGCAGAAAATCCCGGTGCATAACTTCGCCATGGCCGTGCGCATGGTCGCGGCCGATCGGGTCAAACTGACCCTCGAAGACGAGTTCGTCGCCCGGTATTACCTCGCGCGGGAATCAGCCAAAGTGCGCAATGCCGTGGAGTTCTTGCCCAAGCCGTTGAGCGAAAACAGCCTGCATATTCTGGTGAGCCTGAAGAACCCGCAGCATGAACAGATCGTCGCCGGTTTCGATCGTGAGATCGCGGCGATGAAGGCTGATGGGAGTTATGAGAAGTTGCTCAGGCAGCATGGGATGTGATCTGCAAGGCCTGCGGTATCTGAGCCGGCGCTTTCGCGGGCAAGCCCGCTCCCACAGTTTTGGTGGTGGGCCACAAAACAGTGGTTCACAGCAGAACCTTGTGGGAGCGGGCTTGCCCGCGCAGAGGCCCGCCCAGACACGACACCTCTCAGGCTTCGCTGGTGTCCTTGATCAAATGCGCCGCCAACGTCCGTAACGGCCCCAGTTGCCGGCAGATCAACGCCAGTTGCGTCTGCACCAGGCGCTGCCCTTCATCGATTTCATCCGGCATCTGTTCAAGCGTATTGGCCAGCGCTTCTTCCTCGTCACTCTGAATCGCAATGGGCTGTTTGCTCGCCAGTCCCTGGGCGATTTCGTCGAGGCTGGCGGCCAGGCTCACGCCGGCGCCGTCGATCAAGTGCTCTCGCACGTCCGACGGCAGTTGGGTTTCACGGTGTGCCCCCAGGCCCGACAAATAGCTGAGCAAGGTGTGTGACAACACCAGGAAACGGAACCCGACATCGGCTTCCTTACGGAAGTGCCCCGGCTCCATCAGCATGTTGGCCAGCGTCGTCGACAACGCGGCATCGGCGTTGTGCGCGTTGCGTCGGGCCAGGCGGTAAGCCAGGTCATCGCTTTTACCAGCGGCGTATTGCTGCATGATCTGGCGCAGGTAAATGCTGTTGCAGGTCAGGGTATTGGCCAGCACTTTGTTCAGGCGTCGACCCTGCCAGTCCGGCAGAAACAGGAAGACCGCCAGCCCGGCGATCAGGCTGCCGAGCAGGGTATCGAACAGTCGCGGCAGGAGCAGCCCGTAACCGTCGCCCACCTGGTTGAAGCAGAACAGCACCATGATCGTGATGGCGGCAGTCGCCAGGGTGTAGCGGGTGGTGCGGTTGGTAAAGAACACCACCCCGGCAACGATGGCGAAGCTCGACTGGATCAACGGGTTCGGGAACAGATCGAACAGTGCCCAGGCCACGGTCAGGCCGATGGCGGTGCCGATGATCCGCTGGCCCAGTTTGCGGCGGGTGGCGCCGTAGTTCGGCTGACAGACAAACAGCGTGGTGAGGATGATCCAGTAACCTTGCGAGGGGTGGATCAAATGCACCATGGCGTAGCCGATGCTCAACGCCAGGGGCAGGCGCAGGGCGTGGCGGAACAGCAAGGACGTTGGCGTCAGCTGTGTGCGCAAGCGAATCCACACATCCTTGAGGCTGCGTGGCGAACGGTCGAGCAGGCTGCTGTCGGTGGCATCTGCGAGCGCATCGGGGTTGCTGGCATCGCTGAGCAAACGGTCGAGGGTGCCGAGGTTGGCGGCCAATGCCCGCAACGAGCGCAACAGGCCGCGCCACGCCGGATTGCTCTGGATGCGCAGGTGCTCGAGAGAGGCGTGCAGGTCACTCAGGGCTTCGGCGAAGCTGGCGTCATAGATGAACGGCTGGCGCATCTGGATCGATTCGGCCAGCGCGCGGCACGCCTTGCCCTGTTGGCGCAGCAGGCGCTGACAGCGGAACAGCACGTCGCTATGGAAAAACGCCTCGGCCAGCGCGTTGTAAGGGTAGTGCGAGGAGCTGGCGCGCTCGTGGATGTCCTGGGCGAGAAAATACAGCTTCAGGTAACGGCTGACTTTCGCGCCCGGCCGGCCATCGCCGACCCGGTGCAGAATGATTTCCTTGGCGGTGTTCAGGGCCGCCACCACCCGACCGTTCTGCTGGGCCAGTTCCAGGCGGCGCGCTTCCACGTCCAGTTGCCGGATCGGTTCGAAGAGTGACGATTTCAGCTTCAGGTAATAACCCAGCTCACGGAACAACCGCGCCAGGCTCTGTTGCACCGGCTGGTTGGAAAACAGCGCCTGCCACAGCACCGAGAGCAAGCCATACCAGGCCGCACCGGCCACCAGCAGCACCGGCTCGTGCCAGAAATCAGTGACTGCGCCGCCGCGCTGGTCCACGCCGATCATGGTGTAGACCGACAGAATCAGCGTCGCCGAAGCAATCGCCCCATAACGCTCGCCCAGCGCGCCGAGCATGGTCAGACAGAAACTGGCCAGGGCAAAGGCGATGATAAAGAGGATGGGGTAGGGGAAGAGCAGTTCGACGGACAGGGCGGCGACCATAAAACACACCAGCGTCACGGCCAGTGCGTTGAGGCGGCCCTGCCAACTGTCGTCGGTTTCGGCCAGGGCGCTGGCGATGATCCCCAGGAACAACGGGATCAGCAGGCCCATTTCATCTTGATACCAACACAGCGCCATGGTGCCGGTCAGGGCAATGAACACCCGCACGCTGTAACTGAATTTATCCAGCGCCCAGAGGCGACGCAGAGACTGCCGAAATGTGGTCGATGACATGAAGTGCGAAGGCCTTCCGAGGCAATGACGCTAAATTGAGCCACTAATGACGCCGACGCAATGGCGCCGATCACATCAGACAGCAAAATCTGTTCCTGACCAGTCACCATAAATTCAATGTGGGAGCGGCGGTGCGGCGATCCGACTTGCTCGCGAAGGGGCCAGTACATTCAACATCTCTATCGACCGTCAGACCGCCTTCGCGAGCAAGCCCGCTCCCACATTTAATTTGTGTTTGTCAGACGAATTGCGCGGCGGCGTAACCGGAGGCCCAGGCCCACTGGAAGTTGAAACCGCCTAGATGCCCGGTGACGTCGAGCACTTCGCCGATGAAATACAGGCCGGGGCTCTTCAGCGATTCCATGGTCTTGGATGACACCTCGCGCGTGTCGACGCCACCCAGGGTCACTTCGGCCGTGCGGTAGCCCTCGGTGCCGGCCGGCACGACTTTCCAGCTCGCCAGTTTTTCGGCGATGTCGGCAATTTCCGCGTGGGTGTACTGCTTCATCGGTTTGGAGACGAACCAGTTGTCCGCCAGCAGGTTGGCCATCTTCTTGGTGAAGATTTCACCGAGCAGGGTTTTCAGCTCACTGTTGGGGCGTTCGACCTGCTGTTGTTGCAGCCAGCTCGGTACGTCGTGATCCGGCATCAGGTTGATCTCTACCGTGTCGCCGGATTCCCAGAACGAAGAAATCTGCAAAATCGCCGGGCCACTGAGGCCGCGGTGGGTGAACAGGATGTTCTCGCGAAAGCTCTGGTCGTTGCAGCTCACCAGGCAATCCACCGACGTGCCGGACAGCTCGGTGCAAAGCTCCTTGAGCTGATCGGTGATGGTGAACGGCACGAGGCCGGCGCGGGTCGGCAGCAGATCGTGGCCGAACTGCTTGGCCACCTGATAGCCGAAACCGGTGGCGCCGAGAGTCGGAATCGACAGGCCGCCGGTGGCGATCACCAGGGATTGGCAAGTGATCTGGCCCAGCGTGGTATCCAGCAGGTAACCGCTTTCGAGCTTCTCGATGGTCTGGATCGAGGTGTCCAGGTGCGGGCTGACGCCGACCTGCTGGCACTCGTCGAGCAGCATGTCGAGGATGTCGCTGGATTTGTTATCGCAGAACAACTGGCCGAGTTTTTTCTCGTGGTATGGCACGCCGTGTTTGGCCACCAGACCGATGAAGTCCCACTGGGTGTAACGCGCCAACGCAGACTTGCAGAAATGCGCGTTCTGCGAGAGGAAATTGCTCGGCTCGGTGTACATGTTGGTGAAATTGCAGCGGCCACCGCCCGACATCAGGATTTTCTTGCCGGCCTTGTTGGCGTGGTCGAGCAACATCACCTTGCGCCCGCGCCCGGCGGCGGTCAGCGCACACATCAACCCTGCGGCGCCAGCGCCAATGATCACGACTTCGGTAGAGCGCAAAACGGTGTCCTCTCTGTTTCACCACAAAACTAATGTGGGAGCGGGCTTGCTCGCGAAAGCGGTGTGTCAGTCAACACTCATGCCGACTGACAGATTGCATTCGCGAGCAAGCCCGCTCCCACAGGGAATCTTCGTTGGGGCGAAGACTTCTTATAAAATGCGCACGCGCAGCGAACGGCCTTTGATTTTACCGTCGTTCAGGCGCTGCAAGGCTTGTTTGGCGATCCCGCGTTCCACGGCCACATACGCCTGGAAGTCGAAAATCGCGATCTTGCCGACCTGGGCGCCCGGGATGCCGGCATCGCCGGTCAGAGCACCCAGAATGTCACCCGGACGCACTTTGTCTTTACGGCCCGCGCCAATGCACAGCGTGCTCATCACCGGCAGCAGCGGCCCGCCGCCCTGGGACGTGAGGTTATCCACCTGATCCCAATTCAACGGCGACTTCTGCAGTTGTTCGATGGCTTGGGCGCGATGCGCTTCGGACGGAGCGACCAGGCTGATCGCGATGCCTTTCTCGCCGGCACGACCGGTACGGCCGACACGGTGAATGTGGATTTCCGAGTCACGGGCCAGTTCGACGTTGATCACCATGTCCAGCGCATCGATGTCCAGGCCGCGCGCGGCGACGTCGGTGGCGACCAGTACCGATGTACTGCGGTTGGCGAACATCGCCAACACCTGATCGCGGTCACGCTGTTCCAGATCGCCGTGCAGGCCGACGGCGGAGATGCCTTTGGACGTCAGGTGATCGACGGTTTCCTGAACCTGCTGCTTGGTGAAGCAGAACGCCACGCAGGACGCCGGACGGAAGTGGCCGAGCACCTTGGTCACCGCGCTCATGCGCTCTTCCGGGGAAATCTCGTAGAAACGCTGCTCGATCTGCGTGTCGTCGTGGAACGCCTCGGCCTTCACTTGCTGCGGATTGCGCATGAACTTCGAGGCCAGCTGCTTGATGCCCACCGGATATGTGGCGGAGAACAGCAGGGTCTGACGACGTTCCGGGCACTGGGCGATGATTTCTTCGATGGAATCGTAGAAACCCATGTCGAGCATGCGGTCGGCTTCGTCGAGGATCAGCGTGTTCAGGCCGTGAAGCACCAGCGAACCCTTGCGCAGGTGTTGCTGGATACGCCCCGGAGTGCCGACGATGATGTGCGCGCCGTGCTCCAGCGAGCCGATCTGCGGGCCGAAGGACACACCGCCGCACAGGGTCAGCACCTTGATGTTGTCTTCGGCACGGGCCAGGCGACGGATTTCCTTGGCGACCTGGTCGGCCAGCTCACGGGTCGGGCAGATGACCAGTGCCTGGCAACCGAAGAAGCGCGGATTGATCGGGTTCAACAGGCCGATACCGAAGGCGGCGGTCTTGCCGCTGCCGGTCTTGGCCTGGGCGATCAGGTCCATCCCCTTGAGGATCACCGGCAAGCTTTGCGCCTGGATCGGCGTCATCTGGGCATAACCGAGGGAGTCGAGGTTAGCCAGCATGGCGGCGGACAGCGGCAAAGTATTAAAAGCGGTGGCGATGGTGGTCACGGGACTGGCCTGCAAAACAAAATGTCGCGCAGTGTATCAGTCCCGAGCTCTGCACCTGCAAATTCTGGACGAATAGCCGTAGCAGCTGTCGAGGTACGAGGCTGCGTTGCGTGCCCGCAGGACCGCCCCGGGGGGGCCGCTTCGCAGCCCAACGCAGCCTCGTGCCTCGGCAGCTGCTACGGGTCAGTGCTCTATATCGTGCTCGCGGCTGACCATCCGTCGGCCATCCTTCGGTGAAAGTTGCGAGAAGATCGTTGCAGCCAGCATCGCCATGACTCCCACCGTCACAAACGTCAGCTGGAACGCGCCCAACACCGTGTCCACGTCGTCATTGCCCATCTCCGCCGTGAAGCCGCCGAGCAGCGCACCGGCGCACGCCACGCCCAGGCTCAGGGACAATTGCGCTACCACCGACAGCAAGCTGTTGCCGCTGCTGGCGCTGGCGTCGTCGAGGTCGATCAGTGTCACGGTATTCATCGCGGTGAACTGCAAGGAGTTGATCGCCCCCAGAATCGCCAGCTGGCCCAGCAACAGCCAATACGGCGTCTGCTCGCTGACCAGGCCCATGCTCGCCAGCATGATCCCCAGCGCCAGTGTGTTGCCGGTCAGCACGATGCGGTAGCCGAAACGTTCGATCAGCGGCCGCGCCACGGATTTGGCGACCATCGCCGCCGCAGCCAGGGGCAGCATGCTCATCCCGGCCTGTGACGGCGAATAGCCCAGCGCCACTTGCAGCAGCAACGGCACCAGGAACGGCAATGCGCCGCTGCCCAACCGGGCGAACAGATTGCCGAGGATGCCCACGGCAAAGGTCCGGGTCTTGAACAGCGATGGCGCAAACAGTGGATTGTCGATGTGCCCGGCCCGCAGCCAATAGGCCGCCAGACAGGCCATGCCGGCAAACAGCAGCAACATCACCCGCAAGTGCGGCAGATGCAGTTCGCCGAGGCCTTCCATGGCGATGGTGATCAGCACCATCGCCATGCCGAACAGCAAAAAGCCCAGGCTATCGAATCGGGTGCGCTCGCTGCCGCGCAAGTCGGGAATGAATTTCCACACCGCATAGCAGCCGATGACGCCCACCGGCAGGTTGATCAGGAAGATCCAGTGCCAGGTCAGGTATTGCACCATCCAGCCGCCCATGGTCGGGCCGATCAGCGGGCCGAGCAGGCCGGGAATGGTGATGAACCCCATGATCCGCACCAGGTCCGAGCGCGGATACGCGCGCAGCACTACCAATCGCCCCACCGGCAACATCAAGGCGCCGCCCAGGCCCTGGATCACCCGGGCGCCGATCAGCATGCTCAAGGTGCTCGATAGCGCACAGAGCAATGAGCCGATGCTGAACAACAGGATGGCGCCGAAGAAGATTTTCTTGGTGCCGAAACGGTCGGCGATCCAGCCGGAGGCGGGAATCAGCAAGGCGACGGTGAGCATGTAGGCGATGATCACACCCTGCATGCGCAGCGGGTCTTCGGCCAGGTCCCGGGCCATGGCGGGGAGGGCGGTGTTGAGGATTGTCCCGTCGAGGGACTGCATGAAAAAGGCAATGGCCACGACCCATGGCAACCAGCGGGCGGTGACGGCGTCGAGGGGGGGGCGGTTGGGCATGGGGCCTCTTGTGAGTTGGTCAGGTAACGGTAAACCTGTGGGAGCGGGCTTGCCCGCGAAGGCGATGTATCAGTCAATATTGATGTTGAAGCTGATGGCCTCTTCGCGGGCAAGCCCGCTCCCACAGGTTTTTGTGTTTACAGGGTCAAGGTCAGTCGGCTGACGAGCGCTCCCGGCAGCAATGCCGAAGACGTGTTGCGCTGACTGTAGGTGCTGGCCGACAACATCAGCTCGCGTTCCTCGGTCAACGCTTCCAGCTGCGAACCCAGCAGGCTGTAGGCGCTGTCATCGAAACGCATGGTGCTGACCGGTGCCTGAATCTCGCCGTTCTCGACCCAGAAGGTCGCGAACCGTGTCATGCCGGTCAGGCGCGCCGCCGGTTGGTCGGAGTAGTTCAGGTACCACAGGTTGCTGATGTACAAACCGGTGCCCAGTTGCTTGAGGATCTCGGCGTCAGGCAACGAGCCGGCTGCCATGTTCAACGCACTTGGCGCTTCACCGCCGCCAGCACCGTTGGCGGTCAGGCCGTACTCGGCGGCGCTGCGTGAACCGACCAGTTGCTCACCCGCCTTGCCCTCAACAATCAGCCGCAGATCACTGCGCGGATAACCTTCACCGGAGAACGCCGGGCTCAGGGAACCGCTGACTTTTTCATCCAGGGACACCATCGAACTGAACGAACTGTCGCCACCGTAGAGCTTCTGCAGCGGACTGCTCTTGCTGGCAATCGACTGCGCCGAGAACCCGCCCCAGCTGAGCATGCCCATGATTTCTTCCAGGGCCGCCGGTGCAAGGTAAGCGCGGTACTGACCCGGCGCCAGCGTGCGCAATGGCCGCCCGAGAAACGCCAACTGCTCGCGGGCCTGCTGGAAACGCCGGGCAAACCCGGCGCTGTTCCAGTCGTGCCCGGCATAGCTGGCTTTCACCGCCTGACCGTTTTCATGGAACAGGCTGAAATCGAAGTTGAAGCTATTGGCCTGATGCCAGCCGAACGCGCCCGAGGAGCTGGCGAAGCCGCGACTGATCGGCCCGGCGGCATAGAAACCGACCAGATCGAGCCCCTCGGCGGCCTGAGTGATTTCAGTGACCACCTGCTCGGTATCCGGCAGCGGATGTTCCTGCACGTTATTGCTCTGCCAGTCATCATGGTTGAGCAGCAGGTACGGGTCCTGAGGCAGCAACAGCAGGGTTTCGCGCAACTGCTGCAACCCCTCGGCCAGACGCTGAAGATCGACTTCCGGATCGCCCGACAATGTGATGTCGAGGTCGGCGTGGCGCCCATCGTTGATCAGTTTGAAACCGACGCTCGCCTGCTGCACCTGCCCGGCCTGACGCACCTTGGCGTGGTTGAAGCGCACAAAGGACGACGATTCGGCGGCGTAGCTGAGGGTGAATTGCTCAGGCTCGCGAATCGCTTCGCGCAACCAGTTGACCAATGTTTCAAACGATTCGGCCTGACCTTTTAATGTACTCATCAGGCATCTCCCCCAAACACATCAACGTTACTGAACACACAGGCCGGCGACGCATGGCCGACGCGGATCACCTGGTTCGGTTCGCCCTTGCCACAGTTCGGCGTACCCAACACCTTGAAGGTGCCGGCGTCGCCGACGGCGCTGAGGCTTTTCCAGAATTGCGCGGAAATCGCCCGGTAATTCGGGTTCTTCACCACGCCCTTGAGTTCACCGTTTTCGATCAACTGACCCCATTCGCAACCGAACTGGAATTTGTTGCGCGCGTCGTCGATGGACCACGAACGGTTGGTGCTCATCAAAATGCCGTGTTCGATGTTGCCGATCAGTTGTTCAAGCGGCTGATCGCCGGGCTCGATGTTGAGGTTGGCCATGCGGTCGATCGGCGGCCGGTTCCAGCCGCAGGCGCGGCTGTTGGCCACGCCGTCGAGGCCGGCCCGGAACTGCGAGAGTGCGCCGCCCAATGGCCGCAGCAGCAAACCTTCCTTGATCAGGAATTGCTTGCTGGCGGCGGTGCCGTCGTCGTCATGGCCGTAGCTGGCGAGTTGTTCGGGGATGTCCGGGTCGAAGGTCACATTGAGCAGTTCGGAGCCGTACTGCAGGCGGCCGAAGTCTTCTGCCTTGACGAAACTGGTGCCGGCGTAATTGCGCTCATCGCCCAGGATGCGGTCCAGTTCCAGCGGATGACCAATGGACTCGTGGATCTGCAGCATCATCTGGTCGGGCATCAGCAACAGGTCGCGCGGGCCTTGCGGGGTGTTCGGCGCCAGTAGCAATTGCAGTGCCTGATCAGCGATTTTCGGGCCGGAGCCGATCAGGCCGCAACGGCTGATCACATCAAAGCCGCCCTGCTGACCGAAGTTCTCGCGGCCCAGGGTACGGGTCTGGCTGTCGCTGCCGTCGTAGGCGGTGACGTCCATGCTCGGGTAGACGAAACGCTGGGCTTGGCGCAATTCGGCCCCGGCGCTGTTGAGGTAGATTTGCTCGACATGGGTGATGCCGATGCTCGCCTGCCAGTTCACCAGGCGCTCGTCCTTGGGCACGGCGGCGGATTCGGCGCCGAGCACTTGGTAGCAATCGCTCAGGGACGGGAAGGGCTGATCAAGGTTGGGCGATAAATAGTCGGCGCGGTCGCTGGAGACCGCTTGCTCGCGCAAGTCGAGGAGGGCGTGGGGCTTGAGTCGACGGGCTTGATGCTCGGCCTTCTCCAGCGCGGCTTGCAGGCCGGATTGGGACAGGTCGTTGGTCGCGGCATAGGCTTCGACGCCGTTGACCCGAACGGTCAGCATCGCGCCTTCGTCACGGCTCAGGCTCGGCGGTTCGGCGACGTTCTTGCGCACCGACAGGTACTGGCCGGACTCGCGCACATAACGCAGCGAAAAGAATTCAGCGCCCGTGCGCAAGGCAGCGAAGCGCTGCTTGAGCTGGGGGTGGAAATCGAACATTCGGGAACCTCCTTGGTATGGAGTGGCGGTGTATCGATGTCGCGAGGGGGTGAAACGTTTGCGTGGCGCTAGATTAGGCCTGCAGGGGGGTAGGATCAAGCGAAGAGCTGTGTAGGAAAGGTTTACCTCTGGGTGAGTCTGGAGGTTGTGTGTTGTCTGGTCGGGCCTCTTCGCGGGCAAGCCCGCTCCCACATTTGATCGTATTCCCCTGAGAGAACTCGGTTGAATGTGGGAGCGGGCTTGCTCGCGAAGGCTGCGCCTCGGTGTAACTGCCTTACTGCGCGGTAGGGCTCACATCCCGCAACGGCTTGCCACGCACCGGTGCATCACCGGCCACGTAGTATTTGGCCTTGCTGCGTGGCAGTGGCTTGCGACCGCGGATCTTGTCGGCGATTTTCTCGGCCATCATGATCGTCGGCGCGTTCAGGTTGCCGGTGGTGATGATCGGCATGATCGAGGCATCGACCACGCGCAGGCCTTGCATGCCGTGCACACGACCTTCGCCATCGACCACCGCCATTTCGTCGGTGCCCATCTTGCACGAGCAGGACGGATGGAACGCGGTTTCGGCGTGCTCGCGGATGAACTTGTCCAGCTGCTCGTCGGTTTGCACGTCGATGCCAGGGCTGATTTCCCGACCACGGAAGGCGTCCAGTGCTGGCTGTTGCATGATTTCACGGGTCAGGCGGATGCCGTCGCGGAATTCCTGCCAGTCCTGCTCGGTGGCCATGTAGTTGAACAGGATGCTCGGGTATTCGCGCGGATCCTTGGACTTGGCCTGGATGCGACCGCGGCTTGGCGAACGCATGGAACCCATGTGTGCCTGGAAGCCGTGCTCTTTCACGCCGTTGCTGCCGTTGTAGTTAATCGCTACCGGCAGGAAGTGATACTGGATGTTCGGCCATTCGAATTCCGGACGGGTACGAATGAAACCGCCGGCTTCGAATTGGTTGCTGGCGCCGATGCCGGTGCCTTTGAACAGCCACTCGGCGCCGATGGCCGGTTGGTTGTGCAGGAGCAGCGACGGGTACAGCGAAACCGGTTGGGTGCAGGCGTATTGCAGGTACAACTCGAGGTGATCCTGCAGGTTTTCACCGACGCCCGGCAGGTCGTGGACCACCGGGATATCAAGCTTTTTCAGCAGTTCGGCCGGGCCGACACCGGAGCGTTGCAGAATCTGCGGCGACGCGATGGCGCCGGAGCACAGCAGCACTTCCTTGCGGGCACGGACTTCAACGCGCTCTTCAGCCGCGCCAATCAGGTAACGCACGCCGACTGCACGCTTGCCTTCGAACAGAATTTTGTCGGTCAGGGCGTGGGTGACGATGGTCAGGGTCGAACGCTTCTTGGCGACGTCCAGGTAACCGCGAGCGGTACTGGCGCGACGGCCGTTCGGCGTCACGGTACGGTCCATCGGGCCGAAACCTTCCTGCTGGTAACCGTTCAAGTCTTCGGTACGCGGGTAACCGGCCTGCACGCCTGCTTCAACCATCGCGCTGAACAGCGGGTTGTTGCCGGCTTTTGGCGTGGTCACGCTGACCGGACCGTCGCCACCGTGGTAGTCGTTCGGGCCGATGTCACGGGTTTCCGCCTTGCGGAAATACGGCAGGCAGTCGAGGTAAGTCCAGTCTTCCAGGCCGGGCAATTTCGCCCAGTTGTCGTAATCCATCGCGTTGCCGCGGATGTAGCACATGCCGTTGATCAGCGAAGAACCACCCAGGCCCTTGCCGCGACCGCATTCCATCCGGCGACCGTCCATGTGTGGCTCCGGATCGGTTTCGTACGCCCAGTTGTAGCGACGACCTTGCAGCGGGAACGCCAAAGCCGCCGGCATTTGCGTGCGGAAATCCAGGCGGTAATCCGGGCCGCCCGCTTCGAGCAGCAGGACGGTGACGCCTTCGTCTTCAGTCAGACGGGTCGCCAAGGTGTTACCGGCCGAGCCGGCACCGATGATGATGTAATCGAATACTTGGGACATTGAATGCACCCTCTTTGAAGTTGGTCAGGTCATGGCCAAGGCGAGTGCTGTGCACTCATTCGCGAGCAAGCCCGCTCCCACATTGGAATGGGGACTCCTGTGGGAGCGGGCTTGCTCGCGAAGGCGGCCTCGCGGGCAACACAAGACTCGGGGCTTAGAACACCGAGGCGTAATCGCCCAGTTCGACCTGTACCGATTTGATGCGTGTGAAGTTGTTCAGCGAGCTGATGCCGTTCTCACGGCCCACGCCCGACTGCTTGTAGCCGCCGACCGGCATCTTGGCGTCGGACTCGCCCCAGGCGTTGATCCAGCAGATACCGGCTTCCAGTTGATGAATCACGCGGTGGGCGCGGTTCAGGTCCTTGGTGACGACACCGGCAGCCAGACCGAAGTCGGTGTCGTTGGCACGACGGATCACTTCTTCTTCGGTTTCGTAGGTCAGGATGCTCATCACCGGGCCGAAGATTTCTTCGCGCACGATGGTCATCTCGTCGGTGCAGTCGGTGAACACGGTCGGGGCCACGAACGCGCCTTTGGCGAATTCGCCGTCGGTCAGACGAGCGCCGCCGCACAGCAGGCGAGCGCCTTCTTCCTTACCTTTGGCGATGTAGCCCAGCACGCTTTCCATATGGGCGAAGCTGACCAGCGGGCCGAAGTTGGTGTTTTCGTCTTCCGGGTTGCCCACGCGAATGCGCGCAACGCGCTCAACGATCTTGGCTTCGAACGCGGCTTTCAGGTGGCTCGGTACGAACACGCGAGTGCCGTTGGTGCAGACCTGACCGGAGCTGTAGAAGTTGGCCATCATCGCGGTATCGGCGGCGCGATCGAGGTCGGCGTCGTCGAAAATGATCAGCGGGGATTTGCCGCCCAGTTCCATGGTCACGTCTTTGAGCGTGGAGGCGGAAGCGCTGGCCATGACTTTCTTGCCGGTGTCAGTGCCGCCGGTGAAGGAGACTTTTTCGATGCGTGGGTGCTCGGTCAGCCAGGTGCCGACTTCACGGCCGCTGCCGGTCAACACGTTGAACACGCCAGCTGGAACGCCGGCTTCGGTGTAGATCTCGGCCAGTTTCAGGGTGGTCAGCGAGGTGACTTCGCTTGGCTTGAAGATCATCGCGTTGCCGGCCGCCAGGGCTGGCGCGGACTTCCACAGGGCGATCTGGATCGGGTAGTTCCACGCGCCAATACCGGCCACGATGCCCAGCGGCTCGCGACGGGTGTAGACGAAAGAGGTGGTGCGCAGCGGAATCTGCTCGCCTTCGATGGCCGGTACCAGACCTGCGTAGTATTCCAGCACGTCAGCGCCGGTGACGATGTCGACGTAACGGGTTTCGGAGTACGCCTTGCCGGTGTCCAGGGTTTCCAGGGCGGCCAGTTCGTCGTTGCGCTCGCGCAGGATGTCGACGGCACGACGCAGGATGCGCGAACGCTCCATGGCGGTCATCGCGGCCCAGATTTTCTGGCCCTTTTCGGCACTGACCACTGCACGCTCGACGTCTTCCTTGGTCGCACGCTGTACGGTTGCGAGGACTTCACCGTTAGCCGGGTTGATGGCTTCGAAGGTGGCGTCGCTGCTGGCGTCGGTGTAACCGCCGTCGATGTAGAGTTTTTGCAGTTCGAAACGGGCCATAGTGTCCTCGCAAGTGCATTAAGTGGTTGGCGTTGACCACCGGGCGTGCCGTGTTGCGGGGCGACGCTGATCAGTGGCGGTTCAGGGGTTGAGCGGTTTTATGTGTGCTCTAACTCACCTGCTTGGCCAATTGGATATCCATGTATTCGTAAGCGATCCGTTGCGCCTGCTCGGTGTCGAAAGCATCTCCCGACAGCGCGCCGCGCAACCACAAACCGTCAATGAGGGCTGCCAGGCCCCGGGCGGCGCTGCGTGCTTGATCAAGCGGCAACGCACGGCGGAACTGGCAGCACAGGTTGGAATACAGACGGTGATCGTTGATCCGCTGCAACCTGTGCAAAGACGGCTGGTGCATGCTGGTGGCCCAGAAGGCCAGCCAGGTTTTCATTGCCGGGCCATTGACCTGGCTGGCGTCGAAGTTGCCTTCGATGATCACCTGCAGATGCGCCCGTGGGCTGTCATCTGCCATCGCCTGACGGCGCGCGGTGACGTTCTCGCTGAGGACGCTCATCAGATACCGCATCGTGGCGGCGATCAGGCCGTTCTTGTCCTGAAAGTAGTGACTGATGATGCCATTCGAGACACCGGCCAAACGGGCGATCAGCGCAATGCTGGCGTCCCCCATGCCGACCTGATCGACGGCCTGCAACGTGGCTTCGATCAATTGCTGGCGGCGGATGGGTTGCATACCGACCTTGGGCATCTTGCACATCTCCTTAGGCCTTCCGGTGGACGAAATACGGCTACCGGATTGAGGGCCAGTCTATTTTGTTTTGATTGAACGTTCAATCAACAAAGAATAAGATCTGCGACAATTCGTCGCTGCTTACAGATTTTTCCTACGTGTAAATGACGATAAACCGACATCCAAAAATGCTCGAAACCCATACGCAGACGCGTTCCAGGGGTTTCGGGCTTTTTTCGGGGTGTCTTTATATCACCCGCCGGTCGGCTGCCAACTAATCGATTGGTCGGGTACCGCGTTGCCTTGTGTTCTTCTCTCGCACTGCCCGGAGCATCTGTGCCATGAGTTCTGCCTCTCTAATAAAGACCCCACCCGAGAAGGTGATGGTCAACGGTTGGGTGTTCTACACCTCTACCGCGCTGATCCTGCTGTTGACCGCCATTCTGATCATCGCCCCGCAAGAGGCCGGCAGAATGCTCGGTATTGCCCAGGCCTGGTTGTCCCGCAGCTTCGGCTGGTACTACATGGTGGTGATCGCCGCCTATCTGGTTTTTGTCGTCGGCCTGGCGTTTTCGTCTTACGGCAAGCTCAAGCTGGGCAGCAAGGACGATACCCCGGATTTCAGCTACGGCGCCTGGGCGGGGATGCTGTTCTCGTCGGGTATCGGCATCTCGCTGCTGTACTTCGGCGCGTCCGAGCCACTGGACCACTACTTCAATCCGCCGGAAGGCGTGGCCGGCAGCAACCTTGCCGCGCGTCAGGCGGTGCAGTTGACGTTCCTGCATTGGGGCCTGCATGGCTGGGCGATCTATGCCTTGGTCGGCCTGGCCGTGGCGTACTTTGCTTACCGTCATAACCAACCGCTGGCGTTGCGTTCGGCGCTGTATCCGCTGGTCGGCGAGCGTTGGGTCAAAGGCGCGGCCGGTCATGCGGTGGACGGCTTCGGCATGTTCGTGACCCTGCTGGGGCTGGTGACGAACCTGGGGATCGGTTCGCTGCAAGTGTCGTCGGGGCTGGAAAACCTGTTCGGCATGGCACACAGCAACACCAACCTGCTGATCGTGATCATCGTGATGAGCACCGTGGCGACCATCGCCGCGGTGTCCGGTGTGGAAAACGGCATTCGTCGTCTGTCCAACCTGAACATCGTGCTGTTCAGCGGTCTGCTGATTTTCGTGCTGTTGTTCGGCCCGACCCTGCACCTGCTCAACGGCTTTGTGCAGAACATCGGTGACTACCTGAATGGCGTGGTGCTGAAGACCTTCGACCTCTACGTGTACGAAGGCGACAGTGAGAAGTCCGACCGCTGGTTGGGCCTGTGGACCCTGTTCTACTGGGCCTGGTGGATTTCCTGGGCGCCATTCGTCGGCATGTTCATCGCGCGTATTTCCCGTGGTCGCACGGTGCGTGAGCTGGTCGCCGGCGTGCTGCTGATTCCACTGGGTTTCACCCTGGCATGGCTGTCGATCTTCGGTAACTCGGCCCTGGACCTGGTGATGAACCATGGGGCGGTGGAACTCGGGAAGACGGCGCTGGAACAGCCATCGATGGCGATCTACCAGTTGCTTGAGCATTACCCTGCGTCGAAAGTGGTAATCGGCGTGTCGATCTTTGTCGGCTTCGTGCTGTTCCTGACCCCGGCGGACTCCGGCGCGGTGATGATGGCGAATCTGTCCTGCAAGGGCGGCAACGTCGACGAAGATGCGCCGCACTGGCTGCGGATTTTCTGGTCGGTGGTGATCACCCTGGTGACCATCGGTTTGCTGTTCGCCGGTAACTTCGAAGCCATGCAAACCATGGTGGTGCTGGCGGGGCTGCCGTTCTCGGTGGTGCTGGTGTTCTTCATGTTCGGCTTGCACAAGGCCATGCGCCAGGACGTGCAGATCGAACAGGAGCAAGCGGAACTGGCGGCGCGTGGTCGTCGTGGTTTCAGCGAGCGTCTGACTCAGCTGGACTTGCAGCCGAACCAGTCGATCGTTCAGCGTTTCATGGACAAACAAGTCAGCCCGGCGCTGGAAGAGGCCGTGGTGCAACTGCGTGGCAAGGGCCTGGACGTGCAAACGTTGCTGGGCAAAGCCAAGCGTTGCATGGGCCTGCGGATCGAGATGGAAGAGGGCAATCCTTTTGTCTACGAAGTGAGCCTGGACGGTTATCTGGCGGCGGCGAGCGAAACGGTGTCGGCCGAAAGTGCCGATGAACCGCGCGCACGTTACTACCGCGCCGAGGTGTACCTGCACAACGGCAGCCAGGACTATGACTTGATGGGCTTCACTCAGGATCAGATCACCCGTGACGTGCTCGATCAGTTTGAAAGCCATCGGCAGCTGCTAGGCCGGGTTTATAGCTGAGTTGTAAGAGGCGCGGTGTTTCTGTCTGAAGCACCGTGTCGCATTCATCGCGGGCAAGCCCGCTCCCACAGGATCAGGGCTGTGACACAAATATTGGTCACGACACCGATCCCTGTGGGAGCGGGCTTGCCCGCGAAGGGGCCATCACTGGCAAAGCTGATTGACCCGATACCCCATAAACAAAAACGCCGCGATCATCTCGCGGCGTTTTTGTGTCTGCTGCCTTGCTTACCCCAGGTTCTTGCCGAGCAGCGCGTGGTACAGCTCGCTGTCGCCGAGGATCCCGACCACCTTGTTGTTGTCGTGCAGCACCAGCTTGTTGCCGGTCTGGTAACGAATCTGCAGGGCATCGCGCATGCCGATGTTGGAGTCCACCAACGTTGGGCGACGACCCAGGCCTTCAACCGCTTGGCCCGGTATCCAGTTCTGCAGGTCCAGGCTTGAGCCGTTCTGGCGTGCGCCCTTGATGGTGTTGCCTTCGGCCAGGTCCAGCCACGAATCGCCGCCCGGATCCAGGCACACCGAACCGTTGATGCGTTTGCAGTTGTCCAGGGTGCGCATCAGGCTGCGACCGCACAACACGTTCAGCGGGTTGGTGTGAGCGACGAAGGTGCGCACGTAATCATCCGCGGGGTTCAGGACGATTTCTTCCGGCACGCTGTACTGGATGATCCGGCCATCTTTCATGATCGCGATACGGCTGCCCAGCTTCAGGGCTTCATCGAGGTCGTGGCTCACGAAAACGATGGTCTTGCTCAGTTTGCGTTGCAGCTCCAGCAATTCGTCTTGCAGACCCTGGCGGATCAGCGGGTCGAGAGCCGAGAACGGTTCGTCCATCAGCAGAATGTCGGCGTCCATCGCCAAGGCGCGGGCCAGGCCGACACGCTGCTGCATGCCGCCGGAGAGTTCGTCGGGTTTCTTGTTGCGCCACTGGGTCAGGCCCACCAGCTCAAGCTTCTCGTCCACCAGTTTGCGGCGTTCTTTCTCAGGGCGGCCCTGCATTTCCAGACCGAAGCTGATGTTCTCGCGCACCGTCAGCCAAGGCATCAGGGCGAACTTCTGGAACACCATCGCGATGCGCTTGGTGCGCATCATTTTCAGTTCTGCCGGAGTGCACGACGCGATGTCGATCTGCCTGCCTTCGTGCTCGACGAACAACTTGCCGCGGCTGACGGTGTTGAGGCCGTTGATGCAGCGCAGCAGGCTGGATTTGCCGGAGCCGGACAGGCCCATCAGCACGCAGATTTCACCTTTTTCGATGTCCAGGCTGGCCTTTTCGACACCGACGATTTGCCCGGTCTTTTTCAGGATCTCGTTGCGGGTCATGCCCTGGTCGAGGAGTTTGAGGGCCTCGCGCGGATCCTTGGAGAAGATCACATCCACGTCTTCGAAGCGAATAATGCTCATGCGTCACCCCCTACTTTGGCGTCGGGTTGTTTGCAGATACGGTCGAGCATGATCGCCAGCAGTACGATCGCCAGGCCTGCTTCGAAGCCCAGTGCGATATCAGCAGTGTTCAGTGCGTTGACCACGGGTTTGCCCAGGCCGTCGGCGCCCACCAGTGCCGCAATCACCACCATCGACAACGACAGCATGATGCACTGGGTGATACCGGCCGCGATGCTTGGCATGGCGTGGGGCAATTCGATTCGCGAGAGCAGCTGACGGCGCGAGCAGCCAAAGGCCTTGCCGGCGTCCATCAATTCTTGCGGCACATCGCGGATGCCCAGGTAGGTCAGGCGGATGGGCGCGGCAATCGCGAACACCACCGTCGAGATCAGACCCGGGACCACACCCAGACCGAAGAGGGTCAGGGTAGGAATGAGGTATACGAAGGTCGGTACGGTCTGCATCAGATCGAGTACCGGACGCATCAGTGTGTAGAACATCGGCTTGTGCGCGGCGACGATGCCCAACGGCACGCCGATCACTACGCAGACCAGGGTGGCGAACAGCACCTGGGCGAGGGTTTCCATGGTTTCCTGCCAGTACCCCAGGTTGAGGATCAGCAGAAAGGAGGCAATGACGAAAACGGTCAGGCCCCATTTGCGTTGGATGAAATGTGCCAGTAGCGCGATGAGGCCGATCAATGCCAGCGGGTTGAACCAGGTCAGCGCAAAAGTCACGCCGTGGATCATCGTTTCCAGTGACACGGCGATGGCGTCGAAGGTGCTGGCGCCGTGTTGCGTCAACCATTCGACAAAGCCCGCGATGTACTGGCCTAAGGGTATTTTCTGATCAATCAGCATGGTAGTGAACGTCCGCATGCAAGGAAATAAACAGCCCGGGCGGGCGAGCCCGCCCGGCGTAAGCGATTTTACTGTGCGAGCTTGGCTTTCACGGCTTCCAGGCCAGGTTTACCGTCAATGGTGGTCACGCCAGCCAGCCAGGTATCGAGCACCTGTGGATTCTTTTTCAGCCAGGCCTTGGCGGCCGCTTCAGGCTTCATTTTGTCGTCCAGGACGTTGCCCATCAGCGTACTTTCCATGTCGACGGTGAATTCCAGGTTTTTCAGCAATTGGCCGACGTTGCTGCACTCTTGGGTATACCCCTTGCGAGTGTTGGTCGCAACGGTGGCAGCACCGAAATCCGGGCCGAAGTAGTCATCGCCCCCGGTCAGGTACTGGATTTTGAAACGCTTGTTCATCGGGTGCGGTGCCCAGCCGAGGAACACCACGGCGGTGTCGCGTTTTTGCGCACGGTCGACTTGCGACAGCATGCCCGCTTCGCTGGACTCGACGACTTTGAAGCCGGCGGTTTTGAGACCGAAGGCGTCTTTGTCGATCATGCTCTGGATCAGACGGTTACCGTCGTTGCCTGGCTCGATGCCGTAGATCTTGCCGTCGAGTTCTTTCTTGAATTTGGCGATGTCGGCGAAGTCATGCAGCCCTTTGTCGTACAACGCTTGTGGCACGGCGAGGGTGTATTTGGCGCCTTTGAGGTTGGTGCGCACGGTTTCCACGGTGCCGGCATCGCGGTAGGCCTTGATGTCGTTTTCCATGGTCGGCATCCAGTTGCCGAGGAAGACGTCCATGTTCTTGCCGTCGGCCAGGGACTTGTAGGTCACCGGCACGGAAATCATCGTGGTTTTGGTCTTGTAGCCCAGGGCATCGAGAACGACGCTGGTGGTGGCGGTGGTGACGGTAATGTCCGTCCAGCCGACATCGGAGAAGTTTACGGTACTGCACTGGGCCGGTTCTGCAGCTTGAGCCAGGAACGGCAGACTCAGCATGGCGGCCAACAACAACGACGGGGAACCTTTCATAGGGGCGACTCCTGAGTGTTTTTTTTGGCAGTGTTCCGACTGGACCACCGCACTTATCTGTTGCGGTTGGATGGCGTTTTGGAGACAGCTCTACCACGGCGCCTTGCAATCGAGTCGATACGATCATGTACCAGTGAAAATCTGACGCCTACAGGGTGCGTCGTAACCAGTACAGGGATGGTCGCATCCAGTGTCGGTGACGTCGTTTACAGCTTTTTTCAGCCCTGTTTGTCCCTTTGATCCGCAAAAAAACGGCGAAAACACAGCGTGAGAGACTTGCGGCGCTAGTGGGCATGAGTGCGTCGGTGTGAGACGTTGAACGACATGGCAAAAGCCTGATGATGCGGCCATCTCGACGGATTGCAGCTTCAGCGTAGCAGCTCCGTCACTGGGCGCTTTCGCGCCTGGAGCAGGCACATCCAGGAGTTCAGCAGTAATGGCTATCAGCGTTTTCGACCTGTTCAAAATCGGCATCGGCCCTTCCAGTTCGCACACCGTGGGGCCTATGCGCGCCGCGGCGCTGTTCGTGCAAGGTTTGCGTGAACGAGGACTTTTGGAACAGGTGTGTCGCGTCGAAGTTCAGCTTTATGGCTCGCTCTCGGCCACCGGCATCGGCCACGGCAGCGACAATGCGGTGATCATGGGGCTGATGGGCGAGTGGCCGGACGCGATCGATCCGTCGCAAATCGGTATTCGCATCCAGGCCCTGCGTGAAACCAACACGCTATTGCTCGACGGTCGCTTGTCGGTCCCGTTCATCTGGGCCCGGGACATGCGCCTGATCGACGAAAACCTGCCATTCCATCCCAACGCCATGACCCTGGTTGCCGAAGGCGATCACGGCGAGCTGCATCGCGATACCTACTATTCCGTCGGCGGTGGTTTTGTCGTCGATCAAGCACAAGCTTCCAGTGGCGTGGTGGACCTGGATCGCACCGTGCTGCCATACGATTTCTCCAGTGCTGTCGAATTGCTCAACCTGTGCCAGAAACACAACCTGCGCGTGGCCGAATTGATGATGGCCAACGAAAAGGTCTGGCGCAGCGAAGAAGAAATCCGTGGCGGCCTGATGAAGCTCTGGCGCGCCATGCAGGATTGCGTGGAGCAAGGCCTCAAGCACGAAGGCATCCTGCCCGGCGGCCTCAATGTGCGCCGTCGTGCGGCGAAACTTCATCGCAGTTTGCAGGAGCTGAGCAAGCCCAACGTGATCGGCTCGACCTTGAGCGCGATGGAGTGGGTCAACCTGTTCGCCCTGGCGGTCAACGAAGAAAATGCCGCCGGTGGGCGCATGGTCACGGCGCCGACCAACGGCGCGGCAGGGATCATTCCGGCGGTGTTGCACTACTTCATGAAATTCAGCGAGGCAGTGACCGACGCCAACGTGGTCGATTACTTCCTCAGTGCCGCGGCGGTGGGCATTCTGTGCAAGAAAAACGCCTCGATCTCCGGTGCCGAAGTCGGTTGCCAGGGGGAAGTCGGTTCGGCCTGCGCCATGGCGGCGGCCGGGCTGGCGGAGATTCTCGGCGCCACGCCGGAGCAGTTGTGCAACGCGGCGGAAATCGGCCTGGAGCACAACCTCGGTCTGACCTGCGATCCCGTGGGCGGGTTGGTGCAGGTGCCGTGCATCGAGCGCAATGCGATTGCTGCGGTGAAAGCGATCAATGCGGCGCAGATGGCGCTGCGGGGTGACGGTCAGCACTTTATCTCGCTGGACCGGGTGATCCGCACCATGCGTGATACCGGTGCCGACATGCACGACAAATATAAAGAGACATCGCGCGGTGGGTTGGCGGTCAGCGCGGTGGAGTGCTGAGACCGAGTTGACCCCATCGCGGGCAAGCCCGCTCCCACAGGATTTGTTGTGTAATCGAGAAATGAGGTACACCACAAATTCTTGTGGAAGCGGGCTTGCTCGCGAAGGGGCCAGACCAGTCAAAACTGCGCACTAAGTGAACACCCGATTCAAAACGCGCCATGTTTTGGCGCGTCGCTAACAGGTAAGCCGTTTCACCCGGATCCAGGATCCATACAAGCCCTGACCGTCCGTCACCTGTGCTTGCGGTGACACTCTCTCCCGGCCCGCCGCAGGCCTGTTCCCACAAGTGCTACCGATTTGCTCACACGCAACGGGGCAGCGGCTTCGGGGCCTTTGATGGCACTTGTAACCTCTTATCTCTGCGCGCCATATCTAGACGCATCGCGACGTCGTTTTCAGGAGTTATTGAACGCGCATTCAATTTAGGCATGGCAATTGCTCTGTCATTACAAAGCCCGTCTCCCACGCGAGAACGATGGCAATAAAAAGAGCCTCCGCCTGAGGCCATCACCCGCTTTGTGTGAGGAGATACCGCGATGACGACGTTCAACTCCGGGGCCCAACCCCAGAACCGTGCGCCTCAATCCATCGGCTTTCTGCTGCTGGACAATTTCACGCTGATTTCTCTGGCCTCTGCAGTAGAACCTCTGCGCATGGCCAACCAATTGTCCGGCCGCGAGCTGTATCGCTGGACCACGCTCACCGTCGATGGTGGTCAGGTCTGGGCCAGTGACGGTCTGCAGATCACCCCCGATGCCTCCATGCACAAAGCGCCGCCCCTGGACACCGTCATTGTCTGCGGCGGTATCGGCATTCAGCGCACCGTAACCCGTGAGCATGTGTCGTGGCTGCAAAGCCAGGCGCGTCAGTCCCGTCGCCTCGGCGCGGTCTGCACCGGCAGCTGGGCCCTGGCGTGCGCCGGCCTGCTGGACGGTTTCGATTGCAGCGTGCACTGGGAATGTCTGGCCGCTATGCAGGAAGCTTTCCCGCGGGTGGCCATGAGCACCCGGCTGTTCACCCTCGACCGTAACCGCTTCACCAGCTCCGGCGGCACCGCGCCGCTGGACATGATGCTGCACCTGATCAGCCGCGATCATGGTCGTGAACTGTCGGCCGCGATTTCGGAAATGTTCGTCTACGAGCGCATCCGCAACGAGCAGGACCACCAGCGCGTGCCGCTCAAGCACATGCTCGGCACCAACCAGCCGAAGCTGCAGGAAATCGTCGCGCTGATGGAGGCCAACCTCGAAGAGCCGATCGATCTCGACGAACTGGCGGTGTACGTCGCCGTGTCGCGTCGTCAGCTGGAGCGGCTGTTCCAGAAATACCTGCACTGCTCGCCGTCGCGTTACTACCTGAAACTGCGCCTGATCCGCGCTCGGCAACTGCTCAAGCAAACGCCGATGTCGATCATCGAAGTGGCGTCGGTGTGTGGGTTCGTGTCCACGCCGCACTTCTCCAAGTGCTACCGCGAATACTTCGGCATTCCGCCGCGTGACGAGCGCGTAGGCTCCAACACCACGCAACAAGTGGCGATGATGCCGCTGCCGCAAGCGCTGGTGCTGTCGCCGTTGTCCGGGCCGCTGTCGGCGTTGAGCCAGGCGCGCAATGAGTCGACGTTTGCCAGCGTAAGGCTCTAAACCGCGCGGGCTATTGTGGCGAGGGGGCTTGCCCCCGTTGGGTCGCGCAGCGGCCCCAAGATTTTACGACTGCTGCGCAGCCGAACAGGGGCAAGCCCCCTCGCCACAGGCTGTCAGGCGTTACGGCTTTGCTGGTACTGCGCCAATGCCGGTAACAGTTGCTGGTCAATGGCCTGGCGCACGGCCGGCAGGATGGTCGCGCTGCTGGTGTACATCTGCTTGACCATCGTACGCAGCGTCATCGCCCGCTCATCGTTCAAGCCTCGCACTGCGCACTCGCAAGCCTGCTCGGCCGTGGCGCCGCTCGGCACTTGAAAACCCAATGACTTCAGATGGCCCAACAGGTCTTCCTGGTCTATCAAATCGGCGTGCATCATGACGCAATCCTTCTTTAGGGAACGGTGTCTTGGCTCGATTCTCGTAGGGGTGCGGGGTGGCGGCAAGGACGATTTGTCGCAATGGCCGCAATACCTATGAACAGGTCGTTTTCGGCTAACTTGCAAGAGGGGAGAGTGGGCACACTGGACTCAGCTGGCTTCACGAAGGTTTGGTCACCCTCGCGCATCAGCTCCTCAACAGTACCCTCCTCAGCTCCGATCCTGTCACGGCTTGATCGGGGTTTTTTTTGCCTGTGAATCCACAATTTATGTGTTGTCTGTGCGGACGCCATCGCGGGCAAGCCACGCCCCCACAGGACTTGCAAATAACCTGTGGGAGCGTGGCTTGCCCGCGATGAACGATGACCCGGTCTAGCGTTGCAACACCAAAATGCGCGATAGCAATTCATCCCGGTCGACATAGCACCCCTGGAAATGCCGGGCACCGGTGGCGGGGTCGAAGGCGTTGCGGGCGTGGAGGGTGCGACGGTTGTCGAAGCACCACAACTCGCCGGGGTTGAGCCGCGTCATCACCCGGAAACGCGCCTCGCGGGTCATCGCAATGAAGCGTCGGTAAGCGCGATACAGCCTGGGCATTTGCTCCACCGATGCATCGAACGGCCCACGCAGAAAGTTCGCCATGCGGATTTCCGACACCTGCCCGATTGCATCCAGCGCGATGATCGGCGCCAGGCAGCGGTAGTCGCTGTGACGGTCCTTGTTGCGAAACTCCACGGGGATATCACACAAGGCTTGAAACGCCTCGGGATCTTCCTGGCGCAAGGCTTGGGCGATGGCAAAACCGTCGACGAAAATGCTCTCGCCACCATCGGCGTCATTGACCAGGCAATGCAGAAATTGCAGCCCCGGTTGCAACTCCCGGGTCGGCAGGTCGCTGTGCAGTGGCAGGTTGAAGGCGGTGTAGGCATTGCTGTCGGCATCGGCCTTGGACTGCACGTTGAACAGCACGCCGAAATTGCTCTCGCGGATGAAGGAAATCCGCTGGGCAATCAACTTCAGCGAGCCAGGTTCGGTAGGTACGCCGCGCACTTGGGTCAGGCCGATGTCGCGCACAGCCAGCAACCATTGCAGCAAGGCTTGGTTGTCGTTCATCAGCGCCTGATAGTCGAACACCGGCAACTTCAGATGACTGTCCCACAGCTTGCTTTTCGGTTTGGCGGCCTGCCGCTCGGCGCGGGACTCGTCGTCGTAGGCATGGGCGCGCAACCAGCCGGGATCGAAGCGGCTGAGGTGGCCGTCCTGCCAATCGACGCACAGGCGACCTTCGGCATCGATTCGAGCATTGTCGGGAATCAGATCTTCCGCGACATCGACGATTTCCAGCACTTGCTCGCGGGTCACGGTGTAGACGCACTGAGGACACGGGCAGTTGTCCCGCAGCCATTGATGATGAAAAGGGCTGGCCCGACCGTCCGCCCACTGCACTTGAATGCGGTCCGCCAGGGTGTGCACGGCAGTCAACGCGCTGATCAACGGGTAGGTGCGGAAATCGGCAAAAGCGGCGGCGGTGTTCATGACGAGCTCCTTATTATTTTTCGGGCGGTAAAGCGATCACTCGGCCGATGAAGGCGGGGGCGGGCAGGTCGGCCTGCTCGGCGACAATGGCCCGCAGCTTGCTCAAGGTTTCTTCGCTGAACGGGGCGGATCGCGGCCCGGCGAGGTCGACGTGCAGCAGCATCTGTTCATTGCCCGCCAGCTCCTTGTCACCGCCCACCAGATGCAGGCTGTGGTAGAGGTGCAGACGTTTGCGGTCATGGCCGATGATCTGGGTGTGCACCTCGACCTCGGCATCGAGCTTCACTTCATGCAGGTAATTGAGGTGCAGTTCGAGGGTGAACAGCGAGTTACCGCTGGCTTCGCGGTTGTTGCTGTCCATGCCGAGTCGATCCATCAGCGCGTCGGTGGCGTAGCTGAAAATCAGCAGGTAGAAGGCATCGCGCAAATGGCCGTTGTAGTCGACCCAATCGGGGATGATTCTGGTTTGATAGGTGGTGAGGGTGGGCATGATGAGTGATCCAGGATGTAGGGTGACTGGGGCTGCCGTTTTCGCGAGCAAGCCCGCTCCCACAGGGGATTTGCTGGGTGACATGGATTGCATTCACACCTCAAATCAACTGTGGGAGCGGGCTTGCTCGCGAGGGGGCCAGACCTGCTGGCCCATAAACTTGAGGATTATTCGCTGAACGCCATCCCATGCTTCTCTTTGGTGGTTTTCACCGCCTCCAGCACCGCCAGCAAGCAATCGTCACGATAGCGCTCCAGCGCCGAGATGCTGTGTTTGCCCAACTGATCACTGGTGCCATCCACCACATCGTCAATCAACTTGTCGGTCAGCTCCGGTGCCGGCAGATACGTCCACGGCAACTGCAACGCCGGCCCGAACTGCGCCATGAAGTGCCGCATTCCGGCATCGCCACCGGCCAGGGTGTAAGTCAGGAAGGTGCCCATGAACGACCAGCGCAGGCCTGCGCCAAAACGAATCGCATCGTCGATTTCACCGGTGGTCGCCACGCCGTCGTTGACCAGGTGCAGCGCTTCACGCCACAACGCTTCGAGCAGACGGTCGGCGATGAATCCTGGCACTTCCTTGCGCACATGCAGTGGGCGCATGCCTAAGGATTCATAGACTTTCATCGCCGCTTGCACGGCTTCTGGCGCGGTGTTCCTGCCACCGACCACTTCCACCAAGGGCAGCAGGTAAACCGGGTTGAACGGGTGCCCGACCACGCAGCGTTCCGGGTGGGTCGAGCTCTCATAGAACTCACTCGGCAACAGGCCCGAGGTGCTGGAACCGATCAAGGCATTGGGCTTGGCCGCCGCGCTGATTTTGCTGTGCAGTTCCAGTTTCAGCTCCAGTCGTTCTGGAGCACTTTCCTGAATGAAATCTGCATCACGAACGCATTCTTCGATGGTGGCGACAAAGCGCAGCCGATCCTGCGACGCGCCGGGCGCCAGGCCTTGTTTCTCCAGGGCGCCCCAGGCATTGGCGACGCGTTTGCGCAGCGCCGCTTCGGCACCGGGCGCCGGATCCCAGGCCACCACATCGAGGCCGTGGGCGAGGGCGCGGGATACCCAGCCGCTGCCGATGACACCGCTGCCCAGCGCGGCGAAGGTTTTGATATCAGTGATAAAGCTCATGAATGCCGTCCTGAAGATTGGTCGAGAAACCTGTGGGAGCGGGCTTGCCCGCGAAGACGGTGGTCCTGCCACAAGAAATGTGGCGGATGTACCGGCCTCTTCGCGGGCGAGCCCGCTCCCACAGGGTTAGAGATGAGTTCGGTTCAACCGCGCTTGGTCAGGCCCATTTTTGCCCGGCCTTCTGCCGGGGTCAGAACGCGGGCGCCGAGGCGACTGAGGATTTCCGAGGCGCGTTCGACCAGTTGGCCGTTGGTCGCCAGTACGCCCTTGTCCAGCCACAGGTTGTCTTCCAGGCCGACCCGCACGTTGCCACCGAGCAGCACAGCCTGTGCGGCCATCGGCATCTGCATGCGTCCGATGCCGAAGGCGGCCCAGACCGCGCCGGCCGGCAGGTTGTCGACCATGGCTTTCATGGTGGTGGTATCAGCCGGCGCGCCCCACGGGATGCCCAGGCACAGCTGGAACAACGGGTTATCGAGCAGACCTTCCTTGATCATCTGTTTGGCGAACCACAGGTGACCGGTATCGAAGATTTCCAGCTCAGGCTTGACGCCCAGCTCTTGAATGCGTTTGGCGCCAGCACGCAGCTGCGCCGGGGTGGAGACGTAAATGGTGTCGCCGTCGCCGAAGTTCAGGGTGCCGCAATCCAGGGTGCAGATTTCCGGCAGCAATTCTTCAACGTGGGCCAGACGGGTCAGTGGGCCGACCAGATCGGTGTTCGGGCCGAACTCCATCGGGTTCTCGCCCGCGCCGATTTCCAGGTCGCCGCCCATGCCGGCGGTGAGGTTGACGATGATGTCGACGTCCGCCTCGCGGATGCGCTCCATCACTTCGCGGTACAGCGCCACGTCGCGGCTGAACTTGCCGGTTTGCGGGTCGCGAACGTGGCAGTGGACCACGGTAGCGCCCGCCTTGGCGGCCTCCACGGCGGCCGCGGCAATTTGTTTCGGGGTGACCGGCACGTGTGGGCTCTTGGCGGTCGTGTCGCCAGCACCGGTGAGTGCGCAGGTGATGATGACGTCGTGGTTCATTTAGCGGTTCCTTACAGGCGTGATTAGTCTGTTCGCAGCCCATGCAGGGCTGCGAATTGGTGGTTCATTTCGGTTCTATTTACTGGTCAGCTTCAGGTTTTCAGCGGCTGGTTTGCCATCGAAAGTGGTCACACCTTCGAGCCAGCGTTGCTTGTCTTGCGGGTGATCCTTGAGCCATTGTTTGGCCGATTCGAAGGCGTCCTTGTGATCCAGCAGCGGCTGCATCATGCGGCTCTCGTCTTCGGCGGTGAATGTCAGGTTGCTCAGCAAGCGACCGACGTTCGGGCACTGTTCGGCGTATTTCGGCGCGGTGACGGTCCAGACCGTGGCCATGCCTTCGTTCGGGCCGAGGGCGTCGTCGCTGCCGGTGAGGTAGGTCATCTTCACATTGACGTTCATCGGGTGCGGTGCCCAGCCGAAGAACACCACGGCTTCCTTGCGGCGTACCGCGCGATCTACTGCCGCCAGCATGCCGGCTTCGCTGGACTCGACCAGCTGGAACTTGCCGAGGCCAAACTGGTTCTTGGCGATCATCGCCTTGATCTGGGTGTTGGCGCCCGAGCCAGGTTCGATGCCGTAAATCTTGCCGCCCAGCTCTTTCTCGAATTTGGCGATGTCGGCGAAGGTTTTCAGGCCCTTGTCGGCAAGGTAAGTCGGTACTGCCAGGGTGGCGCGGGCGTCCTTGAGGCTTGGCGCCTCAAGCACTTTGACCTGCTTGGCATCGACAAACGGCGTGATGGTCTGGGTCATCAGCGGGTTCCAGTAGCCCAGGAACACATCCAGGCGCTGGTCGCGAATGCCGGCAAAGACGATTTGCTGGGAGGCGCTGGTTTGTTTGGTGCTGTAGCCGAGGCCGTCGAGCAGGACCTGGGTCATGGCGCTGGTGGCGATCACGTCGGTCCAGTTCACTACGCCCATGCGCACGTTCTGGCACGACGCGGGTTCGGCCGCCATGACACTGGCGCTCAAGAAAGCGGTACCGCTGAGTGCAAGAACACAGCTGCTGATCAGTCGTTTCATGTCGGGGTTCCTCGGCAGGTCGTTTATTGTGGGGTCCGGTGTCTGATGCGCCGGTGATGCCAAGTTACGCAGCAAAGCCCCCGTGAAAACGCACTGCGGCGACCAGCTCTTGCACTGCGGCGACCTGCGCACTTGAATGCCGCTTGCAAGTGGCGTATCAACATCCACACGCTACCCGCCCTCTCGTTACCTGCCAGTCGAGTGCGCTCCATGTCCCAGGATTTCTACTTCTTGTTGATGCCGGGTTTTTCGGCGATCGGTTTTATCTCGGCCATCGAGCCGTTGCGGGTCGCCAATCGCTTTCGTGGCGAGCTGTATCGCTGGCATGTGTTGAGCGCCGATGGCGGGGCGGTTCTGGCCAGTAACGGTATGTCGGTCAACGCTGATGCGGCGCTGGAGCCGCTGAAGAAAGGCGCGACCTTGCTGGTGGTCGCCGGTTTCGAACCGCTGAAGTTCGCCACCCCGGCCCTGGAGCATTGGCTACGTCGGCTGGACAACGAAGGCGTGACCCTCGGTGCCATCGACACCGGCAGTTTCATCCTCGCTGAAGCCGGCCTGCTCGACGGCCATCGCCTGACCCTGCACTGGGAAGCGATCGACGCCTTCAAGGAATCTTACCCACAGCTGAGCGTCACCCAGGAGCTGTTCGAGATCGACCGCCGACGCATCACTTCTGCCGGCGGCACCGCTTCCATCGACCTGATGCTCGACCTCATCGCCCAGGCCCACGGCCCGGAGCTGGCGATTCAGGTCAGCGAGCAATTCGTACTCGGCCGCATCCGCCCGCGCAAAGACCACCAACGCATGGAAGTCGCCACGCGATATGGCATCAGCAACAAGAAACTGGTGCATGTCATTGGGGAGATGGAACAGCACAGCGAACCGCCGCTCAGCACTTTGGAGCTGGCGGAATCGATCAAAGTGACCCGGCGTCAGCTAGAACGCTTGTTTCGCCTGCACCTGAACGACACACCGAGCAATTTCTACTTGCGCCTGCGGCTGGAGAAGGCGCGGCAGCTGCTGCGCCAGACGGACATGAGCGTGCTGGAGGTGAGCATCGCCTGCGGGTTTGAATCGCCATCGTATTTCACCCGCAGTTATCGGGCGAGGTTTGAGCGGTGCCCGCGGGAGGATCGGCGACGGTTGGGGGACGGGCGGGAGGTGGTCTGACTGCGTTCCAGGCCAGACACAAGACAAAATGTGGGAGCGGGCTTGCTCGCGAAAGCGCTGGATCAGTCGACATCAATGTTGAATGATCAGCCGCCTTCGCGAGCAAGCCCGCTCCCACATTCAGATCTGCGCTGCTCTGAAAGTCCGTGCCAGCCTTACTTCTTCATCAGCGCCGAGCAGGCCGCTTTGTAAGCCTCATGCTGATACTTGTTCAGCGTGGCCGGCAGTTCGAAATTGAACTTCTTGCTCTGCGCATTGATGGTTTGCGGCGACAGCAGCGTCACCTCGCAATTTTCCAGCAACTGGAAAACCCCTTCGATCTTGAACGTGGTCGGCCCACCGGCGAATTCACCTTTCTTGCTGCGCTTCTTGATCGCGATCCGGTCGATGGAATTCTCGCGCACAAACGACGCCACCTGAGCAGCAAAGAGTTTGACGTTGGCGGCTTCTTCGTCATCGTCGAGGGCGATTTTCTTGGTGGCCAGCGCGACGTGAGTCAGCCCCTGATCGTCGAGGGAGGCCACGGCAAGGATTGCTTCGCTGCCTTTGATTTCGATACCGCAGATTTTCATTTGAATCCCTTTACTGGCTGATGACGTGCAGCTTACAGCTCAAGTTGGCAAGTGTTTATGTCAACCGCTGTGGCAGCTTTTTACTCCTGCCCAATCGACTCCAAAAACTCCGACCGCTCGTCACTCATCCGCGCCACGCAATCGTTTTGCGCAATGTTGAAGGCTTTACTGCCGCTCGTCGCCGGGAACGCTTCCACCGCGCAATCGGCATCCCGGGTTTTCAGCCACTGCTGTTGCGCGGTCTTGATTTTGGCGGTGATGTCGGACAGTTGCGCCTTGTTACTGCCGTAGCGCGTTTGCATGCGCTCGTTCAGGTTTTGATAGTTGTCGTTCAGAAGCTGTTCGGCGGTGTTTCTGCTGTACGCCGAGCATTCCAGGGTCTGGACTTCGTTTTCGACGGCGTCGCAGGGGTTGTCGTCGGCCTCTTCGGCCGCCTGTACGCCAGTCGCTATCAGTACCAAAGCCAGCAAGATCGATTTCATTGCGTCGCCGCCCTTAATTCAGTGAAACATTCAGTGATGCGGCGAATTCTGGCCCATGCGGACGGGCTTGAACAGGTAGGTAATTACGTCGGTTGGCGACCCTTTGTCGCGGATTGACGCTTTCGGCAATTCCCCTGTCGTTTTTGCACCCGGCTGCCCCGTCCCTCAGGCATATGCTGGCCCCAAAGCGCCGGCAGACGATTCGGCGCATGAATCGCTAATAGGGGACAGCCTGATGAGCCCAGCCGAATTGCACGCCGACAGCATCGTTATCGACGGGCTGATTATTGCCAAGTGGAACCGTGAACTGTTCGAAGACATGCGCAAGGGCGGCCTGACCGCGGCCAACTGCACCGTGTCGGTGTGGGAGGGCTTCCAGGCCACCGTCAACAACATCGCCGCCAGCCAGAAGCTGATTCGCGAGAACAGCGACCTGGTGATTCCGGTGCGCACCACCGCCGACATCCGCAAAGCCAAGGAGCAGGGCAAGACCGGCATCCTGTTCGGTTTCCAGAATGCTCATGCTTTCGAAGACCAGATCGGCTATGTCGAGATCTTCAAGCAGCTGGGCGTCGGTATCGTTCAGATGTGCTACAACACCCAGAACCTGGTGGGTACCGGTTGCTACGAGCGCGATGGCGGCCTGTCGGGTTTCGGTCGCGAAATCGTTGCCGAGATGAACCGCGTCGGGGTCATGTGCGACCTGTCCCACGTCGGTTCGAAGACTTCCGAGGAAGTCATCCTCGAATCCAAGAAGCCGGTCTGCTACTCCCATTGCCTGCCGTCGGGCCTGAAAGTGCACCCGCGCAACAAATCCGATGAAGAACTGAAGTTCATCGCCGATCACGGCGGTTTCGTCGGCGTGACCATGTTCGCGCCGTTCCTGGCCAAAGGCATCGATTCGACCATCGACGACTACGCCGAAGCCATCGAATACACCATGAACATCGTCGGCGAAGACGCCATCGGCATCGGCACCGACTTCACCCAGGGCCATGGCCAGGACTTCTTCGAATACCTGACCCATGACAAGGGCTACGCCCGCCGTCTGACCAGCTTCGGCAAGATCATCAACCCGCTGGGCATCCGCACCGTGGGCGAGTTCCCGAACCTGACCGAGACCCTGCTCAAGCGCGGCCATTCCGAGCGCGTGGTGCGCAAGATCATGGGCGAGAACTGGGTCAACGTCCTCAAAGACGTTTGGGGCGAGTAAGCCGCCGCATCTGAAGAATCCTTTCCCCCGGCCGTCCGTGCCGGGGGCAACACAACGAATTTTCTGGAGTTAAGTTTCCATGGCCAAGATCGCCCCGCAATTGCCAATCGAAGTCGACAGCGAAACCGGTGTCTGGACCTCCGACGCCCTGCCGATGCTGTATGTGCCGCGCCATTTCTTCGTCAACAACCACATGGGCATCGAGGAAGTGCTGGGGGCCGACGCCTACGCCGAAATCCTCTACAAGGCCGGCTACAAGTCCGCCTGGCACTGGTGTGAAAAAGAAGCCGAATGCCACGGCCTGGAAGGCGTCGCGGTGTTCGAGCACTACATGAAGCGCCTGTCGCAGCGCGGCTGGGGCCTGTTCAAGATCCAGGACATCGACCTCGACAAAGGCACCGCCAGCGTCAAGCTCGAACACTCCGCATTCGTCTACGTGTACGGCAAGGTCGGGCGCAAGGTCGACTACATGTTCACTGGCTGGTTCGCCGGCGCCATGGATCAGATCCTGGCCGCTCGCGGCAGCAAGATCCGCACCGTCGCCGAACAAGTCTACGGTGGCTCCGAAGAAGGCCACGACGACGGTTTGTTCACCGTCAAGCCGTTGTAAGTCGAGGACCCCGCCATGGCTTTCGAAGCAATGTTCCAGCCGATCCAGATCGGCAAACTGACCATCCGCAACCGCGTGCTCAGCACCGCGCACGCCGAGGTCTACGCCACCGACGGCGGCATGACCACCGACCGGTACGTCAAGTATTACGAAGAGAAAGCCAAGGGCGGGATCGGCCTGGCGATTTGCGGCGGTTCCTCCAGTGTGGCCATCGACAGCCCGCAAGGCTGGTGGAAGTCGGTCAACCTGGCCGACGACCGGATCATTCCGCACTTCCAGAACCTGGCTGATGCCATGCACAAGCATGGCGCCAAGATCATGATCCAGATTACCCACATGGGTCGCCGCTCCCGCTGGGACGGCGAGCATTGGCCAACCCTGTTGTCGCCGTCGGGCATCCGTGAACCGGTGCACCGCGCGACCTGCAAAACCATCGAGCCGGAAGAAATCTGGCGGGTGATCGGCAACTACGCCAGCGCCGCGGCACGGGCCAAGGCCGGTGGCCTGGATGGCGTCGAGCTGTCTGCCGTGCACCAGCACATGATCGACCAGTTCTGGAGCCCGCGGGTCAACAAGCGTACCGACGAATGGGGCGGCAGCTTCGAGAACCGTATGCGTTTCGGCCTGGAAGTGATCAAGGCTGTACGCAAGGAAGTCGGTCCGGACTTCTGCGTCGGCATCCGTATCTGTGGTGACGAGTTCCACCCTGATGGCCTGAGCCATGAGGACATGAAGCAGATCGCCAAGTACTACGACGACACCGGCATGATCGACTTCATCGGCGTCGTGGGCTCGGGTTGCGACACCCACAACACCCTGGCCAACGTTATTCCGAACATGAGTTATCCACCGGAGCCGTTCCTGCACCTGGCCGCCGGTATCAAGGAAGTGGTGAAGGCTCCCGTGCTGCACGCGCAGAACATCAAGGACCCGAACCAGGCGACCCGTATCCTGGAAGGCGGTTACGTCGACATGGTCGGCATGACCCGCGCGCACATCGCCGACCCGCACCTGATCGCCAAGATCAAGATGGGCCAGGTCGACCAGATCAAACAGTGCGTGGGCGCCAACTACTGTATCGACCGTCAGTACCAGGGCCTGGACGTCTTGTGCATCCAGAACGCCGCGACCTCCCGTGAATACATGGGCGTGCCGCACATCATCGAGAAATCCACCGGGCCGAAGCGCAAAGTCGTGGTGGTCGGTGCCGGTCCTGCCGGGATGGAAGCGGCTCGCGTATCGGCTGAACGCGGCCACGACGTGACCCTGTTCGAGAAGAAAGAATTCATCGGCGGGCAGATCACCACCGCCTCGAAAGCCCCGCAACGGGACCAGATTGCCGGTATCACCCGCTGGTTCCAGCTGGAACTGGCGCGTTTGAAAGTCGACCTGCGCCTGGGCGTGGCGGCGGATGCGGCGACCATTCTCGACCTGCGTCCGGACGTGGTGGTGCTTGCCGTTGGCGGCCATCCGTTCCTGGAGCAGAACGAGCACTGGGGCGCGGCTGAAGGCCTGGTGGTCAGCAGCTGGGACATCCTCGACGGCAAGGTTGCACCGGGCAAGAATGTGCTGGTCTACGACACCATTTGCGAGTTCACCGGGATGTCGACCGCCGACTTCCTCGCCGACAAGGGCAGCCAGGTCGAGATCGTCACTGACGACATCAAGCCGGGCGTAGCGATTGGCGGCACCTCGTTCCCGACTTACTACCGCAGCATGTACCCGAAAGAAGTGATCATGACCGGCGACATGATGCTGGAAAAGGTCTATCGCGAAGGCGACAAGCTGGTGGCGGTACTGGAAAACGAATACACCGGCGCCAAAGAGGAGCGGGTGGTGGACCAGGTGGTCGTCGAGAACGGCGTGCGTCCGGACGAAGAAATCTACTACGCCATGAAGGAAGGCTCGCGCAACAAAGGCCAGATGGACATCGAAGCCCTGTTCGCGATCAAGCCACAACCTTCGCTGAGCCAGGCGGGCGACGGCTACTTGCTGTTCCGCATCGGCGATTGCGTGGCCCAGCGCAACACCCACGCGGCGATCTATGACGCGTTGCGGTTGTGCAAGGATTTCTAAGAGCTTGTGGAAACCTAAGTGGGAGCGGGTTTGCTCGCGAATGCAATCTGTCAACCGACATTGATGTCGACTGACCCACCGCTTTCGCGAGCAAGCCCGCTCCCACAGGAATCGAGCAAGGCATCCAGGTAGTTTGGCCTGCAAGACCCTGCGGTCTTTGGGAGCTCCACATGTTGAACACCCTTCTTCCAATCCTGTTGTTCGCTGCCCTGGGCCTGGCTGTCCTGGGCGCGTTGCGGCGGGTGGCTATGTGGCGTCAGGGCCGGGCTTCGAAAGTCGACCTGATCGGCGGTCTGTTCGCCATGCCCAAGCGTTACATGGTCGATTTGCACCACGTCGTCGCGCGGGACAAATACATCGCCAATACCCACGTCGCCACGGCCGGTGGTGCGGTGGCGTCCATTGTGCTGGCGATTCTGGTTCACGGTTTCGGCCTGCATAACCGCATCCTCGGTTATGCCCTGCTGTTGATGACGGCGGTGATGTTCGTCGGTGCGATCTTTGTCTTCCTGCGCCGCCGCAACCCACCGGCCCGGTTGTCCAAAGGTCCGTGGATGCGCCTGCCGAAAAGTCTGCTGGCATTCTCGGCGTCGTTCTTCCTGTTGACCCTGCCAGTGGCGGGCATCCTTCCGGAAAACTTCGGTGGCTGGGTACTGGCGGCGATCCTCGGCGTCGGTGTGCTGTGGGGTGTGTCGGAACTGTTTTTCGGCATGACCTGGGGCGGGCCGATGAAGCATGCCTTCGCCGGTGCCCTGCACCTGGCCTGGCACCGTCGCGCCGAACGTTTTGGTGGCGGCCGTTCCACTGGTTTGAAACCACTGGACCTGAATGATCCGACCGCGCCACTGGGCGTGGAAAAACCCAAGGATTTCACCTGGAACCAACTGCTCGGCTTCGATGCCTGCGTGCAGTGCGGTAAATGCGAAGCCGCGTGCCCGGCATTTGCTGCCGGCCAGCCGCTGAACCCGAAAAAACTGATTCAGGACATGGTCGTCGGCCTGGCCGGTGGCACCGATGCCAAGTTTGCCGGCAGCCCATATCCCGGCAAGCCGATCGGTGAGCACTCCGGCAACCCGCATCAACCGATCGTCAACGGTCTGGTGGACGCTGAAACCCTGTGGTCCTGCACCACCTGCCGTGCCTGCGTCGAGGAATGCCCGATGATGATCGAGCACGTCGATGCCATCGTCGACATGCGCCGCCATCTGACCCTGGAAAAAGGCGCGACCCCGAACAAGGGCGCCGAGGTCCTGGAAAACCTGATCGCCACCGACAACCCGGGCGGCTTCGCGCCGGGCGGGCGGATGAACTGGGCGGCGGATCTGAACCTGAACCTGCTCAGCGAAAAGAAAACCACCGACGTGCTGTTCTGGGTCGGCGACGGTGCCTTCGACATGCGCAACCAGCGCACCCTGCGCGCCTTCGTCAAAGTGCTGAAAGCGGCCAAGGTCGACTTCGCGGTGCTGGGGCTTGAAGAGCGCGACAGCGGTGACGTGGCCCGGCGTCTGGGCGATGAAGCGACCTTCCAGCTGTTGGCCAAACGCAACATCCAGACCCTGGCCAAATACCGTTTCAACCGCATCGTCACCTGCGACCCGCACAGCTTCCATGTGCTGAAAAACGAGTACGGCGCCTTCGACGGCAACTACCTCGTGCAGCACCACAGCACGTACATGGCGGAGATCATTGGCGAAGGCGCACTGAACCTTGGCCAGCACAAAGGCAGCAGCGTGACCTATCACGACCCGTGCTACCTCGGCCGCTACAACGGCGAGTACGAGGCACCGCGTGAAGTGCTGCGCGCCCTGGGCATCGAGATCAAGGAAATGCAACGTTCCGGATTCCGTTCGCGCTGCTGCGGCGGTGGTGGCGGTGCGCCGATCACCGACATTCCGGGCAAGCAACGGATCCCTGACATGCGCATGGAAGACATCCGCGAAACCGGCGCCGAACTGGTGGCCGTGGGTTGTCCACAGTGCACCGCGATGCTTGAAGGCGTGGTCGAGCCACGGCCGTTGATCAAGGACATTGCCGAACTGGTAGCCGATGCGTTGCTCGAAGACGCCGCGCCGGGAAAGCCTTCGGCACCGGCCAAACGTGAACCTGCGGAGGTGCATTGATGAGCGACATAATCCGCCGCGACCCTCGCGCTGAATGGATCGCCCGTAACCGTCTGCACCCGCTGCACGCGGCCATGCAACCGGCACAACACAGCTGGATGGGGCCGAACGGCATCATCCGCAAGAATCCTCACGGGATCGGTTTTATCGGCCCCAACGGCATCAAGCGGATTGACCGCAGTGGCGCTCAGCAGGGCGGGGCGACTAAACGCTCGGCGGCGGTTGAAGTGCAATTGCCGCTGCATCAAGTGGCTGCCCCCGCGTTCTACATCAGCGTGGTGCCGGACATGGTCGGCGGCCGCTTGAGCAGCCACGACCGCGACTTGCTCGGCCTGGCCCATCAGTTGGCCGGCAACGACGGCGCGGTACTGGCCGTGGTCTTCGGTGAGCACAAGGAAAACGCCTTCGCCACGGCGGGCGTCGACCGCTTGCTGGTACTGGAAGGCGACGAATTCAGCGGTTATGCACCGGAACAACGGGTCCAGGGCCTGCGGGCTGTGGATAACCAGTTCAGCCCGCGTCACTGGTTGCTGCCGGACAGCCGCAGCGGTGGCGGCGAACTGGGTCGGCGTTTTGCTGCCGCGCTGGGCGAGCGCCCGGCCACACGGGTCTGGCAGGTCAAGGATCAGGAATGCATCGGCCGTGCCGGTGCCGGTTTGCAGGACCTTGCGCGGCCAGTGGCACGCCTGATTCTGGCGGCTGCCGAATGCGCCGAACCGGTCAGCGAAACCCGTCACGAAGCGTTGCCGGTGGAGTTATCCACAGCGGTCGCTCGCAGCCTGTCGCGGATCGAAGATCTGGGCGCGGTGGCGGTGGACCCGGCGGCGATTCCGATGGCCGAAGCCGAGTTCATTTTCTCGGGCGGCAACGGGGTCAAGGACTGGGGACTTTTCCACAGGACGGCCGAAGCGTTGGGCGCGACCGAAGGGGCATCGCGGGTGGCGGTGGACGATGGTTTCATGGCGCGTGACCGTCAGGTTGGCGCGTCCGGCACCTGGGTCACCGCACGGGTTTACGTGGCGGTGGGGATTTCCGGGGCGATCCAGCACCTGCAAGGCATCGGTGCCTGCGACAAGGTGGTGGCGATCAACCTCGATCCGGGCTGCGACATGATCAAACGGGCCGACCTGTCGGTGATCGGCGAGAGCGCCGAGATTCTTCAAGCCTTGATCGATGCGGTAGAGGCTTACCGCAACGACGCCAAGCGCGATGCGGCTTAAGGGAAGGAAAGGGTTATGAGCACGAAAATCATCAGCCTGGTGTCCATCGGCGCCCACCCGACCTCCGGCCGGCCACGCCGCGCCGAGCAGGACGCGCGGGCCGTTGAGCTGGGTCTGCAACTGGCTGGGGATAACCTGCAAGTGCTGCACGCCGGCGACGTCGCGGAACCGGCGCTACGCGCCTATCTGGGCATGGGCCTGGAACAGTTGCATGTGCTGGAACAACCGGTCGGCGCGGATGCGCTGCCAGCGTTGACCGACTATTTGCGTGACGCCGGGGCGCAGGTGGTGTTGACCGGCAGCCAGGCGGAAACCGGTGAAGGCTCGGGCATGTTGCCGTTCCTGCTGGCCGAAAGCCTCGGCTGGCCGCTGGTGGTGGGTTTGGCGCAAGTCGAATCCATCGACGGCGGTTCGGCGCTGGTGCTGCAGGCCTTGCCTCGAGGTCAGCGCCGTCGCTTGAAAGTGCGCCTGCCGTTTCTGGCGACTGTGGATAACGCAGCGCCCAAGCCTCGGCAAAGCGCCTACGGTCCGGCGCGGCGCGGGGTGTTGCAGGCGGATGAAGTGGAAGTGGTCGACGATGAACTGCTGGCGGTGGCCACGTTGCAACCGGCCAAGCCACGGCCTAAACGCCTGAAGGTGATCAAGGCCAAGAGCGGTGCCGACCGCATGAAGGCCGCGACCGCCAAGGCCAGTGGCGGTGGCGGGCAGGTGCTCAAGGGTGTGACCGCGCAGGCGGGCGCTGAAGCCATCCTCAAGTTGCTGATTGAAGAAGGCGTGGTTCGCTAACGGCCCTGTGGAGTCCGGTATATGGCAGTTGAGTTTCGTTCGGCCCTGCGCGCGGATGCGCGGGAGATTGCTCGCTTGTTTCAGATTTCATCAGAAGGTGCGGCGGATTACATCTGGAGCCAACTGGCAAAGCCAGGCCAGGATTTGCTGGAGGTCGGCGCCAGTCGTTACGCTCGTGAAGACGTCGATTTCTCCTATCAGAACTGCCTGATCGCACAGGCCGAGGGAAAGGTCATCGGCATGCTGCACAGCTACGTGATGCGCTACGATCCTCAGGCCGCTCCCGTGACCGATCCGGTCCTGGCGCCGTATGCCACGATGGAAATCCCCGACACCCTTTATATTTCGAGCCTGGCCCTGCATGAGGGCTGGCGTAATCAGGGGTTGGGCAAACAATTCCTCGCCTACGCCTACGACCGTGCCAACCAGTTGGGGCTCAACGGTTTGAGCCTGATCGACTACGCGGCGAACACCGGCGCCCGACGGTTTTATGAGCGGCATGGCTTCCGGATCGTCGATACCTGCCAGATCACGCCTCACCCAATGATTCGGGTCACGGGGGAAGCCTATCTGATGTATCGGCCTTAAGGCATGAACCCAATCCGTGTGGGAGCGGGCTTGCTCGCGAAGACTGACTGACATTCAACGTCGATGCCGACTGACCCGCCGCCTTCGCGAGCAAGCCTGCTCCCACATGGTTCGATGTAGATCAAGATTGTGTGCACCCCAACAATCCACCGCGGTTACCCACAATCCCTGTTAGCGCTTCTGTGGATAACATGTTCGCCCCTCGCTACACCCCATGCCAATCAAGCCCTGCAGCCCTCCGTACAAAAAACAACCAGCCTAAGCCACGGTTTTTTCGAGCTTTTTCCACAGAGTGACGTCGCTCACGGGCCGATACTTGCCCCCAATCTCTGTTGGCGCTTCTGTGGATAAGATGTTCGTTGTCCGTTACAGGCCATACAGATCAAGGCTTTCACTGGGTTGATCAAATATTGTTCAATTCGGCGTTATCTCTCCCTAAACCTCCCGCAAACCCCGAATTCTCGCGGCTTTCAGCGGTTTTCCACAGAACCCGTAAAGTTGCCCCCAAAGTCTGTTGGTGCTTCTGTGGATAAGGTGTTCGCCATCCTCTGTACGCCCTGTAAAACGTGGTCTACAAGCTTCTGGTCAAAAAGTAACCAGTGCCCGGCTCAAACCCTGCTTCTGGATAAGTCACGGTTTTTCTTCGGTTTTTGTGCGGAAATTTCGCCTGCCATCCACAGTTGTCCCCATTTGCTGTGGGTGGAGGTGTGGATAACTTGTTCGCTGAACCCTGCAAGCCACGGCCCGCTTAGGCTGGAACGCGATAGATCAGATTTCATACAGTTCTAAGGCACTTCCTTGACTTCGATCTGTCGCCTGTCTTCACTCTCATGGCACAAGGACAGCCACCGCTTTATCCACATCTGGTTCAGGGAGAACGCGTGATGGATAGCCAGCCACATCGCTCGCAGCCACATTCGCACCCCAGCCCCTGCACGACCTGTGTTCCGACATCCGCCACCTTGTTGCACAAGCGGATTCACCGTCGCGCCGCCAATCAGCGCGCTCGTCTATAGCGCCTGGCCCCCCTTATGCCCTGACGCCGCTGCCATTGAGGCCCGACCGTGCCCGGTGACCAGGCGTTCGTTCGTCTATCGATTGCAGGCAACCACAGAGTTGCCCATCTGCCTGAGAGGAAATGACCCATGACACGGATCGCCACGCCCATCAGCGACATCAAGGAACATTACGACGTGATCGTCATCGGCTCCGGCTACGGCGGCGGGATCGCGGCGTCGCGCCTGTCCCGGGCCGGCAAGCGGGTATGCCTGCTGGAGCGGGGCCGGGAAATCCAGCCTGGCGAATACCCCAATACGATGCTGGCGGCCACTGAAGAGCTGCAAGTGCATGACCCGGACGGCCACATCGGTTCGCGCACCGGGCTGTTCGACCTGCACGTCAATGCTCAGCAGAACGTGGTGGTCGGTTGTGGTCTGGGCGGCACTTCGCTGATCAACGCCAACGTCGCGCTGGAGCCGGAGCCCGGCGTATTCGACGACCCGCGCTGGCCGCAGGCGGTACGTGAACATCGTGACACGCTGCTCAAGGACGGTTACGCCCGGGCTCGGGAAATGCTCAAGCCCAATCCCTATCCAAGCACTTCGCCGACGTTGCCGAAACTGGAGGCCAACAAAAAGTCCGCCGACTACCTCAAGCAAGACGCGCACTTTTATAAACCGCCAATCAACGTGACCTTCGACAAACTGCCCAACAACCTCAACCACGTCGGTGTCGAGCAGCTGCCGTGCAACCACTGCGGCGACTGCGTTTCGGGCTGTAACAACAAGGCCAAGAACACCACGCTGATGAATTATTTGCCGGATGCCTGGAACCACGGCGCGGAAATTTTCTGCCAGGCCGAGGTGCGGCATCTGGAGCGCGACGGCGACGGCTGGATCGTGCATTTCCAATACCTGGACAGCGGCCGCGAGAAATTCTCCGCGCCGACGCTGTTCGTCAAGGCTGACATTGTCGTGGTGTCGGCCGGCACCCTGGGTTCCACCGAAATCCTCCTGCGCTCTCGAGACAAAGGTTTGTCGACGTCCAGTCAGCTCGGCGAAAACATGAGCGGCAACGGCGACATCCTCGGTTTTGGCCACAACTGCGATGAAACGATCAACGGCATCGGTTTCGGTGCCCATCCGGCCAAGGAAATGAAACCGGTCGGCCCGTGCATCACCTCGATCATCGACATGCGCACCGAAGGCGACTGGCGCAGTCGCATGGTTATCGAAGAAGGCTCGATCCCCGGGGCTCTCGGACGGCCCATGGTGCCGAGCATGGCCGCGTTCGCCGGGTTGATCGGCAAGCCCAGCGATGACAGCTTCACCGGCAAGCTCAAGTACGCCGAACGCGAAGCCGAAAGCTTCCTGCGTGGCCCGTATCATGGCGCCCTGCACAACATGCAAACCTATCTGATCATGAGTCATGACGACGGCAAGGGTCGCATGGTGCTCGACAGCAACGACCAGCTGCGCATCGACTGGCCGGGTGTTGGCGAGCAGGAAAACGTCAAGATCGGCAATGAGCGCCTGCACCAGAGCACCAAGGCCTTGGGCGGGATCTGGGTCGAGAATCCGATCTGGACCGAGCTGCTCAAGCACAGCATCGTTTCCGTTCACCCGTTGGGTGGTTGTGTGATGGGCGAGGATGCGACGCAGGGCGTGGTCAACCACAAGGGCCAGGTGTTCAGTGGCGCCAGCGGCACCGATGTCTATGCCGGGCTGTACGTGGCTGACGGCGCGGTGATTCCGACCTCCCTGGCGGTCAATCCGCTGCTGACCATCTCCGCCGTGAGCGAGCGCAACATGGGCCTGCTGGCCGCCGATCGCGGCTGGCACATCGACTACACGCTGCCCTCGGCACCACGTAAACCAGTGGCGGCGCCGACTCTCGGCGTGCAGTTCACCGAAACCATGAAGGGGTATTTCTCCAAAGACTTCACCCAGCCGCAGGGCACCGATCTCAAGCTCTACGAAGCGGCGGCCAAACGCGGCAAGTCGGATAACTCGCCGATCGAGTTCACCCTGACCATCACCGCCAATGACCTCAACCGCATGATCAAGGAGCCGGAGCACGCCGCGACGCTGGTCGGTACCCTGGATGCGCCGGGGCTGTCGCCCGAACCGCTGACCGCCAGCAATGGCGTATTCAATCTGTTCGAGGAATATCAGGAACAGGTCGGCGTGCGGCACATGAACTACGACATGAAACTGACCGCCGAGGACGGCAGCGATTATTACTTCAGCGCATTCAAGACCGTGCCCGAAGACAACGGCGTGCTGAACGTCTGGCACGACACCAGTACCCTCTACGTGACGCTGTATCGCGGGCCGGACAAGACGGGCCAGGTGATCGGCTCGGGGGTGATGCACATCCAGCCGGCCGATTTCGCCAAGCAGATGACCACCATGAAGGTGCTCAACGCGCGCAACGAACGCGAACGCATTGAAGGGCTGGCGCGGTTCGGCAAGTTCTTCGCCGGCATTTTGTGGGAGAGCTACGGTGGAGTGTTCGCGGGCGATATCTACTTCAACCCCGATGCACCGCCCCGGCAGAAACGGCCGCTGGATGCGCCAATCCCGAGCGTGCATTTCTTCCAGACCGAAGACAATGTCCAGCTACGCCTGACCCGCTATCAGGGCGGCACCAAGGGGCCGGTGATGCTGGTGCATGGCTTGGGGGTGGGCTCGAATATTTTCTCCACCGACACCATCCAGACCAACCTGCTGGAATACCTGTGCAAGCACGAGTACGACGTCTGGCTGCTGGATTTGCGGGTGAGCATTCTGTTGCCCGTGAGCAAGAAGGAATGGAACGGCGACCAGATCGCGAAGTATGACTTCAAGGCCGCCATCGAACTGATCCAGCAGGCAACCCTCGCCGCCGACGTGCAGTGCGTGGTGCATTGCTACGGCGCGACGACGTTCTTCATGTCGCTGCTGGCCGGGTTGCAGGGGGTGCGTTCGGTGGTCTGTTCGCAGATCGCCGCCGATACGGTGGTCGCCACGGCAACGGGGCTCAAGGCCGGCCTGCATTTACCGGGGATGCTCGACGCCATCGGCATCAAATCCCTCACCGCGTATGCCGACAACAAGGAGAGCTGGTTCAACAAACTCTACGACAAGGCCCTCAATGGTTACGCCCGCATCGAGGCCCAGGGCTACTGCACCAACCCGGTGTGCCATCGCATCACCTTCATGTACGCGTCGCTGTACCGTCACGACACGCTCAACGAGACCCTGCACGACAACCTGCATGAACTGTTCGGCGAGTCGAACATGCAGACCTTCGAGCACCTGGCGCTGATCCTGCGCAAAGGCCAACTGGTGGACTTCAAGGGCCAGGACGTCTACATGCCGCACTTTGACCGGTTGACCATGCCGATCTGTTTCATCAGTGGTGAGGACAACCAGTGCTACCTGCCGGAAAGCACGCTCAAGACCTATGAACGGGTGTGCAAAGTCCATGGACCGGAGCGCTACAGCCGGCATGTGGTACCGGGTTATGGGCATATCGACTGCATGTTCGGCAAGAATGCGGTGGTCGATGTGTACCCGATCATCCTGCAACACCTGGAGAAGACGGCCCTCGGCTAGCACCGCTACCTGTGGCCTGGAGCTTGTTGTGGCGAGGGGGCTTGTCGGACCGCCGCACCGCCCCGTTCGGCTGCGAAGCAGTCGTGAAACCTGCAATCGCGGTTTTCCTGAATGACCGCATTTGCCGATTTGGGGCCGCTTCGCAGCCCAACGGGGGCAAGCCCCCTCGCCACAGGTAGGTACCCACTCAAGATTTGTTGGTGGATAGGGACAAAAGGAAAGGGATGCCATGGACAGTTACATCCGCTGGTTTCAACGCTTCATCTGGATAGGCATCGTGATGAACATGGTCTTTGCGATTCCGGCGCTGTTCGCGCCGGCGTTGCTGACCTCATTGCTCGGGATGCCTCCTCAGCTCTCCGATCCTTGGCTGGAGAACGCCGGCATGTTGCTGGTGGGGATCAGCCTGTTTTACATGCCGTCAGGCTTCAACGCACCCAGATACGTCGTGCATTCGTGGCTGTGCGTGTTATCGCGGTTGGTCGCGGTGGCGTTCTGGATCTACCTGATCAACACCAGCAACCAGGCCCAGGTGTTCGTGCCGATGCTGCTGGGCGATCTGGGCATGTTCCTGATCCTGGGGATTCTGCTGTACCTGGGCAGCGCGCCGGCCAATCGGCCATTCGCATTGCTTCGCGACGGTTGGCAGGAGTGGCGCGCAGCGTGGGCGCGCCGCTGGCAGCGGCACAGTTTCAAGGTCGCCACGCTGGTCGTGGTGCTGGCGCTGGGGTTCATCGGCTACGAAACCTGGTACCAGATGCTGCGGGTGGTGCCGGCCGAGCAGTACGCCTCCGACGAAGACCACTACAAATACGCCGCCATCGGCCTGGGCATCGAAGCACGGATTCCCTATTACCTGTTCGCCGTGTTGCCGCAGATGTGCCCGGAGAAACTGCCGAAACCCGGCGGCTATGAAGTCTTCGGTTTCCTCTATGAAAACGGCAAGGATCTGCCGATCGGCATGGCCAAGCGGCAGATCGGCTACCCGACCGTGGAGCCCAACTGTGCCCTGTGCCACACCGGCTCCTACCGCGCCAATGCCAGTGACGTCGCGACCCCGGTGGCCTCCGCGCCGGCCAATACCCTGCAGCTGCAGGCCTTCCAGTGGTTCGCTTACGATTGCGCCAGCGACCCGAAATTCACTCCCGACGCGGTGATGGCTGCGATCAACAGCAAGTTCCAGCTCGGTTTTTTCGAGCGGTTGTACAACCGATATCTGATCATCCCGATGGCCACGAGCGCGTTGATCAAGCAGAAACAGGCCTATGCCTGGCAGCAACTGCGCGCACCGCAAGGGCCGGGGCGCACCGACACCTTCAACCCGACGAAAATGGTGGTGTTCGGCTTCCCGGATGACTCGACCATCGGCACTGTCGACCTGCCGCAAGTCTGGAACCAGAAACCCCGGGAGTCGCTGTACCTGCACTGGGACGGCAACAATAACGATATCCATGAGCGCAACTACGCGGCGGCCATGGCCGTGGGCGCGACACCGGACTCGGTGCTGCCGGACAGTTTTAACCGGGTGACCAATTGGCTGCTGGGCCACAAGGCACCGGCCTGGCCATTCGCGCTGGATCAGGCCAAGGTCGCCCGGGGCAAACCGGTCTGGGAAAAAAATTGCGCCGGCTGCCATGACTTCGGCCGCACCGACACCGGTCAGGTCACCACCACGATTGATGAGTTGGGCACCGATCCCCATCGGCTGAACTCGTTCACCACTGGGTTAGTGACGGCTTTCCACGGCTTCAAGAAACCGCCGTTCGACTTCGGTGCCTACCGCAAGACCCAGAGCTACAGCAACACGCCTACCGACGGTATCTGGCTGCGTGCGCCGTACTTGCACAACGGCTCGGTGCCGACCCTGTGGGATTTGCTGCAGCCACCGGAACAGCGGCCGTTGGTGTTCTTCACCGGCTCCGATATTTACGACCAGGACAAGGTCGGCTTCGTCACCGGTGGCGAGCAAATGAAAGCCTCGGCGGACTTCAAATACGACACCCGTCTGGAGGGCAACCACAACGGCGGCCACCTGTACGGCACGCAGTTGTCGGAACTCGATAAGCGGGCGCTCATCGAGTTCATGAAAACCCTGTGATTCCACTACGGATGGAGGAAAGAAACATGTCATTGGTCAGTCATTGGGAACACGAGTACGACAAGGTCAAGGTACGCCTGCACGGCGTGCTCACCCGCCTGGAAATGGCCTGGAAGAAGCTCGTCAGCGAGCTTGAGCCTGAGGAGTACCAGGCCATCGTCGCGCTGCTGCAACGGGGGCATGATCAGGCGCAATACGTGCTCAAGCACGGCGATATGCCGGACGATCAGCCGAGTGTGCCGTGGGAGTTGTCCCACGGCTTGTCGATCCTGCACATCGGTAACGCCAGTCCTCTGCCGCAATCGGTAGACGAACTGCAAACCCGAGTGCTCAAGGATGGCAGCCTGCTCGGTTGTCGCAAATGGGAGCTGCTGGATCTGTTGTGGAGCGAAGCGTTGCTGAAGTGGATCGAGAACCTGCGGCATCACGCGCCGTTCGCCACCACCCCGGCGCTGATGCGCATGGACAGCGACGTGACCCTGGCCATCGCCGGCGACTGGGGCACCGGGCCGTTCGACAGCCATGCCCCGGCGGTGGCGGTGGCGAACCAGATGCAACTGGCCCAGGCTGACTTCACCATCCATCTGGGGGATGTGTATTACGCCGGTACCCGCTCCCAGGAAGACGTGGACATGGTCGGCTGGCCGATGGGCAAGCAGGGCTCGTTCACCCTCAACTCCAACCACGAGATGTACAGCGGCGCCCATGGCTACTTCAAGGAGCTGGTCAAGCGTTTCCCGGCGCAGCAGGGCACCAGTTATTTTGCGTTGTACAACGATGACTGGCTGGTGATCGGGCTCGACACGGCTTATGCCTCAGATCCAATCAATCTGTATATGGACGGTGCGCTGAACAAGCAGCAGATCGACTGGATGAAAGACTTGCCCAAACGCAAGAAGGTCATGGTGCTCAGTCATCACCAGGGCTTCGACATTACCGGTCATAACAAGACATCGTTGTATCAGCCGGTGTGTGATGCCTTGGGGCGCGAGCCGGATTACTGGTACTGGGGGCATTTGCACAACGGCATCTGCTACGCCACCCAGGGTGGGCTGCATGCACGCTGCGCCGGGCACGGAGCGATTCCCTACGGCAATGCCAGCGAGCTGAACGGGCATTCGCGGGTGCTGTGGTCGGAAACGCAAAATGCGCGGGATGAGGCGTACCCGGATCGGGTGCTGAACGGTTATGTGAAAGTGCGGCTGGTGGGGGAGAACATCGAAGAGACGTTTATCGGCGAGGATGGGTCGGTGCGGTGGTCTTCGAGTTGATGGGGTGAATGTGCGATCGCTTTCGCGAGCAAGCCCGCTCCCACAGTTGATCGGGTCGTTCACAGATTTTGTGTACGCCACCGAACCAATGTGGGAGCGGGCTTGCTCGCGAAGCTTTTGTTCTTAGCCTTGAACCGGAACACCTTTGAGGTAAGGCGCAGGCTCGGCCCCCAGGTTGTTCAGCATCCGCTCGCTGTACCAATCCACGAAGTTCACCACACCAAACTCATAGGTCTTGGAGTAAGGCCCTGGCTGGTACGCGGTGGAGTTGATCCCGCGCTGGTTCTCTTCGGCCAGGCGACGGTCCTGGTCGTTGGTGGCATCCCAGACCTGGCGCATGCGCTCCACGTCGTAGTCCACGCCTTCGACCGCGTCCTTGTGCACGATCCACTTGGTGGTGACCATGGTTTCCTGGGCGCTGATCGGCCACACGGTGAACACGATGATGTGGTCGCCCATGCAGTGGTTCCACGAGTGCGGCAGGTGCAGGATGCGCATCGAGCCCAGGTCCGGGTTCTTGATGCGACCCATGAGTTTGGCGCAGCCCTGTTTGCCGTCCATGGTCATCGACACGGTGCCTTTGAGCAGCGGCATGCGCACGATGCGGTTACGCAGGCCGAAACTGGCGTGGGCGTAAGGGATCTTCTCGGCTTCCCAGGCAGCGGCGGAAGCGGCTACGTGGTCCTTGAAGGCCTGGTCGGCACGGGGGTCGGTAACGTCGTCCCATTCCAGCAGGGTTTTCAGCAGTTCCGGGTGCGACGCGTTGCAGTGGTAGCACTCGCGGTTGTTTTCCAGCACCAGTTTCCAGTTGGCTTTTTCCATCAAGGTGGTTTGCACCGCCACCTTGGTGTTCTCCATGTCGTACGGTTCCATGTAATGGCTGAGCGTCGACAGGAAGTCGTCAATGGCCGGCGGGTTTTCCGCCAGGCTGATGAAGATGTAACCGCCGGCGGTCTTCACGTTCACCGGCTTGAGGCCGTACTGCTTCATGTCGAAGTCGGCGCCCATCTCGGTGCCGGCGAACAGCAGGCGACCGTCCAGCTCGTAGGTCCACTGGTGGTAGTGGCAGACCAGTTTGGCGACCTTGCCTTTTTCACTGGTGCACAGCCGTGAGCCGCGGTGACGGCAGACGTTGTGGAACGCATGGACCACGCCATCGGCGCCGCGAATCACGATGATCGGGTTCTTGCCGACTTGCAGGGTCAGGTAATTGCCTTTGGCCGGGATTTCGCAGGTCATGCCGGCGATCAACCACTCTTTCTGGAAAATTTCCTGCATGTCGATATCAAACAGCCGCTCGTCAGAGTAAAACGGCTGCGGCAGCGAAAAGGTGCGCTCGCGCTCTTGCAGCATCTGCGCGGTGGCCTTGCGTGCGGGTTCCAGTGGATCGCCCAGGCTCAGGGTAGTGGTGACGTCCATCGTGTGTTTCCTCAAGGCCATCTGCGTGGCCGCGAAAGTGGCTGATCAGGTTTGCTACGCAAGGTGTAAAGGTTGTGTCTTGGTATGGGGCGAGTGTGGGGCCGGCGCGCACCAGAACCTTATCCATGGGCGACATGGCCCAATCTGTTCCCGACGCGCAACCCCCGGTAATTGGGGGCTGGTCGCGATAAGTATGTGAATGTCGCAGATAGGTAAATGGCGGGGCTGCGCTATACGCAGAATCGCCAATATGAAGGCCGGTAGTCGGCCGTGGAGATCAGCATGTCCAACAGCTTCCTGAACCCGGTAACCACCCAGACCTGGGCCAATGGTCGACATATAGTCCGTTGCGTCAAAGTCATCCAGGAAACCTGGGATGTGCGCACCTTCTGCTTCATGGCCGACCAGCCGATCCTGTTCTTCTTCAAGCCCGGGCAGTTCGTCACCCTGGAGCTGGAAATCGACGGCGTGCCGATCATGCGCTCCTACACCATTTCCAGTTCGCCGTCGGTGCCGTACAGCTTTTCGGTGACCATCAAGCGCGTGCCGGGGGGCAAGGTGTCCAACTGGCTGCACGACACCCTGCACGAAGGCCAGGAACTGGCGGTGCACGGGCCGGTCGGGCTGTTCAACGCCATGGACTTCACCGCGCCGAAAGTGCTCTACCTCAGCGGCGGTGTCGGCATTACGCCGGTCATGTCCATGGCGCGCTGGTTCTACGACACCAACGGCAATGTCGACATGGTGTTTATCCACAGCGCCCGTTCGCCCAAAGACATCATTTACCACCGCGAGCTGGAGCACATGGCATCGCGGATCGACAACTTCAGCCTGCACCTGATCTGTGAGAAGCATGGTCTGGGCGAGCCGTGGGCCGGTTATCGCGGTTACCTGAACCACAAGATGCTCGAACTGATGGCGCCGGACTTCCTTGAGCGTGAAGTCTTCTGCTGCGGCCCGACCCCGTACATGAACGCGGTCAAGCGCATGCTCGAGGCGGCGGGTTTCGACATGAAGCGTTATCACGAAGAGTCCTTCGGCGCGACGCCGCCGGAAGCTCGTGCCGACGCCGTGGAACAAGCCGAACAGGCAGCGGATGCTCCGGAAATCGACGCGGCGGATCTGCATCAGGTGGAGTTCACCGCCTCCGGCAAGAGCATCCGCGTGGGCCCGGGCGAAACCGTCCACGCAGCGGCCGCCAAGCTTGGCCTGTTGATTCCCAAGGCCTGCGGGATGGGGATCTGCGGGACGTGCAAGGTGATGAAGCTGGGCGGCGAGGTCGAAATGGAGCACAACGGCGGGATTACCGAGGAAGACGAAGCCGAAGGGTTCATCCTGTCGTGCTGCAGTGTGCCGAAGGGTGATGTGCGGATCGAGTTTTGACATCGGCTGCAACCAACTCTTGATGCTTGCGTCGAAACCTGTGGGAGCGAGCCGGCTCGCTCCCACAAAGGTCGGTTTTCAGTCGATAAACAGGTCGGGCATCAGGGTGTCGGTTGTGCCCGGCGCAAATCGATACCCTTCAAAATCCGTCACCCCGTGCTCACCCAGTATTTCTTCATCGATCAGCAACCGACCGGTAATGCTGCGGCCGCTGCTGTCCAGAATGACGTGGGCGGCATCCGCCATGATCGCCGGTGTGCGCGCATGTTTGAACGACTCCCGCGAGCCCAGCTGAAACTCGATGGCGGCCGTGGCAATCATGGTCTGCGGCCACAGGGAGTTGACGCTGATGCCGTAGGCGGCGAATTCCTCGCTCATGCCCAGGGTGAGCATGCTCATGCCGTACTTGGTGATCGTGTAGGGACTGTATTGGGCAAACCATTTGGTGGCCAGGTTCAGCGGCGGTGACAGGTTGAGGATGTGGCCGCCGGTTTTTTTCAGATAGGGCAGGGCGGCCTGACTGCACAGCAGCACGGCACGAGTGTTGATCTGGTGCATCAAGTCGAAGCGCTTGAGTTCGATGTGCTGCACCCCGGTCAGTTTGATCGCCCCGGCATTATTGATCAGCGCATCGATGCCGCCGAAATGCTCGCTGGCGTTAATCATGGCCTGCTGCACGATGGTTTCATCGCGCACATCCACCTCCAGGGCCAGCGCCTTGCCACCCGCGGCTTCGACTTCCGCTGCCACGCTGAAGATGGTGCCAGGCAGTTTGGGGTGAGGGGCGGCGCTTTTCGCGGCAATCACGATGTTGGCCCCATCCTTTGCTGCTCGCAGCGCGATTTCGCGGCCGATCCCGCGGCTGGCGCCGGTGATGAACAGGGTTTTGCCTTGTAATGACATGCGGACGCTCCTGATGGGTGATCCGGGCGGATCGAAACGGCTCGCCAGTCAATGTAGACCAACTCTTCCGTGATCATTTCGCATGAGGGCTTTATGTGGCGAGGGGGGGCTAATGCCAGTCAATTAAGATGCCGAACCTGTGGGAGCGGGCTTGCTCGCGAAGAGGGAGTGACAGGCAACATTAATGTCGACTGACACTCCCTCTTCGCGAGCAAGCCCGCTCCCACATGGATTGCGATTAACTGACTGGCATTAGGGCAAGCCCCCTCACCGCAAAAGCTGGGTAAGGCTTCAGGCCGTCATCACTTGCCGGATATCCGCCGCCAGTTCCCGCACGCGTTCTTCTTCGGTGTCCCACGAACACATGAAACGCGCGCCGCCGTTACCGATGAAGGTGTAGAAGCGCCAGCCCTTGGCGGTCAGCGCGGCGATGGCCGGTTCCGAGAGTTGCAGGAACACGCCGTTGGCCTGCACCGGGAACATCAGTTCCACGCCAGGAATGTCGCTTACCAGCTCGGCCAGCAACTGCGCGCAATGGTTGGCGTGGCGGGCGTATTTGAGCCAGGCATCGTTTTCCAGGATCCCGACCCATGGCGCGGAGAGAAAACGCATCTTCGACGCCAGTTGCCCGGCCTGTTTGCAGCGGTAATCGAAGTCTTCGGCCAGTTTGTGGTTGAAGAACAGAATCGCTTCGCCCACCGCCATGCCGTTTTTCGTACCGCCGAAGCACAGCACGTCGACGCCGGCCTTCCAGGTCAGGTCGGCTGGCGAGCAGCCCAGGTATGCGCAGGCGTTGGAGAAACGAGCGCCGTCCATGTGCAGGTTCAGGCCCAGTTCCTTGCAGGTGACGCTGATGGCGCGGATTTCTTCCGGGGTGTACACGCTGCCGACTTCAGTGGCCTGGGTCAGGGTCACGACGCGCGGTTTAGGGTAGTGGATGTCCTGGCGCTTGAGGGCGATTTCGCGGATCGATTCCGGCGTCAATTTGCCGTTTTCGGTGCGGGCGATAAGCAGCTTGGAACCGTTGGAGAAAAACTCCGGCGCGCCGCATTCGTCGGTTTCGACGTGGGCGGTTTCCGAGCAGATCACGCTGTGGTAACTCTGACACAGCGACGACAGGGCCAATGAGTTGGCGGCGGTGCCGTTGAAGGCGAAGAATACTTCGCAGTCGGTTTCGAACAGTTTGCGGAATTGATCCGCAGCGCGTGCGGTCCACTCATCGTCGCCGTAAGCGCGCTGGTGGCCGTGGTTGGCCTGTTCCATGGCAGCCCAGGCTTCAGGGCAGATACCGGAATAGTTGTCGCTGGCGAATTGTTGGCTCTTGTCGGTCATGGCCGGCTTCCGTGATCGAGGCGCTTGTGGCGCTTCGTTGGTCAATGATGGTGCGCACTTTACCGAAGATCGTCCGGGGAGCACACGGGGTGAGTCTGTCAGAAAAATACAAATGCCTTGGGCAATTATGCACATGACTCAACGGGACGGTGCACTGGATCTGCTCAAGTGGCTGGCACTGCTGAGCATGGTGCTCGATCACCTGCGATATGTCGGTTATTCCGTCGATATCCTTTATGTTCCGGGCAGGTTGGCGTTCCCGTGGTTCTGTCTGGCGATGGCGGCGAACCTGTCGCGTGTCCGTACAGTGGCGACCGACAGCCAGTGGCACTACCTCGGTTGGTTGTTGCTGTTTAGTGCCCTGAGCGAAATTCCCTACCGGATGTACATCCCCGATCCCGGCACCTTAAACGTGTTGCCCACGCTCGCCCTGGGGTTGTTGCTGGCGCGTGGCTGGCAGCACAGGACGCTGCAATCGCGACTGTTGGCGGCGCTTGCCTTGTTGCTGGCGGCACTGTTCCCGGAGCGACTGATGTTCGGTTTCTTCGGTGTGCTGTTGCCACTGGCGATGTTGCTGGTGATCCGGCGGCCCTGGTATTTCAGCCTGCTGCCGGGGTTGGTGTGCCTGGCGGCCAATCAGTGGGAGGTTCTGTATCAGGCCGCCCGGTTCGGTAACGCGTCCGCCGTGCTCGGCATTGCCACTTGTCTGATCGCGCCATTGGCCGGTCTGCTTTTGCTGCGCCACGCCGGCCGATTAAAACCGCCGCCACCGATGCGTCGCTGGGCTTATACCCTGTATCCGCTGCATTTTTTGCTGCTGCTACTCGTTCGCCAGATTGCTGCCTGACCCTTGTGGGAGCGGGCTTGCTCGCGAATGCGTCAGGTCATTCGATATCAACGGTGGATGACACACCGCATTCGCGAGCAAGCCCGCTCCCACAGGGGATCTTCGCTGGATTGAAGATTGTGTCCGCTCAGCCATTTCATCCCATGTCGTAAACGCACCTTTGCGTGGCGTCCATAGGCATTTGACCTGTCTGCGCCGGTCATACCATCGCATCCAAAGGGCACTGCCGTAACGCCAGTGCCTTACCGAGACGAATGGCGCATAGATGCCGCTGGGAGAGACGCGATGTTCAGCAAGCAAGACCAGATCCAGGGTTACGACGATGCACTGCTGGCGGCGATGAATGCCGAGGAGCAACGTCAGGAAGATCACATCGAGCTGATCGCGTCAGAGAACTACACCAGCAAACGCGTGATGGAAGCGCAAGGCAGCGGCCTGACCAACAAATATGCCGAAGGCTATCCGGGCAAGCGCTACTACGGCGGCTGCGAGCATGTCGATAAAGTCGAAGCCCTGGCCATCGAACGCGCCAAGCAACTGTTCGGCGCCGATTACGCCAACGTCCAGCCGCACTCCGGTTCTTCGGCCAACAGCGCCGTTTACCTGGCCCTGCTGCAAGCCGGCGACACCATTCTGGGCATGAGCCTGGCCCATGGCGGTCACTTGACCCACGGCGCGAAAGTGTCGTCCTCGGGCAAGCTGTACAACGCCGTGCAGTACGGCATCGACACCAAGACCGGGCTGATCGACTACGACGAAGTCGAGCGTCTGGCCGTCGAGTGCCAACCGAAGATGATCGTTGCCGGCTTCTCGGCGTACTCCAAGACCCTCGACTTCCCGCGTTTCCGTCAGATCGCCGACAAGGTCGGTGCGCTGCTGTTCGTTGACATGGCGCACGTCGCCGGTCTGGTCGCCGCTGGCCTGTACCCGAACCCGCTGCCATACGCCGACGTAGTGACCACCACCACCCACAAGACCCTGCGCGGTCCACGTGGTGGCCTGATCCTGGCCAAGGCCAACGAAGAAATCGAGAAGAAGCTCAACGCCGCGGTATTCCCTGGTGCCCAGGGCGGCCCGCTGATGCACGTGATCGCCGGTAAGGCGGTGTGCTTCAAGGAAGCATTGGAGCCCGGCTTCAAGGCCTACCAGCAACAAGTGATCGACAACGCCCAGGCGATGGCCGGCGTATTTATCAAACGCGGCTACGATGTAGTGTCCGGCGGTACCGATAACCACCTGTTCCTGGTCAGCCTGATCCGTCAGGGCCTCACCGGCAAAGAGGCGGACGCAGCACTCGGTCGCGCCCACATCACCGTGAACAAGAACGCTGTCCCGAACGATCCACAGTCGCCGTTCGTGACCTCCGGCCTGCGCATCGGCACCCCGGCGGTGACCACTCGCGGCTTCAAGGTTACCCAGTGCGTTGAACTGGCTGGCTGGATCTGCGACATCCTCGACAACCTCGGCGACGCCGATGTCGAGGCCAATGTCGCGCAGCATGTGGCGGCCCTGTGCGCGGACTTCCCGGTTTATCGCTGAGCGCGGTTTTGGAGTAAATGACTATGCAACGCTATTCGGGCTTCGGCCTCTTCAAACACTCCCTCAGCCACCATGAAAACTGGCAGCGCATGTGGCGCACGCCGACCCCGAAAAAGGTCTATGACGTGGTCATCGTCGGCGGTGGCGGGCATGGTCTGGCGACCGCCTACTACCTGGCCAAGGAACACGGCATCACCAACGTAGCCGTGGTCGAGAAAGGCTGGCTGGGCGGCGGTAACACCGCGCGCAACACCACCATCGTTCGCTCCAACTACCTGTGGGACGAGTCGGCGCACCTGTACGAACACGCGATGAAACTGTGGGAAGGCCTGTCCCAGGACCTGAACTACAACGTGATGTTCTCCCAGCGCGGCGTCTACAACCTGTGCCACACCCTGCAGGACATTCGTGATTCCGAGCGTCGGGTCAGCGCCAACCGCCTCAACGGCGTGGACGGCGAACTGCTCGATGCCAAGCAAGTGGCGGACGAGATCCCGTACCTCGACTGCTCCAAGAACACCCGCTACCCGGTGATGGGCGCTACCGTCCAGCGTCGCGGCGGCGTGGCCCGTCACGATGCCGTGGCGTGGGGCTTTGCCCGTGCCGCCGACGCCTTGGGCGTGGACCTGATCCAACAGACCGAAGTGATCGGTTTCCGCAAGGAAAACGGTGTGTGCATCGGTGTTGAAACCAACAAGGGCTTCATCGGCGCCAAGCGCGTCGGTGTGGTCACCGCCGGTAACTCCGGGCACATGGCCAAACTCGCCGGTTTCCGTCTGCCGATCGAATCGCACCCGCTGCAAGCGCTGGTGTCCGAGCCGATCAAGCCGATTATCGACAGCGTGATCATGTCCAACGCCGTGCACGGTTACATCAGCCAGTCCGACAAGGGCGACCTGGTGATCGGCGCCGGTATCGACGGCTACAACGGCTACGGCCAGCGTGGTTCTTATCCGGTGATCGAGCACACCATCCAGGCCATCGTCGAGATGTTCCCGGTGCTGTCGCGCGTGCGCATGAACCGTCAGTGGGGCGGCATCGTCGACACCACGCCGGATGCCTGCCCGATCATCTCGAAGACTCCGGTACCGAACATGTTCTTCAACTGCGGTTGGGGCACCGGTGGCTTCAAAGCAACACCTGGCTCGGGCAACGTGTTTGCCGCCAGCCTGGCCAAGGGTGAAATGCATCCATTGGCTGCACCTTTCTCCATCGACCGCTTCCACAGCGGTGCGTTGATCGACGAACACGGCGCTGCAGCAGTCGCCCACTAACAGGAGAAATCCCTATGTTGCATATCTTCTGTCCTCACTGTGGCGAACTGCGCTCCGAAGAGGAATTCCATGCATCCGGCCAGGCGCACATCCCGCGCCCACTGGACCCGAACAGCTGCACCGACGAGGAGTGGGGCGACTACATGTTCTTCCGCGATAACCCTCGCGGTCTGCACCACGAACTGTGGGATCACGTCGCCGGTTGCCGTCAGTACTTCAACGTGACCCGTGACACCGTGACCTACGAGATTCTCGAAACCTACAAGATCGGCGCCAAGCCGCAGTTCACCGACAAGACCGACAGCCCGAAAGCGGCCGCCACGGCTCTGGGAGAGAAGGTATGAGCCAGATCAATCGCCTGTCCAACGGCGGACGCATCGACCGCAACAAAGTGCTGAGCTTCACCTTCAACGGCCAGGTCTACAAAGGCTTTGAAGGCGACTCGCTGGCCGCCGCGTTGCTGGCCAACGGTGTCGACATCATCGGCCGCAGCTTCAAGTATTCGCGCCCACGCGGCATCTTCGCCGCCGGTGCCGAAGAGCCGAACGCCGTGCTGCAGATCGGTGCGACCGAAGCCACGCAGATCCCCAACGTACGCGCCACGCAACAAGCGCTGTACCAAGGCCTGGTCGCCACCAGCACCAACGGCTGGCCGAGCGTGAACAACGACATGATGGGGATTCTCGGCAAGGTCGGCGGCAAGCTGATGCCGCCGGGCTTCTACTACAAAACCTTCATGTACCCGCAATCCTTCTGGATGACCTACGAGAAGTACATTCGTAAGGCCGCCGGTCTTGGCCGTTCGCCGACCGAGAACGATCCGGACACCTACGACTACATGAACCAGCACTGCGACGTGCTGATCGTCGGCGCTGGCCCTGCGGGTCTGGCGGCTGCACTGGCGGCTGCCCGCAGCGGCGCCCGTGTGATCCTGGCCGATGAGCAGGAAGAGTTCGGCGGCAGTCTGCTCGACTCCCGCGAAAGCCTCGATGGCAAACCAGCTACCGAGTGGGTTGCCAGCGTCATCGCCGAGCTGAAAAACACCCCTGACGTGCTGCTGTTGCCGCGCGCCACGGTCAATGGTTACCACGACCATAACTTCCTGACCATTCACGAGCGCCTCACCGATCACCTCGGCGACCGCGCCCCGATCGGCCAGGTGCGTCAGCGCATCCACCGGGTTCGCGCCAAGCGCGTGGTGCTGGCGACCGGTGCTCACGAGCGTCCACTGGTTTATGGCAACAACGACGTGCCGGGCAACATGCTCGCCGGCGCTGTGTCGACTTATGTACGTCGCTATGGCGTGGCACCGGGCAAGAAACTGGTGCTGTCGACCAACAACGACCACGCCTACCGCGTTGCCCTGGACTGGCTCGACGCCAGCCTGCAAGTGGTGGCCATCGCCGACGCCCGCAGCAACCCTCGCGGTGCGCTGGTGGAAGAAGCGCGCGCCAAAGGCATTCGCATCCTGACCGGCAGTGCCGTGATCGAGGCCCGTGGCAGCAAGCACGTGACCGCCGCTCGCGTTGCCGCGATTGATGTAAAAGCACACACCGTGACCAGCCCGGGCGAATGGCTCGATTGCGACCTGGTCGCCAGTTCCGGCGGTTACAGCCCAGTGGTTCACCTGGCTTCGCACCTGGGTGGCAAGCCGATCTGGCGTGAAGACATCCTCGGTTTCGTACCGGGCGAAGCACCGCAGAAACGCGTATGCGTCGGTGGCATCAACGGCGTCTACAGCCTCGGCGATTCGTTGGCCGATGGTTTTGAAGGCGGTGCTCGCGCTGCCAGCGAAGCCGGTTTCGGCAAGGTCGAAGGCGTACTGCCCAAAGCCCTGAGCCGACTGGAAGAGCCGACGCTGGCGCTGTTCCAGGTGCCTCACGAAAAAGCCACTGCCCGTGCGCCGAAGCAATTCGTCGACCTGCAGAACGACGTCACCGCGGCCGCCATCGAACTGGCGACCCGCGAAGGCTTCGAGTCGGTCGAGCACGTCAAGCGCTACACCGCACTGGGCTTCGGCACCGATCAGGGCAAGCTCGGTAACGTCAACGGCCTGGCCATCGCCGCCCGTTCGCTGAACGTGACCATCCCGCAGATGGGCACCACCATGTTCCGCCCGAACTACACGCCGGTGACTTTCGGCGCCGTGGCCGGTCGTCACTGTGGGCACATCTTCGAGCCGGTTCGCTTCACCGCGCTGCATCACTGGCACGTGAAGAATGGCGCCGAGTTCGAAGACGTCGGTCAGTGGAAACGTCCTTGGTACTTCCCGAAAAACGGTGAAGACCTGCATGCCGCCGTAAAACGCGAATGCAAAGCCGTGCGCGACAGCGTCGGCCTGCTGGATGCTTCGACCCTGGGCAAGATCGACATCCAGGGCCCGGACTCCCGTGAGTTCCTCAACCGCATCTACACCAACGCCTGGACCAAGCTCGACGTGGGCAAGGCGCGCTACGGCCTGATGTGCAAAGAAGACGGCATGGTGTTCGACGACGGCGTGACTGCATGCCTGGCCGACAACCATTTCGTGATGACCACCACCACCGGCGGCGCTGCGCGCGTGCTGCAATGGCTGGAAATCTACCACCAGACCGAATGGCCAGAGCTGAAGGTGTACTTCACTTCCGTGACGGATCACTGGGCAACCATGACCCTGTCCGGGCCGAACAGCCGCAAGCTGCTCAGCGAAGTCACCGACGCCGACCTGAGTAACGAAGCCTTCCCGTTCATGACCTGGAAAGAAGCCCTGGTCGGTGGCGTGCCGGCGCGGATATTCCGGATTTCGTTTACCGGTGAGCTGTCGTACGAAGTCAACGTGCAGGCCGACTACGCCATGGGCGTGCTCGAGAAAATCGTCGAGGCCGGCAAGAAGTACAACCTGACCCCGTACGGCACCGAAACCATGCACGTACTGCGGGCCGAGAAGGGCTTCATCATCGTCGGTCAGGACACTGACAGCTCGATGACCCCGGACGACTTGAACATGGGCTGGTGTGTCGGCCGCACCAAACCGTTCTCGTGGATCGGCTGGCGTGGCATGAACCGCGAAGACTGCGTGCGTGATCAGCGCAAACAGCTGGTTGGCCTGAAGCCGATCGATCCGACCAAATGGCTGCCGGAAGGCGCGCAACTGGTGTTCAACACCAAGCAAGCGATTCCGATGACCATGGTTGGCCACGTGACTTCCAGTTACCTGCACAACTCCCTGGGCTATTCGTTTGCCATGGGCGTGGTGAAAGGCGGCTTGAAACGCATGGGTGAGCGGGTGTTCGCACCGCTGGCCGACGGTAGCGTGATCGAGGCGGAAATCGTTTCTTCGGTGTTCTTCGATCCGAAAGGCGAGCGCCAGAACGTTTAATGGCCTCGGGTCCTGTGGGCGGGCAGTTGCACCGAGTCGTCTGATTCGCGAGCAAGCCCGCTCCCACAGGGGAACGCGGTCGAATGTGGGAGCGGGCTTGCTCGCGAAGGCGGCGGCACAGCCACCACAAGGGCCAGAACCAACAGAATTCAAGACAGGTGCTTTATGACCGCAGCCAATGTTTACCAACAACGCCCAACCACTGGCGCCAAGGCCGAGTCGTCGCTGCATCATGCCGACCTCGCCAGCCTGGTGGGCAAGGGTCGCAAAAACGCCGGCGTGATCGTGCGTGAGAAAAAACTCCTCGGTCACCTGACCATCCGTGGCGATGCCCACGATCCAGCGTTCGCCGCCGGCGTGCACAAGGCCCTCGGCATCGAATTGCCAGGTGCGCTGACCGTGATCATCAAAGGCGAAACCAGCCTGCAGTGGATGGGGCCGGATGAATGGCTGCTGATCGTGCCGACCGGTGAAGAATTCGCCGCCGAGAAAAAACTCCGTGAAGCGCTGGGCGACCTGCACATCCAGATCGTCAACGTCAGCGGTGGCCAGCAGATCCTCGAACTCAGCGGCCCGAACGTGCGTCAGGTGCTGATGAAGTCCACCAGCTACGACGTGCACCCCAACAACTTCCCGGTGGGCAAGGCTGTTGGCACGGTGTTCGCCAAGTCGCAACTGGTGATCCGCCATACCGCCGAAGACACCTGGGAACTGCTGATTCGCCGCAGCTTCTCGGATTACTGGTGGTTGTGGTTGCAGGATGCGGCTGCTGAGTACGGGCTTAGCGTCCAGGCTTGAGATTGATCGTTCCCACCTGTGGCGAGGGGGCTTTTGTGGCGAGGGGGCTTGCCCCCGTTGGGCTGCGAAGCGGCCCCAAAGTCCATCAGTTAAACCGTATTGATTGGTTTTACGACTGCTTCGCAACCGAACGGGGGCAAGCCCCCTCGCCACAGAGTTTTCTCTGATCACAGATGTAGCAGCAGGAGTCACCGCACTATGAGCCGCGCCCCAGACACATGGATTCTGACCGCCGACTGCCCAAGCGTCCTCGGCACCGTGGATGCGGTGACCCGCTTTCTGTTCGAGCAGGGCTGCTACGTCACCGAGCACCACTCCTTTGATGACCGGCTCTCGGGCCGTTTCTTCATTCGTGTGGAATTTCGGCAACCCGACGGTTTCGACGAACAAGCCTTCCGCGCAGGTCTGGCGGAGCGTGGTGCCGCCTTCGGGATGGTCTTCGAGCTGACCCCGCCGAACTACCGACCAAAAGTGGTGATCATGGTCTCCAAGGCCGATCACTGCCTCAACGACTTGCTCTACCGCCAGCGCATCGGCCAGTTGTCGATGGACGTGGTCGCGGTGGTCTCCAACCACCCGGACCTCAAGCCGTTGGCCGACTGGCACCAGATTCCGTATCACCACTTTCCGCTGGACCCCAACGACAAGCCGGCGCAGGAGCGTCAGGTCTGGCAGGTGATCGAAGAGGCCGGCGCCGAACTGGTGATCCTTGCCCGCTACATGCAGGTTCTGTCGCCAGAGCTGTGCCGCAAACTCGACGGCAAGGCGATCAACATTCACCACTCCCTGCTGCCGGGCTTCAAGGGCGCCAAGCCGTATCACCAGGCCTACAACAAAGGCGTGAAGCTGGTCGGCGCCACGGCGCACTACATCAACAACGACCTGGACGAAGGTCCGATCATCGCCCAGGGCGTGGAGGCCGTGGATCACAGCCACTATCCCGAAGACTTGATCGCCAAGGGGCGGGATATCGAAGGGCTGACGTTGGCGCGGGCCGTGGGTTATCACATTGAACGACGCGTATTTTTGAACGCCAACCGCACGGTCGTTCTTTAGATCGCTTTCGCGGGCGAGCCCGCTCCCACAGGGTTTTGTGTTGTTCACAGACCTTGTGTACACCCGATCCACTGTGGGAGCGGGCTTGCCCGCGATGGCGGCATAACAGACAACACAAGACACACAGGCAATACCCGAGCAATCAACGCGCCGCCGCTGTCGGGCGACGCGACCGCTACATAAAAACAACAGCGAGGTGAAAGCATGTCTGGCAATCGTGGTGTGGTGTATCTCGGCGCTGGCAAGGTCGAAGTACAGAAAATCGACTATCCCAAAATGCAGGACCCGCGCGGCAGGAAGATCGAGCACGGCGTCATCCTGCGCGTAGTGTCCACCAATATCTGTGGTTCCGATCAGCACATGGTGCGCGGTCGCACCACCGCTCAGACCGGTCTGGTGCTGGGCCATGAGATCACCGGTGAAGTGATCGAGAAGGGCAGCGATGTCGAGAACCTGAAAATCGGCGATCTGGTGTCCGTCCCGTTCAACGTCGCTTGCGGGCGCTGCCGTTCCTGCAAAGAGATGCACACCGGTGTCTGCCTGAGCGTCAACCCGGCGCGTCCGGGCGGTGCCTACGGTTATGTCGACATGGGCGACTGGACTGGTGGCCAAGCCGAATATGCGATGGTGCCGTATGCCGACTTCAACCTGTTGAAACTGCCGGATCGCGACCGGGCCATGGAGAAAATCCGTGACCTGACCTGCCTCTCCGACATCCTGCCGACCGGCTACCACGGCGCAGTGACTGCCGGCGTTGGCCCAGGCAGCACCGTGTACATCGCCGGCGCTGGTCCGGTTGGCCTGGCGGCTGCCGCTTCCGCTCGCCTGCTGGGCGCTGCGGTGGTGATCATCGGTGACGTCAACCCGATCCGCCTGGCCCACGCCAAGGCACAGGGTTTCGAAATCGCCGACCTGTCGACAGACACCCCGCTGCACGAGCAAATCGCTGCGTTGTTGGGCGAGCCTGAAGTTGATTGCGCCGTCGATGCGGTGGGCTTCGAAGCCCGTGGTCATGGCCATTCCGGCGTGAAACACGAAGCCCCGGCGACCGTGTTGAACTCTCTGATGGGCGTGGTTCGCGTTGCCGGCAAAATCGGTATCCCTGGCCTGTATGTGACCGAAGATCCGGGTGCAGTGGATGCTGCCGCGAAAATGGGCAGCCTGAGCATCCGCTTCGGCCTGGGCTGGGCCAAATCCCACAGCTTCCACACCGGCCAGACGCCAGTGATGAAGTACAACCGCCAGCTGATGCAGGCGATCATGTGGGACCGCATCCATATTGCCGACATCGTCGGTGTGGAAGTCATCAGTCTCGATGACGCACCACGGGGTTACGGCGAGTTCGATGCGGGCGTGCCGAAGAAGTTTGTGATTGATCCGCACAAGTTGTTCAGTGCGGCGTAAGCTATTTAGTTGATGTGAAAAGCGATCTTTTCAGGTATTTCGGTAATACTCTGCTAAGGTCGCTTTTTATTTAGATGGCTTACGAGGAGGTAAGATTATGAGGCAGGTTATTCTGTTAGAGATAAATGTATTTCCGTCTGTTCACTATCGGCTAATTTAAGGTTGGTTGCGTAGTATTGGCCATTATCACCTTGTACTAGTTCATACGTTACTTTCTCCCCGGCCTTGAACGGTGGATCGCCTGGGTTGATGCAAAAAATGATCGAATGAGTGTCCGAGTCAATATACTCGGGATTTGCCGACGCTGAAGACATAATGTTGATGTCTTCGATGATCGAGTCATTGCGTTTTATCGGTTGTTTCTCCATTGCTGCATCTCCCGTAAAAAGAACCCACGCTCCCGATAGGCAGCGCGGGCCTCGTCGAAAATTCAGGAACCAGAAGGGGCTTGTTTCATTCTGGGCGCACCTGTGCAGCTTGGGGGCCCTTTTGCCCAGACTCTTTTACGTAGGATACTGTTTGGCCTTCTTTTAGCGACTTGAAGCCGTCAGTCTCAATCGCTTTGAAGTGCACGAAAAGGTCCTCCCCTCCTTCTTTTGGTGTGATGAATCCGAAGCCCTTTTCATCGTTAAACCATTTAACGGTACCGAATTCTCTATCTGCCATTTTCATATTTCCTAAGTGCTCAATAATCGAAGGGGGCTAGCGACTAGGGGCCAGCTCCCATTCATTGTTTCGAAGCAAGCTTGGGAGAAGTGCGGGCGAATACCAACTATCATATCTGATAGTTTTTTATGTCGGTTTGAAATAAGAGTCTTATTGCTTGTTGCTATTAGAAATGCAGTATGTGGCACCGGCAAAGGAGGGGTACCCTTTAGTTTGTGCTGTACGCTTAAAAATAGTGATCAGATGAAATGCATGCATGACGAGGAACATGCCACCGGATACCCGGTCCAATCGGCAGTTTTGCCGCTCCCGTTATCGAGCGGTTTTTCACGGCACAAGAGGATGTCTGGATGAACGTTTCACGCGGTTTTGCACTGGCATCGATCATGGCTGTCGCTTCGTTGACGACGCTGGCCGCCAGCCCGGCCTTTGCACAGTTAAGCCTCAGCGATGCGGTCAAGGCGGTGTCATCGATGCAGGACGACGAAGATGTCGAGGGTGTCGAGACCGATGATGTCGATGGCATCGTGGCGGCGGCGCCCAAGGCCGCCGGTTTGCTCAATACCCTGGGCTCGCAGCTCGACATCACCCCGGAGCAGGCCATCGGCGGTGCCGGTGCGATGCTGGGGCTGGCGAAGAACCAGCTCAGCGGCCAGGACTTCTCCGAGCTGAGCAAAAATGTGCCGGGCCTCGCTCAGATCGCCGGCAACAGCGCCATGGGTGGCCTGACCGGATTGGGTAGTCTGCTTGGCGCCGGTTCGGACAAGAATGCGTTGCTCGATGGCTTGCTGGGTAACGTCAAGGACACCAAGGACCTGAACAACGCCTTCAGCGCCCTGGGCATGGACACCGGGATGGTCGGAATGTTTGCTCCGGTGATCCTGCAATACCTCGGTCAGCAAGGCGTTGCCGGTTCGCTGCTGCAAAACCTCGGCGGGATCTGGGGCACCGGCGCCGGTAGCTGAGTCAGCCCTCGGCGCGTAGCTCCTTGATGCGCCGGTCCTTGTCGATCCAGAGCTGGTTGACCCAGTTCTGGATCGTTTCGCGAAACACCGGATCGTTTTCGTAATCGCCTTGCCACAGTGCCGGGTCCAGTTCGCGGGTGTGGATGTCGATGATCACCTTGGGCACGTTGCCACTGAGCAAATCCCAGAACCCCGGAATCTTCTGTTGTGGATACACCACGGTCACATCGAGAATGGCGTCCAGCTGTTCGCCCATCGCCGCCAGCACGAAAGCCACGCCGCCCGCCTTGGGCTTGAGTAGATGGGTGAACGGTGACTGCTGCTGGGCGCTTTTCGCTGCTGTATAGCGTGTGCCTTCCAGGTAGTTGACCACCGTCACCGGCTGACGCTTGTACAACTCGCAGGCTTGTTTGGTGATCTCCAGGTCCTTGCCGGCCAGCTCCGGGTTCTTCGCCAGAAACGCCTTGGTGTAGCGCTTCATGAACGGATAGTCCAACGCCCACCAGGCCAGGCCCAGGAACGGCACCCAGATCAGTTCTTTCTTGAGGAAGAATTTGAAGAACGGCGTGCGCCGGTTAAGTGCCTGGATCAGCGCCGGGATATCGACCCAGGATTGATGGTTACCGATCACCAGATACGAGGTGTCGCCGCGCAGCTCATCGCCGCCGCGAATGTCCCATTGAGTGGGAATGCATAGACGGAAGATCAGCTTGTCGATCTCGGCCCAGGTTTCGGCAATCCACATCACCGCCCACGAGGCGTAATCGCGAAAGCGCCCGGGCAGAAGCAATTTGAGCAGTGCGAACACCATCAAAGGTCCGAACAGGACCAGGGTGTTGAGCAACAGCAGCAGGGTAACGAGACAGCCGGTGAGCAGGCGGCGCATAGGAAACTCTTGAAAGCGTGTGGGCGCGCCATGATAAGCAGCTTCGGTGGGCAGGCCAAATCGGTGATGACGAATGTTTCACCTATTCGGCGGTATCCTTTAGCGAATTCGAACCCGTCAGGCTGTTGTAGTGATTGATCTGGCCTATGCGCGGGCAAGCCCGATCCCACAGGAATTTTGTGCTGACCACATTTTTGTAGTGAACCCAAAACCCTGTGGGAGCGGGCTTGCCCGCGAAGCGATTTCAAGAACGAACGAATTCACAGGCAACGGTCTAAAATTCCGCTGCCCACTCTCCAAGGAAGCCCCTTACGTGAAATCTCTCCTTGCACTGCTTGCCCTTGTAACCCTGCCGGTTCTGGCCGCTGAGCCGACCCTGTACGGTCGTTATGAATACATCGCGCTGCCGGAAATCGGCGGCGAAGTCCTCAAGGCGAAAATGGACACCGGCGCCCTGACCGCGTCGCTGTCGGCCAAAGATATCGAAACCTTCACCCGTGACGGCGACGAGTGGGTACGTTTCCGTCTCGCCACCAAAGGCGCGAGCAACAAGGTCTACGAACACAAGGTCGCGCGGATCAGCAAGATCAAGACCCGTTCCGAAGAAGACGACGATGACAAGGAAGTGACCGCGCCCACCAAACGCCCAGTGGTCGATCTGGAACTGTGCCTGGGCAACGTCAAGCGCACCGTCGAGGTCAACCTCACCGACCGCAGCAGCTTTAACTACCCGTTGCTGATCGGCGCCAAAGCCCTGCGTGAGTTCGGCGCGGCAGTGAACCCGGCGCGTCGCTTTACAGCCGACAAACCCGACTGCTGATTGACGGCGAATCAGCCTTGGGGCACCGTTCGTCCACTTAACTAGCGGGCTCGGACGCCATGCCTCATATCCTGATTGTCGAAGACGAAGCGGCGATTGCCGACACCCTGATTTTCGCCTTGCAGGGCGAGGGCTTCACCACCACCTGGTTGAGCCTTGGCGCGGCGGCGCTCGAACATCAGCGCGCGACGCCCGCCGACCTGATCATTCTCGACATCGGCCTGCCGGATATCAGCGGCTTTGAGACCTGCAAGCAGTTGCGGCGTTTCAGCGAAGTACCGGTGATGTTCCTCAGCGCCCGTGACGCCGAGATCGACCGCGTGGTGGGGCTGGAAATCGGCGCCGACGACTACGTGGTCAAGCCGTTCAGCCCCCGGGAAGTGGCGGCGCGGGTCCGGGCGATTCTCAAGCGCATGGCGCCACGATCGGTGACGGAGGTGGCATCGGCGCTGTTTCGCATCGACGGCGAACGGGTGCAGATCAGCTATCGCAACCAGCCCCTGAGCCTGACCCGGCATGAGTTTCGATTGCTGCAATGCCTGCTGGAACAACCGGAGCGAGTCTTCAGCCGCGAGCAATTGCTCGATGCGCTGGGGGTGGCCGCCGATGCCGGTTACGAGCGCAGCATCGACAGCCACATCAAGAGCGTGCGCGCCAAACTGCGGCTGGTGAAGGCCGACGCCGAGCCGATCCAGACTCATCGCGGCCTCGGCTATAGCTACAGCCCGGGGCACAGCTGATGTCACTGGGGATCCGGATTTTTCTGGTCTACGTGCTGTTCATCGGCCTGACCGGTTACTTTGTGCTCAACACCGTGATGGAAGAAATCCGCCCCGGTGTGCGCCAGTCCACCGAAGAAACCCTGGTGGACACCGCCAACCTGATGGCCGAGATCCTGCGCGACGACTTCAAGGCCGGCACCCTCAGCCAGAACCGCTGGCCCGAGTTGCTCAAGGCTTATGGCGAGCGGCAACCGAAGGCGAAAATCTGGGGCCTGTCGAAGAATCAGGTCAACCACCGCATTTACGTCACCGATGCCAAGGGCATTGTGGTGCTGGATTCCAGCGGCATCGCGGTGGGCCAGGACTACTCACGCTGGAACGACGTCTACCTGACCCTGCGTGGCGAGTACGGCGCGCGCTCGACGCGCAGCAATCCGGATGATTCGAACTCATCGGTAATGCACGTCGGGGCGCCGATTCGTGACAACGGTCAGATCATCGGCGTGGTGACGGTGGCCAAGCCCAACAGCTCGTTGCAGCCTTACGTCGATCGCACCGAGCGGCGATTGCTGGCTTATGGCGCCGGATTGATTGGCCTCGGTTTGCTGTTCGGTGCGCTGTTGTCGTGGTGGCTGAGCGCGGCGCTGCGAAGGTTGACGGCTTATGCCCAGGCCGTCAGTGAAGGCCGCCGGGTCGAGGTGCCGCATTACCGTGGCGGCGAACTGGAACAACTGGCCACGGCGGTGGAGCACATGCGTACCCAACTCGAGGGCAAAGCCTATGTCGAGCGTTATGTACACACCCTGACCCATGAATTGAAAAGCCCGCTGGCGGCGATTCGCGGCGCGGCGGAGCTGCTGCAAGGCGAGATGCCGCCGGCCCAGCAGCAGCGTTTCGTCAGCAACATCGGCAGCGAAAGCGCGCGCATGCAGCAGTTGATCGAACGACTGCTGAACCTGGCGCAGGTCGAACAACGCCAAGGATTGGAGGAGCGGGTGGCGGTGCCGCTGGCGGACTTGGTGGAAGAACTGTTGAGCGCCCAGGCTGCACGAATCGAAAGCAAGCAGTTGCGTGTGGAACGGCAAATTGCAGCGGATCTGAATCTGCTTGGCGAGCCGTTTCTATTGCGCCAGGCGCTGGGCAATCTGCTGGAGAATGCCCTGGACTTCACCCCAGCGCATGGCGTGCTGCGATTTTGTGCCGAACGAGTCGGTGAGCAGATTGAGTTCAGGCTGTTCAACCAGGCCGAGGCGATTCCCGACTATGCGCTGCCGCGTTTGAGCGAGCGTTTCTACTCGCTGCCGCGTCCGGACAGTGGGCGCAAAAGTACGGGGCTAGGCCTTAACTTCGTTGAGGAAGTGGTCAAGCTGCATGGCGGTGTGATGAGCATTGGTAATGTCGACGGCGGTGTAGAGGTCATGTTGCGCTTGCCTTAGAACCGAGTCGCGGCCATCGCGAGCCTGCTCGCGAAGAGGCCGGCCCAGTCTCCACAAAATCTCCACATTCCCCCCATAAATCTCCCACATACCGACTCCAGACTCTCCCCATCCAAACAGGGAGAGTCCCCATGAACCGAAGCCTTACCCTAAAACTCGGGGCGATTGCCCTGCTGATTCTGTTGCTGCTGATCCCGCTGCTGATGATCAACGGCGTGATCCAGGACCGCCAGCAACTGCGCGACGGTGTGCTCGAAGACATCGCCCGCAGCTCCAGCTATAGCCAGCAACTGAGTGGCCCGCTGATGGTGGTGCCTTATCGCAAAACGGTGCGCACCTGGAAAACCAACGAAAAAACCAATGAGCGTTATCAGGACGTCGGCGAGGAGCGCGGGCGTTTGTATTTCCTGCCGGAGCGCTTTGAACTCGACGGCCAGGTCCAGACCGAACTGCGCGCCCGGGGTATCTACGAGGCGCGGCTGTTCCATGCCGATAACCGCATCAGCGGGCATTTCTTGGTCCCGGCGCAACTGGGCATCAAGGAAGACTTTGCTGATTACCGCTTCGATCAGCCGTTCCTGGCTGTCGGCATCAGCGACATTCGCGGCATCGAGAATGCCCTGAAACTCGAACTCAATGGGCAGAAGCTGGATTTTGTACCGGGCAGCCAAGTGGGCTGGTTGGGCGAAGGTGTGCACGTGACGCTACCAGTACTGGACACCCAACAGGCCACGGAGCTGGCCTTCGGTTTCGACTTGCGTCTGCAAGGCACCGGCCAGTTGCAGGTTCTCCCGGTGGGCAAGACCAGCAAGGTTTCACTGGCCGCCAATTGGCCTCACCCCAGCTTCATCGGCAATTACCTGCCGGCCCAGCGTGAAATCACCGATCAGGGCTTCACGGCCAATTGGCAGACCTCGTTTTTCTCCACCAACCTGCAAGAGGCGTTGAACAGTTGCGTGTCGGGTGGTCATTGCGAGGCGTTCAACGGTCGCAGCTTCGGCGTGAGTTTCATCGACCCGGTGGACCAATACCTGAAAAGCGACCGGGCGATCAAATATGCGCTGTTGTTTATCGTCCTGACCTTCGCCGGTTTCTTCCTCTTCGAAGTGCTGAAAAGCCTGGCGGTACACCCGGTGCAGTACGCCTTGGTGGGTGTCGCGCTGGCGTTCTTCTACCTGTTGCTGTTGTCGCTGTCCGAACACATCGGTTTTGCCCTGGCGTATCTGTTGTCAGCGAGTGGCTGTGTGGCGTTGATCGGTTTCTATGTCTGCCATGTGCTGCGCAGCGTGCGTCACGGCTTGAGCTTTTCGGCGGGGTTGGCGGCGTTGTACGGGCTGCTTTACGGCTTGTTGAGCGCCGAGGATTACGCGCTGTTGATGGGCTCGCTGCTGTTGTTCGGTCTGCTGGGTGTGTTCATGGTGCTGACCCGCAAGCTGGACTGGTATGGGATCGGGCAGAAAACCGCGAAGCCTTTGGCCTTTGATATAGGCGCCGTGGAATGAGCCGGTGGGTGGGGTTGCGCGAAGATCAGCGGATGGGCGAGGCGTTGGCGACGCGGATTGCCGGGTTGTTTCCGTTGGATTCGGTGTGGTGCATTCGCGAGCAAGCCCGCTCCCACATTGGCTCTGTGTTGTTACAAATATGGAGTGAACAACACAAGTCCCCTGTGGGAGCGGGCTTGCTCGCGAAGAGGCCGGTACCGCCAGCGAGAATCTAAGCCTTGGGCATCGTCGCAATCATCGAAGGCCGCTGACTCACTTCGAAATACCACGCTGCCAACTTTGGATTCTCTTTGCGCCATTCCAGATCCGGATGGCGCAAATCCAGATAACCCAAGGCACAGGCCACACTGATTGCCGCCACATCGAAATGGCTGGTCAGCTCGGCAATCGCGTCGGCCTCCAGCAGCGCCAGGGCGCGACGAATCTTGTCGCGCTGACTGTCGAGCCAGGCGTCCCAGTGTTTTTCCGGCGGGCGCAGGGCCACTTCATAGCGAATCATCACGGCGGCATCCATGATCCCGTCCGCCAGAGAAGCCAGGGTCAAGCGCCGCCAGCGCGCCGAGCCTTCACGAGGAATCAGCGGATTGCCGACGTGCTGGTGATCGAGGTAATCGAGGATCACCCGGCTGTCGTACAACACATTGCCGTCCGCCAGGCGCAGCGCCGGAATCTTGCCCAGCGGGTTGTCTTTGTTGAGAGCCGGATCCGGGCTGACCGGCGTGAGCTGGCAGGCTTGCAGCGCCACGCGGTTCGTTTGGCCGGTCTCGTGCAGCAGCACCATGACTTTGCGAACAAAGGGCGAGGCGGGGTTGTGGAACAAGGTCATGCTGGGGGCGGACATGGCGGCATCTCGATCATGGGCAGTGTCGGGAGCATAGCGCTGAGCTCAAGCTCGTTCCAACAGGTCTTGTGTCGTCCGCCGATCACAACATCTGTAGGACCGAGGCTTGCCCGCGAAGACCCCATAACAGACACCACAGATCTAAAATGAAGGCGCTTGCCGCCGCCGCTTCCACTGACTCAGCCGCTGCTGCAGGTTCAACGGGCTGTGGATCTGTTGCTGTCGCGCCCGGCTGAACAGAATCAGCATCAGTTCCGCCGTCGCCAAGGCATCGGCGCTGGCGTTATGCCGTTCGAAGACCTCCAGTTTGAACCAGTCGATCCACTCGTCCAGCCCAGCCTCGCGAAAATGCGCCTGGGGGCAAAGCAGCGGGGCGATGTCTGCCACATCCAGAAAGGGATGCTGCAACTTGTAACCCAGATGTTCTTTCAGCGCGCGCCCGAGCATGTGCTGGTCGAACGGCGCATGAAAGGCCAGCACCGGACTGTCGCCGACAAACTCCATGAACTCGAGCAAGGCCTGCGCCGGGTCGCTACCGGCGGCAATGGCGCTCGGGCCCAGACCGTGAATCAACACGCTGGGGCCGAGTTTGAGTTCGCTGCATTGCAGCGTGCGCTCGAACTGCTGGCTGAAGTCGATCGCTCCGTCCTCGATCACCACGGCACCGATGGACAGCAGCCGATCCTTATTCAGGTTCAGTCCGGTGGTTTCCAGGTCGAGCACCACCCAGCGTTGCTCCCGCAGGCTGCAGTCACTCAGCTCTGCCACGACCGGCAAGCGTTCCAGACGTTGTTGCAGTTCGCCGGGCAAAACGGGACTGGCCGGGCGCAGCCATGAAAACAGGCTCATAGCTGATACCGCAGGGTCAGGCTGCTTTGCAGGCGTTGGGCCTGGCGCAGGGATTCTCGCAGGATGCGTCGGTCCAGATGATTGAGGCTGTCGGGATCGACGCGGTTGGAGTAGGGCAAGTTCTCTCGGGTCTGTAGCTGATGTTGCTGCATGCGGGTTTGCTGGATGAAGTGATACGCCTCTTCATAGGCCGCGCCGTCCAGCTGTTCGATGACTTCTTTTTCCACCAGTTGGCGAAAGCGCTCCAGGGTATTGTTGGCGTCGATGCCGTGGGCCAGGGCCAGCACTCGCGCGCCGTCGACGAATGGCGTCAGGCCCTGGAGTTTCAGGTCGAGGGTGGCTTTCTCGCCATTCTTGCGCGCCAGCACGAATTCACGGAAACGCCCCACGGGCGGACGGTTGCGCAGGGCGTTCTCGGCCATCATGCGCTGGAACAACCGGTTGTCGCCGACCTGATCGAGAATGCCCCGGCGCAGTTGTTCGCAGCCCCGCTCATCGCCCCAGACCACGCGCAGGTCGAAGTAGATGCTCGATCCCAGCAGGTTTTCCGGGGTCGCCTCGCGGATAAACGCCGCAAAGCGTCGCGCCCATTCGACTCGGGACAAACACAGCTCGGGGTTGCCGGCCATGATGTTGCCTTTGCACAGGGTGAAGCCGCACAGCGCCAGGTTCTGATTGATCTGCTGGGCGATGGGCAACAGCTTGCCGCGGATCTCGGCGGCGTGAGCCGCATCGCGGGCTTCGAACAGAATGCCGTTGTCCTGATCGGTGTACAGCGTTTGCTCGCGGCGGCCTTCGCTGCCGAAACACAGCCAACTGAACGGCACGCCAGGGTCACCTTTCTCTGCGAGCACCAGTTCGATCACCCGGCACACGGTGTGGTCGTTGAGCAGGGTGATGATATGGGTGATCTGCGTCGAGGACGCGCCATGGGCCAGCATCCGCTCGACCAACTGGCCGATTTCGCCGCGCATCGCCACCAGGTTTTCCACCCGTTGGGCACTGCGAATGGTCCGCGCCAGGTGCACCAGATCGACCCTTTGCAGGGAAAACAGGTCGCGTTCCGAGACCACACCGCACAAGCGCTGATCCTTGACCAGACAGACGTGGGCGATGTGTCGCTCGGTCATGGCGATCGCTGCGTCGAAGGCGCTGTGATCCGGCGTCAGGTAAAACGGCGCCGGGGTCATGTGCCGCTCGATGGATTCATTGAAATCGCTGGTGCCGTTGGCCACCACATGCCGCAAGTCGCGCAGGGTGAAAATGCCCAGCGGCGCCTTTTGCTCATTGACCACCACAATGCTGCCGACTTGCTGATCGTGCATCAGCGTCACCGCTTCACGCAGGGGTGTGATCGGGCTGCAGGTCACCGGGTGCCGCATGGCCAATTCGCCGAGCCGGGTATTGAGCGAATACTGGGTGCCTAGGGTTTCCACGGCTTTTTGCTGGACTTGCTGATTGACCTGATCCAGCAAACTGCTGACACCGCGTAGGGCAAAGTCGCGAAACGGGCTGGAAAGAGCGAACAGTTTGATGAACGCCAACTTGTTCAGCTGTAGGCAAAAGGTATCTTCGGCCGCCAGATGTTCGGTGCGGGTGGCACGCTCGCCCAGCAGCGCGGCGAGGGGAAAGCACTCGCCGGTGGTGATTTCGAAGGTTGTTTCGGTGCCGCCCTTGGCCGTATGCGGTCGCTCGCCGACGACCCGGCCCTGTTTGACGATGTAGAAATGTTCAACGGGGCCATCGGCGGGTTTGATGATGCTCTCGCCGGGGGCATAAAAACGCAGCTGGCATTGTTCCACCAGATAGACCAGGTGGGCGTTTTCCATCTGATTGAACGGCGGGAAACGCTGGAGGAATTGCAAAGTGCCCTGGATGTTCTGCAATACCGCGGTTTTCCCTGCCTGGGTGAAGGCGTCCGCTTTACTCATAACCATTACCGCAGTCTTTTTCTGATTGTTGTGTCGGATCGTTGTTTCAGATCGTTCCAGGCATGGTCGACCCCTGCGGGCAGGGTGCCCATTGGACGTAAGTCTAGGTAGGCAGTTCAGCGGCCAAAATATGGGAAATGTCTGACACAACTGTGGGAAAAGCCTCCTACATTGTCTATTGGAAAAGTTTCCGACGAAGTGCACATTGAAGCTCTTCTGAGCGATGTCAGACCACTGTGTCAGGGATCGAATCGAAAATGTTGAGAACGCTATGTCCGACCACGATATTTTGAGTGATGCCGAGCGCGAAGCGCTCAGTGCCGTCATGTTGGAACCTGACTTGCCGCCGCAGCGGGTACTTATCGTCGATGACGATAAGGATGCCAGGGAGTTGCTGTCGGAAATTCTGGGTCTGGATGGCATTCACTGCATGACGGCGGCCAGCGGCGAAACGGCGCTCAAATTGCTTGAGACCAAACCATCGATCGGCCTGGTGATTACCGATCTGCGGATGGGGCACGTCGATGGCCTGGAACTGATCCGTCTGGTGCGGGAATCGCCACGCGCGGCGTTGCCGATCATCATCGTTTCCGGCGATGCCGACGTGAAGGATGCGATCGAAGCCATGCATTTGCACGTCGTGGACTTTTTGCTCAAGCCCATCAATAGCGAAAAATTGCTTGAGTTGGTCAAGCATGAGCTGGGGATGGATGTGTAGCGCGGACTTCCAGGTTGGCAGCTTTTGTGGCGAGGGGGCTTGCCCCCGTTCGGCTGCGCAGCAGTCGTAGATTCTGCCGATGCGGTGTACGAAAGAATGTATGGGGCTGCTTCGCAACCCAACGGGGGCAAGCCCCCTCACCACAGGAATTGCATGTCTAGTCCTGAAACAGGTGTGAACCTATTTCAGGAAGAGACAGCGTAAATGAAAAAGCCCTGATCTCTCGATCAGGGCTTTTTCACGTCCGGTGTCAGCGTTTACTCAAAGGCCGTTGGCAGCCTTGAACTCGCGACGACGACGATGCAGAACCGGCTCGGTGTAGCCGTTCGGCTGTTTAGTGCCTTCAACCACCAGTTCGACCGCCGCCTGGAAGGCGATGTTGCTGTCGAAGTTCGGTGCCAGCGGGCGGTACAGCGGATCGTTGGCGTTTTGGCGGTCAACCACTGGCGCCATGCGCTTGAGGCTTTCCATCACTTGATCTTCAGTGACGATGCCGTGGCGCAGCCAGTTGGCGATGTGCTGGCTGGAAATACGCAGCGTCGCACGGTCTTCCATCAGGCCGATGTCGTTGATGTCCGGCACTTTCGAGCAACCTACGCCCTGGTCGATCCAGCGCACCACGTAACCAAGGATGCCCTGGGCGTTGTTGTCCAGTTCGTTCTTGATCTGTTCCGCGGTCCAGCTCGGGTTGACGGCCAACGGGATAGTCAGGATGTCGTCCAGCGAAGCACGCGCACGTTTGGCCAGTTCGGCCTGACGGGCGAACACGTCGACCTTGTGGTAATGCAACGCGTGCAGCGCAGCAGCGGTCGGCGATGGAACCCAGGCGGTGTTGGCACCGGCCAATGGGTGAGCGATTTTTTGTTCGAGCATCGCCGCCATCAGATCGGGCATGGCCCACATGCCTTTACCGATCTGGGCGCGACCTTGCAGGCCGGTGCTCAAACCGATGTCGACGTTCCAGTTCTCGTAGGCACTGATCCACTTCTCGGCCTTCATGTCGGCCTTGCGCACCATCGGGCCGGCTTCCATGGAGGTGTGGATTTCATCGCCCGTGCGGTCGAGGAAACCGGTGTTGATGAACACTACGCGCTCGCTGGCAGCCTTGATGCAGGCCTTGAGGTTGACCGTGGTACGGCGCTCCTCGTCCATGATCCCGACTTTCAGCGTATTGCGCGGCAGGCCGAGGACGTCTTCGATGCGACCGAACAGCTCGTTGGTGAACGCGGCTTCCTCCGGGCCGTGCATCTTCGGCTTCACGATGTAGACCGAGCCGGTGCGGCTGTTCTTGCGCGAGCTGTTGCCATTGAGGCTGTGGATCGCCGCGAGGCAAGTCACCAGACCGTCGAGAATGCCTTCCGGCACTTCGTTGCCGTCTTTGTCGAGGATCGCGTCGATGGTCATCAGGTGACCGACGTTGCGCACGAACAACAGCGAGCGACCGTGCAGGCTCAGTTCGCTACCGTCGAGGGCGGTGTAGGTGCGGTCGGCGTTCATGGTGCGGGTAAAGGTCTGACCGCCCTTTGAGACTTCTTCCGACAGATCGCCCTTCATCAGGCCGAGCCAATTGCGGTAGATCACCACTTTGTCATCGGCATCGACCGCGGCAACCGAGTCTTCGCAGTCCATGATGGTGGTCAACGCGGCTTCCATCAGGATGTCTTTGACACCGGCGGCATCGGTTTGGCCGACCGGGGTGCTGGCATCGATCTGAATTTCGAAGTGCAGGCCGTTGTTCTTCAGCAGGATCGCGGTCGGAGCCGCCGCATCGCCGTGGAAACCGATCAGTTGAGCATCGTTGTGCAGGCCGGTGTTGCTGCCACCTTTGAGGGCGACCACCAGTTTGCCGTCTACGATTTTGTAGCCGGTGGAGTCGACGTGGGAGCCAGCGGCCAGTGGCGCGGCTTCGTCGAGGAAGGCGCGGGCGAAGGCGATGACCTTGTCGCCACGTACCTTGTTGTAGCCTTTGCCTTTTTCCGCGCCGTCCGCTTCGCTGATGGCGTCAGTGCCGTAGAGCGCGTCGTACAGCGAACCCCAGCGGGCGTTCGAGGCGTTGAGCGCGAAACGGGCGTTCATCACCGGCACCACCAACTGTGGACCGGCCATGCGGGCGATTTCGTCATCGACGTTTTGTGTCGTTGCCTGGAAATCGGCCGCTTCTGGCAGCAGATAACCGATGTCTTGCAGGAAGGCTTTGTAGGCCACCGCATCGTGCGCAACACCTGCACGAGCCTGGTGCCAGGCATCGATGCGTGCCTGGAAATCATCGCGTTTGGCGAGTAGGGCTTTGTTCTTCGGTGCCAGGTCATGGATGACCTTGTCGGCACCGGCCCAGAACGTGTCGGCGGTGAGGCCGGTACCGGGAATGGCTTCGTTGTTCACGAAGTCGAACAGGACTTTGGCGACCTGCAGGCCACCGACTTGAACGTGTTCAGTCATTGCTTGCCTCACTCTGCTCAGCTATTTCGCTTTTCAGCTCTTCAATTTAACAATGAAGCCTCTGGCCATTTAAACCACAAACCCTTCTACCAGTACATGCCATTGCTGGCGGCTGGGTTCGATCCGATCAACGGCATTGCGGCCTTGCTGACGGGGCTTTCCGGGTTGCGAGTGTGCCTGCGGCAGACATCGATCCAACGTTATGTAGTGCGCGCTGCGGCATACTACATGATGAATTGCGGTTGTGAAAATTAGACTAATTACGTCGTTCTGCGACCCCATGACGCATTGCAGTCACGTCGGGGCACGGGATGTTCTCAAAAAACTATTGGATTGTTCCAGTTAAATATAAAAACTTGTACACATGATCTTCGATGCCCTGCTATGGAGATGGGGCTTTTGTGGCGAGGGGGCTTGCCCCCGTTCGGCTGCGAAGCAGTCGTAGATCGCCTGATGCGAATACGCTGGAGAAACTCAAGGGGCCGCTTCGCGAACCAACGGGGGCAAGCCCCCTCGCCACAACCAGCCTCTTGCCTATACTTGCCTTTCCATAACAAAAGTCATGACAAGAGGGCTGCGCCATGGACCATCTCGTACTCACGGTATTCGCCCCGGACAAGCCCGGGCAGGTCGAGCGCATTGCCCAATGCATTGCCGAGCACGGCGGCAACTGGCTGGAGAGCCGCATGTCGCGCATGGCCGGGCAGTTTGCCGGGATTCTTCGGGTGGGTGTGCCAGCGGAGGCTTATGATGAACTGGTAGACGCCCTGCAGGGTTTGTCGACCCAGGGCATCCGCGTGATGATCGCCGAAAGCAGCATCGAACAATCCTGCACCTGGAAGCCGATTGCCATGGAACTGGTGGGCAATGATCGTCCGGGCATTGTGCGCGACATTACGCGTCTGCTGAGTGAGCAGGGGGTGAGTCTGGAGCGGCTGGTGACCGAAGTGCGTCCGGCGCCGATGAGCAGCGAGCCACTGTTCCATGCCGAGGCAATTCTTGCGGTGCCCCTGACGTTGTCTTTAGAGGTGCTGCAATCGCGCCTGGAAACCCTGGCGGACGATCTGATGGTCGAATTGGTGCTGCGCAGCGAACCTTGAGCAGGTTATCCAAGTTATACGTGCACCTGCCTGTGGATAACCTGTAGAGACACCCCGCCAGCCCACGCCGGCCGGGGCTCTTCAGGATCTGATCAAAAAACCAGCAGTTTCAGTGACTTGCGCACAAACGCCGGGGATCACGCTGTGGATAACCTTGGGAAGGATGGATGCAGGCCACGTGACACGTGGCCTGTAGAGAATTGTATGTTTTTTGATCAGCTGCGACGACGCAGACTTATCCACGCGTCGACGCTGTAAACCGCCAGACCTGCCCAGATAAAGATGAACGCCACCAGCGTGCTTGACGACAAGTGTTCACCAAACAGCAGAACGGCTTGCAACAACACCAGCGTCGGCGCCAGGTACTGGAGAAATCCGAGGGTTGTGTAGGGCAAGTGCCGGGCGGCAGCGTTGAAACACACCAGCGGCACCAGCGTCACCGGACCGGCGGCTACCAGCCACCAGGCTTCGGAGCTGGTCCAGAATGCGGCTTGCGCGCTGGTCGCCGTCGGGTTGAAAAGCAACCAGGCGAGCGCAATCGGCACCAGCATCCAGGTTTCCACCACCAGCCCCGGCAGCGCCTTGACCGGTGCCTGCTTGCGGATCAGGCCGTAGAAGCCGAAGGTCAATGCCAGCACCAGCGACACCCACGGCAGACTGCCGACCTGCCACACTTGCTGCGCGACACCGACCGCCGCCAGGCCCACCGCGATCCATTGCATGCGCCGCAGCCGTTCGCCGAGGATCAGCATCCCCAACAGCACGTTTACCAGCGGGTTGATGTAGTAACCGAGGCTTGCTTCGAGCATGCGCCCGTTGTTCACCGACCAGACGTAGGTCAGCCAGTTGGCCGCGATCAGCGTCCCACTCAGCGCCAGGACTGCCAGCCGTCGCGGGTTCTCACGCAGTTCGCGCCACCAGCCGGGATGCTTCCAGACGAGCAGCAACAACGTGCCAAACAGCGCGGACCACAGCACTCGGTGGATGATGATCTCCACGGCGGGCACGCTGGCGATGGCTTTGAAGTAGAGCGGGAACAATCCCCAGATGATGTAGGCACTCAGGCCTAGAATGTACCCGCGACGCGGGTTGGCGGCTTGCATGAGAATCCTTGCTTAGGCAGCTAACAAAGAGGGGATTGTAAGGAGATTTGTTGGGACATGTCGCGGACCTTGTGGGAGCGGGCTTGCTCGCGAAAGCGGTCATTCAGTCAGTATTTCTGTTGAATGTGAAACCGTATTCGCGAGCAAGCCCGCTCCCACATTGGATTTGTGTTTGTCAGAACAACTTCAATGGCTCTTCATTGAGCGCAGCCAATTGCTCACGCAACGCCAGTACCTGATCACCCCAATAGCGCTCGGTACCAAACCACGGAAAGCTGCGCGGGAAGGCCGGGTCGTCCCAGCGGCGGGCGAGCCAGGCGCTGTAGTGCATCAACCGCAAGGCGCGCAGCGGTTCGATCAGCGCCAGTTCCCGTGGGTCGAAGTCGTGGAATTCGCTGTAGCCGTCCATCAGTTCCGACAATTGCCCCAGACATTCCTGGCGGTCACCCGCCAGCATCATCCAGATATCCTGCACCGCCGGGCCCATACGGCAGTCGTCGAGGTCGACGATGTGGAACATTTCATCGCGGCACATCATGTTGCCGGGGTGGCAATCGCCATGTATGCGGATGTTCTGGTGCGGGGTGGCCTGATAGACCTCTTCCACGCGCTTGAGCAAGTCTCGGGCAACGGACTCGTAGGCCGGCAGCAGACTGCGCGGTACGAAATTGCCTTCGAGCAAGGTGGCCAGTGAGTCGTGGCCGAAGTTTTTCACCCCAAGCACTTCACGGTGTTCGAACGGTTTTGTAGCACCGACCGCATGCAGACGACCTAGCAGTTGGCCCAGGCGATACAGCTGATCGAGGTTGCCCGGCTCCGGTGCGCGACCACCCCGGCGCGGGAACAGGGTGAAACGGAATCCGGCATGTTCGTGCAGGCTTTCATCGTTGTGGATCAGCGGCGCGACCACCGGTATATCGCACTCGGCGAGTTCGAAGGTGAATTGGTGTTCTTCGAGAATCGCTTCGTTGGTCCAGCGCAGTGGACGGTAAAACTTGGCGATCAGCGGCTCGGAGTCTTCGATGCCGACCTGATAGACACGGTTCTCGTAGCTGTTGAGCGCCAGAATACGGGCGTCGCTGAGAAAGCCGATGCTTTCGACGGCATCGAGCACGAGGTCTGGGGTGAGGGTTTCAAACGGGTGGGCCATGCTGACTCCTGCGCGCGGCAGGCTGCCGCGTCCGGCCAAGCATGGTAGCGCAGACGGGGCCTCTTTAGGGGGTGGGCTTGAGATGAGTATTGTTTGGGATGACGCTTTCGCGAGCAAGCCCGCTCCCACAGGTAATCTGCTGTGTGTCACAGATAGTCTGCACACCAAAGATCCGATGTGGGAGCAGGCTTGCCCGCGAAGAGGCCCTGTCAGGCGCCGACGATCCCGCCGTCCTCGCGGGTAATTGCCATCACCGAAGACCGCGGCTTGCCGTTGGGCAGATGTTCCGGGAATGTCGACCCGCCGTTTTCCCCCGGATGCTGAATCCCGACAAACAAGGTCTTCTGATCCGGCGAGAAGCTGATCCCCGTCACTTCACAGCCCACCGGCCCCACCATGAAACGACGGATCTCGCCGGTCATCGGGTCGGCACACAGCATCTGGTTATTGCCCATGCCGGCGAAATCTCCTGCGTTGCTCGTATCGCCATCGGTCAGAATCCACAAGCGTCCAGCCCTGTCGAAGCCCAGGCCGTCCGGGCTGTTGAACATGTTCTGCGGAGTAATGTTCGACGAACCGCCCTTCGGCGTTCCCGCATGGACGCCCGGGTTGCCGGCGACCACAAACAGGTCCCAGGCAAAGCTATTCGAACCGTGATCGTCGCGGTCGGTGCGCCAGCGCAGGATCTGCCCGTAGACGTTCTTCTCGCGTGGGTTCGGGCCGCCCACCGGTTGGCCTTCTTCGCCGCGTTTGGCGTTGTTGGTCAGGGTGCAATAAACCTGACCGTCCTTGGGGCTGACGACGATCCATTCCGGGCGGTCCATGCGCGTGGCGCTCACCACGCTGGCGGCGAGGCGCGCATGAATCAGCACTTCGGCCTGATCGGCAAAACCGCTGCTGGCGTCGATGCCGTTCTTGCCGTGGGTCAGTTCGATCCACTGGCCCTGGCCTTTGGGGTGATCGGCATTGCCGTCGCCCGCATCGAAACGCGCCACGTACAAGGTGCCGTGATCCAGCAGGTCGCGGTTGGCCTTGGGGTTTTTGTGGTTGATCTTGTCGCGGCTGACGAATTTGTAGATGAACTCGCCACGTTCGTCGTCGCCCATGTACACCACGGCGCGACCGTCGTTGGTTTCGGCCAGGGCAGCGTTTTCATGTTTGAAGCGGCCCAGCGCGGTGCGTTTGACCGGCGTCGACTGCGGATCGAACGGGTCGATTTCCACCACCCAACCGTGGCGGTTGAGTTCGTTGGGGTTCTTCGCCAGGTCGAAGCGTGGATCGTGTTGATGCCAGTTGATGTCTTTGCTGGTTGCCACTGCGCCGTAGCGTTTCTGCGCGGCGTCGAATTTTTGCTCGGCATTGCTGCTGCCGAAGCAGTCGGTGAAGTTCTCTTCGCAGGTCAGATAAGTGCCCCACGGCGTTTTGCCGTTGGCGCAGTTCTGGAAAGTGCCGAGGACTTTCTTGCCGTGTTTGTCGGCACTGGTTTTCAGCAGGTCGTGACCCGCTGCGGGGCCGCTCAGTTTGATCGGCGCGTTACCGTGAATGCGCCGGTTGTAGCGCGAGCCCTGGACGAACTGCCACTGGCCGTTCTTGCGCTGCACCTCGATCACCGACACGCCTTCGCAGGCCAGGGCCTTGCGCACGTCTTCAGCCGATTGCGGCATGCCGCCGTGGGGATAGAGGTAGCGGTAATTGGTGTATTCGTTGTTGATCGCCATCAGCGCCCGGTCTTTGTCACCGGGGAATTCGAACAGGCTCATGCCGTCGTTGTTGTCGCCGAACTGGACTTCCTGAGCCTGGGCCGTGCCGTTACCGCTCGGGTCGAACGCCGGGCCATTCTTTTGCAGAGGCTGGCCCCAGCTGATCAGCACCGAGGACTTGTAGCCTGGCGGCAGGGTGATGGTGTCGGTGGTGGCGGCGGCGATGCTGTCGAAACCCAACAATTTGCTGGAGCCGGCGCTGACGCTGGCGGCCAGCACACTGCGACTCAGCAGGTTGCCACCGAGGAACATCGCCGCACCGCAGAGGGCGCCGGCGCTGATGAAGCCACGACGGCTGAGGCCGACCATTTTTTCGAGGTCGGTGGGTTGGTTGTCTTCTAATAGGCTCACATCAGGCTCCCTGCGGGTTTTTGCAGCCACCTTAATGGTGATCGATGAAGCTTTTGTTGCAGCGCCTGCAGGCTAGAGCGGTGTGCCCAGCAGGATGTTCGATGGCGCGAACTGCACCTGCACCGGTTTACCGGCGGCAAGCCCGAGGTTTTTCAGGTGCAGCGGCTCGGCCAGGGCGCAAAGTGTCTGGCCATTGGGCAGGCCGATGCGCACTTCACTGGGGCCATCGTCGGCGTCGAGGATTTCTTCGATCGTGCCCTTCAGGCAATTGTTGCCATGTGTTGCAGCTTGATCGATGCCAAGCAGTTCCAGCCAACCGGCCTTGATCAGTGCGACCACTTCGGTACCCGTTTCCAGCTCCAGGCGCAGGGTGCTGTCGTGAGTGATCTGCGCGTCAATGAGCAAGCCTTCGGCCAGTTCAAGGCGGATCCGGTCGTTGCGCCCCTGTGCCTCGATCGCCACGACCTTGCCGTGCAATTGATTGCGCGCGCTGGTTCTGAGCATCAGTCGCCCGAGCAGGTCCAGGTCGCTGGCCTCTTCAGCGGCTTCCAGTACCTGGGCCTGCAACGCTTGCAGCTTTTGATACAGGCGCAACACGCGCTCGCCTTCACTGGACAGTTTGGCGCCGCCACCGCCCTTGCCGCCGACGCTACGCTCCACCAGCGGTTTTTGCGCGAGGTTGTTCAACTCGTCGATGGCGTCCCACGCCGCCTTGTAGCTCAGCCCCGCGCTTTTTGCGGCGCGGGTGATCGAGCCCTGTTCGGCGATGTGTTGCAGCAACGCGATTCGCTGCGGACGACGGACAATGTGCTGGGACAACAACGTAGGCAAGGACATGGCAAGGCGCTTTGGGCTGTGACGATGGATGGGACGTTGGCGACTTGGCGTGCGGGAGTCAAGTCAGGCTCCATCGCCGGGTTTGGGTGTGCGGGCCAGGCAGTAGACGTCGACCCGCGCCGCACCCGCCGCCATCAACAGCCGGGCCAGGGCCTGTGCGGTGGCGCCGGTGGTCAGCACATCGTCCACCAGTGCGAAGTGGCGGCCATTGACCGAAGCCTCGGGGGCCAGGGCGAAGGCGTGGCGCAGGTTCTTTTTACGTGCGTCGGCATTAAGGTCTTGTTGCGCACTGGTGTCCTGAATCCTCACCAACAGCGTTTCATCGCAAGGAATGTCGAGGCCGGCGCTGAGCCAGCGGGCGAGCATCGCCGCCTGGTTGAAACCCCGCTGGCGCAGCCGCTTGGGGGCCAGCGGTACCGGTATCAGCGCGTCGGGCCGATCCAGATCTTCATCGAAGCGATGCTGCAGGAACTGAGCAAGAAGTTCGGCGAGCAGGCGGCCAAACGGCCATTTTGCGCTGTGCTTGAAGCGGGTGATCAAACTGTCGACGGGAAAGCTGTAAGTCCAGGGCGCGGCGACTCGCTCGAAGGCTGGCGGTTGTTTCAGGCATTGGCCGCACGTCAGACCGGTGGTGGGCAAGGGCAGGGCGCAGGTATGGCATTGGTCGCCCAGCCAGGGCAGCTCGGTTTCGCAGGCCATGCAGATCGGTATGGTGTCGTCCGCGACCTCTGAGCAGAGCAAACAGAATTGTTTGTTTTTTAACCAGATGTAAACCGGTCTTTCGTATCGTGGTTGACAGTGCATGAGTCTTCCTTAAATATGCCGAACATCCGTGTCGCGTCTGTGGGTATTCCATTCCCCAGGCGCTTGCCAAGCATAACCAAGGAATCGCCCATGAGCGCCAGCACCACCGCCACCCTGCGTCACGACTGGTCTTTGGCTGAAGTCAAAGCACTCTTCGTTCAGCCATTCAACGACCTGTTGTTCCAGGCGCAGACGGTGCACCGCGCGCATTTCGACGCCAACCGCGTCCAGGTTTCCACCCTGTTGTCGATCAAGACCGGCGCGTGCCCTGAAGATTGCAAATATTGTCCGCAGTCGGGCCACTACAACACTGGCCTGGAAAAAGAAAAACTGATGGAAGTGCAGAAGGTCCTCGAAGAGGCTGCTCGCGCCAAGGCCATCGGTTCGACCCGTTTCTGCATGGGTGCGGCGTGGAAACACCCGTCGGCCAAAGACATGCCTTACGTGCTGGAGATGGTCAAAGGCGTGAAAGCCATGGGCCTGGAAACCTGCATGACCCTTGGTCGTCTCGATCAGGACCAGACCGTCGCCCTGGCCGAAGCAGGCCTGGACTACTACAACCACAACCTCGACACCTCGCCGGAGTTCTACGGCAGCATCATCACCACTCGTACCTACAGCGAGCGCCTGCAAACCCTGGCCTACGTGCGTGATTCGGGGATGAAGATCTGCTCCGGCGGCATTCTCGGCATGGGCGAATCCCTCGATGACCGCGCCAACCTGCTGATCCAGCTGGCCAACCTGCCGGAGCATCCGGAGTCGGTGCCGATCAACATGCTGGTGAAAGTCGCCGGCACGCCGCTGGAAAATGCCGACGACGTCGATCCGTTCGACTTCATCCGCATGCTCGCGGTCGCCCGCATCCTGATGCCCAAATCCCACGTGCGCCTGTCCGCCGGCCGCGAAGCGATGAACGAGCAGATGCAGGCCCTGGCATTCCTGGCCGGTGCCAACTCGATTTTCTACGGCGAAAAACTGCTCACCACCGCCAACCCGCAGGCCGACAAGGACATGCAACTGTTCGGGCGCTTGGGGATTCTGCCGGAAGCCCGTGAAGAGCACGCCGACGAAGTGCATCAGGCCGCCATCGAACAGGCGCTGGTGGAGCAGAAGAGCAGCGAGCAGTTCTATAACGCTGCTGTCTGATCCAGCACAAATCGAATGTGGGAGCGGGCTTGCTCGCGAAGGCGTCAGTACAGCCGACATCAAGGTTGAATGTCACACTGCTTTCGCGAGCAAGCCCGCTCCCACATTAACCGCGCTCAACCTGTGGGAGCGTGGCTTGCCCGCGATGGCCGTGACTCGGTCTCCAGACAAGTCAGGATAGCTCCCCATATCTGACCTTCGAGGCCTGCATGTCTTTCGATCTCGCCGCACGCCTTGCTGCCCGTCGTGCTGAAAACCTTTATCGCCAGCGCCCGCTGCTCGAAAGCCCTCAAGGCCCGGAAGTGGTGGTCGACGGTCAGCCGTTGCTGGCGTTCTGTAACAACGATTACCTGGGCCTGGCCAGTCATCCGCAAGTGATCGAAGCCTGGCGCGCCGGCGCGTCGCGTTGGGGTGTGGGCGGTGGTGCGTCGCATCTGGTGATCGGTCACAGCGGCCCGCATCACGCGCTGGAAGAGGCCCTTGCCGAATTCACCGGCCGCCCGCGCGCATTGCTGTTTACCACCGGCTACATGGCCAACCTCGGCGCGGTCACCGCATTGGTCGGGCAGGGCGATACGGTGCTGGAAGACCGGCTCAATCACGCGTCGCTGCTGGATGCCGGGTTGCTGTCCGGTGCGCGTTTCAATCGCTATCTGCATAACGATGCGGTCAGTCTGGCCAAGCGCCTTGAGAAGGCTACCGGTAATACGCTGGTGGTCACCGATGGCGTGTTCAGCATGGACGGTGACATCGCCGACTTGCCGGCGCTGGCGCGGGAAGCCAGGGCCAAAGGTGCGTGGCTGATGGTCGATGACGCGCACGGTTTTGGTCCGCTGGGCGCCAATGGTGGCGGAATCGTCGAGCATTTCGGTCTGAGCCAGGAAGACGTGCCGGTGTTGGTCGGCACCCTCGGCAAGGCGTTCGGTACGGCCGGGGCTTTTGTGGCTGGCAGTGAAGAGCTGATCGAAAGCCTGATCCAGTTCGCTCGCCCTTACATCTACACCACCAGCCAACCGCCGGCGCTGGCCTGCGCGACGCTGAAAAGCCTTGAGCTGTTGCGCAGCGAACACTGGCGACGCGAGCATCTGCGGACGCTGATTCGCCAGTTCCGCCACGGTGCCGAGCAGATTGGCCTGGAATTGATGGACAGCTCCACGCCGATCCAGCCGATCATGATCGGCGATGCCGGGCGCGCGGTCCGGCTGTCGCAAATGCTGCGTGAGCGCGGTCTGATGGTGACGGCAATCCGTCCACCGACCGTGCCCGCCGGCAGCGCCCGCTTGCGCGTAACCCTGACCGCCGCTCACAGCGAGGCGCAGGTACAGCTATTGTTAAATGGACTGGCCGATTGTTTTCAACAACTGGGACCGGAGCCAAGCCATGCGTGATCGTCTGATTCTGCTGCCGGGCTGGGGTCTCGGGATTTCTCCGCTGGAACCCTTGGCGGCTGCCTTGCAAGGCCTGGATGAGCATCTGCGCGTCGAAATCGAACCACTGCCGGAACTGGAATCGAGCGACCTTGAAGAATGGCTCGATGAACTGGATTCGACGCTGCCCCAGGATGCCTGGCTCGGTGGCTGGTCATTGGGCGGCATGTTGGCGTCCGAATTGGCGGCGAGGCGTGGTGACCGTTGCTGCGGTTTGGTGACCCTGGCGAGTAATCCTTCTTTTGTCGCCCATGAGCAGTGGTCGAGCGGGATGCCCGGCGAGACCTTCGACGCGTTTCTGGCCGGTTGCAAAGCCGACCCAGGCATGACGTTGAAACGTTTCTCGCTGCTGTGCACCCAAGGTGCCGCAGACCCGCGCGGGCTATCGCGGCTGTTGCTCGCTGGCGCACCCCTTTCGTCTCCATCGGTGCTGATGAGCGGCCTGGAGTTGCTCGCACAGCTGGATACCCGGCAAGCATTGCAGGCATTTCGTGGTCCGCAGTTGCACTTGTTTGGCGGCCTCGACGGGCTGGTCCCGGCCGAAGCAGCGGGGGATTTGCTGACACTGCTGCCGGATGTCGAAATCGGTCTGATTGAACAGGCCAGCCACGCGTTTCTTCTGGAGGACCCCCACGGTGTGGCGGGGGCGATTCAGGCCTTTTTGCATGAGTTCGGTGATGACTGATTTGTCCCTTCCCAACCTGCCCGGCGGCTTGCCCGATAAACGCCAGGTAGCGGCGTCCTTTTCCCGAGCGGCGGCGAGCTACGACAGCGTGGCCGAATTGCAGCGCGACGTTGGCAATGAATTGTTGCGTCGCTTGCCGGAGGATTTTGTCCCGGGTCGATGGCTGGACATGGGTTGCGGCACCGGGTATTTCAGCCGTGCGCTCGGTGAGCGTTTTCCTGCCAGCAACGGGCTGGCCCTTGATATCGCAGAGGGGATGCTCAATCACGCCCGTCCCTTGGGCGGCGCCAACCATTTCATCGCCGGTGATGCCGAACGCTTGCCGTTGCAGGATTCGACCTGCGACCTGGTCTTCTCCAGCCTGGCGGTGCAATGGTGCGCGGATTTCGCCTCGGTGCTCAACGAAGCGTATCGGGTGCTGAAACCGGGCGGTATTTTCGCGTTTGCTAGTCTGTGTGTAGGCACTCTGTACGAATTGCGCGACAGCTGGCGTCAGGTGGACGGCATGGTGCACGTCAACCGCTTCCGCGAGTTCGGTGTTTACCAACAGCTTTGTGCAGGCAGCGGCTTGAAGGTCATCAGCCTCGAAACGCGTCCACATGTGTTGCATTACCCCGATGTCCGCAGCTTGACTCATGAGCTCAAGGCACTCGGGGCGCATAACCTGAACCCCGGTCGGCCGGGTGGTTTGACCGGCAGGGCGCGAATCCTCGGCTTGATCGAGGCTTACGAGCGGTTTCGTCAGGCACAGGGACTGCCGGCGACTTACCAAGTGGTTTACGCCGTGCTGGAGAAACCCTTATGAGCGCAGCCTATTTCATCACCGGTACTGACACCGATGTCGGCAAGACCACCGTTGCCGCCGGTTTGCTGCATGCCGCGCGATTGGCGGGCTTGAGCACCGCGGCGGGTAAGCCGGTAGCCTCCGGGTGTGAACTCACGCCCAAGGGATTACGCAACGCCGATGCGCTGGCACTGTGGACCGAATGTTCATTGCCGTTGACTTACGAACAGGTCAATCCGGTTGCGTTCGAGCCGGCGATTGCACCGCATCTGGCCGCACGGGAGGCCGGCGTGGCGTTGACCGTGCAATCACTGCTGGCGCCGATGCGGCAGATTCTCGATATGCGGGCGGACTTCACCTTGATCGAAGGCGCTGGCGGCTGGCGAGTGCCGTTGGCGGATCAGGACAATCTATCGGACCTGGCCATGGCGCTGGGTCTACCGGTAATCCTTGTGGTTGGCGTGCGCCTGGGTTGCATCAACCATGCGCTGCTGACGGCTGAGGCGATTGCCCGGGATGGTTTGCAGCTGGCGGGGTGGGTGGCCAACATCATCGACCCGAAGACCTCGCGCCTGGAAGAGAACCTTGCGACGCTGGCCGAGCGCATTCCCGCGCCATGCCTGGGACGGGTGCCGAAACTCAAGTCGGTGACAGCGGAAGCGGTGGCCGAACATCTACAACTGGATCTGCTGGACTGAGGTTTATATTCTGGGTTTTACCTATGATAAGGCACTGTGCCATTAGTGTTTTTGTCGGGCCTTTTTACGGCGTGTCTGGTTCAATGGCTGCTGTTGATCCTTCGTAGGACGAGTTCTCCCATGGAAATCTCAGGAAACACCGCTTTCTATGCCGGTCTGAGCACTATTCAGACAGGGCAGAACCGTGTCGATCAGGCTTCGGGGCAGATCGCCAACAACACTATCGAGCGTTCGGTCACCAGTCAGTCCTCCGAGGTTCAGGTCGATCGTCTGCGTTCGGTAGACCGCAGTCAGCAATCGGATCTGGCCAGCAACATGGTCGAAATGTCTCAGGGCAAATTCCAGGTGGAACTCGGTGTCAAAGTCGCCAAAGCCTCCGATGAAATGCTCGGTACGCTGATCGATACCTACGCTTGATTCTTAGCTGAATTGCTACTCCGACGCCGCGCCTGTTCGCGGCGTTTTTCTGCGTAAGCCCTTCTGCCTCAACTAATCTCTCCTACATGGCGTGTTGTTCAATCAACGGCGTTACGCAATCGCGTGGCCGACATTCCCATGATTCGATGACGAACGGCAAAAGATCGGCGCTTGACAAGATTTGGGCGTAAACGTATGTTTCAAACAACTGTTTGACCTTCACAACAAATCGACACGGTCGTTCATTCCCGGTTACATCAGCAGAGGTTTATCGCTATGCCTGACTACAAGGCCCCCTTGCGTGATATTCGCTTCGTTCGTGACGAACTGCTCGGCTACGAAGCGCACTATCAGAGCCTTCCGGCTTGTGCAGACGCAACTCCGGACATGGTTGACGCCATTCTCGAAGAAGGCGCCAAGTTTTGTGAGCAGGTGCTGGCTCCGCTGAACCGCGTGGGTGACATCGAAGGCTGCACCTGGAGCGAGTCCGGCGTTAAAACTCCGACTGGCTTCAAAGAAGCCTACAAGCAATTCGTCGAAGGCGGCTGGCCAAGCCTGGCCCACGACGTAGAGCACGGCGGTCAGGGCCTGCCGGAGTCTCTGGGCCTGGCTGTCAGCGAAATGGTGGGTGAAGCCAACTGGTCGTGGGGCATGTACCCAGGCCTGTCCCATGGCGCGATGAACACCATTTCCGAGCACGGCACGCCTGAGCAGCAAGAGGCTTACCTGACCAAGCTGGTTTCCGGCGAATGGACCGGCACCATGTGCCTGACCGAACCGCACTGCGGCACCGACCTGGGCATGCTGCGCACCAAGGCCGAGCCTCAGGCCGACGGCTCCTACAAAGTGTCCGGCACCAAGATCTTCATCTCGGCCGGTGAACACGACATGGCCGACAACATCGTCCACATCGTTCTGGCACGTCTGCCGGATGCACCGGCCGGCACCAAAGGCATCTCGCTGTTCATCGTGCCGAAATTCCTGCCGAACGCAGATGGCTCGATCGGCGCGCGCAACGCTGTGAGCTGCGGTTCCCTGGAACACAAGATGGGCATCCACGGTAACGCCACCTGCGTGATGAACTTCGACGCGGCCACCGGTTACCTGATCGGCCCGGCGAACAAAGGCCTGAACTGCATGTTCACCTTTATGAACACCGCACGTCTGGGTACCGCGCTGCAAGGTCTGGCACACGCCGAGATCGGCTTCCAGGGCGGCCTGAAATACGCTCGCGATCGTCTGCAAATGCGCTCCCTGACTGGCCCGAAAGCGCCGGACAAAGCCGCTGACCCGATCATCGTTCACCCTGATGTACGTCGCATGCTGTTGACCATGAAGGCGTTCGCCGAAGGCAACCGTGCGATGGTTTACTTCACCGCCAAGCAAGTCGACATCGTCAAATACGGCGTCGATGAAGAAGAGAAGAAGAAAGCCGACGCATTGCTGGCCTTCATGACGCCGATCGCCAAAGCCTTCATGACTGAAGTCGGTTTCGAATCCGCCAACCACGGCGTGCAGATCTACGGTGGCCACGGCTTCATCGCCGAGTGGGGCATGGAGCAGAACGTTCGCGACAGCCGTATTTCGATGCTGTACGAAGGCACCACCGGCATCCAGGCACTCGACCTGCTGGGCCGTAAAGTGCTGATGACTCAAGGCGAGGCGCTTAAAGGCTTCACCAAGATCGTCCACAAGTTCTGCCAGAGCAATGAAGGCAACGAAGCGGTCAAAGAGTTCGTCGAGCCATTGGCTGCGCTGAATAAAGAATGGGGCGAGCTGACCATGAAGGTCGGTATGGCGGCCATGAAAGATCGCGAAGAAGTCGGCGCAGCATCCGTGGACTACCTGATGTACTCCGGTTACGCCTGCCTGGCCTACTTCTGGGCTGACATGGCGCGTCTGGCGGCCGAGAAACTGGCTGCCGGTACCACCGAAGAGGCGTTCTACACCGCCAAGCTGCAGACTGCGCGCTTCTACTTCCAGCGCATCCTGCCGCGTACCCGCACTCACGTTGCAACCATGCTGTCGGGCGCCAACAACCTGATGGACATGAAAGAAGAAGACTTCGCACTGGGTTACTAAGCCCTACGCAGTCTCTTCACAAAGCCGCTGCTTCTTCGGAAACAGCGGCTTTTTTATGCCTGACGCAAACGATCACGTCTTTAAATATTCCTGACTAAAACGCTAAGAAGAACGACTTTGCTGCCGTTAAAGAGGCTGCGATGTGACACGTGTCACATTGCACGTGCTTAGCTGCGCCAAATGCAGGCACAATGCCATCTTTGTTTGCCGGGTCGGAGCTTTACCCTTGCCGCGTTCTTCCGCTGTACGTTTCAGCCATTTTTTGCCATCGCTGCTGTTGTTGCTCGCGGGGCTTGCGGCTGCCTACGTCAAGGATCTCAACGTCTTCTTCACTTCGCTGTTCAACGTGCTGCCCACTCTGGTGCTGTTGCTCGGCGGTGCGTATTGCGCGGTTTACCGACGTCAGCGTGAACTGTTTCTGATGGTCACGGTGTACATCGCCTACTTCCTGCTCGACACCCAGACTGACTATTACCGCGACAACGGCAAGGTTCGTGAAGACGCCGCGGTGGTGTTCCATCTGTGCTGTCTGTTGTTGCCGTTGCTGTTTGGCTTGTTCGCTGCCTGGCAAGAGCGTACGCACCTGTTCCAGGACATGGTGGCGCGCTTCGCGGTGTTGCTGGCGTTCGGCAGCGTGGCGCTGGGGCTGGAACAAAGTTACCCACAGGCGCTGCTGATGTGGCTGTCGGAGATCCGCTGGCCAGCCCTGCATGGCGCCTGGATGAGCCTGATCCAGTTGTCCTACCCGGTATTCATCGCCTCGTTCCTGTTGTTGGCCTGGCAATACTGGCGCAACCCAAGACCCTTGCACGCGGCGCAATTGGTGGGGCTGTTGGGATTGTTCTGGATGTTGCCGAAAACCTTCATCCTGCCCTTCACCCTGAACATCATGTGCAGCCAGGTGATGTTGATGATTGCCGCCGCGGTTGCCCATGAGGCCTATCAGATGGCCTTCCGCGACGAACTCACCGGCCTGCCGGGTCGCCGCGCATTGAACGAACGCATGCAACGGTTGGGGCGCAATTACGTGCTGGCCATGAGCGACGTCGATCACTTCAAGAAATTCAACGACACCCACGGCCACGATGTCGGCGACCAGGTGCTGCGATTGGTCGCCAGCAAACTGTCGAAAATCAGCGGTGGCGGTAGGGCATATCGCTACGGCGGTGAGGAATTTGCCCTGGTGTTTGCAGGCAAGACTCTCGAAGAGTGCATGCCGCACCTGGAAGTCATCCGCGAATCCATCGCCACCTACAACATCCAGCTGCGCAATCAGGACAGCCGTCCCCAGGACGACCAGCAAGGTCGCCAGCGCCGCGCGGGTTCAGGTGCCTCAAGTGTTTCGGTCACGGTCAGCATCGGCGTTGCCGAACGACTGGAACAGCGCACCCCCGAAGAAGTGCTCAAATCCGCTGACCAGGCGCTCTACAGCGCCAAGGGCGCGGGGCGAAACTGTGTGATGGCCTTCGGTCAGAACCGCCGTGGCGCAGTGCGCATGGACGCTGCTGCGGGTTGAGTGATGATGGCGCATTCAGCGTCTGGACTGTGATTGTGAGGCGTGGTGCACGGCAGTAGGTTTGAGCCATCTGCTGCCGGAGAAATGACCATGCCCGAGTACAAAGCTCCCCTGCGCGACATGCGCTTTCTGATCGATCACGTGTTCGATTTTCACCGCAACTACGCCGCGCTGGGGGCCACCGATGCCAGCCCGGACATGGTCAATGCGATCCTCGAAGAAGGCGCGAAATTCTGTGAGAACGTTCTCGCACCGCTGAACCGCAGCGGCGACGAAGAAGGCTGCCATTTCGACAACGGCGTGGTCACAACGCCTACAGGCTTCAAGCAAGCATTCGCACAGTACGTGGAAGGCGGCTGGCATGGTCTGGCGGCGGACCCGGCTTACGGCGGCCAGGGCCTGCCAAGTTCCTTGGGGCTGGTCATCAGCGAAATGGTCGGTTCCAGCAACACCTCCTGGGGCATGTACCCCGGCCTGACCCACGGTGCGATGTCGGCCATCCACGCCCATGGCACTGAAGAACAGAAACACACCTACTTGAGCAAGCTCACCGCTGGCCAATGGACCGGCACCATGTGCCTGACCGAAGCCCATTGCGGCACCGACCTGGGCATCATCAAGACCCGCGCGGTACCACAGGCCGACGGCAGTTACGCGATCTCCGGCAGCAAGATATTCATCTCCGCCGGCGAACACGACATGAGTGAAAACATCATTCACCTGGTGCTGGCGAAACTGCCGGATGCTCCTGCAGGAACCAAAGGTATTTCGCTGTTTATCGTGCCCAAATTCCTACCCAATGCCGAGGGCGAGGCAGGCGAGCGCAATGGCGTTTCCTGTGGCTCGATCGAACACAAAATGGGCATCAAGGCCTCCGCCACCTGCGTGCTGAATTTCGACGATGCCAAGGGCTTCTTGATCGGTGAGCCGAACAAGGGCCTGAACTGCATGTTCACCATGATGAACCACGCGCGGCTCGGCACCGGCATGCAAGGTTTGTGTCTGGGGGAGGCGAGCTTCCAGGGTGCGGTCAAATACGCCAACGACCGTCTGCAAATGCGCTCGCTGACCGGACCCAAAGCGCCGGAAAAACCCGCCGACCCGATCATCGTGCATCCCGATGTGCGCAGGATGTTGCTGACCATGAAGGCCTTCAACGAAGGCAACCGGGCGCTGACGTACTTCACCGCACAGTTGCTGGACGCTGCGCACCTGAGCCCGGATGAAACGACACGGCAGGACGCCGAAGATTTGCTGGCGTTCCTCACACCGATCTGCAAAGCCTTCATGACCGACACTGGGCTGGAGGTGACCAACCTTGGCATGCAGGTGTTTGGCGGCCACGGTTTCATTCGTGAATGGGGCATGGAGCAATTGGTTCGAGACTGCCGGATCGCGCCGATCTATGAAGGCACCAACGGCATTCAGGCGCTGGATCTGCTTGGGCGCAAAGTCCTTGGCAGCCAGGGAAAACTGCTGCGTGGTTTCACCAAAATCGTCCATAAGTTCTGTGCGGCAAACGCTGATCATCCGCAACTCGGCAGCTATGTGGCGCAACTCAACGATCTGAATCAGCAGTGGGGCGAATTGACCACCAGGATCGGCATGGCGGCGATGAAAAATCCGGATGAAGTGGGTGCCGCCTCGGTGGATTACCTGATGTACAGCGGCTACATCATCCTCGGCTACCTGTGGCTACGCATGGCGCTGGTGGCTCAGGCGCAGTTGGATGCAGGCACTGGGGATGCCGATTACTGCCAGGGCAAACTGGCGACCAGCGAGTTTTACTTCAAGCGTTTACTGCCGCGTACGGCTGCTCATCGGGCGGCCATCGAGGCGGGTAGCGATTGTCTGATGAAGCTGCCGGCGGAGTTGTTTGCGCTTTAATCATTCAAATCAGCCACAAAGAAGCCCGCCTCGCTGCGGGCTTCTTTGTGAGGA